>JAYZDF010000050.1:0-51058 GCA_036337945.1 Myxococcota bacterium
TCTTCGATGACGGTGCGTACGTCTGGCAAATCACCTTCAAAAGATCGCCAGTTTGCGGGGACCAAATGCGCGCAGCTCATTGCAGCAAACGCCACAATGGCTAGAATGATTCGACACGAAAACATGGCCGTAGTTAGAATCAATCTTTTAGGAGTTACGGTCAATGTGGGCCGCACGCAAACTGACGTCTTTTTATGCTTTGCGTTAGGCTGCTCGGCCTTCTTCCTCTCGGGCCTGTTTTCTTATTGTGTAGTCTCGTTCCAGTTTCTGCGTATGAAGAACTGTATTTACGATTAGTTGAATGCTCGCCTCGATATCGGCTTTTGATTTGATGAGGAGGCTTACGCTGCCAGTCGCACTCCTAACCATAATACGGTCCAGGTGTTTTCGAGATTGCGGACAGATTACCCACAATCCTGAAATGTCTACGCGTACAGCTTGTTTACGAGGTCTCGTTCGAATATACGCAACGGCGCGTCCATTACAATCGATGCGGCGGTATGGGGCAGGCCCCATGGTCATGACTGTTCCTTCACTTAATTCCGTGGAAGATTCTAATAATTTTCCGATGAGCTGGGTCCTCAGCTCCTCAAGGTCTTTTTGAATTTCTATTGAGATATGCATACTATTTTCCTTCGTTTTTTGATTTTACGATTCGCGAAATTTCGAACAAATAGGCACAAGCACATGGGTTCATTCAGTGCTTTGCAAAATGTGTAAAAAGATTACGAGTCGAATGAGTAGTCACTAGAGCAGTAACCGTGCCAGATTTTTATTTGCCTGACTTTCATAGAGAAATTGTCGTTCACACGGAAATTTCCGGAATAGAGCCGTAATTTTCGAAAAATGTTCGAAAAACGAACATCTCATCGCCGAACAAACTGGCTGTTGCCTGGTTTTGGAGACTGCTTTGGGTTACCTGAGAAAGGTGCCTACCGAGATTGAACGCAAGTTTCTTGTTGATTCTGCATTGTGGACGCCTTCTTCAAAAGGAGTTTCGATCATTCAAGCGTACGTTTGTGTCGAGGATACTACCGTCGTCCGAGTAAGAATCCTTGCTGAGAAAGCATTCTTGACCATCAAAGGAAAGACAGAAGGCCTTAGTCGTCCTGAATATGAATATCCGGTTCCGGTGAGTCACGCCCAAGAAATGATCGCGGCATTTGGGTCTAAACGCTGCGTCGAGAAGCTACGGTTTACTGAAGAGCATAATGGGATGACTTGGGAGATTGATATCTTCAAGGGGCAGAACCAACCCCTTATCTTGGCAGAGATAGAGTTGACATCGGAGCATCAAGAATTTGAACGCCCCGTCTGGTTGGGGCGTGAAGTGTCTGATGACTCTCGCTACTACAATTCGAATTTAGCAGTTTACCCATTTAAAACATGGTCAGATTAGGGGTTCTGAAGTTGTTGCTGTAGCCTTTCTGTCTTTTCTTGCACTTGCTTGACTTGATTTGCGGCATCCTCTGCTTTTTTTACAGCGTCTTTTGTCTTCTCTTTGGCGGAATCAAGAATCTTCTTCGCGGATTCTGCCGTCGATTTCATCTGCTCCGTGAGGTCCTTGTTACTTTCCTTGACCTCCTTGATAATTTTCTGAGTCTTTCGAGCGGCATCTCCGGCGATTCCTTTTTGGTTCTCAAGTCGTGGAAGGAAAAAATAGAGAGTGGCGCACGCGATGATGGCTACGACTGCCGCTATAATTATGGTTTTTACAACCTTCCCCACGACGATAAAGAGGATAAAAGCTGCTATACCTGAAATAAATAGAACGACAGTGTCTGACATTAGCTGAAAGTGTACACATTTTTGCGCGATACGAAAGATCCCCAGCGTCGTGATTTTGGGGTCCTTATGTGCGAAGTTGGAAAATGTTGACGTGAACGTCCGTATATCGACAATGACCGCGTGAAAACTAGTGTTGGAGATATAGAAATAAACTGCGGGCTGAGTGGATTCTGCTTTGGCTTTGTTCGTGTGACTTCTGTCAGAGTGTCTGCGGCCTCGGAACAGCTTCTGAAACAGATCGAGACCTCAATTGGAGAGTTAGAAATCGACGAAGGTCTCAAGTCATCCGTGCGAGACATGCTTAGGTTTGGAAAGTATAAACCCACAGGGCGAGGGAAGCCGGCCTGTGAATACCTTTTTAAAGCGGCGCAAAATCAGAAATTTCCGAAAATAAATAATTTGGTCGATTCACTCAATCTCGTATCGCTATCCCATCAACTTCCCATATCCGTCATTGATACCGATCTCGCGGAGTCGTCAGAGTTTCAAATTCGAAGAGGAAAAGTCGATGAAACCTATATATTTAACGCCGGAGGGCAGGTCATAGGCCTCACTGATTTGCTTTTAGTGGCGAGCCTGCCGGATGATATCGCTTGCGCGAATCCCATTAAGGATTCTTTACGGACGAAACTAACACAGAGCACTCGTAACGTACTCGCGGTTCTTTATGGCACGCCGGAGCTTGATTCGCAGATTCGTGCTGCGACCGAACAGTTGGCTGCATTGTATGGGCAATGCTGTGACAAGGAGGGTGAGGTTTCTACCGCTTTTTTCGGCGCGTAGCGGTATTAACTTCTCATTAGGTCGATCGGACACGAAAGTGTTATGCTCTCACTGTCTTGGGAGAGGGCGACAAGTATCAAAACGAGTCCGGATTCATCGATAAAGCCGATGCTCTAGAGGAGTCGTTCGAGGATACGGTTCACGTGCCTTCCTATCGAAGTGACAAGGAAGAAGAAGCAAAGTCCCCCGCATCAACCTCGTCGCTCAACAACGCGGTTGGCGAAAGCCAACCTCAAGAGACACAAATTCATGTCGCAGACCTCACCTGGGACTTTGATGATGATCCGTATAGCGGGGACGCTCCTTTGGCTCAGGCTCTGGATTCGGAACAATCCGCTGAGGTGTCTTCGAAAAGATCGGATTTCTTTGTTCGCTCTGATCATCCACTAGAACAGACGAAATTTGCTCAACGAGATGTACCTTCATTTGTAGAGACTCATCTTTTCGATCCGAAAACTTCAGGAATGCGCGTTTCTGAGTTTGCTCAACGCGCGGAGCGCATGAAATGGAAAAACACTAAGACGCTATCGCAAGGAACCACAGGAAATAAAGGGTCGACTGCAAACTTCAAGCAGCCTCTTGATCCTGATGAGCGAAACACTCTCGAAGAAGCCAAACGAGAGTACCCTTTGATGATGAGTCTTCTCCAAGATCCGTCGGAAATACAGAGCAAGGGAACAAGCAATATTTCCTCTTCACCTCCGGTTCCGGGAACATTTTTTCCAACATCTTCAAAAAAAGAATTGGTTCCAGAAAGCGGACCACCTGACATGGAAGGACTATTGTCTACAATGGCTGAAGGGGTACTCGTGGGCGGTTCCTCCGACGGAAGCTCACATATGATGATCACTCTCAATGATGAATACTTTCGAGGAACTGAGCTTCGTATCAGCATAGAGTCGAATGGTGTGAAGGCGCATCTAATTCCTCCGGACTATGAAGTGTACAGGCATCTGTCTTCCGAGCTTCCTCGGCTAGAAGAGCGTTTGCTCGCAAGAGGCCTCACCGTCAATGAAGTGAGTGTTTTGAAACCATGAGTGAACCTGAAGAGCAGCCGGAGACTGAACCACAACTCAACCGGAACGACTCGTCCAGACCAGATATCACGCCTCTAGTGACGGTGTCTCTTGTGAGTGCCGCTTCGCTAGGTTTGTCCGTCTTTACAGCCGCTCTCTTTGCGGTATCGATAGCATTGATTGCGACAAGCTTTGGCTGGGTCGAAGTCGCGGTTGATTCATCTTTTGATGATAAATTGAGAGCAGTCAGCGAAATTAAGTCCGTCAGCATTACCGCTGGAGTTTTGGGGACGTCCTTTACTTTATTCCTGATCTCGCTGTGGGGGAGTCTGCGTCCCGGTTCTGGCTTCAGGGACAGAATACGACTCCGAGCGCCGGCGCTAAGTCATCTAATTTTGGTAACAATTGGCATGCTCGCCTTCACTCAAGCGTTATCGGGCATGATTTTTCTATTTAGCCTCGACCAAACGGGCAATCTTGCTGAATTTAATGCAGTGTTCCAGGCTTGGGACACACAGAAACGACTACTTATGCTCCCCGTCTTAGCTTTGTGTCCCGGTATAGCAGAAGAATTTTTTTTTCGAGGATATGCTTTTTCAACCGCTGAGAAATCACATGGCTGGGTTATCGCTGCTGGATTGAGCGCGGTTTTGTTCGGCCTTATTCATCTGGATCCTATTCACAGTGTGGCAGCCACATTTATGGGGCTCTATTTAGCCTTCGCAGTAAAAGTGACGGGTAGTATTTGGACAACGGTTCTTGCTCATATCGTCAACAATGCTGCGGCGGTGATGTTTCCGACTCTGACCCCCGACAAAATACTGTTTCAGGTGGTATGGGTCATTTGTGGATTGGCGATCGCTGGCTTAGTGATGACCACTTTATGGAAGTCGAAAAAGCAAGAAAAACCTGCCCACTCGTAGACGCTCACTAGTTTGGGACGCAATAGCCCATAATCGTTGAGATATTATTTACGGTCGGTCCGTTGAGAGGACGGCATTTACCGCCAGATGGAATCGCGCTGCAATCGCTGTCCGTGCAGCAGGTGGTCGAGCATTTCCTTGCTCCCGTCGGCGCGTTTGGATCAACTGGGATACATGCACCGCTGGAGCAGTCCGAATCTATTGTGCAGGTTGCGCCAAGACCACTGGCGCCAGTTCCAGCCATGCCTGTTTGCGGTGTTCGACAAACTTTCACGAGATGAGCGGTCGCGACATCAAAGTCATACACTGTACATATTGTGTTCCCGGGGCAATCTGAGTCGGCACAGCAAGATGCGGCACATTGATTAGTATACCGATTACAAATTCCTGATGCGCAATCAGAGTTGACAACACAGCTCGTGTTCGCTGCTGCACCAGCTGCAGTTCCACAAATACTATCGAAGCGGGCAGGAGTCGAGTTCGGTACCGAAACGGTCTCACAATTGCCTCCAAACTGACCACAATCTGAATTGCGGGAGCAGGTTTCTAAGCAAGTACAAGCATTAGGATCCATCTGGCTGCTCTGATACCAGCCGCTTTGGCAGTCAACATTGTTGATATCGCACATTTGTCCTGCTCTAAGGCCAAACGTTAGCGGTGGGTTAAAGTAGCTACCCGGGATACACATCTTTGTTCCACTGACGTATCCGCATCGAAAACCGACAGGGCAGTCGGAGCCTGCTCCGCAAGTTCTGCTGCAAAAACGTGTGGTCATCATCGTCATTGAGTCTGTAAGCCCCATGCAATAGTCAGGTGCACATTGAGAGTCCAGACTACATGTCTGTCCTAGCGTAGCGCCTCCTTGTATGCATCTTCCCGATTGCGGATTGCAAATTTCGGGAGAGACACAGGTGATACCTCCAGGCAGGTTACATTTCGTCACGCAACTTTGGCTGACACAGATTTTATTTGCGTCGTTACAATCGCTATCAAGACTACAGGGTGTAGCGGCCTCGCACCGGCCTGTGCTCGGATTGCACGAAGGAGTCATGCCAGAGCACTGAAGTCCACCGGTGAGGTGACATCCTGGTATGCATTGTGCGCTTTCGCATATCGTTGATGGTGGGCTACAGTCTTGATCTCCGGCGCAAGATACTTGAACACAACGTCCGGTGTTCGTGTCACAAACTTCTGTAGCGGGATCACAAAGGGTTGAATCGATACCACAGCCATTTACGCATTGGTTATTGATACAAATTTGCCCTGGAGGACCACATTCTTGATCTGTGATGCACTGTGTCGACATGCCGCCATCTGCAGTGGCAGCATCCGCTGAGTTATTGGTTCCCCCGTCAGCATTCGGGCTTGTACTCCCATCTGCTGCTGGTGTCGTCGTACCGTCTTGCCCGGTCAAGCCTGCGTCCTCGCTTGCAGCTCCGTCCAGGCATTGACCTGTCGGAATGTTACAATAGCGACCAAGTTCGCAGTCTAGGTCAGAAGTGCAGCCATTGCCTCCGCCCGTGTTTATTGGAGTGCACGTACCGCCCAAGCAAATCTCCGTTTGCAGGCAGTCTCGACTGGTCGTGCAGGTACCCCCTGGCACCGGTTCCGAGGTGCAGCCTGCCGCGGCAAACAACGCAAAAAAGATATATCGAGATAATTTTCTGCTCATCCTTAGCTTAATGGATATCGATAGGTGACCCATTATCCCATCGGTCATTTTGCGTTCAGGCGCATTAGAGTGATTTTAGTACGGCTTTGATCGCTTTGACGGTGCTTGCGATGATCTCATCATCATGCTGGGACGAGAAAAACCACGATTCATAGCCAGAGGCAGGGAGGTAAACCCCATGCTCTAAGAGACCTTGGAAGAAGTGCTTAAATTTTTCATGATCGCAGGCCTGCGCATCTTCAAAGTTCCTTACGGGTGAACCGTCGTTAAAGAAAAGTGTCAGCATCGATCCCGATCTTTGAACAATGCCTGACTGACCAGACTCTTGAAGGGCTTCGTTGATTCCTGCTTCAAGCTTCGCTCCCTGAGTGTCGAGGAAATCGTAAACTTCAGGTGTCAGGCCTTTCATCGTAGCCAAACCGGCTGCGACCGCACACGGGTTACCTGAAAGCGTTCCAGCTTGGTATACAGGACCCGCGGGAGCAACTTTATCCATAATTTCTCCGCGCCCACCGTAAGCACCCATGGGCATTCCACCGCCAATCACTTTTCCAAAGCACGTCAAATCTGGAGTGCAATCGTAGAGGCCTTGAACTCCTGCCGCGCTTACTCTTAGACCCGTCATGACTTCATCAAAAATGAGAAGGGCCCCGTATTGCTCGGTGATCGCTTTTAGTCCTTGTAAGTAACCCGGGTCCGGTAAAATGCAGCCCATGTTACCTGCAATGGGTTCCAGGATAATTGCGGCAATTTCGTTGGGCCGAGCTTCAAATAATGCTCGAACTGCTTCTAGATCATTGTAAGGCGCAAGAAGCGTGTGTTTTGCGAAATCAGCCGGCACGCCAGGTGAGTCTGGAAGTCCAAAAGTAGCAACACCTGAACCTGCTTTCGTAAGTAAGTAATCAGCGTGTCCGTGATAGCAACCCTCAAACTTAATGATTGCATCGCGACCTGTATAACCACGAGCAACACGTATAGCGCTCATAGTGGCTTCGGTTCCTGAAGAAACAAGCCTCAATCGCTCGACACTGGCCACGCGTTCGATGACCAGTTCGGCCAACTCTATCTCAGCTTCCGTGGGGGCGCCGAAGCTTGAGCTATTCTCAATAGCAACTTTCGCCGCAGCAACGACGCTGTCTGCGGCGTGTCCAAGAATCATGGGTCCCCACGAACACACGTAGTCAATAAACTTGTTGTCGTCCGCGTCCCACAAATGAGGACCCTTTGCTTTTGCGATAAACAGGGGATCTCCTCCGACCGCGCGAAACGCGCGTACCGGGCTATTTACACCACCAGGGATAACCTTTTTGGCTCGTTCAAACAGAGATTGCGACTTTGTTTTTTCCATCTAGCCTAGGTGTACGACGCTCACACCCGATTCGCACGCGGAAACGTTCAAATCTTGCTACTTTTTTATGGTTTTGATGTGCGCGAGTTCTGCGCGAGTTGAGTATAGATGTTTTTCGACGTTTTTGGAGGGAGTTGGACGTTCAGTGTCGTGCTCCGCGTGCCCGATAAGCTTTCTATAGTGATTTCATGAGCGACGTCAGGAGCGATAAATATAGGTTGATCGTCGTTGGTGTACCCCTTCTTATCGCCATCGACCAATATTCTCGCGGGTAGGTCACTCGTCACGCGAAGTTGCGCAGCCTCTTTATCCGAAATGAGTCGTAGAGACTGCTTTACGACCTTTTCTTCCTTTACAATGACCTTTTTTTTCACTGTCAGGTATCCGGTTTTTTTGATGGTCACGAGGTGGGTACCTCTCGAAACTTTTGCGCCCACAGGTGATTCACCAAGATTTCGGTGTCCGAGCATTATGGTTGCTCCTTTCGGTTCAGTTTCGATTTCTAGATTCGGACGACTCAGTTTGAGACTTTTGTTTATTCTAGTGAGCGCGGTGGATTGAACTTTGAAATTGGCTCGATCTGAAGCGTAGTCTGAGAGACTAAGTTGTAGTCTTTGCACGCTTTCAGGCTTTAGGTTGCGCAGGATAGCAGGAGTCTTGAGATTTGTTGGCTTTCCATTGATCGAGATGGCCGCACCTTTCGGACTACTTTCAACTCTCGCAGCAACCAAACCTGCGGAATCTTTCGTGAGGTCTAGCCGCTCTGACTCTAAGACTCTCACGGCAGCAGCATAGTTGTCAGTACTTGTCTCACGTAATCCGATTAGAAATCCTATAGCTGTCCCGCAGAGAATCAATATGAGCGTAAGAACTAAGCTTTTTTGGTTTCTCTTTGGAGAAATTTTGTTGAGCGCTGTCCAATTAGGTTTGAGATGTTTACGACCGACAGGAACTTTGTTTGCAGCTCTCTCTGCTTTTTTTTGTTTCTTAGACTCTTTTGCCGATGCCTTAGCTTGAGAAGCGTTCTGCGGTTCTTCGTCTGGTGCTCCTTTTTCTGAATCAACAGGCGTAGGTTGCACCTCCATGGGTGAAGGCGTCTCTTCTACTCGGTGCTCAGCTGGTGGGTTCTTCTCACTTGCTAGCTTTTCTGGAATTGGGGCAACCACTGACTCTAAGTTTAAGACCCCAGTCGTTCGATCAATTTTTTGAGATTGTTTGCTTGAAAAGATCTTTCTCAAAAGGTCTTCGAGGTCACTAGCATGACTTTGGCGATCAAAATCTTCTAGAGCCATTTCCATTTCACGCGCGGTTTGAAATCGTTTTGAAGGCTCGCGCGCGAGCGCCTTCAGCACAATCTTTTCAAGTTGAACCGGAATATCTCCCTTGATGGTTCTTGGTGGAGTTACGGATGCTTCACGCATCAAATTGAGCGTTGAGTAATCACTCGCTCCCGCAAAGCAACGTTCCTGTACAAGCAGTTCGTATAAAACGATACCGAGATTAAAAACATCGCTTCGAGGATCTAGTTCTTTCCCGTGCGCTTGCTCTGGAGACATGTAGCCATATTTTCCTTTGAGAATCCCCACGGCGGTTTGGTTCGAGTTAGTTGAAGCTTTAGCGATTCCGAAATCTGTGATTTTTACCTCGCCCATGAACGAGCACAAAATGTTCTGTGGGCTAATATCTCGATGAATAATATTGAGCGGAGCACCATTTTTGTCCTTCTTAGAGTGCGCATATTGCAAACCGCGACAAACTTCTCGTCCGATATAGCCAACGACCTGGGGTGGAATATCATGACCTCCCAGTTGAGCGGCTCGGATAATATCGGCTAAATCTTTGCCGTGTATGTACTCCATGACGATGAAGTATTCATCGGTCGCTGAAACACAAAGATCATGAACGGAAACGATATTGGCGAAATTTAGAGAGGCGGCCAGTTTCGCTTCGTTGACGAACATCGATACAAATTTCTCGTCTTCGGTCAGATGGGGAAGTATTTTCTTTACGCAGAGTTCCTTGGCAAACCCTTCCGGACCAGCGGCTTGGGCACGATAAACCTCCGCCATGCCGCCTTTGGCTATCATTTCTAGGATTTCAAATTTTCGAAGCGTCATGAATCTTCGTTCTCGCGGTCAGAAGCCTTCCCTTCTGCGCTCTTCGAATGTAGCATACATATGCCTAAATGTAGCTAATGTCGGACCGTGACAACAAGGACCTCCAAAGAATAACGAGCTTCCAACAAGAGTTGGCTAGTGATCCTTCGTCTTTAGTCTTTATTGCGCTAGCAGAGACGCTGAATCGCCAAAAAAGATTTGAAGAGGCAGCCTCAGTAGCTGCGGACGGTTTGCGGTACCACGAGGATTCTGTTTCTGGACACTTGGCTTTGGCTGTCGCTCTCGCTGGCACGCAGGACATTCATGGCTCCATTGAGCGTATCAAGACAGCCCTTTCTCTTGATAACGAAAACCCTAAGGCTTTAGCCCTAATGGGTACCTTGCTGCTGGAGAAAGGTCTGGCTCATAGGTCCGTTCAGTTTTTCCAACAGGCGGTTCGCGCGGCACCGGAGCGGCAGGAATACCAAGAGCTTTTGCGCCGTGCTCGAAGACTTTCGCAGTTTAGCCAAAACTCACGACCGGCCATCGCGAATGAATCGCCTTCCCCTGGCCGTGCTGATCCATGGAAAAGCCAATCGGTTTCAACACCCGCGCCCGGTCATGAGCTCATCGAAGACGTAGAAGTAGGAACGGAATTTGAAGTCGATCGAAGTGAGCTCTTTTCCAACGATGAGTCAGCAACAATCGACCAAGCTCGGCTTGAAGACCTCAAACCCGTTGCTTCTATCGCAGAGGCTACCCAATATGCTTCTGTGCAAGATATGCTTGGCGACGGAGAACTAAGCAGTCACTACGATGCCTTTTCGAGTACCCCGCTGCCAAATACAACATCAAAACTGCGGATGGGCGGCAGCGCAGCTCAACCCGAGCATCCACTTACAAAGGGGGCTGTTCCAAATTTCCAAGATATCTCTGATTTGAGAACCCGCGCGCTGCCCCAGGAGTTGGCGACGGGAGTACAACCTCTTTCCGAAGAGCAAACGCCCACCGAGAAACCTGCTACGAATAGACAAGTTCAGCCTTCTTTTGAAGCACCAAGTGTTCGACGAGATAGAGAAAAGGCGAAAAGTGACGTGAAAGACCAAGTGGAGCTATCGCAGATCTCTACTCCTTCTAATCCGTCTAAAGAGGACCCGATTAGCTCTGATGTCTCGAACGCTGAGCCTTTTCCTTCTGATCCCTCGCTTCCCGAAAAAAAAATTCCCAGCATGGAATCGCATGAGAAATCGGAAAAGCACCCTAGGAAAAAGTCAGCGCCTCGAGGTCCAACACCCATTGCGAGCTCTAAAGCAAAAGCGCCGACACAAGATATTGTTGTTGAAAAACTCGAAGATAAAGCTGAGGCAGAAAACCGTCCAGCCACTATGTTCGTTGATGACGCGGTATGGGCCATTTATGGGGCTGACCGACCAGAACCAAAGCCAACGAGCAATAAAAAAGAAAACGAACAATCTAAAACGCCGAAAAAGCAAAACCAAACTGACTCGCCAAATCGTCGTAGGAGAAGCGTTCTAGTCGTAAGGACCTCTGAGGTCTTTGGAAAAATTATCAAAGGCCTAGCAGTGGGTATTGCGGTGATACTTTCGACTTTTGGTGGCTTTCAATTGGCGACTCGTAATTCCTCAACAGCCAACGCTCAGTTTGTAGAAAACGTCCGAGGTGTTGTTTCTGACATAAACACTGGGAGTTTGAGTTCTCTTAACAATGCATTGGAAGTCATCGGTGAGTTATCTGAAAATGATCCGAAAGCAGCAGAGGAACTTTCTGATGCGCGAGCAGAAATTCAAGCGCTACTTTGGTCACGCTATGGCAAGCGCGCAAAAAATCGCGACGCAGCTTTAGCTGCACTAGCTTTGAGCGAAGATCCGCGCATGTCCTTAGAAACAATTCATGCACGCATTATAATGAACAAACTTACGTGGCGTGATGATGAGATCGATAACTTTCTGTCCGATTATCTCGAAAATTATCCAGAAGCCATAAAGCCACGACTTTTACGGTCTAAACTTGCCGCGGCGAAAAGTCGTGATGCTGAGGCACTCGAAAACTTAGTCGCCGCTTATCAACTCGATCCTACGAACCGAGAAGTTTTACTTCAACTTGCGAATTGGGAAGGTCGGTCCTCTAACTATCGCTCCATGCTTAGGTTCCTTGAGCAAATCCTGGAGCAAGACGCTTATAGGGACGACGTAGAAGCATTGCTCAACTCTGTTGTTCTTTCTCAAATCTTAGGTGACGAACGAAAAATAGCGCGCTTGCAATCACGGCTCGTAGGAGTCGTTCGCGATGAAGGTATTGCTGTCGCAAAAGATGAAATTGGCCGAGCCTCTTTAGTTTTTGCAGTACTAAATCTAATTTCTCAAGATCTAGAGCAGGCATTAGAAAATCTCGAAAGTTCGGAAATGACATACGCAAACAGTTTCGACTTCAAACTTGCTACGGCGTCTGCTTGGTTTTTGACTGGAAATTTCTCTAAAGCAAAAAAACAAATCGAAGCTGCGCAGAAATTACAAGCAAAGAACCTTGAGGCTATGCTTCTCGCGTCGCGCATTGAGTTTGCGCAACTCGCGGAGATTAAGTTCTCTTCTGGACGGATCTTTTCATCACGCGATGCTGAACAGGTTGATCACGCGTCTACGAGATTTGGGCGAGTGACGCTTGTGCCATCTCGCTTTACTTTTTTAGAATTTGAGTTCAACGGAGAGCTTTTTCCCGAAAGGGCCTATGCGCGGTTGGCCAAACAATTCAAGGGTGAAGCACTTGATGACGAGCTTTTTGCGGCGAATATTTACCATGCGGCTAAAAGATTCCAATCGCTCGGTAAGCACGAATTAGCGAGGAAACTTCTCCTGCGTTTGGCTAAACGAAAACAATCTCCTCAAATTTTTGCTTCCCTGGGTACTACATTGTTTCATTTACGACAAAAAGAGCAAGCTCTTCTGCAGTTCGATAAGGCACTCGATCTGGATTCATCCAATGTCGAAGCTGCCCTAGGGAAAGCAAAAATCCTCGCTGAAGGTAACGACTTCTTGGCAGCATTAGAGGTGATTGAGAACAATATACCAAGCGAAGTCATTGCTCCGACTCTTAGAATTTTTCATGCAGGTTTGCATAAAGTGCGAGGTAGTGACGCGAAGGAGCTAGAACTTCTCTCGACGCTCAAAGAGTATTCCTCGGGGTCGAGCATTTACCTTACGCGTTATGGCCGTAGTTTACATGCGAACGGCAAAAGAAGTCAGGCCTTAGCGGCATACTCTAAGGCTCTGACTGTCAACCGCGGTCTCGGAAGACGACCGTTGGTCAAGAAGAAGGGACGCGAAGACTCGAGAAACGCTGTTGATTATCTGTATCTGGGGCGAGCTCTGGCAAAAAAATCAGTCGTGCGAGCAAAACAAATGCTCAACGCTAGTATCAAAGCTCAAGACACACCAGAAGAAGCTCATTATTTTCTTGGGGAGTTGTTGATGAAGAAAAGAGCGACTCGCCGCAAGGGAAAACGGTCCTTGAAGCTTTATCTCCGAAATATGCCGTCTGGCGAATATGCCCGTGACGCTAAGAGGCTCATACGACGAAAATGACGATTAGACCCCAAGAGACGCCACCTGACTTCGGTGACCTATCAGAGGATCCCGTTCAAGCTCTGTCGCGTGTTGATATTTTTCGTTCTCTTTCAGAGCGTGAGAGAGAGCAGGTTGCTGCAATATCGACGGTGATTCATGTCCAACAGGATCGAGTAATTCAAAGAGCAGATCCAGCGAGTCCTGCTGCATCGTATTGTTTCTTAGCTAAGGGGCAGGTTGCCTTTGCTGAGTTTAGTCCGGGCACCATTCCCGAGCCGCCAAAAAATAAGAAGAAGCGCGTCACACCAACGATGCAGCTTGCTCGGAAACACATCACCTTATTCGAACAAGGTGATTTTTTTACCAATGACCATGTCGAAAAACTTCGTGACGAGAGCGGCGATCGTGCAGAGGTAGCATTGTTTACATGTGTTCCTTCGGTACTGCTCATGATTCCAAAACACCAGCTCGAAGATATTCTGCACGCTGTTCCTGCTTTAGCCGATAATATAGCGCTTCGAGCCGAAGAGTCTTTCTACCGGCAAACATTCCTCAAGATCGATAACCGCCAAGACATTTTCGACTTTTATGTTCGCGAAGGTTTTGAATATGCAAAAGCCATAAAGGTCATTCAAACAGATAAGTGTATCGATTGTGATGAATGCGTTCAGGCTTGTGAAGAAAGACATGGAATAAGTAGAATTGAACGCTTTGGGCCGCAGATTGGTTTGATCCAGTTTACTTTAAATTGCCGGACATGTGCCGATGCTCGATGCATATCACCGTGTAATTTTGACGCGATAGGATTCGATCAAGAGGAACAGGAAGTCATAGTCTATGATAATTGCGTAGGTTGTACGATGTGTGCGAAAGCCTGTCCTCATGAAGCGATTCGCATGGTTGACGTCGCAGACCCCCCGCCTGAATTTGATGTGGTACAAATTGCTAAGAAACAAAACGTCGGTACGGTCGTAGCTGCGGTTGAAGATAAACCCAAGAAAAGAAAAAAACCGAAACGAATCGCTAATAAGTGCGATCACTGTCTTGGCTTTTCGGACATGGCTTGTATTTCTGCCTGTCCGACAGGAGCCATTATTCAAATAGATCCTCGTGCACTGTTTCGCCGCGACGGAGGCTTTATCGATAGGGCAGATAAATATTTTGATTCTGCCCCTTTTGAAAATGGCCTGGACCACACTTTACGAGGCTCCGGCGTAAAATTCATGCTTGTCTCATTTATTGTTGTGGCACTTTTCACTCTGCTGAGCGTTCTTGAATATGGGAGTAGAAAGTTTGCACCTGAGCTCAGCTTGATGTCAGTTTTTGGTTTGTCCGACGCAAGTGAGCTTGCCTACAACTCCGCGAAAGGTATGGGCCGAGTTATGGGGTATATTGGTGCAGTTATGATGTTTATAGCCGCTCTCTATACTCTGCGACTGAATATTCCCGGCATACGTCGTCTAGGGAATGCAAAGACCTGGTTCGATTTACACATCGTTTTTGGTTTGGCTGGTCCCGTTTTTGGTTTGTTGCATATGGACACAAAAATCTTTGAAACATATTGGGTAACACTCTTAGTTTGGTGGCCCACGTTTTTCGTACTTGTGACGGGACTTGTTGGTCGTTTTATCTACACTGCCATTCCCAAAGTCGAGATGTCTGCAAGCCGAGATAAGCGTAATTTAGACAAAGGAATTCAGGACGTTGCTGATCAATGGAGTTCTATGACCGTAAGCGCGAATGTCATGAATCAATTTCTAAAAGCCCAAGAGAAACAAGAAGAGAATGACCACGACCTGAACATGGGACTTTTCAGTTTTGCAAAATTCTTATTTCGATCTGAACTTCGTCGAAGGCAGGGAGTGACCGAACTTGAGGAACGGGTGCTCGGCCAGCTCAAGAACCAAAAACTCAAGCAAACCGCGCTGGAACTTATGACCCGAAGAGCGCAGGTAGAGCGTCGAACTCAGGTTATTGGTGTGGCTCGCCGCTTACTTACCCTCTGGCGCGCGTATCATATCGGTCTATCACTGGTTCTCCTGATCGCATTGACCGTCCATATAGTGTTTTCGATATATGTGACGGGCTGGTGATCTAACGCGGTGCGTAATACTTCTTGACGCGTTGCGTTAGAGTGTTATCTTTAGGCCATGAGTACCCCAAAATCCAAAATCAAACCGTCGATAACCAATTCCAAAAGAGCTGTTTCTAAAAAGAGGACGACTCAATCGAACTCGTCGAAGAAAACTTCGCGGAAGGCGACGCCTCAAAAAGATGAATATCTGGCGCGAACTCTTCGAATCTTCGAAAACGCGAAGAAGTCCACGCTACGACTGAGCAAAAAAACTTCAAAACAGCTCACGGAGGTTTTCGAGGATATGACATCTGACCTTCGTGCTCGATTTGACGAGCAAGTGGAAAGCTCCTGGGAGAAACCTGAACTCAAAAGAGCACGTCGATTCTTGGATGACCAACAAAACCAACTGCTCGGGCAGTACGACAAGCTGTTGAGTAGTTTGGGTCTCATGCGAATCTCTACCAACCAATAGTCAAAACTTCTCAGATGACGATGTTTCGTTGACGATTTTCTGTTTATTCTTCTCAAAAAAAAAGCCCCGTTCTCCGAAAGAGAACGAGGCCTAAAATCGACTTGAGGGTCGACGAGCTGCTTAGAAAGCTTGGACTAGAAGCCCATGCCGCCCATGCCGCCCATGCCGCCCATGCCGCCCATGCCGCCCATATCGGGAGCAGCAGCAGCAGGTTCTTCAGCCTTTGGACGTTCAGCAACGAGTGCTTCGGTCGTTAGGAGAAGACCAGCAACAGAACCAGCGTTTTCAAGCGCTGTACGGACAACTTTCGTTGGGTCAATGACGCCAGCAACTACGAGGTCTTCGTAGACTTCGGTGGCCGCATTGAATCCGTTTGGACCTTCAGCAGAGTCGACGTTGTTCAATACAACAGAACCTTCTTGGCCCGCGTTACGAGCGATGGTGCGAAGAGGTTCTTCAACTGCACGACGAAGAAGTTTGATGCCGAAAGTTTGCGCATCGTTGAGCTCCAGAGTTTCAAGAGCTTTACGAGCACGAACAAGAGCGACACCACCGCCAGGGACGATGCCTTCTTCGCGAGCTGCGCGAGTTGCGTACATTGCGTCTTCAACGCGAGCTTTCTTCTCTTTCATTTCGATTTCAGTTGCTGCACCAACATTGATGACTGCAACTCCACCGCTCAACTTAGCGAGACGTTCTTGGAGCTTCTCGCGGTCGTAATCAGAAGAAGTGTTTTCGATTTGCTTGTTGATTTGACCAATGCGAGCTTCGAGGTCTTCTTTTTCACCAGCACCATCAACAACAGTGGTGTTGTCTTTGTCGATCGTGACGCGTTTCGCGCTACCAAGATCTTTCAAAGTGATGCTGTCAAGCTTGATGCCAACATCTTCAGAAACAACGGTACCACCAGTAAGGATAGCGATGTCTTGAAGCATTGCCTTACGTCGGTCGCCAAAGCCAGGAGCCTTGACAGCAGCAACGTTGAGCGTACCACGGAGTCGGTTGACTACGAGAGTAGCAAGCGCTTCGCCTTCGATGTCTTCAGCAATGATAAGAAGAGGACGTCCAGACTTAGCGATTTGCTCAAGAACAGGAAGAAGATCTTTCATTGAAGAAATTTTCTTTTCGTGAAGAAGGATGAATGGGTCATCCAGTTCTGCTTCCATGCGCTCTGCGTTGGTTACGAAGTATGGTGAGATGTAACCGCGGTCAAACTGCATACCTTCAACGAATGTCAAAGTGGTGTCGAGGCTCTTCGCTTCTTCAACGGTGATAACTCCGTCCTTACCAACTTTGTCCATTGCATCAGCAATGATGTTACCGATTTCGGTGTCACCGTTTGCAGAAATGGTTCCAACAGATGCGATGTCTTTCTTGCTCTTGCATTCAGCAGCGAGGTTTTTCAGTTCGCCGATCATTGCATTGATGCCCTTAGAAATGCCGCGTTTGATTTCCATTGGGTTGTGACCAGCTGCAACGAGCTTTACGCCTTCGTTGTAAATGGCTTGAGCCAAAACAGTTGCAGTCGTGGTGCCGTCACCAGCCTTGTCAGAAGTCTTAGAAGCAACTTCTTTGACCATCTGTGCGCCCATGTTTTCGAAGCGATTTTCGAGTTCGATTTCTTTTGCGACCGTTACGCCGTCTTTTGTTACCAGTGGTGCACCGAATGATTTTTCGATGACGACGTTACGCCCCTTTGGACCGAGGGTTACTTTTACTGCATTTGCTAGGGTGTTTACGCCACGTCCGATTTCAGAACGCGCGTTCATGTCAAAATGAATTTCTTTTGCTGCCATGATTAATTCTCCAAATAATCTTTATAGTATGGGCGTCTTATTCGACGACGCCGAGGACTTCTTCTTCACGAAGGATGATGTGTTCTCCACCTTCGATTTTGATTTCAGTGCCGCTGTATTTTCCGAAGAGAACTTTGTCTCCGACTTTGACAGCCAATGGACGTACGTTTCCGTCGTCTAAGATTTTTCCGTTACCGATTGCGATAACTTCACCCTCGATTGGCTTCTCTTTCGCTGAGTCTGGAATGATGATTCCAGCAGCGGTTGTGGTTTCTGCTTCGTGACGTTTGACCAATAAACGGTCGTGTAAAGGACGAAAGCTCCTAAGTTACTCCTCTTTTCTCTTCTTGATAGAATGCGATAATCACATAGGATTTTCGCTTGGATTAGCCACCCCGGTGGGATGGCTGCTAATTTCTGTGCCGGAGATATAAGGCCGTGCCTGATACCGTCAAGCAACAATATCAAAAATAATTAAACCCATCTAAGGCCCGGCTGATTTATGCGAGTTTACCCTTTTTTTCAGGCTTGTTATTATTCAGGTCGCACGACGATCAAGCGTGCTTCTGGATAGGTATTGGACAATTGAGTCAGTGTATACCCGTTTATATCGCCATGGACCTCAAGACTCAGGCGGCTCGGATCAAGGTCTGTACGAAGTCGGTCTGATATCTGTTCGATCCACATCGAAGACTCAGCGACGAAATCATCACTTTGGCTACGGTTCGTAAGGATTTTGAGCAAAGATCCTTGGTTCGCTTTTAGTCTGAGACGAAGATAGGGAGTCGTGGCGGCGATCGCGATACGCGTTCGCGCAAGGGCAAGTCCAGCGCGACTATCACGGTCGTGCATCCCCTTGCGGACCCAGTGTTCCCATTGATTCCGAACCAGAGTCACCACTTTGCCTACTTTGTCTTTCGGGCAGCGGACTGTAAGTTCGTACCAATTTTTGACCTCTAAGGATTCCTTTTGCGATTGAACAATGGTTGCGCCTTCGGCAAAAAGAGCTGTTGCCAAGACTCCAAACTGCAGCTCGCGAACAGTGAATTGCGCAAGCACAGCACCGGTCCGTTCAGATTTCGTATATTCTGCAGGAACGCTTTGGATAAATCGAAGTAACAGTTGGTTCCCATCTACCGGACCATCGATAGCGGTGACGGACGCAATCTCGGGCTGAACCATCAAGCTCGTATCCGGTTTGTCAGTTAGGTCTGCAGAATGACTGGGCGCTTTTCGCTTCAGGCTGTTCAGAATCTTCGTAATACGAAGCGCATCATTTTCGGCATTAGAGCTTCGTCCAAAAAATCGAACGACACTCTCATTCGATAATTGCTCTTTTCTTTGTCGAAAATACGCCAATACTGCAGTTCGTTTCCTACGCGAGAAATGATTCTCGTTATTCATTCCTCTTATCGTTGCAGCGCCGTTTGGCCCTTTAGACTGACGTCCCTTTTGAGCTGTATTCAATGTTTGCCGTAGATTTGCCCTAGCTGTATCCAAATAGGCCTCTAGGTGCCCCGAGCGTAAGAGTTCTTCTATCCGCTCGATGAGTCGCCTTGTTGCTTCTAAGAAATCAGAAGAGAGGGTGCTGTACTGTATTTCAAAGCCGTATGGACTCGCGGTTACAATCACATTGTCTATTTTTCGCGCAATTTCAAAATTTAGCGCATTGGAGATGAGACTATCCACATGTGCCGTATTCGTGTCGGTTGCTTGTAAATGATATTGTATGAGACCTTGACTTACGAGGCTCGCCTCATTTTCTTCAATGATTACAGAAGGCGTGTTCGACTCTGCCGAGACGGTTTGTGCTCTTGAACACAGGATATAAACGAAAAAGAGCACAAAAAGTTTGTAAAATGAACGCACTACCTTTGCTCCTTGACACCAACGACGATGGGGGTCTGTAGCAGCAAATATTCGCTGAGTACGCGGACTACTTGATTCCGGTCGACGTTTCGTAGCGCTAATTCTTCATCGCGAAGGTGTTCAAAATCTCCATGAATGAGCTCAAACTTCTCCACCTCTTGAACAAACGTCACGGGGCTTGATTGGCGCGACAAGAATCTCACTTTCAGTTTATTCCTAATCCTACTAATTTCTTGATCTACTTCAGAGTGGCTAGAAATGTCCGCGATAAGTTGACGTACGTGAGCGATCGCATGAGTAGAGGTTAGGGTCTCGGGTAAATGAGTCAGGATATCAAATCGACCCCCGAACCTTCGCGGATGGGTATGGATTTCGAGGCGAGAAGAGAGGGTCCATCGATGGGCAAGCAGCTCAGATGCCACTCTTAGCGGTAAGTAATCTTCATCGTATTGCTTGGGTAGAACCCAGCTTAGTAAAAGATAGTTTCCATCAATTCCTTTTATTCGTGGCAGCTGCTTTATTGGTTTCGTTTTTTCTTGTCTGCGTGAATCTTTAGAGAGTTGATTTGCTAATCGTGTAAATGTGCCACTGCTTGTTTGTGTGACAAGCTTTTCATCGCGAAGGTCTTTTTTAATCTTCTCTCGAAATTGTTTCAGCACGGCACTTCGCGATAATTTCGTAATAATAATTGAGACTAGTTGGCTTGGATAATACGACGCCCTAACAGCTTTCAATTCGCTAGCTGATTTTCTCTCGATCAGGCTGACCTTACTCGTGAGCCGAGGAATTCCGTAGCGAGTGCCGTTATCGATATTTCGATACCGAATCTGGTCTGCATGGGATGTTAGAATTTCATAAATTGAGGAAGGAGGTACACTGAGTCTCTGTACGGCGGAATCGAACGCTTGCTGCCCGCGTTCGTAATCAAGGTCTGAAAAACTCGCCAGATGAGAGGCGAGGGTATCTAAAAGATGTTCAGATTCTCCAAAGATAAGTCGGAAGCACATAGCGTCTTCATCTTCATGTTCGGAGAGAAATACTCCTCTTTTTTCGAGTTCTCTGCGAAGTGGGTCAGAACTGCGATGTTTCAAAAGCTCGAATGCAAGCATCGTCCTTCCAGCAACCGAGCCTTTCATTGCTGAAATAGGATGAGTATAGCAAAGCGAGTGTAGGTCCACATCCTTTTTGGAATTTGCATTCAAGAGCAGCCGTGGGCCACTTTGTCCGTATTGGTATTTTTCAAAAGAAAACGGGCCTAAGCTGAGAAAACCACGGAACATAAGACGGTTTTCGTCGTCTTTGTTCACAAGGTTCAGGTCCCTTTCGATTTCTGATGCACGTGTGGATGAGAGATGAGGGTGCTCAACCCTGTCGAGAGTCGCACAGCCGCCCATCAGTATCACCGCAAAAACCAAATAATTGGAATGTGCTTTTATGTGCGCTCCAAACTGCACATCTCTTTGAAATCACACTGTCCGGTTTCTCGCAATCGCAAGCCGCCAGATTCAGGATCTTAGTTTGCGGTCTACTGTTTTTTATTAGACGCTTGCGCTACTTCGGTGCTTTCCGGATTGATTCGAGAAACGAGTACACTCCGATACGCAATAATTCTCTCATCAAGTCGAGCTACCACTAAGATTTTGTTCAGGCCTTCTTTGAGCTTGAGTTTGGTAGTAAACGGAAACACGACAGCTTTATCGTCTTGAGGTTTCCAACCTTCGCTTTTGTTGCCCGAGTTTTTATTACTTTTCGCAGGGCCTGATCGAAAGAATATTTTCTGATCATCGTGCACGATATACATGTCGCGAAGATGACGAGCAGTGATCGTGCCTGATAATTCGATTGCTTCTTCAGTGACCACCTCGCCGCTTACACCGGGAGTCAACGAGATCATCGGCGGGCGCCTTTCTGGGTGATATTCGATCGTCTTCAAGGTTTCTGAAGACTTACTTCCTCTTCTTTTTCGAACATTTTGTTCGTCAATCCACGCATGCGATTTGTCCGAGAGCTTGACCTTCAGAAATGAGCCTAACCGACCTATCCACTGAAGCTTGTCTCCTTTACTTGCGGTTGCGATGACTTTCGCGTCTGTACCTGCTGCGGCCCGGAGAACTGCGTCTTTCTTGAGCGACCCAAAACCTTTCTTTTTTGAGAATTTGGCTGGCACTTTTGGGCTGGGTTTCAGCGCAAATTCGTCCTCAAGCCACTCACCGGTGTTCGCATCGTAAATTGTGAGTTCAAGAGGAAGTTCTTTTTTACCCGCCGTTTGATTTTTTCGAATGCGAAACTTCAAACGTCCGGCCTTTGTCGCCAGGCTCTCAATCGTGCCGATCTGAATTCTCCCTCGTTCAAGAAAAAGGTCCTCACCTGCTGCAGACTTCAAGCGAAGCGTTACGTTATCAGCTTTTCCTTGTCCGATGTTGGTGACGTTCACGATGAGTTCTGCGCCTTCGCCAGGCTCAAGAATTCCATCGCCGTCGCCGCGTTCAGAATCATCAATGACAGAGGAGTACGAGAATTGTGGATGCGGGATATATTGAGTGGACACGGCAAGTTTTGCTTTGACTCCAGCTTTGTTTCCGTTTGAGCCGATGACGAGTTCTAAGATATCTGCCCGAGATGCGGCTTCTTTAGGGATTTTCGCCGTGAATTCACGAGTGACGGATTCGCCAGCCGATATTTTGCCGAATAAAAACTCTCTGCCTCTGAATGCGGGGTGGTCTGTCTCAATGTGTCCATGTATCCGATACAGGTCTTCAGACCCTTTATTCGTAAGCTTGGCGCTGACTTTGATTTCAGAGCCAGCCTTCAGTGTTCCGTCTGTCTCGGCACCGTCCAAAGTTATTTTCGCATCAACGTTCAGCTCGGCTTCAGATGATTGATTTGGGTTTTCTGTCCAGTCTATCTCAAGTTTTTCGATAGCTTTTTGAAGTTTTTCCGCCTCATTTTTTTGGCGTTCCTTTAGGACATTTTCCATGGCCGTGCGCGTTTCTTTGAGCGTCTTTCGTCCTGCCTTTGCGAGAATGTCTCGTGCGAATGAAACTTGGTAGTCTGGTTCAAACTTAGCCGGTGCGGGTTCTGCCTTTTCGGCTTTTGCTTTCTCTCCTTCCTTTTTATTTTCACTTTCATCGTTCTGTTCGGTGGTTTCCACGAGGTATGGAAATGATGTCCAGGGCGTTAGCTTCGATTGCTCTTGTTTGCTCGCTACTTTGGATTGGGCCAAATGCTTATCAAGGTTCTTTTCTCTGTGGCGTTTCGGCTTGTAGTAAAGGCGGATCCCTTTTTTGTCGATCCAGGCGGGAACTAAGCCGATATCCGGTGCAACGCCGACACTTTGGATAGAGATATCACCTGGTGTGAGGTATTGCGCAATGGTTAGCTTCAGTGCCGATTTGTCAGCGAAATCGTAAAGGACTTGAACGCTACCTTTACCAAAGGTTCTTTGGCCCATGATGACCGCACGGTCGAGATTTTGAAGTGCGCCAGCGACAATTTCTGATGCCGATGCAGAACCGTTATTCACTAAAACGATGAGCGGTAGGTCCAAGTCGCTGGGTGACCATTTTGCTCGTTTTGGTTCGCGCAGTCGATTCCCCATACCGACAGTCGTGACGATATCACCTGACTTTAGAAATTTATCCGAAACGCGAATTGCCTGGTCGAGCAGACCGCCGGGATTGTTTCGTAAATCGAGAACGAGACCTTTGAGGGTGCCTTTGGATTTTTTCTCAAGTTTTTCTATATGTTCATCAAGATCGCGACCTGTGTTTTGTTGAAAATTTTTGATCTTCACATACCCGATTGATTTATCGAGGAGGTGACTTTCAACAGATTCAATTTTGATTCGTTGCCGCGTGAGCGTATATTTTCTAGCTTCGGGCCAGCCTTTCCTTTCTACCCAAATCGTGACTTTTGACCCTTCGGCCCCGCGAAGCATTCTCACAGCCTCTTCGATCGGCATGGAAACCGTAGATACATCTCCGATTCTACTGATCACATCCATCGCTTTGAGTCCTGCGGCGGAAGCAGGAGTGCCGTCGAGAGGGGAGATAATTGTCAGCTTGGCGTCTCGAATTGATATCACAATCCCCAATCCCCCGAACTCTCCTTTGGTCGAGGTTTTCATTTCCGCGAATGCTTCCGGCTTGAGCAGGATAGAGTGGGGGTCTAAGGTCGCGAGCGCGCCATTGATCGCGGCATATTCGACGTTTCGCATATCTTTTTGTGGTGGGAGATATTTTTCGAAGAAGCGGAATACCTCTCTCAGTTTGAGATTGATTTCCCATAAGCTCTCCACGTCAGAAACGGTCACGATTTTATGGTGTCCGGGCAGAGACACTTTCAATTCGCTTTTCTTCGTCTCCGTTACGAGGACTTCCGCGATTTCTTTTTCAATCTCGTTTAATGCCCCTTTCAGCATTTCTTTTGGGTCTATTCTCGCAGGATCAACGTAATTATCTTTAACGTGGAGAGCCACGTTGGAAAACACGCTCAACCGAGACAATCGATATTTACCGTTATCCTTTACACCAAAGGGACTTTCATTTACGCCTGGTCGCGCTCCAGCTGTTGCGACCACTTCCCGATCAATTGGTAGTTGCTCATGGCGCTTAACCGACGTCTTGTATCCAGCCCAGCCGAATCCGACTGCAACAGTGAAAAGTAGAACTTTATTTATTCTCATTTAATCTCCCGCCATTTTTCATGGCGCTCCTGCTATTTCGACCGTACCTTCGAAGGTTGCGGTCTGCGATTGTAGTGCTTTGTCTGTGCCGCCAGGAAACGTCACAGTGGCCTCTACTTTTACAGAGGCTGATTTACCCACGTTTGCGGGAATATCGGCGTCGTATAGAAGAATGAAGGCTCCGCTAAGGAGTCCTGAAAGTGTCGACGAGCCATTGAGCATACGTCTGGGTTCTGTCACATCTATGAACTGCCCGCCCGAGAACACAGCGAGGTCTCGAAGGTTTCGCCCGTTGAGTTGTGCATCTGTATTCAGATTCAAGATGTGCGTGATATATCCTTCGAACTTACTCGCGCTATTGGCGACAACGGAGCGAAGCGCATTGCGAAATAGCGAATTGTCTCCCTCTGGATCCGAAGTATTAATCATCACAATAGAGCCACCTGAATAATCTCTCGACTGTGAGGCGATGACGCGAGATGCCTCGAGTATGGCGCCGTAAACATTGTGTAGATATTGCCCTTCTGGCGGTTGCGTTTGAAGTTGGTCGATCTTTTGTAAGATTTCCTCCTGGGACATTTGAGGGGAGGTTTCTTGACGATAACCCAGGTCACCATTACCGACGCTGAGCACAACGACTCGGTCACGGCTCCTTACGCTATTGACTATATTCTTAGCGGCGCGAAAACGAATACCCTCAGGGTCTGATGCAAACGAATTCACGCTCGTGTCTATGATGAGTGTGAGGACCTGAAGTTCCGCACTGATGTCTCCCACCGTTGCTCGAGTAAATGGAAGCTCGTTGGTCGTCGCTGTCCGAGTAACCTCGACTGGTTGCCCATCTAAAGTGAGTTCATCGACAGAGACCATGTCGTATTGTAGTCCCCCAGTGAAACAAAGTACGGGGTCTTGGGGCGGTCCGATGGCGGGCGTTGGGCAGATTCCTCGTCCATCAATTCCGTAGGGTGCAAATCGAACCGCTAGGCGGCCTTTTTTGGCCGGGCTGAGAACTTCGTAACCTGGAAATACACCAAGGATATCAAGACCCGTAAAATCTGCGTCTGGAACTAGTTTCGAATGTTCGCGAGACCGCTGACCATCAAGTTGATAAATCTCAAAAACGAGTTCATCATCGCCTGCAGCACTTATAGAAAGTTCAAAATTACCTTCCTCGTCGGTCATATCGTAGGTTTTGCGAGTAATTTTGCCTGGGAGACCCACGCCTTGTTTTCCACGGTTTTCAACACTTATGACGGCCAGAGGCGCATTGATGAGCTTTCCTGTGACACTGACCGCGCCGCCTTGAGTGGGGCTTGCCACACGAACTGAATTGGCATCGGTGGGAAAATCCACGTTTCGTCCCGAGTGTTTTGCGCAGTTCGCAGTTGTCATACAGTTATTGAATGCATTTGCTCCCGAACAGTCCGGCTCAGCAGTGCCATAGGGGATACATTTTCCAAGGGAATTGGCGGCGCTTCCGGACTCTTTGCAGCAGAACTGGTCATCCGGAAATACGCGAGCGAGTGGAGCGTCGACGTAAATCGATGGCCCACGAGATTTGCCTTCTTTATCGTTTGAGTATGCCAATTCGATCACGTCTCGACTTCCAGCGTAGACTGAAAATTCGAATGACCCATCTTCGTTTGCGCGAGTGACTTGTTTTCCCGACGAAGGGAAAGTTGCAATGTACACAAATTCTGTTCCAGGACGAACAGCACCCGGGCCGCCCCGTCCACGCACTTTGTCGCCAAGAGGATAAAAGACTGTGATTTTTTCAGGATCGGGTTTATCGCCGTCTCGAGCCGGAGTTTGTACGTTACAACTGCTAAAGACCGTCAGCGCTCCCAGCGCCGAAAGTGTGTATGCTACTGATTTCAAGGTATTTTTGAATCGCCTTACCTGCATACTATCGACCTCACCCCTATGGGCTCAACAAACAGACTCCTTAATTCTGTTCCCACGAAGACTATTCAACTCCCTCAGGCAAAAATGGCCAGACTTTCGGGAAAAATCAGCCCAATAGGGTTGATGTTGTAAGGGTTTATTCGATTTGAGCGAAATGTTCTTGCACATTTATGCGGTCGCAGGTAGCCCGCTTCGTACTACGAAGTAGGAAAGTCCTCCTTCGTAGGCGCCATACCGAGAGACGTCGATCGAATCAACGATCCGGCTGCTTGGTGAGCAGAGGAAAAGATCATGGCTTCTAAGTCACCCCTACAAAAAATTCAAAGCGATTTCGAAAACCGAGCCAATATCGTATCTAAGTTGGTTGAGATGATTGATGACCTTCACGAAGAAGGTGCGGAAAGCCTCAAGCAGCGAATTTCTCGGTTGAGCAATAAAAAGCTTCTTCGATTATATTCCATCGAAAACAAAGTTCGTGAGCAATTTGGAGATCGCGAAAAATTGATCGACCATCTTATTTCAGCGCGAAAAGAAGCTGGTTTGACGGCTGACGACAATTATCGGCGTGTGCTGACTGGGTATTCCAAAGGACGGCTTTTGGACTTGACGAAGCAGAAGTTCGCGCCGCGTGCAGAAAAACAAACGCCCGAACAACGTCTCAAGAGCAAGCGCGGTCGCAAGCAACGTGAACGGGCGCAATCTAAAATCGCTCAGGGCTAAACTCTAAACTAACCCACCACTCGGGCTCGCGCCTGACATGATGTCACGAGCGATAACCATCCTCTGAATTTGCGACGTTCCTTCGTAAATCTGGATGAGCTTAGCATCGCGCATCAACTTCTCGACAGGATACTCCTTACTGTATCCATAACCACCAAATATTTGGACCGCATCAGTCGTGATTTCCATCGCGAAATCTGCGGCGAGCGCTTTTGCGTAAGAGCTAATGACAGACGATCGAAGCTCTTTGTCGACCATCCATGCGCATTGGTATGTGCACAAGCGCGCTGCATGAATTTTTGCCGCCATTTCAGCAATCATAAATTGTACTGCTTGAAAGTTCGCGATGGGTTGCCCGAACGCTTTGCGCTCTTGCGCATAGGCCACGGAGTGCTCCATGGCTTTACGTGCAACACCAAGAGCAAAAGACGCGGTGAGAGGTCGCGAAGCATCGAGTGTCTTCATCGCAATCTTAAATCCCTGTCCTTCTTCGCCGATAAGGTTAGACTTTGGCACGCGGACGTCTTCGAAAGTTAGGCCGATTGTATCAGAGGCATTTTGACCCATTTTTTTCTCGGGTTGACCCCGGGTAATACCCGGGGCATCGCCAGGTACTACGACGCATGTAATCCCTTTGTGTCGAGCTTTTGCGTCTGTCTTTCCGAACAGGGTAAATTGTTCAGCGTAGCTACCATTGGTAATCCACATTTTCGATCCATTGATAACGTACGAGTCTCCGTCGTCGGTGATCGTGGTCGACATTCCGGCGACGTCGGAGCCTGCGTTGGGCTCGGTTAGAGCGAACGAAGTAAACCGAAGTTGTTCTGTAAACGGCTGGACGAACTTGGCCTTTTGCTCTTCCGTTCCTCCGATAAGAATCGGTAACAATGCGAGATCGTTGGCGATGACGGACGTTGTCATTCCGACGCAACCCGCGGACATCTCTTCACCAATGATGACTTGATCAACGGTCGTCAGTCCCAGGCCACCCTGTTCCTCTGGGATAGTCATGTTGAAGAGGCCTAGCTCGAAAGCCTGTTCGATTATTTCTTTTGGAAACTTATGTTCTTCGTCATGCTCTAAAGAAACAGGCTCCATGACTTCGGAGGCAAATTTACGGGCTGTTCTCTGCAATTCTTTCTGCTCGGGGGATAATTCAAAGCTAATCATATCAGCTGTTTAGACTCTCTTCGCGCTCTCTGGCAAGTCTATCGACCCGTCAATCTCGCTAATCCGTCATATTACGGTCTCCTAGATTAAAGATGCCCGGGGTGGTTGTATGTCGTTTAGATCGAAATTAGTCTTGTGCAAGCCCAACGCTATGGCAGTGACGGCAATTTGAGCTCAGCGAATGTCATCGATACGACCACCGTCAAGTAAGAAGCGACCCGTTACGGCGAGTCCGACAACAACGCTTGAGCTGGCTGTAGATGGAGATTCAGCAAGTCTCATCGTACTTAGTGGTCCCGGAGCGGGTCGCTCGTTCCGCGTCAAAGATAAATTGTTGATTGGTCGTGACCTTGATTGTGACCTCAGAGTCGAGAGCAAAAATGTTTCAAGACATCACGCTCGGATTAGGCACGTGTCCTCGGGAACATACGCGTTAGAGGATTTGAATAGCCGTAATGGCACAACAATCAACGGCTTTCTCGTCGATACCCGAATTCTACATTATGGCGACCGGATCTCCATTGGGGGTGAATCACTCCTTCTTTATACGAAGCACGATGAAGTTCATGACCAGCTACAAAATCGTCAGCGCATTGAGGCGATGGGTAAACTGGTCGGCGGTATCGCTCATGACTTCAATAATCTCATTGGAACCGTACTCGCGAACGTTTCGCTTTTGCTATCCTCGTCAAACATTAACGAATTCGCATCAGATGAGCTGTACGAAATTTTGACCGATATCCAGATGGCATCGAAGCGCTCTGCAGAGCTTACGAGTCAGCTCCTGAGCTTTGCGCGACCCTCCAAGAATGAGGATGTGCCGGTAGATGTATCTTCCCTCGGACGCGAGGTTGTTCGCCTATGTCAAAGAACATTAGGTGGCGGAATCACCCTCAGAGCTGATGTTGAAAATGATTTGTGCGTCAGTGGCGATCGGTCTCAACTCCATCAGGTGTTGATGAATCTGCTAATCAATAGTCGTGACGCGATGCCTGCTGGTGGAACAATTACGTTGAGTGTGAAGTCATTTCAGTCTTCGATACCCTCTGTTCTGGTCACAGTTACCGATACTGGCAAAGGAATGGATGCTAAAACCCAAGCCCGAGTTTTCGAACCATTCTTTACAACAAAAAGGAATTCTGGAGGCACCGGATTAGGTCTCGCGAGTGTCCGCTCTATCATCAAGAATCACGGCGGAGAAATCAGACTCACGAGCGAGGTTGGTAAAGGTACGCAGTTTGATATTCTTTTTCCAAGAGAAATGAAAAACGCCCGCTTTGATCGACCGGTTGATACCATGGAGGTTTCGTCATTCAATCTTGAGGATTCTAAGAAAGTCGCCTTAATCATTGATAAAGATGAACTCTCGCAACGAAGCATTTCTCGCTTGCTTCGGCGTGCTGGGCATAAGGTTCATGCCGTTGCAGACGGTGAAAATGCGCTTAATTTTCTAGCCAGAGATGGGAGTAATGTGAATTTAGTGTTCATAGATGTGCTCGCGGCCGAGATGGACGGAAAATCGCTGTGCAAAGAAATTTTGAACTTGCGTTCTGATATCAACGTCATTGCTGTTTCTTCGCAAACAAATCCGGATGGGGAGCAAAAAGTCTTAGCGCAAGGCGCCTCTACAATCCTCAAAAAGCCCTTTGACCGCGTCATGCTGCAAGCGGCCCTTGCGCTAGGCGACGGCAAGCGGCATCTCTAGCAGGTTATGGATTAGAAGTGCAAATGAACCATCTAATCCGACGAAAAAAGAAGTCAGAAACGGGGAGGCGTAATGACTGAGATCCCAGCTGCGTCGAACTCGAACGAAAAAGGGCGAGTTCTTCTAAGTTGCACAGCAGAGCTGTATGTGAATACGATTATTACTTCTCGGGGTATACTGGTTATCTCAGACTCTTACGTCGCATTCACGCCGGGTAACCTTGAGTTGCTCAACAAAAAAAATCTCGTCATCGGTGTCAAAATTGAGCAAATTAAGTCAGCCAAGGTCATTGGTCTCCGACGCAGACTTTGTATAGAAACCCACGATAATAAAAAGTTGATCTTTGGTGGGTCCAGCGTGCGAAGAGCGTTCATGATTCTTATCGCTATTCTTGAGGACATGGATGGCGACATGGACTCTCAGGATTTGATGATGCCCACTTGGGATGCCCATTTCTATCAAGGACCCCTTGCTTCGCCAGGTGAAATCTCAGTCAATGCTCGGAATTTTCGATTTGTCCCGTCAAGCGCTCTAGAGGTCTTAGTTAAGACTGTTGATATTCTCAAAATTCCCATGAGCGAAATCGTGGAATCTCGAGTGAAGGGTCGCCTAGATAAGCGTCTCATTATTTCCACGCGGACGAATGAGTTTAGCTTCAGCGTGGGTGACTTAGAACAAAAATGCGCTGAGTTTAGTTTTCAGCTCGTTCATACTGAAGGACCCAATGAGCCACAAGCAGGCTTAGATGGACTAATTTCAGACGTAGATTGGGCAAGCGATTTACTTGGCCACTGGGAACTCAATGAGGACAATGAAGAGATACTCTTGTTAGGAGCTGTCGTCTATGTGAGCAAAAATAATGTGATCAGGAGAGGTTGGCTAGTTCTCACCGATTCCTCCGGCTTTTTTATTCCAGCCCATAAAGTGTCTGGAGGTCCGCAACCTCTAGTCATTCCCTGTTTACGGATTTCACGTACGAGAAGTCAAAGCGAGGATCCAGGAGAGCTTTTGCTAAACATGGCCGGCTCGGAGATGAGATTCCTTTGCCGTGGTGGCGATGCTTTTGTTGATGAATTCTGGCTCCAATGGAACCGGATCCCGGAAGTAAGGGCGAAAAAAGACGCCGATAATAAGCCCTCTCCTAGCTTAAATCCGGGTGAAAATATAAATCGACGTGAAAACTTCCGAGTCTCTGTAGGTCAGGTGGCCGACTTTGAAGTGACTATGTCGGTCATACTGGAGGTTCCTAAGGGGAGAACCAAGAAAGTCTCTGTTGAACCCATTGATATTTCTGTAGGTGGCTTATCGGTTTACGCAAATGAGAAACTGTATGAGCGCTCTGAGGTGAACTTGTCTATCCGTCTCGAGGATCAGTTCGTAAAATGTTTAGGTCTGATCGTTTATTGCAAAAAAATCGCTAATGAAGACCGGTACCGGGTGGGGATTAGTTTGCCTGTTCTGCTGATTTTTGATGAAAAAAACCTACGTGATATCGTTATGAAGTGTCAGCAGTACCGACTAAGTTCTCGGCCATCAAATTAGGGCGTTTGTGAAATGTTCAATCTCGCTCGGAGGCAATCTCGGCGGCTGACAACGCCAATAACCACTTGATCCTCATCGAGTACGAGAACCCGGCGAATATTTCGGTCTCTAAAAATCCCGTACACCTCATCAAGTTCTGTATCTTCTTTGACACTTATAACTGGTGTGTTCATAAGCTTGTGGACTTGAACGCCTGAGCCTACGTGGTCCAGAGCGAGCAACAGATCCAGTTCAGATAGCACGCCCAGTGCTCTGCATTGTGCATCGACTACCGGTACACCGCTAATCTGCTTCTGGAGCAATATATCCATGACCTCAATGGCCGTGGCGTCTCGGGGTACGCTAATGACATCTGTAGTCATAACGTCTTTAGCTTTCATTCTCTCTCCTATCGTCTCTAAGAAATTGGTTCTTCATTAATCAGGCAGTTAATTTTAACATATCGTCGGTTCGATCATACCAAAACCGACCACCTGCTGTTTCGTCTTTGATATTTGCGCTCCCTTCGCGCACTCGTACTGCGACACCTGGGTAAATTGTATTTTTTACGTGAATGAATGATGACTGTACTTTTCCAATTTCTGGATTATGCGACAAGTCACCCGTAAACGACGCCTCAAGCAGTTTATCCAGCGCTGTCTCGATGCGCTCACGCTCTGAGCTATGAAACTTGAGCATCTTCTTAAAGTGAGTCGCAGCCATCGGCTTCGCACTTGAACTTGCCGCGGCTAACTTAGATAGCCGGTTTAATTGTTCAATGCGTTCTTCCACTTGCGACAGCTCTATCTCAAGGCGAGTTTTGCGAACCTCTAGGTCTGGGTCAAAACCGGCCTCTAGGCGCGTGATTGTGCCGTCGGGTGAACCAGCGTGTCCGAGCTGAATGCTTCCTAACGCTCGAGTAATGCCTCCTGTGATTCTCGCGCCTGATGGTCCATCTTTCACAATCAGGTCTCTTTTGGTATTGATCGTCGAGTTCATCACTTCTCGCTGAATGATGATGTTGCCGTCTGCCTCGGCGTACGCGTCACGCATATGGCCCACGCTGACCTCTTCTTTGGCATAAATACGGCTACCTCTAAACGCGCCCTGCCGAATAACGATCGAACCTTCGCATTCCACCACGCTCGCTTCTACACTTCCGTCCACGAGAATATTATGGGCAGCTTGTACTTCGAAGCCGGGGAGAACGTCACCGGTAATGTGGACAGAGCCCGCTCCCTTCACGTTGCCTGACGAAAAATCGACGTTGCCTCGAATTCGAATAAGCTCGTCGATGTAGACCTGGTTTTTCTCGACTCGAAGTACGCCCGCCTTGACGGCGCGAATTTCCAATCCGTTTGCAGCACTTTTCGCGCCAGTACTAGGCTTTATATTGACCTTGCTTGGAACATGCGCAGTCACGATTTGCCCGAAAATATCTTTACCGTCGATGCCTTGCTTCGCTGGGATGATGGTGGCGACAAGACCGTTGGCCTCAACTTCAACGAAGCAGCCGCGTTCACGAAAGTCGATATGCCCTCCAGGCATGACTGTTCCGACTTGGTCTCGGTGTTCTTCGGCGACCCATTCAATTCTTCCGTCCGTGCCGTGGATCGCGTGGGTCCCTTGAGCGATGACCTGAAGGTAGGGTTGATCGAGTATATCAGTCGTGTTGACTCCTCGAACAAATGCGTCGATTGACTCGCCGAGAACCCCATGGACAACCTCCATTCTCTTGAGCTCTCGGTAGACCGTGTCTTGAGTTAGATTTCCTCTTTCTTTCGCCGGCCATGCTAATGCAGCAGCGCGCATGCGATCTTGCGAAATTCGGATCTCGATAGCCATACCTAAACGTCCCCCAACGCCTTACAACAATGACTCAATAGATCATCGTCTAGATCAAGGTTTACACCCACAAATTGCGGTTTGTATAGTCAAATGCGAAAAAATATCAGGGTTTTTATAGGGTGTTTTGTTCTGAAGAGAAAAATACCGAGCCGCCTATTCGACGGCTCGGTCTTCGTTCTATCTAAGATGGCTGACCAGCTTGACCGATGACCAGGCTGTATATTCCTTCTTTGAGTGAGTCAAAAGTCTCCGGCGGAACGCTGTCCGAGTCTAGAAACCACTGTATGAATAACCCATCAAATAAGGCCAAAATCATGGACGACAAATGTTGCCCATTTACCCGGGGACTAAAGTAACCGGTTTTGACACCCTCTTCGATAACTAGTTGAATAGACTTACGATATCCTCGATACATCTTTTGGAAACGCTTCTTCACGTTCTCATTTCCATCCGCCGTTTCGAGCAATAGCCCGAGCAGCAAACGCAAGGTATCAGGTCGGTTCATCGCTAATTCTTTGTATTCATCGATGAGTTTTCCGAGTTGCGACGGTGGGTCGGGTTGCGCCAAAATTTGGCTTCCGGCTTCCTGTTCCCAATCGGTCATTGCCTTATCAACGACAGTAAAAAGTAGATCCTCCTTGTTCTCAAAATGCCAGAAGATTGAACTCTTACTGGTCTGGGCCTCCTTGGCGATTAGGTCGAGAGAAGTACCCGCGTAGCCGCGAGCAGCGAAAAGCCTTGTCGTAACATCAATGATATTTTGACGAGTTCTCTGACCTTGTTCCTTTTTTTGTCTTTGCATTTACAAACTATACTGACCAATCAGTACAATTTCAAAGTAAAAATATAATCGTAGGGAATATACGTATTTTCGTTCGTGGTCTGCCTTTCGAGTTTGCGTGAAACGTGATGGCGCGATACGTGGCAGCGCATATGACTAAGAAGCGTTTCAAGGCAGCAATCATTGGTGGAAGCGGCTACGGCGGCGGGGAGATGATTCGTCGCTTGTTGATGCATCCAGAAGTGGAGCTGGTTAGAGTCGCGTCGATCGATTTCATAGGCCAAACCCTTGATGCAGCGCATCCGAATTTGTCAGGTTTGGACAACTATCGTTTTGAAGACCTATCGCCGACAGAAGCTGCGAAGGACGTCGATATTGCCCTGTTGGGCCTTCCGCATAAAGTCACTGCCCACAAGGTCCCTGAGCTTCTGAAGACGGGGGTCAAAATTATAGATATGAGCGGAGATTTTCGGCTTCAAGACGTTTCCGCATACGAGAAGTTCTATCAAGCCAAGCATCCTTGCCCGGAACATCTCGACAAATTCGTCTATGGGCTTCCAGAACTCAATCGAGAAAGAATAGCCAAAGCTCAGTACGTGGCTTCGCCCGGTTGTTTCGCGACGACAATTGAATTGGGCCTTTTACCTTTTGCTCAAAAAGGTTGGCTCAAAGGTGCAGTAGAAACTGTAGCTATGACCGGTTCTTCTGGAAGCGGTGTCAAACCTTCCGCGGGAACTCATCATCCAGTCCGGGCGCAGAACATTAAGACCTACAAAACACTCAGACATCAGCATACGCCTGAGATTGAAGAAACAATGACGGCCGCTGGAGCAGAAGATTTCAAACTACAATTTGTGCCGATTTCGGCGCCATTATCGAGAGGCATCCTTGCTACGAGCTTTCTCCACATTGATGAGAATATCCGAATTGATGAAATTGAAGCAGCGTACCAGTCCACGTACGGAAACGCGAAATTCGTTCGTAAGCCTGAGGGAAGATTGCCTGAAGTTGCTGCAGTCTCCGGCACAAATTACGTTGAGGTTGGCTATACGTACGGAAGCGCTCAAAATGGAAAACGCGTAATCACATGCTTCAGTGCTCTAGATAATCTGATTAAAGGTGGAGCAGGGCAGGCGATTCAGTCCATGAATATCGTACTCGGGCTCGACGAAAGCTTATCCTTGTCTGACTATGGAAGCTGGCCTTAAGTGATGAGGTTAGTCATTAAGCTGGGCGGCGAACTTCTTGCGCGGGCTCAAGAAAAGCAGACAAAAAATATACTAGAAGATGTTCGTGAACTTCAAAAAGAAGGCTACGAAGTCGTCTTTGTACATGGCGGTGGCCCACAAACGACAGCCTTACAAAAGGCCCTTGGCCAAGAGCCAAACATAGTAGCTGGGCGTCGGATTACCGATACTGAAACTCTTGAAGCTATAAAAATGGCGGTCGGTGGAAAGGTCAATCTTGAGCTTTGTCGTTACCTTCTCGCCCAAGGTCTAACACCAATCAGTCTGAATGGGGCTTCTGGTGGTGTGATTCGCGCAATCCGTAGGCCACCACGAATAGTGAGCGGTTGTGGGACTGAACCTATCGATTTCGGTTTGGTCGGAGACGTGGCCGGTATTAATGAAGAAGTGCTAGGGCTTCTTTTGAGCAAACAATTTGTTCCCGTCATTGCCTGCATCGGAGCAGATGCGGACGGGGCCTTATATAATATCAATGCCGATATCGTGGCCAATGCTGTTGCAGTTGCGCTAAAAGCGACCCATTTAGTTCTTGTTACCGGTGCTCCTGGAGTTCTCCGAGATCGCAATGACTCTTCAACTCGGATTCCGAAACTGTCCATTGAGGAAGGTAAAGCTGCGATTCAAGCTGGAATTATTGCAGACGGTATGATTCCAAAGATGGAAGAATCATTTCGGGCTCTTGAACAAGGGGTCGCAAATATACACGTGCTTGGGAACTTGAAACGCGGGGACCTTGTTGAAGCAATGAAGCTGACTCATGTCGTTGGCACAACCTTGGTTAGATAACGCAACATCCAGTCATTACTCATTTAGAGGTGGAATCTGGTCAGCAAGTTTCTCCGCGGCCTCGAGTTGCTCTCGCAAGGTTTCTGGATCACTCGTTGGTTTTAGGCATACTTGACCAATACAGACGTACGCGGTTGCTTGTCCGTCTTTCGCAGTTTTGTTCTCGACCAATGGTAGAGATACTGCGAGTTTTTCCACTTCAGAATCCTCTGTAACGATCAGAATCTTATTTGGAACGAAGGTGTCACGCAGTACTTTCAGGAGTGCCGCTTCTTTGCCGATGGTTGGTGTAATGATGATAACTTGTTTGGGCCTGTCGAGCATCCATTCGAGGGCAACGGCGAGTTTGGGCGAACCAATTGAGCCGTTTTCGAGTGCGCCACTCATTGCGAGCATAGATTTCTCGGCCCGTTGTTGATACTTCGTGTCTTGAGTGTATTCGGAAAGTTTCAAAAGTACCCGAATAATGACTGAATTTCCTGATGGTTGTGCCCCGTCGTAGCTAGGTTTTTCGCGTACAAGCAGGGACTCTGAAGAGCTACTTGTCGTAAAATAGCCGCCGTTTTCTTGATCGTAAAAGAATGTATTCAGTGTTGCTTCGAGAGTCAGACTGCGCTGAAGCCATCTGATGTCTTGTGTTGTTTCGAAAAGTTGTAAGAACGCTTCGATCAGAAATGCGTAGTCTTCTAAAACTGCATCATGTTTAGCTTTCCCTGCTCTGTAGGTTCGAGAAAGCTTCCCGCCTTCTTGCATGTTTTCCCAGATAAACTCCCCTGCTGAAATTGCGGCTTGAGTATATTTGGGGTTTTGGAATACGAGGCCGGCGAACGCAAACGCCCTGATCATCTGTGCGTTCCACTCGACAATAATTTTATCGTCAAGGATAGGGTGTTCTCTTCTCTCTCGAGCCTCATAGAGTTTCGATTTCGCGTTTGCGAGAATGTTGGAAAGCTCTGTTGAAGTCAGTTCGAACTTTTCGATGAGACTTTTCCATTTTGACTTTCTTCTTAGAATGCTTTTGCCTTCGAAGTTACCCGAAACTGTTACGTCGTAGGCCTCCATGAAGATTTGTGCTTCTCTGGTATCAAGGATCGCTTCTACTTCTTTCGGAGTCCAAAGAAAAAAAGTGCCCTCTTTTCCTTCACTATCCGCGTCGGTCGCGGAGAAGAACCCGCCTTTCGTATCTGTCATTTCACGAAGAACATAGTTGAGTGTCTCTTTGGCCGATCGCTGAAACGCATTGTCTTTCGTAATTTGACACAGTTGAATCAGCAAAAAGCTTAGCTGCGCGTTGTCATAAAGCATTTTCTCGAAATGCGGAGCGAGCCATTCTCGGTCGGTTGAATACCGATGAAATCCACCCGCGAGGTGATCGAAAATTCCGCCCTTAATCATCCCTGAGAGAGAAACTTCAACCATCTTCAGCGCATCAGCATCCTGGGTGCGTCTCCAATAATGCAAGAGAAACTCATAAACCGATGGTCTCGGAAACTTTGGTGCTCTGCCAAACCCACCGTAGGTGTGATCAAATTCTTCAAAGAGGATTTGAGCAATAGCGACGAGTGCTTGTGCATCTGGGACGCCCGTTGGCGGCCGTGGTAAAGACGCCTGTCTGAGTCGCGAAGTGATTGCGTTTGCCGCTTGAATGACTTGCTTTGGATCATTCCTAAACGCTTCTTCAAGTCGTCTAAGTATTGTGAGAAAGCCCATTGCGTTACCGCGGTCACCGTCTCTAGCCGGAAAGTAGGTTCCTCCGAAGAACGGTTTTCGGTCCGATGTCATGACCACGGTCATTGGCCATCCACCGCTTCCCCGCATTAATTGTACTGTTGTCATGTAAATACTGTCGACATCCGGACGCTCTTCGCGATCTACTTTGATGGCAATAAAGTGCTTATTTATGAACGTCGCGATTTCTACATCTTCAAAGGATTCGCGTTCCATGACGTGGCACCAATGACATGTAGAGTACCCCACGCTGAGAAGAACAGGCCTGTTTAGCTTGGCAGCAAGACGAAAGGCTTCTTCCCCCCAGGGGAACCAGTCAACGGGGTTGTGTGCGTGTTGCAATAGGTAAGGACTTGTTTCAAAAATCAGTCGATTCGTATATTTCGGGCTCCCGTCGTTCTCAAAATGGTGGGTTCGAGGCTTGTATTGCTCACCTTTTTGTTCGAAGGCTGACTTAATTTTATTTTGAAGATCGACCGAAATTGGTTGTGCGCCTGGAACCATGCTTTTCATGTTCACGGTTTCTAAATCGTGCTTACCGTGTTGGCAAGACATGTGCTCACATCCATAAAACGTCAGCAATGTTGAAACCCAAATCCAACGAAGCGTTTTGTGCCTTATCACTGTAAAGTGATAAAGCACGATTCCCGCCGTTTCGTAAGCGAGTTGATGAGCCCTTAAGCTGCTGCGGCTGTCTTCGCAGGTTCTTTTGGTTTTTCAATCAACTTTTCAAGAGACTCTACCGTAATTGATATGTCTGAGCTTGTCGCCGAGGCCCTCAAGGCAGCTTGAAGGTCGTTTTGCATTCCCAGCCATTCTCGAGCTTTTTCACGGCCTTGCCCGATTTTGTAGTGACCAAGTGTGTACCATGAACCTGATTTTGAAATGAGTTCTTTGTCGGTGGCGAAATCTAAGAGTTCACCCGCCATACAGACGCCACGACCGTAGATAATTTCGGTTTCTGCATCACGAAAGGGTGGTGCGACCTTATTCTTTACCACTCGAGCTCTTATTCGGTTTCCACTTATTCCTTCGCTATCTTTCACCGCTCCAATTCTACGAATGTCAAGCCTCACCGAGGCATAGAATTTCAGTGCGTTGCCTCCCGTTGTCGTTTCAGGTGAGCCAAATGAAACGCCTATTTTTTGTCGGGTCTGATTTATGAAGATGATCATCGTCTTTGTTTTCGACACAAGTCCTGTAAGTTTTCGCATTGCTTGAGACATAAGTCTTGCTTGTAGACCCATGTGCGAGTCTCCCATGTCGCCTTCCAGTTCAGCCCGTGGAACTAGTGCAGCGACGGAATCCACAACAATCAAATCGACGCCTCCGCTTCTGACTAAGGCTTCGACGATTTCGAGGGCTTGCTCACCGGAGTCTGGTTGAGACACCATGAGCTTTTCTAAATCGATTCCAAGTGCAGCAGCATAACGAGGATCCAGCGCATGTTCCGCATCTACAAATGCTGCAACACCGCCATCAGATTGGCAGGACGCAATTGTTTGTAGCGCGATCGTTGTCTTTCCTGACGACTCTGGACCATAGATTTCCACCAACCGACTCTTGGGTAGTCCTCCAACACCCAGTGCTCGGTCGATATTTACGGAACCTGTAGAAATAACATCTATTGGTTCGTTCCAAGCGCTTCCTTCGCCGCCAAGCCACATGATCGCGCCTCGTCCAAACTGCTTTTCGATGTCTGAAATTGCTTGTTTTACACTCTTTAGTTTTGTGGGAATACCCATTCAAATAACCTCCTGTGTTCGATGTCTCTATTCGAACGTGGAGATCGCTGAGCAAATGTTATGCCAAAGGTAAACTTGTCTCAATTGGTCGATGCAAATACGACTTTCGGATAACTTGTTCGATTTTACGATTATCGAAAGTCGCCGTTAATCATCAGTTCAAAACTGATACACAGCGATAAAGTCCCTCTGTGCTACAGGCGAGCGCTCTATTCATTCTGTACCCAACTATGTTTATTCCACCAACGAATCTGTTTTGATTAAGACGGAAAGTTTTTGCTTTTCTTCTCTTAAAGTTAGGTTGTTTCATTTGGTGAATGGTGACTCAAAAACTTTCGAAGGCTGAAATCAATTCGAACAAGTAGAGTCGAGTTGACCTTATGAAAAAGTTTAACAGGACCTCATTTTGACCTTTCGAATTTGAGTAGTGTGTACTTCTTCTTGCGATGTCGAAAGAAGTGTGTCATTACTATCGATGGCGTCGCTACTAATGAATACGATTCGGATGGCTGTATTCATTAGTACCGACGCCTCTTTAGTTTAACTTTTGCTTTGTATTGATCCGGTCGCCCTACGAGCCTCTTTCAAACACACTAGGTAAGCGATAACTGAGAGCTTCAAGCAGGTCTTGCTGGAGCACCGCTTTGTGCTCATTCAGGTCAGCTATCGTTCGACTCACCCGCAACGTTCTTTCTAAACTGCGACCCGTAAGGCCATACCGTCCGGTGGCTTGTGACAGAAGTTGCTCTACTTCATGAGATAACGAGCACGAGTTTCTTAGTTTGATGCCCTTGCACGAGGAATTGAGTACCTTACCGCGATCAAGTGCGCGTTGTTGTGCCTCAGTCACTCGTTTGTGGATCACTGAACTCGCTTCTGCGGGTTCCGCGGTAAGTAGTTCGGTTGCTGGAGTATTGGTCATATGTACGCATAAGTCGATTCGGTCTAGAATAGGCCCAGAGATCTTCTTGAAATACTTCGTCATTTCCGAATAATTGCAATGGCAGCGATTGCTCGGATCTCCGTACCAGCCACATGGACAGGGGTTAGCTGCCGCCACAAACATAAAATGAGCCGGCATTTCTACCACGTGTCGAGCGCGCGAAATGGTGACCAGGCCATCTTCCAAAGGTTGCCGCAGAGAATTGAGCAGGTGCTTTGGCAACTCCGTGATTTCATCGATAAACAAAACCCCGTGGTGCGCCAAGGTAATCTCTCCAGGTCGAATGTGACTGCCTCCACCAATCATACCTGCGGCACTTACGGTATGATGAGGCGCTCGAAACGGCGGCGTATTGATAAGCTCTTTCGGGCAATTCGTCATATTGGATATGGACCAAATCTTGGTGACTTCGACAGACTGCTCTCGAGTAAGCTGAGGGAGAATCGTCGGTAGACGTTGGGCGAGCATTGTTTTGCCGGCGCCTGGAGAGCCGATAAGTAATAAGTTGTGTCGTCCTGCGGCAGCGATTTCAAGCGCGCGACGAGCTTGATGCTGACCATGAACCTCCGAAAAGTCGATGGGATCTTTCTTCGGTATCCTAGTAAACCTCTGCTTGTGGTGTCGACTCGCCTCCTCGAGCTCTTTTTCTCCTTTTAGATATTTGATGAGCTCGCAGAGCGTCCGTGGCGCCAACACTTCAATGCCTTGAATGCAACGACCTTCGTGCCCATTTTCATGAGGAATAATTACAGTGCTGAAGCCGAGCCGCTTCGCCTTCTCAACAATGGCTAAAACCCCTCTCACCGGTCGTATTTCCCCGGTGAGGGATAGCTCGCCCACGGCTAGAGTGTCTGCAAGACTCTCTTTTGGAATGTGCTCGGCTTCCTTGAGAACCCCCAAGGCCATTGGAAGGTCGAGAGATGCGCCATCTTTGCGGAGCGAGGCAGGACCCAGATTGATCGTCGTCCTTCGCTTCGACATAGATATACCAAGAGATCGAAGTGCTACTTGAATTCGATACCTCGCCTCTTGAACTGCGGTATCTCCAAGACCAATGATTGAAAAAACCGGAAGTCCTTCAGAACGCTCGACTTCCACGTCAACTAAGAAAGCTTCTACACCAACTAAACTTGCAGAACTGAGTTTCGAAACCATAGTTGTTTATTGAGCAAAACTGATGCCAATTGTGGTGATTCGACGTCAGCTCAGAAAGACAGGAGTTCCAAGAGGTTGCTCCGAAATTCGAACAAGCTGTCATGCGGTTTTCGAAAAATTAACGGTAAAGAAGAGTGGCCCTCATGCAGCACAGACAAAATCAACAAGTTCTTCTCGTCCTATGACTCTCAGAATTCTCCGAGCTTCCGCGCGTGGTCCTTCCCGGGCGACGCAAACAATCAAAGGTATCCGAGGAAGCTCGTCTATAGCGCTAGGTGCGACGACTGGTACGCCTAAGATTTTATTACCGACTCGGCCAGAGTGGAGGTCTACAATAAATTTGGGATGTCTACCTAGTCTTTCGAGTTCTTTGGCAAGTTGCCTACCCGTTTTCCCGTAGCCCCACAAAATATAGTCGCGATGAAGCTTGAGAAAGCCCTCACATAAATAATGCGCTTTGCATTTGAGGAATTGCTCAATCGAGCAACGACTATCGACTTTGGAGAGACGCTGATATCCGTTTCGCCAGGCCAAAAGTCGTTTATCAACGGATTCAATCTTTTTGCCAGCCAGGAGCATTCGAAGGATAAGGTCGTAATCTTCAGTCCAACTCGTTTCGCGGTAGCCGAAGCGTTTGAGTTCATGCGTTCGAATAAACAGGGTGGGGTGAGCAATTGGGCACTCTATGAAAGCATCTCGAAGAATTGAATGATATTCATTCGTCTTATTTAGCCAGGATTCATATTCTCTGAGTCCTTGACCCATCGATTTACGCGGAAAAATTCGGACCTTGCTTCCCACACCCGCGACCAAAGGGTGACGACGAAGATGGCTCATTTGTTCTTGCAGGCGATGAGTTCGCATTAGATCATCAGCGTCCATACGTGCTGTAAATTCAGAGTGAATATGGATTAATCCCTCGTTTAGCGCCGGAACAATTCCTCGATGTTCACAGTGGATCACTCGGAATCGCGAATCTGTCGCGGCAAACTGCGTCATGATTCTACCGCTTTGGTCTGTTGAGCCGTCGTTGATGATCAGGCATGTCCAGTTTGTGATGCTTTGTCGTACGATGCTGGCCAAACACGCTGCTAACGTTTCTTCGGCGTTATAGACCGGCAAAAGAATTGAGATATCTACCGATCCTGATAAAGCTTGATTTGTGATATCTTCCATGTCCGTGCGCGTACTTATGACAAACTTGTTGAAGCTTGTATTATTCTTCGTAATTCTAAGTGCAGATGCGATATCTGCGAAGAGTGCGCCCGAGGATGATGAACTCAATTATCGCTATACCCTCGGGCGGAAAAAGCAACTTCCTGTGTCTTTGGTCGAGCGCCCCTTGGTTTTACCAGCTCGTCAGTATGAAATTTCAAGCCAAGGTTATTTTACCCGAGGCCCTCAGAACCTTCCTTTGGTAGGCATAGACATCGTTGCCAAGTATGGAATCGCCCCAAAATGGGATATTGGCGTGCTTCTCATTCCGGTCACTTTTTCCTCGGAGCCCACCAGCGGCATTCAGACTCCTGAATTTCTTGCCAACTATGAGTTCTATCGAGGGCCGATTGAAGTCGCTCTAAATTTTTCATCTCGTTTGCCTATTTTGGGGGAAGTTTCACCAACCTTGAAGCTTTTGACGCGTATACACCTTGGTAAATGGGCTTATTTGGATGCGGGTGCTTACGGTCGATATCAATTTTTCGATGCACGTTCTACTTTGATGGCCGGTGCTCCCTTCGGCGTTGGAATTAGAATTCTAGAAAATTTGGCGGTGTTTGCGAAAGCTGAGGTGTATTCACCAGACTTAGTGCGCGAACATTGGCAGGCACGGATTGAGGGGCAGGTCGCGTATACGTTCGAAGACAAGACCGGACCGTTTATGGATATTGGCGTCGGGTATCAACCTCCTGAATATGTAATCATCGGTAATGACATGTCGTCGGCTGTAAGCGGCGACATCGGAGCTTTTCGACTGTTTGCGCAATTTTTCTTCTTGGAAGATCCAGATTATCGTCCATTTGAGTTTTAGGTTGACAAAAGATCAGAGTAATAGTGAGCAGCACGCGGCGGCATAAAAACCAGAGTGTTTTTGCAATCCGTTCTCGCGTGTTGGAGTTTTATGCTTGAACGGTTGCCGCCACCACTATTTCCTTTAAAGCCTTTCGCTTCATCCTTGGTGTGTCTTTTTTTTATCGGATGCGCGCTTGGTAGTCCGTCGAAACAGCGGGACCTGCTATCGGGTTCCGCCCAGAACCGATGGGAAGATGAATCTGCTTCAAGAAAAAGAAAGCCGTACGAAAAAAGGACAGTGGCAAAAAAACCTCGCACATTGAAAGAATTGGCCAACGGGTTTCAGTCTGCCGATGAATGCTTTCGAAAAGCGAGAATGAATGCGACACAAAACCTTGAAGCAAGTTGGGCTTTGGCCCAAGCCTGTGTCCAGTATCGAAAATTTGATCAGTTGGCGGACTTTTTAGACCGACCTTGGACCCCAATTATTCGAAGGCAGTGGCCCAGGGCAGTATCACTGGTAACAAAAATTTCGGCTCTCGCGGGGGGCCGGGTTGAGCTAGATGTAGGACTTTGCAGTAAATTTGGACTTGAGATCACTCATTTTCGGGAAACGTTCTCGGACATTGAGGGGGCAATCGACGAACTGGTGATGTTTCGTGGCACTGTGTTGCGTTCTTGGGTCGTTGCTGGCAAAACAAGGGTTTTGCTCAGATACGAAGGTCGTCAAATTATTGGGTCCACGAACCTTTTACCTCACTTGCTCAAATCGTCGGTAGACTATGTCGTCGCGGGCCGTTTGAAGGGGGTTCAGTTGAGTGAGAATTCGGAAGACGACGCCCTCAAAATCTCATTGATACATGCAGAACCGGTTCTGGCTAAATAATTATACTCAGGAAAACTCTATAAACCTCTCTTGACCAAATGCCGACGAAAAGTCCTTGTATTGATTATGACCTGCGTCGTCTCGATTGAATCTGTCTGTAAGGACTACCCGCTCGGCAAATTGGTGGTCCCTGCTTTGAAATCTGTTGATCTCACGATCGAAGCAGGTGAGTTCACCACCATTGCTGGTCCCTCTGGCAGCGGTAAAACAACGTTATTGAACCTGATCGGTTGTGTCGACGTGCCGACAAGCGGTTCCGTAAGCGTTGTCGGTCAAAAAACAGAAAAGCTAAATGACGCAGAGCTTACCAAACTTCGGCTACATGAACTTGGCTTTATATTTCAGAGTTTCAATCTCATTCCTGTTCTAACGATGTTTCAAAACGTCGAATTTCCCCTCCTTCTTCAAGGAAGCCTCAATACCAAAGAGCGCCGTAGCAGAGTGGAAGAAATCGTCGAGCGAGTAGGTTTGACTGATTATATGAAACATCGCCCGAATGAATTATCCGGTGGGCAGCGGCAGCGCGTAGCAATTGCCCGTGCGCTCGTGACCAAACCGTCGATTGTCTTGGCTGATGAGCCCACCGCGAACCTCGATTCTGGCACAGGCCAACAAATTATCGAGCTGATGAAAGAAATTAATCAGCGCGAGCAGACTACCTTTATTTTTTCCACCCATGATCACCGTGTAATCGAGCAGGCCCGCCGCCGCGTGTATCTTGAGGATGGAAAAGTGTCTGGTGAACAAAACAATAATAAGCCTGAGGTGCGCCATAAATGAAGCTCACATCCTCTTCTTTGCGAATGCTCAGTGACCTTGCGTTTCGTAACTTATTTAGCCATTGGCAAAAAAATTTGATTGTCGGCTCTATCATGTGTTTCGGAACGATACTTGTTGTCCTCGGTACAGCTCTGCTCGATAGCATTGAAACGAGTATGTCCCGAAGCATCATCTCAAGCTTCGGTGGACATCTACAATTATACGCCAAAGATGCTCGCGACGATTTAGCACTATTTGGTGGAGGTATGATGGGTGCTTCCGACATCGGAGAACTTTCTCGTTTCGATCAAATTCGAAAGCGACTTGAAAAAGAACCGGGAATTAAAGCTGTTGTACCGATGGGTATCAGTCGGGCCTCAATGTCGACGGGTAATGAGATGGACCGCCTGTTGGAAACGCTTCGACAACACGTCAAGGAGAATCAGCCTCAAAAAGTCGAAAAACAGGCTGTCAAGATACGTGCAGTTTTAGATCTTCTCGCGAATGAGCTTGAGAGAAAGAAGCTGCTGTCCGCCGCACCCGAAAAAATCTCGGCCGAATTATCTCGAGTTCAGCGCGCGCAATCGGAAGAATTTTGGGAACAACTCATTGCGGACCCAGAAACGCACATAACGTTTTTGGAAAGCAAAATTGCCCCAATTTCACCAGATGATCGCCTGATTTATCTAAAGTACCTCGGCACCGACCTAGATCGGTTTGCTAAATCCTTCGACCGATTTGAAATTGTAAGAGGGACTATGGTTCCTTCTGGGGAACGAGGTTTCCTCATTAATCAAAAAGTCTACGATAAATGGTTGAAAAATAAAATTGCGCGAGAGCTTGACGAGATAAAAAATGAAATGGAGGAAGAGGGCAGTACGATTGCAGAAGATGCAAAATTGACTGCGCGCGTGCGAAGGATGAGCCGGCTTTATCGAGTGGTCACTTACCAACTAGACCCTGATGATAGCGATGCCTTGAAGCTGAAGCTTCAGAAGTTCTTAGGAAAAGAACAAGGGGATATTAACGAGTTGTTTCAGTCTTTTCTTACTGTGGACGACAAAAACTTTTCAGCACGCTATGGCTTCTTTTACAAAGAAGTTGCGCCATTGATTAAGCTGTACCGAGTTGCGATAGGAGAATATCTTAACACCAGATCTTACACCAAGAGCGGGTACGTCAAATCGGTACGCACCAAGGTCTACGGAACTTTTCGGTTCAAGGGTTTAGAGGCATCGGACCTTGCTGGCCAAACGAGTCTTGTCGACCTCATGACGTTTAGAGAATTGTATGGAGCAATTTCTGATGAGACTCGCGATGAGGTCAAAGCGATCCAAAAAGAAATAGGAATTGATGATGTGAGCCGCTCTTCTGCTGAAGATGCTTTATTTGGGGAATCGATGGACCTCGAAGAAGTGGTCGAAACAGACGACTCTGAAGTAGACTCTGATATCGAGATCAAATTTAATGCTTCGTTGCGAGAATCAAATGAATCTACAAAATTTACGCAAGATGATATTGATCAAGGACTAGCTCTCAACGCTGCAGTCTTGCTCGAAAATCCGTCGAGTCTTGAGCGGATGCTAAAAAGAGTTGCTGAGATCGAAGAAGAAGATAACTTAGGTGTCCAGGCTGTCTCATGGCGGAAGGCTTCGGGAATTGTAGGTCAATTTATTGTTCTCGTTCGCGTGGTGCTTTACGTGATTATTTCGATTACATTCCTTGTCGCGCTGGTCATTATCAACAACTCAATGATTATGGCGACGATGGAACGAGTGAAAGAAATAGGAACCATTCGAGCGATCGGAGCACAACGAAAGTTTGTTTTGCTGATGTTTCTCATGGAAACTATGGCTTTAGGGATTGTTTCTGGTCTGATTGGCGCTGGAATCGGCGCAGGAATTATTAAGGCTCTTGGAAGCGTTGGCCTGCCGGCAACATCTAAGCAAATGGTTTTCCTCTTTTCCGGACCTCGACTTTTTCCTACGGTTGAACCACATCACCTCATTTTTGCATCAGTCGTCATATTATTAGTAAGCATTATTTCAACCCTTTATCCGGCGCTGATTGCGACCAGAGTCGAACCGGTCGTTGCGATGCAGGCGGGAGAGTAAAAATGGGTATCTATGTTCTCATCGCCTACCGAAATCTGGTGCAAGCGAAACGACGAACGCTACTATTGGGCTTAGCTTTGGCGTCGGTCACCATGCTGCTGGTGATGCTCTTATCTTGGTCGAGCGGAATTTCTGAAACGATGGTCCGTTCTGCGACTGCTCTGTCCTCTGGTCACGTCAATGTTGGAGGTTTCTACAAGTCGACCCCGTCGGATACAGCACCTTTAGTTGTCGATGTGGCTCAGGTTCGCACTGCGGTTGAAAAGCACGCGAAAAATGTCGATTATATTATCACTCGCCAGCGTGGTTGGGCTCGATTAGTAAGTGATTCTGGGTCGATACAGACAGGTATTGGAGGAATCGATATTCGTGCTGATCGTCGATTTCTGGAAGTGGTACAACTTTCGGCTGAAAGCGAATATCTCGATGACGGTCGGCGTCAAATTATCGGAAATATCGACGACCTCGCAAAAGACAATCGAGTTTTACTCTTTGTAAAGCAGGCCAAGCAGCTTGGCGTTCAGGTGGGTGACCAACTAACCGTGACCATTGAGACCCTTACGGGTCAAACCAATTCGGTAGACGTCACGGTGGCTGCAGTGGCTCAAGATGTAGGTTTATTGAGCGGTTGGAATATATACATGTCCGAGACGAGCGTAAGGAAAATCTACGATTTGAGTGACACAGCTGCAGGTGTCATTATGGTCTATCTTAAAGATATTTCTGAGGCGAACCAAGCGATGAAGACGATTGGGCTTGGTTTAGAAAAAGACGGCTATAAGGTTATGGAGCATGATCCAAATCCATTCTGGGCAAAATTTGATACAGTCATCGCAGAAGATTGGGTAGGCCAAAAGCTCGACCTGACGACGTGGCGAGATGAAGTCAACTTCCTTACGTGGATTCTTCGCGCAATCGATAGCGTTTCATTTTTGCTTATTTCTATCTTGGTGGTCATTATCTCAATCGGGATCATGAATGCGATGTGGATATCAGTTCGAGAGCGAACAAATGAGATCGGCACTGTCCGCGCCTTAGGTATGGCCAAGAACCGCGTTCTTACCTTGTTTATGACTGAAGCATTGCTTCTTGGTTTTGCATCGACGCTTTTGGGTGCGACCCTGGGCGCTATTTTATCTCTGGCGATAGACGCCCTTCAGCTTGTTGTTCCGAGTCGAGCCGTTCAAATTATGCTGATGAGTGATACTCTCCATTTTAGCGTGAGCATATCGACAGTCATTGGTTCGACAATTGCGTTCACTGTTATTGTAGGCCTTGCCGCAATCTGGCCGGCATACCGTGCCTCGCAGTTGCAGCCAGTCACGGCTATAAACCATGTGGGTTAAAAAATGATACATTTTCGAATTATTTTTGCTTTAGTTCTTCTTAGTTTAATTGGGTCTAAAGAAGCTCTTGCAACTCCTTTGAGTGACGAGCAAATGCTTGCACTTCTCAAGAAAGTCGACGACCGTCAACGAAACAACGGGGACTATAAAACCATCGCCTATGTGCAACAGAAGGAAAAGGATAAGAATGATCGAGTGTTTCAAATGGTCATTTATAGACGAGATGAGGATGATAAATTAATCCTCTTGTTCTTGAAGCCTAAATCTGAAGCGGGCAAGGGCTATCTGCGACTCGATAAAAACCTTTTTCTGTATGACCCTTCAACCGGGAAATGGGACCGTCGAACGGAGCGAGAACGAATTGGCGGAACCGATTCGAGACGAGCTGACTTTGATGAGTCGCGCCTTGCAGAAGAGTACACGCCTTCCTATATTGCTGAAGAGAGGCTTGGAAAATTCTCGGTTCATCGGATGAAGCTAAAGGCTCGCCCTAAAGCAGACGTCGCTTATCCGATCGTAGAGGCCTGGATAGATCAAGCCACTGGAAATTTACTTAAGCTTCAACAGTTCGCACTGTCGGGCAAGCTTATGAGAACTACATACTATCCAAAGTGGAAAAAGAAGTTTTCGGAATCAAAGGGCGCGATGGTTTACTTTCCTCAAGAAATTAGAATTTTTGATGAGATACAGAAGGGGAATCGGACGACAGTGGTTCTGAAGAATGTAGACTTTAGAGCACTCGATAAGAATATGTTCACGAAAGCCTGGCTGGAGAGTAAATCGCGTTGAAGTACTTGATGGCAACGTGCCTTTTCGTGTTTGGCAGTAGCTCCGTCCAAGCACAAGATAGTCGGGACGATGAAATTTTCGGAAATGCTACTACCAGCTCAAAAAGTGCAAGCATCTCAGAAGAGGCTTCGATGTTTGGGAACGAGCCTGCTAGCGATGCCGAGATTTTGGCGGAAAAAGTTCTTGAGGAGACCAATGATACTTTAGTGATAGGTGGGCGCGCGTTTCTCGGTGTGAACTATAATATTCAAAGAGATGCAGACCCGTCTGACTACACAATTAACAGTCCGAATCTAGTAGACGTTTATTTGGACGCTAGACCAAATGATTACGTACGCTCATACATGCGAGGTCGACTATTGTACGACCCAAGTCAAACGGATGGTCAAACAACGTTTCTAGGCAGAGAAGAGGTTTCAACCCGCGTTCAATTGCAACAATTGTGGCTGAAGTTCAACATTGAACGCAAAATCTTCGTGACGATGGGTAGACAACCGCTTAAATGGGGTTCGTCTCGGTTTTGGAACCCAAGTGACTTTGTTAATTTGAGTATCCGTGATCCGTTGGCGGTTTTTGACCAGCGTTTTGGACCAAGTCTCATCAAGGTACACTATCCGATTGAATCACTAGGGTGGAACTTCTACGCAATTGCCACGATGGATAACGTCAAAAAGTCTGAGGATGTGGGTGGTGCACTTAGAGGTGAATTTCTCTTTGGTAATACAGAAATTTCGCTGAGTACCTTAGCGAAGAAAGATCAGCCCCTTCGTATGGCTTTTGATATTTCCACAGCGATCTGGGATCTTGATTTTCGATTCGAAGGAACTGTGCAGCATGGGCTCCAGACACCGTTTTATCGTAGAATCGAAGGCTCTAGCCCGTTGACATCAATCGAGTCATACACCCGAGAAAACGAATGGCTTTTTCAATGGGTAGCTGGTGCCGATATCACAATTCAGTATTCTGATGAAGATAGTGTGGGTCTAGGCATTGAGTATTTTTCCAACGATGCGGGCTATGAAGACGCTAGTTTGTATCCGCTTTTAGCTTTACGTGGGCAATTTCAGCCCTTCTATCTCGGGCAACACTATGTTGCGGGGTATATGTTTTTGGCCGCGCCGGGAAGCTGGAATGATTCGAGCTTCATCGGAAGCGTTGTTGGGAATCTCAGTGATGAGTCTTTCCTAGTGCGCGTTGATTATCGAGTACTCTTGATGACGTTTCTTACAATGAACGTTTTCGCGACTTATCACATGGGACAACGGGGTGAGTTTAAATTCGGTCTTTCGGTTCCTCCAATCGGAGGTGTTCCAGGACTAGAACAAGGTTTAGAATTTCTTCCGCCAACACTTGATCTTGGTGTTCGATTTACTGTTAATTTTTGACCGAATTAACGTCTAGGGTTGATAAGCCTATTCGGTTCCCATCAGGGTCACGAAAATAGATGGTGTATTCCGTTTCATGTTCGATTTTTATCTCGAAGTCATGCAGGCTCCCTCGAAGCGCATTTTGCTTCTCTGCTGAGACCGTAAAGGCCAGGAGATGATACCCAGGTTTATCAGCAGAAAACTCGGTCGGTGTAGAAGCTTCTCTCTCATTATAATCACTTCGTTCTATCATCAATATTGAGGTTCCCAAGGATAACCAAATTGACCGTAAACCGCTCTCGTCCGTGAACGTTTTTAGAAGTGGTAACTCAAGAACCTTTATGTAAAACTCGGCGAGTTCCTCTAATTGCTTAGACTTAATTGCAAGATGATTTAGTGTGAGAGGTTGATGTTCATCTGCTGTTTGC
>JAYZDF010000051.1:0-38228 GCA_036337945.1 Myxococcota bacterium
GGCATGACTCTGATCGACCTGGTGCAACGCGTCCGACGTGATTCTCATAGTGATGAGAGAAGGCTTGGCATCATTCCGGAATGGGCAAAATCAACGCTTAGCCAGGATCATCGAGCAAATACAGTGCTTCGAGAGCTTCTGATTTCTTGCGTACTAAGACTGTCAGATTTGGCCATACCGCAACTTGTACTCACAAAATATCAATCTCCGAGTAAAACGGCGCAGCGATTTGCAGGTGATATCTTGTTATTGTTAGGCCGCCAAAGTGCCAAAGAACAGTTTGCAATGACTGACCCTGTTTCTCTTATTGAAATGGTTAAGGTTGCAGAAAAGATTCAGACTCGACCTTATATCGATGGCGTTATTTCTCTTCTTTCGAACGGCCATCAGGAAGTCAGTCAAGTCAGCAAGCAAACCCTGATTCGCGTAAGCGAGCAGGCTATTTTACCTCTGGCTCAGACCTATCTCAGGTCAACTACGGGACATTTTAGAGAGAAGGAACTCATTAAAGAGATTCTTAGAAGAAAACCATCCCTAAGGGTCACGGTCACCGAAGAAGTCGGTTTGGCGGCAATAAAAAACGAGAAATTAGATCAATTTATCGATCGCTTGCGCGATAAACTGAAGGAAAATCACGATAACAAAGCGAATGAATCGATCCGCTCAGCCTTCAAAGCGTTTGACGCACAACAATATGAGCAAAGTGTAAGAAAGCTCGATACCATTCTTCATTCGAGCCCTGAATTAGTTCGCCGTGAGTCAGAGCGAATAATCGATGTATATCTGAAATATGCTCAAATTTTGTACGAATCAGGAGATTTTGATCAGGCGAAGCAGATTCTTTTGAAAGTATTTCTGTTCGAAGGATCAAATCGCGGAATAGCTCTGCTTGAGAAAACAAGCCTCGCTTTAGCTGAGGGTTATGTTGCCCTTGGTCAACCAAGACGGGCATACGAAGAGCTAAGGGGGCTCCCTTCTCAACTTGGTAAAAGTCACCCGTTAAAAGGTATCAAGACAAAAATACTTATGTCGTTTCTCGATACCGAAATTGCTCAAAGCAATTTTTCGAGAGCGAGGCAATATATTCGGCACATTGAAAGCCTAGGACCGCCTCCAGCAGAGCTCACGAGAAGAAAAATACTCATCGTTGTTGTAGAGAATTTAGTCTCAGTGGGCGTTTTTCTCGCTCTACTCGTTGGTGCTTTGTTGGCCGTGGTCATAAGAGTGCGATCCCAGATCCATCGACGTAAATTGGCTATTCTGCAAGAGCAACTCGACACGAGAAATGCTGACTAATTTTCTGCTGCCTTCCTATTTCTTCTAGAATTCCATATTTTCCCTCGGGAAAGCCAAAAAGACTCTTTATTTCTCAAGGGCGGTTCGAGAATTCGACTTCTAAACCAATATTTTATCCCTCATGCGTTGACGACTAAATTTTGACGTGTCCGTTCGTTGTGTTGGAGCTGAAATTCTAGTAATTCAGCATTGTTGGAGCAAGATGAATATGTCAATTTCCGCAAGCATCCTACTTACATTTGCATTGTCGGCGCAACTCTCTGAAGACGCGAGCCTAGCTCGAGAGAAGCGCGGTACCTTGATGCCCGAAGGAACGATAAGTTTTTCGAAGAATTCGTCCCGTTTGAGTAAAGATATGCAAACCAAACTTGACGGTTTGCTAGATCAAATCCGTCAGGCCTCGTCCACGCAAAATTTATTAGTGGTGGGCCACTGCGATAATAAAGGCTCTGAGTCACGCAATCGTGCATTATCTTTGAAGCGGGCTCGCGCTGTACGCAGATACTTGGAACGAAAAAAGATTGATCGCGAGATGTTGCTCGAAACCGGCGTGCGTTCATCCGAACCCATTGCCTCTAGCGAGTCACCGGAGGAAGGAGCCAAAAATCAAAGGGTAGAGCTTTGGCTAACCGACCAAAAGCCGGTCGGATCTGTGACTTGGGTGTTGAACAATTCACAATCAAAACCAGCGGGGCAAGCAGATTATTCTTCACCTGATGTAGGGGCGTCCGTCCTTCGAAATCTCGAATTGAAAACTGACGAGATCTCTGGCGTGGAACTCACTTTTCTAAAGCAGACGAAAGTTTTCGTGTCCTCGAACTCTCAGGTTGTTGCTCATGACACACAAGTTCGCAAAGGCCGCCCCAGCCGCCGAACCGCCGATGTTTATGTTGAAGACGGAACAACTGTAGTTCGGAAACTTAGTTCTGCGGCATCAACCATGCGTATTGATACCCCAAATATGATGGTCGATCTATCTGCATCTCATGCGCGCGTCAGGTACAACGCTCAACGGAAAATTTCCACTGTTTCAATTTATGATGGATCAGCTCGAGTGATTGCGCGAGGTCGAACAGTGAAACTCTCCGCCGGCGAAGGGGTCAGAGTCATTGGCCGCGGTGGTCCGATTAAGGATGATCAATTACCAAGAACGCCATTGTGGATTAGCAAAAGCCCGATCTTGGTTCACGGGGCTACTGAAACAGCCATTAACTGGCGACCTCCTTCGAAAACAAGCACGACTCTAATCGAGTTTACGCTACCGAGTGACCCTAACTTTGAACGGCCGATTCAGACATTAGCTTTGTCTGCAAACTCCGCTACCTTGTCTCAAATGCCTCCCGGCGCTTATTTGTTGAGGCTGATTACACAAAGCGTAGATGGCGTTCTAAGTTTTCCATCGGAGATGGTGAAACTGATCTCCTTAGCTCAGCCAACGGTGATGAACGGAATAGAGGTTCCGATTGAAAAATCTATTTTGCGAATGCCTGGTCCATCGGTGCTGACTCAACCTGCTCCCGAAAATATGATTCTGACCATTGGCGAGATTGAGTCAGAAGAGGCCACGAACACGATACCATTATGGAAAGCTGGCCGTTACAAAGTTCCTTACCGCTTGATGTTTGCCGATGGCGAGACAGTCTTTGGCGGCGGGGTTTTTAGTGTGAACGTTGCACAGCCTCAGGTTCAACTTCTCAAACTCACCCCCGAGGTAGCAGCAGAGTTATCTCGAACTCCTGTGCAAATGCGAATTGTTGGTGAAGGCGATCAACCTATTACCGGACTGAAGTTTTTACTCTATATGAGAAACGATCAAATTAAGGGTCTTGAGAAACTCAAACGTACACCTAGCGGTGAGCAGCGTGGCTTGCTTCAACCTTGCGACTGCAAGATACCGGAAGGTGCCTCCGAAATGATAGAGCAAGGTAACGGTTATTATGCCTTTGTTTATCAACGGATGGCAGGACAAAGTTATCGACGAGACTCCCTTCGCATTCAGGAGACGCAATCGAATTTAATTCAGGACTTTGATGTTCCCATTGGTGCTTATGTCGCTGAAGCGCCCGTAGAAAAACCCACCGGAATGTTCACGAGTGTCCGTGTAGGTACCCAGCTGACTCATGGATTCAAACCAGAATTTCGCACTGATTTGGAGCTCGGAGTCAGGCTTCATCTCACAGGAATATTGTCGATGGATCTAGCGGCCCAAACGGGCGTTTTTTCAAGCGAGCTCAACTTTACTGAAAATTCCGCGGTAAGCGCTTCCCTTTCAAATGCAACGGTCATTTTGCCGGTGCTCGGACGAGCTGGATTCGCTTTACGTTTCGGTAAAGGCGGGATGTATTTTGGCGGCGGGGGCGGTCTTGGTTTTGCCTTCGGTGATTACGTAGACCAAGCGATCCAGCCGACACAAACGTTGTGGACCGGTTATCTAGGAATGTCGTACCAAGCAGGCGGTGGCGAACTTATTTTGCAGGCCGACTACGGCCCTCAGAATCTCCAAGGCGCCACCATCGAAAACGATCTGTGGCCGGCCATTACCGTCGGTTATAGATTTGCGCCTTGGATGTCTAAGTCAAAAGCCATCTCCGTGGGTGGATATGATTTGACCGATATGGGCGTAGGTGATGTAACTGGCGACTAGTTGTGACAGTTACAGCAATCGCATGTGCAAATATTGCATTAGTAAAATATTGGGGTAAGCGAGACTCATCGAGTTTGAATGTCCCACAAGCCGGAAGTCTTTCTGTAACGCTCGACGCGTTGAGGACCACCACCCAGATAGAGCTCTCTGACACCTCTAACGACCTACTATACCTAGATGAGCATGAGGTGACAGGAAAAGCGCTGTCGCGAGTCACCGCACACTTAGATCTATTTCGAAGCACCACAGACCCTCGTGCGATCGTACGCACGAGCAATAGTTTTCCTACAGCTGCAGGCTTGGCGTCGAGCGCATCCGGTTTCGCAGCGCTCACCGTGGCAGCTTCGGCGGTTTATGGTCATAGTCATTCGAAACGAGATTTGTCCATTTTGGCTCGCCGAGGATCCGGAAGTGCGGCCCGCTCCATTTTTGGTCAATATGCATTGATGAACGGCGGCGTACAGTCTGATGGCCTTGACGCTTATGCGGAACCTCTGCCTCAAATTAAGTTCCCATTGTGCGCGGTGATCGCTGTTGCTAAGGCAGGGCCAAAAGATATCGGCTCAACCGAAGGGATGAAGCACACCTATGAAACTAGTCCTTATCACCAGCCATGGATTGAACTTGTGAGTCGAGATCTTATGACTGCTCAGACCGCGCTACAGAATGATGATTTTATGACTCTTGCTGAATGCGTTGAAGGAAACTGTCTCGCAATGCATGCCAATGCAATGGCGTCACGCCCTGGCATTATCTATTTCTCCGGAACAACGCTTGAAGCAATTTCGACGGTTCGAAACCTTCGGATCAATCACGGTGTAGAGGTCTTCTTTACAATTGATGCTGGACCGCACGTTGTCGCCTTTACGCGCCCATCTTCAGTAGATGAGGTAGCGAAAGCTCTAAGCCAGATTCCGGGTGTCACGCAGATTATTCGTTCTGAAATGGGTGAAGCTGCCCATCTCACCTAAGGTAATTGATGACTCTGCCACCTCACCGAAAAGTTTGCGTACCAGGAAAGTTAATGCTCCTCGGTGAGTATGCTGTGCTTGCTGGCTCAAGGGCAATGGTGAGTTCCGTCAATCGATATGCGACAGTTCAATGGAGTTCTCGTCCGAAAAAATCGAGTTTAGTTCTCAGCTCCGTCGCAGATGCATGCGATAACTCGAAGTATAAAGACCATATTACAGTCGACACTCGCAACTTTTACCGCGCGGATGGACAAAAGTTAGGAATTGGATCATCTGCCGCGGTTGCCGTCGGCACTTCGGTTTTTTTACGTCAACAGCGCGACTCTTTGGCCCTAGAAAGTGCCTTACAAGGTCACCGCACAGCATCCAACGGTATAGGAAGTGGAGTAGACTTAGCCTCCGTTTTTCATGGCGGCGTCATCGCAGCATCCGTTCAACCCTCCGCTATTGAGCGGCTGTCCTCTTTCTTCGAAGACCTTCATCTTGCCGTTTTTTATCTCGAAAAAAGCGCATCTACGAAATCAATGGTTGCGAGGTGCCAACGTAGTGAGCAGTGGCACTCACTAACCAATGAGATGTCGTCAGTATCGAGCGTAGGGATTGAAGCTTACAAGAACCGTCAATCCGGCGACTTCATGCAAAGCGTACAAGAGTATGGAAACTTGATGCGTTCTCTTGGTAAAGCGGCAAACGTTCCCATCTATACAGCTCAAATGGAACGTTTATCTCACTGCGTCGAACGTCACGGCGGAGTGAGTAAACCCAGCGGGGCAGGGGGAGGAGACGTCGCTTTAGTGTTTTCGGAGAGTGCCGAAAGCTTTGACACAATTGCTCACGAGACAGGACTAGAAAAGCTTGACCTTCAATTAGACACACTCGGCACTCATTTTTTAGATTAGCAGCTAATTTATAATCGGGAGCGAGATCCATTGAAACTTTTCTGGGTCACTCTGCGACTCAAAGAGAATATAATGCTTCGAGTCGAGGATATTTCGAATCATCCCACGAATCTTCACTTGCTCACCGCTAGGAAAAACAGATACTCCGGTAGAGAATCCATTGGCCAAATCGATAATCCCTCCGAAGCCGGTCATACCAATTCCAAGGGAGGCTTTTCCTTTTTCTGCTGTATGTCCTCCAAAATCTGAACTAATTAGGATGTCTAGTTCTGAATTTGATCTCCATACTGACGGTCCAAACCCAGGAATTAATATCTCATTCCGAAGCATACGAAAACTATTCGAAGAGAGTTGAACGACCTGTAAAACGGAATCATTTTTTACCAGGATAGCTTCTCCGTTACTCGATATAAAAAGTATTTCGTGTGGGACAGTTATAGCTCCTCTAAACTCACCATTGTTCTTGAAAACGTATATCTTATTTTCGCAAATCTGAGCTCCTACTCCATTTACCTTACACACGAATACGTGTTCCTGCTCTTCAATGAAACCTACGAATACCTTCTTTTCGGTTTCATCAAATACTACTTCAGCTGCATTCGGCGTGGTATTCGTTAGTCCTCCATCGGTAGAGAGGAGTCCGATGCCACTTTGTGTAAGAGCAAAAAATCGATCTTGTTGCCAATAAGAGGGCGTTATACTCGGATTCTGAAGTAACGTAGTTTCACCAAATTGTGACCCATGGGCAATTCTCGTGGTGACCTCTAAGTCAATCTCTGAAGGGTTGCTTGGCATGTCCGCACGATTGGCAATCAGATAGGTCGCCTCAGAAAATTCCAGTGCGAAGTTTCTGTTGAAGCGAGTACCGACAAAATTTCTCAGTCTACCATCCTGCACAAAGTCAAAATCGGTTTCAGTACTTAAGAGAACTTCCTTTTTATCGAGTATTTCTCGAGTTCCGTTAAGCGATACAATCCATTGGTAAATATTTATCAGCACTTTTTCGTTTTTCCTTAGTGCTTCAAAAAGAGTGTTGTTGTGACTGAACATTGTGGTTTTTTCGACAAAAAACTCTGTTCCCCCTGTCACATTGACAGCTTTCCAGTCCATCTTTTCGGACGTGACTTTTACGTTATTCTGTACCCCAAGCTGCTTTTCGAGTTCGCCACAGATACCCGAATTACAGCTCCATCGTTCTATGGTGCCTGATAGCGGTTCTACTTCTTTTTGTGCAACACATGAGAAATTATCAAAAATGAGATCACCCGCAGCATTTTGAAAGACGGTGTCTCGCGTGGAGAGATTCGTGCAAATCTTCAGTAACTGGTCGTCGAGACAGTTGATAAAAGTCCAATTACAAGAGCTGTCTCTCTGGATTAAGCAAGCATTCCTCGGATTCTCGAGCGAGAAAAGTCTCATCTCTGTTTCAGGAAGTGGACATCCAATCGTATCACTCAACTGAAACCGCAAAGTTCGTGCACCAAGCAGGACTTGTTCATTAGACCAGCTTTCCCAGCTTGTTTCTTGATATGAAAGCGAACCAACAGGTGATTCTTTTGTAATCTCTTCCGTCTTCCATACCGCAGTCGTGGGCGGAGCAGGAAACCCGGTATCTTTGGAAATGATTGGTTTTAGCAGGAACGCGAGATCTTTTTCGTTATATCTTGTCAGTAGTGGATAGTTCCTTACGAGAGCTGCTTTGTCGTAATGAAAAAGCCACGCTCTCGTATTCAGTTCCGCTTGAAAAGCCTTTCTGAGGTCATACTCAAGAGGGTCATCACTGGACAATGCCGTTGCGTAGGTTTCGAGTTCATTTTGAATAACGATTATTCTAATTGCATTTTCGCTCGGCGGCTCCTGCAGTCGGTATCGCTCAGCGCATGAAAAACCTGTGAAAATTCCCAAGGCAAAAAACACGGCAGTGACTGACGGTCGGAACCTGGACACGCAAAAACTCTAGCATAGTAAGCACGCAGAGGTTGCATTTATCACGCGAAACTGGCCGAATATGGCACAATGCGGTTCTTTAACCAGCTCAGGTCTCTTCTGGTTACTATGATTGCGCATCTTTGTTGGGTTGTTTTTCTTCTCCTCTCCGTAGACTCGTACGCTCAGTCGAAGAAAAAGACCACATCGGTTCAAGAACGTTTGTTGATCCTTGTACTTGATAAGCACGGTGTCTTAGCCGGCCGTCAGAATATTACTGATAAACTTAAACAAACGATGGAGAAGAATCTAGATATCCAAGTGGTATCGGATGAGGAGACCTTCGTTGTTTTTGACCGCAACGTCGCCGAAATGTTTAGTAGCTGTCGAGGGGACCCGGTTTGCTTAGCGCGTTTAGTTCAAAACCTAGACGCGCGATATTTGTTGGTCGTTTCGAGTTCAAAAATTTCTGAGTCGATTGTTCTAGGACTGCGTTACGTAGACTTGAAAGAACGAACCACTATCGGCCAGGCCGTTCATAAAGTTCCATCAAATGCGGACTTGCACAAAGAAATTAGTAAACGGCTCCCCGATATTGTACCGAAAGCAATGTGGCGACCTTATGGGAGTATCAGCGTAAATATTGCGCAACAGCGAGTGCAGGTCTTTCTTGATGGGCAGCTTGTCGGTATATCGCCGCTCAAGAAATTAGAAAGAATAAAACCCGGTACTCGTCAATTACGCTTTGAACTCGACGGATATTTACCTTACACAAAATCGGTATTGGTCCAACAGGGTGAGGTCTTCAAGCTCGACGTTCAGATGACTAGCGAAGAAAAAGACAATATACCCTGGTGGGTTTGGGTGTCTGTTGGAACGGTAATTGTTACAGGCGTTGCTGGTGGAATATGGTGGAGTTCCGAGCGGGATATTGCTTTATGCAGTTCGCCTAGTCTTTCGCAGTGTCCTTAGTCGGCTTTTGAGGTTCGCTTAATAATACTCAGAAAACCTCGATCTTTTTGAGACAATGGCTCTCCTTCCATCATCTTGAGTAAAATTGTTTCGAGTTCACGCACACGCTTGGTCTGCTGTTTTCTTTTGGCTATTTCTAACCATGAATCCACCATCTCTATGGTAAAGCTTTTCTTCTTATTAACAATTGGCTTCGATTTTTGCGTTGATTTTGATTTGTCTTTATTTCTTTTTCGTGTCGTCTTTTGCTTCTCCTGCGAAACAGCGTCTTTCTTATTATTCTTGTCCTTTGATGCTGTGGTCACTGGGTCCAACTGTGGCTTGTTACCTGGTGGCATCTGATGGGCATTGCCAGGCACTGCTCTGAGAGAAAAGTCTGGGACTCCAGATGGTTGCTTTTTCTGGATGCGGTTATCCGGGAGCAGGAAAAAAGCCGCGAAGGTCAACAAAGCGAGGAACCCACCAAGGCCCGCCAGCAATAACCATTTTTTGTTCGATTTCGCGGTCTGTATATCAGACAGATTCGTCGAGGATGTTAAGATCATCGACTCTAATGAGACCTTGTTTTTTGAGGTTTTGGGGGAGAGATGCGGTACGCTCCCTAGAGGGCGGGCCGTAAAGGAAACAAGTGATTCTGTGTTTTTGCCTGTACTTGAGTGGAAGCGCGTTACGGAGAGTTGTTTATCGGTAGACTTTGAATTCGCGACAGAATCGCTTCCGCCAAGTAATTTCGCAATTTCCCCCGAAATTTCCCCTTCCATAAGTTTTTGAGGAATAGGTTGTTCTATCGCCCCATGTGCTGTCATTTTTATCGTTGGGTGCCAAGACTCAGATGGTTCTTCTCCCTCGATATGTCCTTCAGCCGCTTCTCCGAAAACGTCCGACATTATTTCTGAAATTTTTGAAATTATATCTGGTTCTCGAATGGACTGATAACAAGCTAACAAAGACTCCTCTAGTTCTTTACAATTCGAAAAGCGACGTTCGGGAGCTTTTTGAAGGCACTGAGCAAGGATTTGTTCGAGGTCTTTGGGTACAGTTGGATTGAGTTCCCGTATAGATGTTGTTTTATCTCCGAGTACCGCCCGCATTGAAGCTATATCGGTTCTTCGGTGGAATGGGCGCGAGCCGGTAAGTGCTTCATATAGAACGAGAGCCAGAGCAAACATATCCGTTCGCCCGTCCAGTGAATGTGCTCGTACTTGTTCTGGAGCCATATATGGAGCTTTTCCCCGGACTTGACCGGTTTTTGTTTTATGCATCTGAATCGACGCGCGAGCCACACCAAAATCACTAAGCTTAACAAGTCCACCCCTGGTGATCAGAATATTTTGTGGAGATATGTCTCGGTGAACGAGCGAAAGTAATTGTCCCTCATTGTCAGTGGCTCTCCGGTGAGCGTAATCCAAAGCGTTAGCTACTTTCGCTCCAATGTAAGCAACAATAGGCCAGGGCAATAGTCCTCCCATCTTTTTGAGATCGTAAATCAACCGTGAAAGGGTTGGACCATCAATATACTCCATAGCAATGAAGAGTGTTTCGTTTTCGATACCCAGATCTAAAGTTTGAACAATCCCCGAATGTCTAAGATGGCTAGCTACTCTCGCTTCATCTAAAAAAAGTTGAATCGAGTCCATTGGAGTATTATCAGCAAGAATAGTTTTTACGGCGACGTAGCGAGCAAACCCAGCAACACCGCTTTTTTTTGCGAGAAAAACTTCCGCCATGCCTCCGGCACCCAGTCGTCGAACAAGTGTATACTCGTTAAATTTGTGTTCAGATTCATTCATTATTAACGACCATCGCTCTCTTTAGACCTAAGGCTTATGTATCGTCAGGAGGTGGAGGCTCTATCGGCCAGTCTCCAAAATCTCGCGTGCGCTTTTCTTCTGATTCTTTACGTTTACGATCTTCTTCTCTATCAGCTTCTTCACGTTCTTGCTGTGCTGTTTTGTTTTGATTGAGTAGTCGTCCTCGGTTCACTCTTTTCTTTGACTCTTCAAGTCGTCTTTTTTGCTGTTGATGTCGTTGACGTGCGCTTGTTGCTTCCCGTGGCATTCCTGGCGCTCGCCCCGCGGTTCCATCGAGCAAGGGCTGGTCTCCGTTCACGAGGCGAGCTGAACCCAATGGCCCACCTGTACGAGGGTCCTGACTGAATTGGTCTCTTGGCGGGCCTCCTCCTCCTCCTCTCGCTGTTTGTAGGCTTCCTCGACCCCAAACTCCGCGAACGGCGAGGACCCCTAGGTGCGTTTCTGTGGGTGAAAGAGGAATTGGTGGTCCGACGTTTCCGACTCTCGCCACTTGATTATCCAGGCCAGCGTCCTGAGTTTGTAAGTCGCGTAGTTCTCCGGTCGGGTCTTGGTCTACGTAAACATAATTGTACGTGAAAGTGGCATCGAACAGCGTATCGCCTACCTCGAAGAGCGGGATTTCAATATTTGCGTTGAAAGCGATCACGCGATTTTGCAATTGTGCAGCGAGCTGTCCGACATCATCAAAGCCAAGAAATAGATCTTCTCCTACCGGCTCTAGCTCGGCTATATTTGTTCCCAAAGTTGTGACAATAGCTTCGCCATTGTTAAGTCGAAGAGCATGACGAAGGTTGACGCCCGCTCCTGTCGTCACCAGAGCTGACGCGCCTAGGGCGCCTAAGCCAACTTCTCTGAGCGCGACAAGCTCTAAATTGAACGGCTCAAATTCTCTCGCTAAGGTCAGTCGAAATTGTGGCTCAATCGCCGCGCGAATTGGGGCGAAGTCGTCAGCACTGAAGAAAATGAGTTGATCTTGTTGGCACCCCCCCAGCAGTGGACACTCGGGTGCCGGTAACGCTCCGATTGGTGGTTGAAGCAGGTTCGCTTGCGCAAAACCAAGCTCTAGATTTAGGTCGAGTTCTAGCAAGCGGTATCGATCGTTGTATAGAAAACTCACGCCATAAATAAACGTGTCAGGACGCAGAGATTCGTCGAACTCGGAGCGACTTTCTTGGGAGTCGAGAACTTCTGGTCCTAGAAGAAGAAATGGGTTTTCTGGGCTCCGCAAACCATATGTTGCATTGAATCCAATTCCGAAATTTTGAACGCCAACCCGGTTATATAAATAACTAATGTTCCCTTCGGTGATTAACGTCTCTTGAATAGGCTGCGCTTGGTCTTCTTCTGGGATTCGTGGAATGAACCATTGCATTTGAGCATCTGTGTTGAGGTTATGTCTTCGTGAAAGCCTAATTCTATTCTCTACTCTTAGTGAGAAGTCGTGCACCGTTGCGAGAATGAAACACCCTGGTGTCGTAGTGCCGGTGGTGGCTAAGTTGGGAACTCCTCCACACGTCGCTCCGGTTAGATTAAAATCATCGGCGGCCCCTCCAGGAACACCATTATCTAGGAGATTGAACACACCATTATCAGTGAAGACGTAGCCTGGTACAATTGAAAGATCCCAGTTTTGTTGTGTTAGTTCTAGCTGTAGCTCCACATTCGCAGTGTGGGTGTCATCGGTAACAGTCAGAACACCCCCAGCAGCACTTGCGCCGGGAAGAGTCTCTGCCAATAGACTGGAGCTGGCACCTCCGCCCGCGTTACTCAAGCGGCCGTTTTGTACAAAGGCATAACCTAAGTTTAAAGCGATACCGTGAGTGGGTCGAACATGTCGCAGCAAATAGTTTCCGTTAGCGACTAAGCTTGTTTGTGCTTGCTGCAGTTCTGCTCTGAGTTGCTCGGGTGCATTGTATGGGATCTGTTGATCGAGCGACGCTCCTGCTAAGAAAGATTGTTCGAGCCATCGTCCTGGGATATCTAGTGTTAGGTTTCCGGTCAGTTGTGTCGAGAGATTGACACCTGTGAATCGACTTACCAGTGGTTGGTCGAGCGTATTTTCGATTTGGTCGTCAAGGTCGAACTGGAATGGGTCGTTACTCTGGCCAGCCCCAGCGCCTTGAACAACCCCGAGTTGATATCCAAGAATGAAATCTTGTGCTTGGGCTCGTGAAGAAAGGGCGACTATTCCTAATAAGAATAGAGAAGCGATGCGTTGGTGGGAGCGAACCACACTTTCAGTAGTACCTGATCAAGGAATTTGATGCCACTAGGAGCGCGGATGTTCTCCGGTAAAAACATCCCTTTAGCTGAATAATTTTTCTACTTTTCGTAGCTTGCTCGGACTACGGTGCGGATACCGCCACGAACATAAAAGTCGCCCTCTACCAACATTTTTCGCGGCGATGTTATTGCGACAAGATCATCTAGAATCATGTTGGTGACAGCCTCATGGAAGTGCCCTACATCTCGAAAGGACCACAGGTAGAGCTTTAGTGACTTGAGTTCTACGCAGTATTTATCAGGCGTGTACCGAATTCGAATTGTGGCGAAATCTGGTTGGCCCGTTTTCGGACAAACGCAGGTGAATTCGGGGCATTCAAATTCCACCTCAAAATCGCGTTCTGGTTTCGGATTATCAAATCGCTCGAGGTCACGGCTAGGTTGTGTGCTCATGCTGACTTATCTGCTTGAAATAACTCTAATTGTCTAGCGGTTAGCCTGCTGTATTGCGCATCATATTTGTAGTTTTGGGAACGCCTGTTGTTTAGTCTGTAGGACGTTATCCGAACACTAGGTCAATTAATAAAGGGTAAACGTCCTATTGTGTAAGGTAGACGAAGGACCTTTTCTGGTGCTAGCTGGTGGTCATGGCAGGTTACACCTTTGAAGCAGTCGGACACTTATTTCATTACTTTGGATTCTCCATGGCCATCGGCGGTAGTATAGCTGCTCTGAAGTCTCATAAAAAAGCTCGAACTTTAGAGTCTGACCAAAAGCTTGCAACGGAGTCCATGGCGGCCGATATCGTCACGAAAGTCGAGCTCCCTGGGTTATTTATTGCTCTTTTGGGTGGAGTTCTTTTGGTGATTCATAATCCACTCGTATTCAAAGCGTCATCAGACGACCCGCTCGCGGGTCCTGGTCCCTGGCTTCACATCAAGCTGACTCTCGTTCTCGCTCTCTTCGTCATCGCTCACTTAAAAATGTTTCGTTCACGAAAAGCCGTTAGAGAGCGTGCCGCGGGAGCGACGGAATCAGAATGCAATTCTCTGTCCAACAAAGCGATTAGTTTTGGAAAAATTTGCCAGTCTTTATATGGACTCATTTTCGTGATTGCGACCTTCCGCTACGTATTCTTTCGAGGCTAAACTTCCTCTCGAATGGCCTTTGTTGATCTAGCCCGTAAGCAACTTGTTCTGAAGGTCGTCTTGGCTGGCCCACCCGCGGTCGGAAAGACTACGCGCTTGCTTCAGATCGCTCCATCCACGGGACTTGTTGAATACGGCGCTCAGAATGTCGGTGTAACGCAAATGGCGGCTCTTTCGTCGGCCCGCTCCGACGGTCAAAGGACGGTGGTCATTGAAGTCTACGAATGGCATGGGCACGAAACTGCTGATGTTCGGGGCAAAGCTCTTTTTACCGGCCTAGATGGTGTGATTTATATCGCGGATGCTCGGGAAGATCGTTACGTAGACACTAAGAATACCTACGAGTATTTATGCAAAACAATGGGTCGGACTCGAATCAACCGGTTGCCAGGTTTGTTGCTTATCGGACAGACAGATGAAGGTTTGCTTCGCCTTGGGAGTTTCAAGTCCGTGTTTTCGCGTGGTCCGACCTGGAGTCAAAAGCTCGAGATTTCTCCTGATGACTCAACAGCCTTTCGAGAGTCTGTCCTCCTTTTTGCCGAAGCGATGCTGGCGAGAAACGTGTAAGTATACGTAAGTATTATATTTTACCGTTTTATATTGCGTCAGACGAATTTGTCTGACAAATTATACCGGGATGACGAGGACTAGTGCTCACCGATTAGGACAAGACCTTTTAGTTAAAATTGTATCAGGAGAGTTTCCACCGGGATTGAAGCTTCCCACTGAAACCGAATTGGCCTCCATGTATAATTGTGGACGCAGCACCGTTCGAGAGGCTCTTCGATATCTCGACAGTGTAGGCGTGACAAAGAGTCGTCAAGGTTCCGGCGCGATTGTTCTCGATTATCGGACCGAAGGTAAAACATTCGATCTTCTTGTTCCGTGGCTGCTGTCTGGCCAAGCGAATGTCTCTGTGGACTCACTCGTTCCGTTATTGCTCAGAACTCGTACCTATCTTGCTTGTGAAGGAGCGAGACTTGCGGCGAATCTTTCCGAAGCTAGTAGACTTCAAGAACCGACCCGACTGCTTGAACTAAGCCGCACCTTGGAAAACGATCCATTAGCCCACGCCAAAAATGATTTCGACTTTCACCGCTCACTTTGTGTTGCCTCACAGGTATGGCCAGCAGTTTGGCTTTGTAATATTTTGAGTTCTTCTCTTGAGCAGCTGATGGTGCAATTTCCCGTCGCTGTGGTTCCGGACGCGTACTTTCAAAAAATGTCCCAGGTCTTGGACTGTATTGCTGCCGGAGACGATAAAAATGCGGTCGCTTGCATGACTGCACACCTCGAAACCGTAGATCGAGATCTCCTCAAGCGCGTCGCGGTTAATCAAAACTCCAGCAGCCTTGCAACAGGAACAGTTCAATAAAATGTGGGTTGGAATCACTATCATTCTCGTCGTGTGGATTCTATGGCAGTTTGTTTTTGGTTATCCAGAATCACGTGTCGAGTGTGAAAACCTCACTGCAAGAGAGCAGCACCTCCTCGCCAAAAGCGCTGAAGCTTTTTTTCCAGAAGGGGGTTCTTTACCATCAGCCGCCGAAGCTGGGGTTGTTCAATATTTAGACCGAATGTTTGCACAACTACCCAAGCAGCAAAAAATATTGATTCGACTCTTATTTATTTTAATAGAGCACGGTCCTCTCATTTTTGGTCCCCTAAAAGGTCGAACCACAAGACTAAGTCAGGAATCGAGAATAGACTATTTCAGATCTTGGGAAGAGAGTTCTATTTATTTCAGACGCCTGGCTTTTCTGTCGCTACGATCTTTAGTCACTATTGGATACTTCAGCTCGCAGAGCGTAGAAACTGCGTTATTGTCGGAGAAAAAATCATGAGCTTACCTGTATCGCAGCCGCGTGTACTTGAATTCGCAGACTATCAAGCTGAACTTTCTGATACTGCGGATATGATTGTCGTTGGTTCAGGTCCAGGCGGTGCAGTTGTTGCAAAAGAATTGGCCGAGCTTGGACATGATGTCATTCTCTTAGAAGAGGGTCCTCCCTTTCGCTCCAAAGATTTTACTCCAGATGCTGGTGCGAGCATGTGCAGATTGTACCGTGAAGCGGGAATGCGCGCGGCGCGCGGAAAATCTATGTTTCCAACGATGCAAGCGATAGCTCTCGGTGGTGGTTCGGTTGTAAACTCAGCGATAGCCGTGAGGCCGCCAGATTGGGTCTTCGAAAAATGGTCCGAAACGTCCGGTATTTCACTCGATATGCGTAAATTTTCTAAAAACTTTCAGCGGGTCGAAGATTTTTTGGGAATTGAAAAAACCAGCCATGATGCTTTGCACGAGCGGAACCTACTATTCAAAAAAGGTTGTGATGCTTTAGGAATTAGTAGTGAGCCGTGCCCGCGTAACGTAAAAAAATGCAAAGCTTCAGGCGAATGTTTTTCTGGATGTAGGGCGGGTGCGAAACAGTCGACAGATGTTTCTTATGTGCCTGCAGCCATTCGTCATGGTGCCCGGGTGTACACGAGTGTTCGGGCGGAAGAAGTCGTCATCAAAAACCGACGGGCTACCGAGATTTTGGGTCATGTGGTGGAGCCCTTTACGGGCAAAGTTGGATATGCTGTTCGACTCAAGGCGCGAAAGGCAATTATTCTTGCTGCAGGCTGTATGGCGACTCCGCAAATACTTATGCGGAGTAAAGGCGCCTCCGGACCAAGCGGTCATGTCGGACAGAATTTACAATTCCATCCTGGTGGCGCGCTTATGGGAATCTGGCCTCACGAAGTCAATCCGTGGGTAGGTGCTACGCAAGGATACCACTCTCTCGAATTCCTAAAGCAAGGATATAAGCTTGAAGTTCTCTGGGCTCCAGCGTCGCTACTTGTGACTCGGTTCCCTGGTTTTGGTCATCAGTACAAAAAACAATTGGAGCGTCTGAAACATATGGCTCCCTTTGATGGAATCGTCGCAGCAACGCGTTCTAAGGGTAGCCTACGTTTACGAGGGAAAAGTTGGGATCCTGATTTACGGTATGAGCTGCACCCAGAAGACCAAAAAGATATTCATAAAGCCTTGATTAGCATCGCCGAGATCATGTGGGCTTCGGGAGCTGAGAGCATCATTCCCGGTATCCATGGTATGCCACCAGAAATTACCAAGGATGAAATGCATGTCTTGGTGAATCATAAATTCGATATCAACCAGACAACCACAACGTGTAATCACGCCTTTGGGACTACCCGGATGGGTAATGATCCAACGAAAAGCGTGGTCGACCACTCCGGTCGATGCCACCATCTTGACAATCTCTATATTACTGACTCCGGGGTGATCCCGATGAGCCCCGCCGTGAACCCCATGTTGTCCATCATGGCACTTGCTGATCGCGCTTCTCACTTAATCCATGAGGCTACGAACTAGGTTTCTTCTCATCTCGAACTTCCTTTGAAATTGCGCTATAAGTATAACGTGCGATCGCGTGACAGCTCATCAAACCTGCTCATTGGGCTGTTGACCTCCATAGTTGCTTTTGCCTGTGGAGGTGGAGACTCCGACACTTCTCTACAGGATCAAGTGTCGATGGACGCTGGAAGTCTGGCCATGGACGCTGCGGTAGATTACACGTGCCCACCTGCACCACCTTTTGGTGTCAAAAAAGGTCAGTCGGTTCGTAATGTTATTCTCGAAGATTGCGACGGCAACACGTATCAAATTCATGGCCTTTGTGGTCATCGAGCAGCGTGGTTTTTTGTCTACGCGGGGTGGTGAAACAGCTGTGTTCAATTCGCCGGTCGGGCGGAAAAAATCTATCAAGAGTACAAAGCAGAAGACTTCGAGGCATACTTTATCGTTCTTGCCGAACAAAGCGGAGCCCCTTCTCGGCAAGACTGTATCAACGCTCGTGACAGGTATAACCTCACTATGCCGGTCCTTTACGATCCGCAAGGTCGATTGAGCGGGGCAGACATGAATAAGCAACATACGCAATGGGTACTAGATAAAGACGGACAAATTGTTTTCAAGAAACAATTCGATAACACCGAGTTTAAGACGGCCATAGACGTGTTGCTCAGTCAGTGAAATTCAGTTCGGTATACGGATTGATTTTCGTAACTCCAACACGATAAGACGAAGCGATGTCAGTTGGTGTGCTCTTTCTCGCTATGATTACGTCTTTGCCCGTCATTAGTTCTACGAGTGCATTTTCGCGGGATGAACTCAAACGGATCGAGCAAGGTGATATCTTGGTAGACCGTGGAACGCCAAAAGACGGAGAGGGTGTTACGGCAAGGATGGTGGCTCTTATTGATGCACCCGTTTCTAAAGTGGCTCCCGCCGTACATGAATGTGAGCATTTTTCAAAGTTTGTGCCTCGAACAATCAAAAGTGAAAAACGCAGTCAATCAGGGAATCACAGACTTTGTTATGTGGAGATCGACGCTCCCTTTCCGTTGAGCAACCTTTGGGCTCTCACAGATGCCTACTCACGTTCCTTTGATGATGGGCGGTTTCTTCGTAAATGGTATTTACGAGAGGGCACCTTTAAGAAAAATACTGGATATTGGAGCCTCCTACCCCATGGAGACAAGAGCAACAAAACGATCGCTATCTACTGGGTAGAGACGAAGCCAGATATTTCGGTTCCTGATTTTATTATTCGATCGGCCCAGGCGTCGAGCCTCCCAAAACTCATCAAAGCAATTAGAAAACGTGTTGCACGTTAGCGAATGACCATCTATGGTCCCGCTCCGCAGGTATGGGAAGCAAAAACAGAAAACCGAAGAAGACGCGGATGAGCCGCAATGCAGATAAGCACGTGCTCTATCAGAAGGCGGTCCAAGAGCCAGTCGCTGATGTACACTTTCTACGTCGAGCATATAAGCAGACATTTGATCGAAAACCGACTGTACTACGCGAAGACTTCTGTGGGACGGCTGCTGTCTGCGCGGAGTGGGTACGGAAAACCAAAGATTCGGTCGCCTATGGCGTTGATTTAGATCAACCTACTTTGGATTGGGGTAAGACTCACAATGTTGGTGGCTTGACTGAAGAGCAGCAAAGTCGCGTTCATCTGTTAAAGGGTGATGTACGAACTGCCGAAACACCAAAGGCAGACGTCGTCGCGGCGGAAAACTTCTCTTATTGCATTTTTAAGACCAGGGACGCGCTGCGAGAATATTATCGTGGAGTGTACGAAAACCTGGCCGAGGACGGCATTCTCGTATGCGATCTTTTCGGAGGGTACGAATCCATCGAAGATGATCGTCGAGAAGAAACAGAACATGATGATTTCACGTACGTATGGGACCAAGCAAAGTTTAATCCCATCACTCATGACGCTCTTTTCCACATTCATTTCAAATTTCCCGATGGTAGTAAAATTTATCGTGCATTCACTTATGAATGGCGACTTTGGACGATTCCCGAAGTTCGAGAGCTGATGTTGGAAGCGGGTTTTGATCGCGCGGAAGTGTATTGGGAAGAATCTGACGACAAATCAGGAGAGGGCACAGGTGACTTTGTAAAGACTGACGCGGGAGACAGTGACCCCGCCTGGATTGCTTATATTGTTGGTGTCAAATCTTCCGCCAGCAATTGATGAAACGTATGAACACCTTTTTCGTGCTGTGGTGAAAAACGCCCTTTATTATACAATCGAGACCTAACTCCTTGTTGAACCAATTCAACAACTGCTTCGTCTTCCATTTCAACCGTGTCTAGATCGCCGCCGGCACCGCGATCTCGAAGGTCCTCGTTGACGACATATTCATGAAACTCAACTCGAGTTTGACTGATACCTAGTGGTAGCACCCTATTTACTGATAATCCCCAAGGATAGATGTTGAGCATCAGATTTGGATATAACCAAAAATAGTAAGCAGCTTTGCCTTCGATGCGCTCGCTGTCTGAAGGAGACGATTCGGCAGTCTGCAATGTTCCCCTAGGGAAAATTTTTGTTTCGTATGACTCCAAACGATTTGCTCGGTTTAGGCTAGGGTGTACAAAGGGAACATGTAGTCCCTCTAAATAGTTGTCACAGTACAATGCCCAGTGCGCGTTCACATGATACGAGGTGGTGCGTTGAGGCGCGCTTGGTAGTTTTGACCAATCAAAGCTTGAAAGCTCAGAGAAAAGTGGTGCCACCCATTCTTGAAAAGATATCTTCGGATTCATACTCACGAACTGTAACGGACCTAGATTCGCGTGCGTGAGCTTCGGGAGGTTTTCTTGTTCGCTAGGAAAATTGCATGCACCGGTAAAGTTAGGCATGGATAAAAAAGTCCCATCTTTTTGGAAACGTCGGCCATGATATCGGCAGCGAATGGACCGGTCCTCACAGGTTTCTGTCAGTAGAATCGCCGCGCGATGGGTGCAAACGTTGGAAAAACAATGATAGTCACCTTTGTCCCGACTAATAATAATGGGTTCATTAACTGAACCCGGTAGTAAAGTTGTCGGGACGGATTGTCCATCTCGTACATCGAGTGGTAGTAGCTGCCAACTTGGTACGAGCGTTCGTTCAATCAGAGCATTGTACACGTCTGGATCTGTGTAAAAATTTCCCGGAAGCGTTGATGCTGTGCAGATATTACTGTCGATACGAAAGTCCATGGAATAACTTGAATCTAACGTACTCTGTCTCTCTGGTCGACAATTGCTTGAAGTTATGAAACCCTCGTTTAGGTATAATCCCGAGCAACAGGTGATAGCTCTGTTCGAAACGTAGTCTGGTTTTGGCGGACTCGCTTTCTTGCTTGGGTACTTCAAGGTGCGGCGAATATGAAGGTGCTGGTAGTCTCTAATATGTGGCCCTCAGAAGAGGAACCAACCCGAGGCTTGTTCGTCAAAGAGCAATTAGAATCGCTGGAGTCGCTTGGAATTGAAGTGAGCCTTCTTCAGTTCGATGCAAGCACCGACAAGACTCAATATTTTCGATTACCCGCCCGGCTATTAAAGCGAATTATTGTCGAAAAGCCAGACCTTGTTCACGCCCATTACGGACTTACGGCCGCCTTTTGTACATATACATTGGGCCGTCCACTCGTGACGACATTTCACGGCAGCGATGTTTATATTCCTTGGCAGCGCCGTTTTTCACAATGGGCTGCAAGGCGTGCGACAAAATCAATCTGTGTCTCACCAGAATTGTCTCAAGAATTGGCAGGGGGGCAGCCTACGATCCTTCCCTGTGGAGTGAATACCAAACGATTCCGGCCTTTAGATCAAAAGGCTGCACGAGAGCAGCTTGGGTTGCCCCGGGATCGCCCTATCGTCTTGTTTCCTGCGTCGCGTCACAACCCGGCGAAAAACTTCTCCTTATTTTCACAAGCGATTGAAAAACTTGCGGACCAAGCCGTGCATATTGCTGAGCTCACCGGCATTCCCAGGCAGCAGGTTCCAGTGCTGATGAATGCTGCTGATGTCATGGTTCTCACAAGTCATTATGAAGGATACTGTCTAGCGGTGACTGAAGCGCTAGCCTGTGGGCTTCCTGTGGTATCTGTTCCCGTCGCAAACATAGATGATCGCATCAATTCTGTGCCCTATTGCAGTATTGTTCAGCGAGACCCTCAGAGCATTTCAGAAAACGTCTCGAAAATACTTGCGGAAAAGCCGCGAATTCACCCCGTGCCACGTCTCGAAGGGTTGACGGCCGCAGATGTGGCCAGCCAGTTGGTTGCAATTTACCGTGATCTTATCCCCTCCTAAATAAGGATGGTTGACCAAAGCTCAATCCCTGAGTACTCAGACGTCTGGGAGCAAAGTTTTGACAGACGCTAAAACCCAAAATATTTTCGGTATTCGGCTTCTCGCAGCGGTCTTCGCAGAAGCCAAAACGCTAATCCTTTTTGCGTGCGTTTTTGGTCTTTTCGGTTTGTTTTGGAGTGTATCTGAACTTAATGGCTATACGTACGAGGCAACTTTGGGATCTGGGTTACTCTATCCTGGCGAACCCGTTGAAAAGCCACAAAAAACAATCGTCAAAATCCGAGCGGCCGGACTGAAAGTTATCAACTATGAACCCGAATTGGGAAATATTTCGGTTTCGCTGAAACCTGGGGGACATCGAAAAAATTACGGTCCGATATTTGATATCAAGATCCTAGCAAAAACCTCTTCACAGGCTCTTGCAATGTTCAGTTCCATCAAAGAGACCATTTTACGTGACCACAACAGAAGTTACGCCTACGAAAGCGCAATCAATGAAGCGCATGCTGGAATGTCTTCGGTCAGAGCTGCTTTTCTTCGAAAGCAGTTGAATTCAGAAAGCGCGCTTCTAAATGAGACGAATATGGGCTTACTTTCAGCTTCTAAAGATGTCTCAAGCGCGAAATCACTAAATCTTCGTTTTCAAACTCCACTTACTCAGGTGCTTCGATCTGATCTAAAGCCAACCCCCGTATTGAACCGGAAAATAGCTTTCACCATGGTAGGTCTGATTCTCGGCTTTTTGTTTGGCGCAGTTTTTGTGATGTTGCGTTCGCTTATAAGCAACGAAGAAGATTCTGAGGACAAAGCACTACTGGAGTCCTTCACAACTTTTCTCTCTGGGCACCGTTATGCCGTCTATACAGGATTGGCACTAGGGCTTATTCTCGCTGGTCTGGTATTCCTAAAGACAGGGAACAAGACAGTATCGTCTAGCGTCCTCCAGGTTGCCAACGTAGCACCCTATGGACCGTTTTCTGAGATCCAATCGATACAACTTTTATTCACCGATAAAATGGAACGCCTGAACAGCGAAATTTGCCAGGATAAATGCAAGGTTGAAGTGTTGACAGTTCGGACTCGCCCCAGTCCTTATGCTCCCTCAGACATCGTAGAAATTCGGGCGACGGGCTCATCGGCAACTGCCACCCAAGAAATTGTAACCAGGACCGCTGAAATCTTTCTCCATCTGCAGGCAGAGGAGTACAAGAAGGCGATAGAAATGCAGCAGCAGAGAATTCAGCAACTCGAGGCAGACCTGAATCGCCTTGTTGAATCTGATGCGACGAAAATTGATCAATCTGTGACGGTCGGTTTCATTCGAGATATTACGAAATCGAAAAGATATCTAAATCCCACGAGAAGCTATCCGGCTGAGGTGCTCATGCCGACATTTTCGGTAAAACAATCATCCAGCAAGTACCTACTTGTTCTTCTTCTGGGCGGAATTGTTTGCGGTCTACTCATTGGTTTAGTCATTGGTCTTCTTCAAGCTGCATTGAGAGAGGCTCGAGGCGCTTTGTGACGCAGATTTGTCGAGAACCAAATGTTTCGACCGCGACAATTGTGTCTGTCTTAGTTTGTGGCGGAATTTTACTCCCCTTTGTTCCTCTCGCAGGTCCTTTATCAACAGACGACTTGATGCCTTTGCTTGCGGTAGGTCTCAGCGGGTTCGCTGTTCTTTTTTCAAGACGAGCGCATATAAGATTTCCTGGATTTTTGGTTTGTTGCTTATTAATATTTGCCGGCACAATTCTCTTTTCTGCAGCCTACAATTCATCGTCTCTCGGACAGCTTGTTCGCATGGCTGGGAAATCCAGTGGAAGGCTTATTTTCTTCGCAGTCCTCATTATCTGTCTAACCTACCTTTTTGACTCGCCGTCGAAAGCTAAAAAAGCTCTTTTTTGGTTTGCGGCCTTTGCAACCTTTGAATCACTCTTTTGCATTTGGGCCTACAAGACTCAGTATCAAGGACCATACGGAATCGGGATCGCAGATGTCCCTAGCTGGTCGGTTATCAGCGGACATGTTCGAGTTCATGGGACCTTTTCTGGTGCGCTCAGCGTTCATGAAAAAGCCAGCGTCAGTTCAAACTTTTTGGCGAGCTATCTTGTGCTTAGTATTCCTGTGACCGGTGGCTTATTTCTCTACAATAAAAGTCTACATCGAAAGGTTTTCCTAGCCATCGCAATCGCGCTTCAGATTATCACTTTATATCTGACATATACACGGGCGTCCTTGGTTGCCCTTGGGATCGGCATCTTGGCGATGGGTTGGTTTATGAAGAAAAGAACCTGGTCCATCGCTGTCTTTATCTTAGGAATCGTTATTTCTTTATCTGTCCCTGCCATGAGAGCGAAGTTTTTAAGTGAAGGCCATAATAGATATTCTCTCTGGTCTGCTGCCGTGAATACCTTCAGCTCGAACCCCGTTGCAGGTATTGGAGATGGACTATATATGTCGAACTTGGTGTCCAATCCATCCGTGTACGACACAGCATATGGTATTGCCAATGCGACGGCACATAATTCACTACTTATGTCGGCTGCGAATTATGGTGTGCTCGGACTGCTTGCTCACATCCTGTTATACGCTTGTCTTGGGACTTTTGCGGTAATTTTTGTTCTCCGAAGCGGCAAAGAGTTTAGGGGGATAACTGTCGGTATTTTTGGCGCGATAGTCTGTTACCTGGTGCAAGACCAATTTAATAATCTGCACTATGTTCCGAAGGTTGCAACGCAGATGTGGTTTCTCGTTGCCTTGCTTCCGGCTTTCGCCAAACCCAAACAGGAACTCGCTCCGCCACGAATGGAATCCAGTGTTTAGGCTTGCGAGGTGTTTGAACTGATGGCATGAACCCTGTGAATGGAGCGAACACATGCCTACATTTTTATCGTGTTTGCTACACTGTTAGGCTTGTTCGAAGGTCCCGCAGAAATTGCCTGTGTCGCCGCGATTCTCAGTATATTCTTTACCCAAAGATTTCGTGGCTTTCGTTTTTCCTTTATTGAAATAGGTATACTTGTTTGGGTCATCGCAGGAGTCTTTGGTCTCATTTCTGCGGAATCTCGCCCCAGCAGCGAAGACATGCTGCGACCTCTCCTCGCTCTCGCTTTTTTGGTTGGACTATTCGGCTTTCGACGTCTCTCAGTCAGTCAGTCAAGTAAAGTCGTGTTCGCTTTTGTGATTGCATTGCTCGTGAATGCTTCCTACGGCTTTCTTCAGTTTAGCTTTGGGGAGCTTCCTTTAGATAGTCTGCTGCTCGCTAATCCAAAATCTCCTCAGGTGCATATTCCAAATCATTACGGCTTACGAACGGTGAGCGGCCTGTACTATAACCGGCTGAAACTTGCGCATATGGCTATTCCGGCGTTGGGACTTCTTTTGATTCCTACCATTGCACTACGACGCGCGTTCACGCCGGCAAGGAAAATACTTTACGTACTGGCAAGCCTCGTCTTGTTTGTCGCTGTTGTCATTACTCAAGCTAGAATGGCGCTCGCTGCTCTTATCATCTCATTCATTTTTACCGCGCTTGTTCTCGCTCGTCTTCGCTATATTTTGTTCCTTTTTGCGGGCACCTTGATAGCTGCAATCCTAACCTTTGGAATGCGGTTCGGTGTAGAACGTATTCAAGCAATAGGTACAGACTTTGGTATTCGCGCCAAAATTTTCGGTATTGGCTTATCTTTGTTCGAAGACAGTCCTCTACTTGGCATTGGCCATGGGATGTATAGAATTAAAGCCACTGCCATAAAGGATGATAGCTGGGCTGCCTCATACTTAGTCGATGCTCACCAGCTATATCTTCATGTGTTGGCTGAAACAGGCATTGTCGGTTTTATTGGTTTCTTCGGTATGGTGGCGCTGAGTCTCATTTTCCTCATTCGCGAGGTTCGACGAACAAGAAAAGAGGAAACGGTTGATTCTGTTGCGTTACGCGTTCTTTTGTTTGTACTGGTGGCCTATCTCTCACTTGGTTTATTTCATTTTCCTCTCCACCACGCTCCAGTAGCGCTTATGTTTTGGTTTGTGTTAGGCCTGACGTCTTCTATCCGACATCACCGCAAAGCAAACCCTGCCTTATCCTTTTTTGACGAAAGCAACGGTGAAGAACGTGTTACGTAAGTTTTTCTTCACCGGAATTGGGCTCATCCTCATTGGCCTGTCTCGGTTTGCTTTCAATGAACTATCTCAACTTCAATTTGGTTTGGAACAAACTGGACGACTAAATTTGGCCCTATCGCTCGCTATTTTACTCTCGATGCCTGCAGTTGCTTCTTTTGTCCCAGCGATGTTGCGTTTTGTGGCGAAGGCTAGAGGAGAAGGTAACCATAAGCAGGCTCGTTTTATGATGAGAAGACTGGGCCAGTTCACGGTCGGTACACTGACGGTTATTGCGGGCTTTATGATCCTTTTCCGAGAAGAAATTGGTCAGTCTCGAGGGATCGACGGCCAGCTTGTGTATTACTCTGCTGCTATTCTTCTTGCGGGTGGTAGTTATCAGTTTGTCCGAAATCTTTGCTACGCAATGGATCGAGTTGCCCGTTATTCACTATTCGAATTGTACGCAGGTCTCGGATTTGCAGTGACCCTCTTCGCTCTGGTTTTTTGGGAAGCTAAAGATCATCTGCTTTTGGCGTTTATTGTCTCTCACCTCATTTTTGTTATAGCGGGCTTACGCGAGTTTGCAGACGATTCTTCCAAAGTTACGCGAAGCGACATTCCTTATCGTCCCATTTTTGCGTTTTCTTTTTGGGCCTTTCTAGGAACATCTGCATCGTGGGGACTCCGAGAACTTTCGGTGATCATCACCGCTGACTTTGCCGATCTCGAAGGCGTCGCTCACATGGGTTGGTGCGTCGCATTTCTAACGCCAATGCAGTTTTTGCCACGCGTTATTCGAACAGTCATTTTTGCAGACACGGCTGAGAAATCGGGTAGAGGGGAAGATAAACAGGCAGCGGTAGCCGTCTCAGAGACAAGCCATTGGATCGCTAACTTAAATTTACCGGTGTGCGGTGTACTCATTTTGCTTGCATCCGAAATCTTGTCCGTATTGACCCAGTCAAGTCGGCCTGAATTTGTTCTGGTTCTTCGCTTGATGATTGTGGGGATTGCATTTGATACGCTTTCTACCTCAGCATCGAGTGCCATTTCTGGAGCCGGCAAGATCAAGCTAAACATGCTCATGTCTCTTCTTGGGCTTGCTGCTGCTACAACCGTTTGGGGTGTTTTGGGGACGGGTTCAGGTGTTGAAGGCGTTGCGCACGGTCTTCTCAGTGCATCCGTGGTTAGAGGAACTGGGCTCATTATCATTGCTAAGCTAACTTTTGACGTAAGCTTAACAAGAAAGCCGGTTGTGCTTGGCACATTAATCCTCGCACTCTTGATGTGTTATTTCGCTCTGAGTTTAGGCCTTCAGGTTTGGTTCGCCGCCGGGTTATATGCGTTGATATCTCTTGGCTTATTATTTCCAGAAACCAAAACCCTAGTCGTACGGCTTCGTTCCCAAAATCGCATCTAGACCTTGCGGATTGTCTGCATTGTTCATATTGGGCAGCTATGAATGACGAAGCACCCGTACTAATTGAACAGCAAGGCCCAATCCTGAGGCTTTCATTCAATCGACCTAAAGCTCTCAATGCTCTTAATGCTGCAACACTCGATGCGTTTACTTCGGCTCTTCGTGAAGTTTCATCTGAGACTCGAGTTATCATTGTCCAAGGGAGTGGAGAAAAGTCTTTTGTTGCGGGAGCAGATATCGCTGAAATGGCCGATCTTTCCCCAACGGAGGCAGCAGCTTTTGCTGCCCAAGGACACGAAGCCGCGAATCTCATCGAAACACTCGATGCGATTGTCATCGCCCAAGTCCAAGGTTTCGCGTTAGGTGGTGGGTGCGAAATGGCTTTGGCTTGCGACATGATTATTGCTGGCGAAAAAGCAAAATTTGGTCAGCCAGAGGTTGGACTGGGTGTCACGCCCGGTTTCGGCGGAACGACTCGTTTGGTTCGCCAAGTTGGACTTCACCGAGCACTCCAGTTATTAGCAACCGGCGAAATCATCAAAGCAGACCAGGCGCTTGCTTGGGGCTTGGTCAATGAAGTCGTTGCTCAGGACGAACTATCGAATCGGGTTCAGGCCATCGCGGAGATGATTGCGAAAAATGCGCCTTTTGCGGTTGCAGCTTCCAAAAAATCTGCGAGGGCTGCAGCGGAGACGGATCTGCGTACTGCAAATGCCCTTGAGCAACAGTTGTTCGGGCTGTGTTTTTCTACTGCTGATCAAAAGGAAGGTATGCGGGCATTCATTGAGAAGCGCAAACCCGCCTGGTCGAAATAGATCCTCTAATTGTTCGGGCAAACCATAAGTATTTGGTGAACCGATCAGGGTCTGTACTTGCCCCCTCAGACCCGCTGTGTCAGACGATCACCATGGACTTTCAATTTGACGATGTTCAACAGCAGATCGACCAAATGACCCGCGATTTTGCGACCAAAGAGGTTCGTCCTTTGGCCGCAGAGCTGGATGAACATAAACGCTACCCCGCTGATTTGGTTGCTCGCATGGCAGAGCTCGGCCTTCTGGGAATGATGGTTCCTGAGGAATGGGGCGGCTCTGGATTGGACACCGTCAGTTACGCGATAGCTATGGAGAATATTTCCTGGGGTTGCGCAAGTACTGGCGTCATTATGAGCGTCAACAACTCTCTTTACTGTGACCCGGTAGTCAAAAATGCGACCGATGCCCAAAAAGAAAAATGGTTGCGTCCCTACGCCGTTGGAGAAAAGCTGGGATGTTTTGGATTAACTGAACCAACCAGTGGTTCTGATGCACAGAACATGAGTTGCCGAGCCGAAAAGAAAGAAGGCGGCGGCTGGATTTTACGCGGGTCGAAAAACTGGATCACCAATGGTCCTCAGGCGGATGCAATTGTTCTGTTTGCCACCACTCAACCCGGCGGGGGTTCTAAGTCGAGTACGGCATTTATTATCCCAAACGACACAAAAGGCTATATCCGCGAAGCCAACGACTCAAAACTGGGGATTCGTGCTTCTCACTCCTGCACGATTAGTCTCGATGAATGCGAATTGTCTGATGAACACATGCTAGGCACGGTCGGTCAGGGATTCAAAATTGCCATGGCAACTCTCGATGGCGGTCGCATTGGAATCGCAGCGCAAGCGCTAGGTATCGCTCGAGCGGCGTACGAAGCTGCTCTCGAATATTCCCAAGAACGTAAGTCGTTCGGGGTCGTTATCTCTAAACATCAGGCAATCCAATTTAAGCTGGCAGATATGGCGACGCAAATTGAAGCGGCACGCTTACTCGTTTATCGGGCGGCTTATCTCAAAGACAAAGGCGTTCGAAACAGCCGTGAATCCGCCATGGCGAAAGTATACGCAAGTGAGGTTGCGAACCGAGTAGCGACCCAAGCGATACAGATTTTTGGAGGCTATGGATACTCGACAGAATATCCCGTAGAGCGACACTTTCGTGACGCAAAAATTACTGAGATTTACGAGGGGACATCCGAGATTCAAAGAATCGTCATCGCGGCGAATGTGCTCAAAGGCGGCGTTTTTGGCGCCCTAGGACTGTAATTGCGGAGTTGGCATCGTGGAATTTGAACTGAGCGAAGAGCATAATCTTATTCGTGAGACGGCCCGTCGGATCGCTGAAGCTGAATTGCTTCCACGTGCCGCTCAAACAGATAAAGAAGGTCTTTTTCCCCGCGAGCAGATGAAATTGCTTGCTGAAAATGGTTTCCTCACAATGTTAGTGCCAGAAGAGTTCGGTGGAACGAATGCAGGTTCCGTTGGCTATTCTCTAGCACTTACCGAGATAGCCCGCGCTTGCGGGTCTACAGCCGTTACGATGGCAGTCACCAATATGGTTGCGGATGCGATCAATGCTTTTGGAAACGATGAACAAAAACAAAAGTGGATTCCGAAGATTGCTAATGGTGAGATGTCTTGTGCCGCTTTCTCTTTGTCCGAGCCCGGTTCTGGCTCGGATGCCGCAAGTCTGAAGGCGACTGCGGTAAGAGACGGTGACGATTACATTATCAACGGAGAGAAATGCTGGGTAACAAGTGGAGACCAGGCTGGATTGATTCTGGTGATGGCCAAGACAGACACAAGTCAGCGCTCAAGTGGCATCTCAACTTTTCTTGTTGAACCTAGTACCCCAGGGTTTTCTGTCGGAAGACACGAAGAAAAAATGGGGCTACGCGGTTCTTCTACGGTCTCATTGAGTTTCCAAGACGCCAGAGTCCCAGCCACTAACCGCTTAGGCCCAGAAGGGATCGGATTTAAGATCGCCATGCGTGCACTCGATGGAGGACGAATTGGTATCGCTTCTCAAGCGCTCGGTATCCATCAGTCTTGTCTCGAGAATTCCCGAAAGTACTCGCTTGACCGAAAGCAGTTTTCAAAGCCACTCGCTAATTTTCAGGCGATTCAATTCAAGATAGCCGATATGGCTACGGCGTATGATGCGTCTAGAATGCTAATCCTCAAGGCGGCCACCCGAAAAGATGCTGGTTTGCCCTTCACTCAAGACGCTTCGATGGCCAAACTGTTCGCGACTGAGGCAGCCAATCAAGCGGCTCTTGAGGCGATCCAGATTCATGGTGGCTACGGTTACACTGACGAATTCCCGGTGGAACGCCATCTCCGAGATGTTCGCGTGACCACAATTTATGAGGGAACATCGGAGATTCAACGATTAGTCATCGCCCGAGAAGCCTTGGGCCACGGTAAGTAGCTAACAAAAACTTTGAATAATTGCTGCGTGTTATCGTCATAGCTTTGCTCGATGTTGATCCTGCTTGACCTTCCTCCTCGACCACCTCTAGGACCATTGCTATGCAATTTCGCTTAATTGCCCTCGTTTTCTTTTGCGTATCCCTATTTGGGATTCCTTCGGCGGAAGCTTCTCTAAAGGTTGGCGTCGTAGACGTTTTGAAGGTGATGGACGCAGTCCCCGCTTGGGGAAAAGTCGTTAATAAAATGAAGTCTGAGTGGCAAGCAAAGCAATCGGAGCTCGAAAAGAAACAAAATGACTTGAAAGCCAAGAAAGCTCAGCTGGAACAAAAAGCCGTGGTCAGTGACCCTCGCACGATCGCGAAAGAAGAAGCCGAGCTCATGCAAGAAGCTCAAAAATTAGCCCAGACCTTTATGGTTCAACAAAGGCTCATCTCAGCGCAAGAATTGGATTTGAAAAACCAAATGTTCAAGCGCATTGAACCACTTGTGTACAAGCTTGCAGAAGATCGAGACCTTTCATTTGTTTTTGAAGCTGGAACTGAACAACAGCCGAACGTACTTTATAACAGCAAATCAGTCGATCTTACGAAACAGGTTGTCCGCGCATATAAAAGTACCTACAAAAATAAGTCATTTGAGGTGAGAACAGAATTCCCGCCTGGATTCGGTCAGGGCGGTCCCGCAGCGATGCCTCAATAACCGGTCAGTTTGATCTGAGGTTTCGGCGTGAGAACATTACAAGAAATCAACGAGCTTGTCGGCGGTCGAATTGTTCGCGGAGATCAAGCGTTATGTCTCACTGCAGTTCGTCCACTTGACCAGGCCGAACCAGGATCTATTAGTTTCGTCTCTAAACAAAAATACGTACAATTCCTCCAATCAACAAAGGCTTCGGCAGTTCTTCTGTCGCCCGAGCTGGTTGAAGCACATTTGAATTTAATACCTGAGCCTGTTGCGGTTCTGGAGGTAAAATCACCCTATGTCGCTTTCGCGCAAAGCGCTCAGCTTCTTGCGGCCAAGATTCCTGCGCCTATTGGTGTTCACGCGTCCTCCGTCGTTGAGTCCAGCGCGAAGATCGGAAAAAATGTAAGTATAGGACCTTTTGCGTATGTCGGTGCAAATGCGCGCGTTGATGATGGCGCTGTCCTTTACGCGGGCGTCCACGTGGAGGCTGATGCTTCCGTGGGCGGAGGTAGCATCCTATACAACCATGTTGTGATTAGGCATAACTGCCACGTTGGTGCCGGTTGTATTTTGCATCCTGGCGTTGTGATCGGTTCCGATGGTTTTGGCTTTGCTCCGAAGACGGCCGAAGACGGAAAAGACTTAGAGAACCTTCAGCATATTAAAATTCCGCAAAGCGGAAATGTCGTTATCGAAAATTCAGTGGAGATCGGCTCAAATAGCTGTGTAGACCGCGGTGCGTTAGGAACAACCTTGATTCAATCCGGAACAAAAATAGACAATTTGGTCCAAATTGGCCACAACGCAGAATTGGGAAAGAATTGTATCTTGGTTGCGCAGTCTGGAGTTGCGGGCTCGACGAAGCTGGGTACAGCCGTCACCTTAGCAGCGCAAGCAGGTGTTGCTGGACACCTATCCATTGGTTCTGGCGCTCTTATTCTTGGTCAAGCGGGCGTAGCACAGGACGTCGAGCCGGGTAAGAAGATGATGGGCACGCCAGCATTGCCTGCCACGCAGTTCTTGCGAAACTCCGTATATTTTGCTCAATTAACCAAGCTTGTAGGTCGTATCAGCAAGTTAGAAAAAAAGATTTTTTCGAAGGATAAATAAATGGCTATCAAGCTCAATATTAATCAGATTAAACAATATCTACCGCATCGATACCCTTTTCTTCTCATTGACGCGGTCGATGATGTTGTTCCCGGCGAATCAATCCGTGCTCATAAATGCGTTACGAGTAACGAGCAACTGTTCGAAGGTCATTTTCCCGGTAATCCGGTGATGCCTGGCGTTCTTCAAATCGAAGCGATGGGCCAAGCAGGTGCTCTTCTTGGCCTTCTCTCAGGGGCGAAATTAGATGATAAGACATCGATTTATGTGACGAAAATTACCGACTGTAAATTTCGACGCCCGGTTGTTCCCGGTGATGTTATGGACATCCAGGGGACTGTGTTGCGGCACCGGCTAGGGATGTGGAAATTTAAGTGTACAGTGCACGTCGGTGAAGACCTTGTGAGCGAAGCTGTCATTACAGCCACCACTGGGCCTAAGGTCCAACCAGCGCCTCTTCCGGATTCACTTCCACCACCTCCGAAGCAGTTCTAATGAAAACACAAGAGACTCAAATTCATCCCATGTCTGCCGTATCCCCAGACGCGCAATTAGGGGTAGGCGTTTCTGTAGGGCCTTTCGCGGTCATTGGTCCGAATGTTCAGATTGGAGATGGTTGCATTATTCATTCGCATGCGGTTTTAGACGGTCACACGACGCTTGGATCTGAGGTTCAAGTGTTTCCGGGTGCCGCCGTTGGATTGGCGCCGCAAGACCGCAAATATGACGGTTCGCCGACCAAACTGACTGTTGGAGACCGAACGGTTCTACGCGAGTACTGCACTTTGCAGCCGGGAACGACAAAGACGGGTACCGAAATCACAAAAATTGGAGCAGATTGTCTCATCATGGCTTACTGTCATGTCGCGCACGATTGTGTGTTGGGCGACAATGTGATTCTGGCGAATGGTACTCAGATAGCAGGTCATGTGACGGTTGAAGACCACGTGATTTTGGGCGGCCTCACCTCAGTTCATCAATTTGTTCGAATCGGAACTCGTGCCATGACCGGTGCTTCAACTCGAGTACTCAAGGATATACCTCCATTCGTCACCGCAGATGGTCATCCGGCCCAACTTGTCGGGCTCAATTCTGTAGGCCTTAAGCGAGCAGGATTTTCTGAAGAAAGAGTCATGGAGATCAAAAAAACATATCGAAAAATCTTTCTGAAAGGTCCCTTTAGAGAAACACTCGAAGCAATCTTATGCGACCTCCATTCTTGTTCTGAAGACGTGCAGCGGTTTGTCAGCTTTATGCAAAATAGCGAGCGAGGGGTTACTCGGGGCCGAGCCCGCCGAATCTCATCGAAAGCGCAGTGAGTGCATCGGTTTTTATACGTGTGAAGTGAGCCATGAGAGTTTTTATCAGTGCAGGGGAGGCTTCTGGTGATGCACTGGGAGCTGCATTACTCGAAGAGCTTATAAAAAAAATCCCTGACACAAACTCTTTCGGAATGGGTGGACCTCGGATGAGAGCTCTTGGTTTTGAAACCTTTCGTGATTCAAACGCTCTGGGTGTAGTCGGGCTCTTTGAGGTTCTCCGCCATCTGCCTCGTCTTTTTCGCCTCAAAGACGAGTTGGCAGAGCACGCGATCGAGCAAAAGCCGGACCTTGCGGTTTTGATTGATGTACCGGATTTTAATATTCGTCTGGCAAAGCGTCTAAAGAAAGCTGGTATTCCTGTAATCTTTTATGTTGGGCCTTCAGTGTGGGCTTGGCGCCCAGGAAGAGCAAAGAAATATGCTCGGTATATCGACTCTCTTTTGGTGCTGTTTCCTTTTGAGCTTCCAATATGGAAAAAATACCCCATCGACGTCACTTGCGTCGGTCATCCTTTGGTGGATGAAATTCGTCAGACGGAATATCAACCGGACCAATGCCCACGAACGATTGCGTTACTTCCTGGAAGTAGAAATTCAGAGATTCGACGGCATTTACCAACACTTTTGGCTACAGCTAAGAAACTTCGAGATCAGTCATCAGTTGAGCGATTCATTCTTCCTGTCGCTCCCACAATTAGTCCAGAGATGCTGAAGCAAGAGCTTCAAAGTTATGAGCTTCTCGAATCAGTCGAATTGATTCAGTCAGAGGCTGGAAATCTAAAACCAAAGAGAGCAGCGATTCGCCAATCTTTAGTCGCTTTAGTTGCTTCGGGTACTGCTACGTTAGAAGTCGCACTCTTAGGCGTTCCTCAGGTTGTGGTTTATCGAGTTCACTGGCTTACTTGGTTTCTCATGAGGCCTTTGGTCAAATTGAATTACCTGAGCCTCGTGAATTTGATTGGTGAAAAAGAAATTGTGCCTGAGCTACTCCAAAAACGATTCACAGTTGAAAACCTCACCAAAAAAGCGCGGGAACTTCTTGTCAGCGAGTCTGAACGACAGAGCATGAGTCAACAAAGCCAAAGTATCCGTAGCAAATTGGGTGCAAACGGGGCTGCGGGTCGCGCGGCGGACGCCGTCATAAAACTTTATGAGAAGCTTTCTGCGGTGGAGAGTCATGCCGATTCCTAGGCGAGGCTCTACAACTATTTATACTCGAAGTATCCTTATTGTTTTTGCGCTTTTGTGGCTTGTTGCCGCCCTCAAGATGCCTGTACTACCTGATGAAGCGTATTATTGGACCTGGTCTAAGGATCTCTCTTTCTATTATTTTGATCATCCGCCGCTCGTGGCCTGGGTTTTGGCGTCATCAATATCAATCTTTGGAGACCATCTCCTTGGTCTACGAATGGCGTCTCTCCTTAGTATCGCAGTCTCTGTAGGATTTACTGTTTTATCAACGCGACTGCTTTTGGTCGACCAATCTCCCGAACATCGACAGCGCGCTGATATGCTTTCAGTTTTGACACTGCTTAGCGCTCCGATGTTTGCCATCGGCTTCCTCCCTATGACTCCTGACTCAATCCAAGGCGCGTTCACCGCCGTGGCGGTTTATAGCAGCTTGCGTGCTCTACGCAGCGAGACTGCTGGGGTCTGGTGTGGCGTGGCGGCTTTCGTGTTTACAACCGCAATTGCGCTCAAGCATTATGCAGCATTTATTGCCATGGGTGCTGTTATTGGTCTTCTTCTCGAGCGAGCTGGTCGAGTTCGATTGCTCAGTCGTTTCTCTGTCGTTGGGTTGATTATGGGGCTCATTTTTCTTTCACCGTGGCTATTTTCGGAAATTACTCAGGAAAGCTCAGCCCTTTGGCAATTTAGACGGGCCATTTATGGTCGACCCAATCGTGGGCTTGTTGCCGTTCCTCTGATGTTAGGCTCTTTACTTGGAACTTTCGGGCCAGCGAATGCAGTCGTTACTCTATTCGTTCTTTTTCGCTCTAGCCTTCTCCCCAGTCTGCGTTGGGCAAGTGGGAGTTTGTTATTAGCCTGTCTCGTAGCCGTATGGGCGGGTAGCGGAGAAGCCAATTGGCCTATCTCGGCCTTTGTGTGTCTTATTCCTGTGATCGTCACTTTCGTGCTCAAGCGTCCTCAGCTCTACCGCACCTTTCGAAACGTCAGCGTTTTATGCCTTGTTCTGAATGGCTTTCTACTTCTCCATAGTGCCTTCGTGATCGTCGACATTCCGCAGTTGAACGATCCCACTCGCCGCGGAGAGGGGTTCGACGACATCGCCAAGCAAGCGAAAGACATGGCTCGAACTCATTCTGCGTCGCCCATCGTGACAGACCGTTATCAATTTGCGAGTCTTCTTCGTTACCACCTGAAAGACGAGATCGAGGTTTTAGAATGGCCATCACCTCGGGCCCGCAAAAGTCAGTTCGATCTCTGGAATCGTCCTAAAGCTTGTCCTGGTCAGGCGATTATTTGGGTAAGTCCGGTCGAAAAAAATCCAAATTGGCTCGTCGTCGATGATTTTGACCCTTCAAAACAACGCTTTACCGTTGATCGAGCCGTAGAGCGCCGCAAATCACTTGATCGCTGGTATCTAACGATTGGAAAAGTAAAATCAAAGACCTTACCTATGTCGAACAATTGCGCTACGGAAACTCTGCAGTGAATTCCTGGAAACGACTACTCGGCTACTTGAAGCCCTATCGATTTCAGTTAGGGGTCGCGCTAGTTGCGATGTTCGCGCTCGCGGTAACGACGAGTCTTTATCCTGTAGTCATCGATCTCATTTCAACATCGCTCTTCGGAGGTTCAGAAGCCATAAACCAGATTGTTGGTAGCAAGCTCGAACGTATTCAAGATGCTCTGTCTTATCTGGGTATTCAGACGTCTGCGGCGGAATTAAAGAGCTCTCTTGGGAAAAACTTACTCTTCGCTCTCGCATTTGTCGTAATTATAAAAGCGATGAGTCAAGCGGTACGGTTTTACGTGATGGGTGCGATTGCTCAACGCGTCGTAGCCGATATTCGCAAAATACTGTTCGACGCGATCACGCGTCAAAGTCAGGCGTTTTTTGGTGAGCAGGGCTCAGGCTTCTTGGTTTCCCGTGTGATCAATGATGTTGCTCAAGTAGAGCGAGCAGCGACGTACGCAATCCCCGTCCTTATTGGAGATGTCCTGAAAGTCGTCGGGCTGGCGACGATTTGTTTGTGGCAGTATTCCGATTTGGCGCTTGTTTCTGTTGTTGTTTTGCCTCTCGCGACATTTCCGATCGTTCGTTTCGGTAAGATGCTTAAGAAATACGCCAAGGAAAGCCAGCAGAAGCTGGGATCTATCACAAATCGAGTAGCAGAAACTCTCGGCGGAGTTCGAATCGTACAAATATACGGTCGTGAAGAATACGAAATTAACCGTTTTGATAACGAAAGCGAGAACTATGTTCGAATCATGATGAGGAGCGTTCTGGTGCGAGCAATCCAAACACCGATTATGGAATTGATTGGTATTTTTGCTTTGGTACTCACGATGCTCTATGCCCGCTGGAAGATTGATTCAGGCGCGATTCGTCCAGGCGAAGTGATAGCCTTCTTGATGGCAATCATTTTGATGTATGAACCGTTGAAAGCGATTGGTCGTCTCAACGGAATTATTATGCCCGGTTTAGCGGCAGCGGAGCGAGTATTTGAGATTATAGATCGCCCACCGCAAGTGACAGATGATGCGTCAGCGGTGCCTCTTCCTCGGATGTCGAACGAGGTAGAGTTTCGAAATGTAAGCTTTCGGTATCCGAACTCGGATGCTTACGCGGTTAGGGATGTAAATCTCACTCTTCAACGCGGACGACTGATTGCATTAGTGGGTGCCTCTGGAAGCGGTAAATCAACGATCGCGTCTTTACTGCCTCGATTGTATAACGTCACCGAGGGAGAAATAGTGCTGGATGGTATACCTATTGAGTCCGGCACTGTTGCAAGTCTTCGTAATCAAATTGCGGTCGTGACCCAAGAAACCTATCTGTTTAATGATTCGATTAGAGACAATATTGCTTATGGCGTACCTGGGGCGTCCGATGCTGAGATAGAAGAAGCCGCTCGGGCTGCTTTTGCTCATGACTTTATTATAAAACTTCCCGATGGATATCAGACAATGCCTGGAGAGCGGGGAGTAACTTTGTCTGGTGGTCAAAGGCAGCGTATCGCCATAGCGCGAGCGTTTCTGAGGGACGCCCCCATTTTGATCCTAGACGAAGCAACAAGTGCACTTGACGTAGAGAGTGAAGAGGAAGTTCAACGTGCGCTTGAGGCACTTATCACTAATCGAACCACATTAGTCATAGCGCATCGCCTCAGTACCATCCAGGATGCGGATGAAATTATTGTGATGGAAGAAGGCTGTGTCGTAGAACGAGGAACTCATCAACATCTCCTCAATTTAGCCGGAACCTACGCTCGCTTGATGGCTCTTTCTGAGGTTTGATTGTGCACTTCGTCTACGTGGTCCTGAGCTATGTTGTTTTCGGTCTAGCTTTACCGTTGCTCGTTTATCATCGAAAACTTCGCCAGGGTATCCGACGAAGATTTGGATTATATACCCGTCAGCCTTGGCCTAAGCCTCATACGGAGGGCAAGAAAATTTGGTTTCATGGTGCCTCTGCTGGAGATTTGATCGCCCTCCGACCCACCATCGAGCATATTCGACATAAAGACCCGGACGCTGTGATCGTTATTTCAACGATGACTAATTCCGGATACGAAATTGCGAAAACAAAGTT
>JAYZDF010000052.1:0-27664 GCA_036337945.1 Myxococcota bacterium
CTACAAGATATCATTGAACAAGAAGGTCAACGGCCCAGGTCGTCAGAAACTGTCCCGCTTCTACGAAGCGAAATAGAAAAGAGAATCAACATATTACCGAACAGTTCACGACCGAAGACCGCCGAGACTTTCGAGGTTACAGTCGCAGTATCGTCCGAGCAAAGAGCGGCCGAAAATGAGGAATCCGCTGCACAGACAATAAGCGTAGTGACTGATGACGACGCCCTGGAACCAAACTCTTAGGCCAAGTAAGTGTCTGCCAATTCTCTGACCACACTGATGTTGAGACCGTTGAAAACCGCAACTAAATCGGTGCACCTGACCTAGAAGAAAGTGCATCCCTTTCTGTAAGTTACCGAAACCAGGTAATAAGAACGTTGGCACGAGCATTGCTTTCTATATCGCCAAGGAACGAATAGCAGGTACGGAGCGAAAGCCTGCGGTTAGTTCCAACTAAGGAGTGAAAAATGAAAGCATTAGGTAACGTAGCAGCAAATAACCCGTTCATGAACAACCAGTTTGCGAACGACCCATTCTATAACCAATTTCAACAGGCTGTGAGCCCATATCACATGCCGAATCCGTTCTTGAATCAATTGATGAACCAAGCCGCCCTGCACCAACTTGGTCAAATGGCGATGGCCAATCAAGCATTCGGACGTATGCCAGGCGTTGCAGCATTTCCATTTCCACAGCAAGGCCTTCCAATGGCTCAGCAAGCACAGCTTGGTCAGGGGCTCCAACAGTTTCACAACCAAAACTTTATGCAGGCCTTCCGTAACGTTCTGCAAGAGCTTATGAGAATGCTCGGAATTCAGCAGCCACAGCGACCAGGAGCCAATCAGGCATTTGGACAAGGCGCGGCGAACGGAGCAAACCAAGCATTTGGGCAAGGCGCGATGAACGGAGCGAATCAAGCATTCGGGCAAGGCGCAATGGGTGCACTGAATCCCAATGCGAAGAATGTAAAATGGGCCGCCCAGCACGGTGGATATAACTGGGACAAAAATAATCCCAACCGAGTCAACTTCACGAAAGGTCAGTTCAAAGGTGGGCACGGTATGGTCGACGGCCAAAACCTCCGCGTCTATGACAAAGATGGGAAACATGTAGCAAACCAACCTTTGAAACAAAAACAGAAAGGCAAAGGGACTCACAAAGTTGCTTCTCCCCTGACTTTTGATCTGAACGGAAATGGCAAAGTAGATACTACGGGTATCAGCAAGAAGTTCGATATCAACGGAGACGGCAAAGTAGACCAATCTGCATGGGCTGGAAAAGGAGACGGTGTTCTCGCATTCGACAACGACGGTGACGGCAAGTTCGGCGAGGACGGTACTGAACTTTTCGGAAACAACACCGGTGGACAAAATAACTACGCCAATGGATTTGAAGCCCTCAGTGCATTCGCATCGAAGAAATTAGGTAAAGAAGCGATTGCAGACGGTAAACTCGATAAGAAAGAACTTGCTGCTCTTGATAATCATCTCCGCATGAAAGTCGACGGGCAAGATAAAAAACTTTCTGAACTCGGTGTCGACTCTATCAACCTTCGTTACGAAGAAGCAGGAAAGAACGCGGACGCAAACGGTAACGAGCACCGACAAACGGGTGCCTTCACGCAGAACGGAGAACAAAGGAACGTCAACGACGTTTGGTTTCAATACCAATAACATTCACAGGGGGCATGCTCCCTATTAGATATCAACAAAACACTCCGGTAGAAGGTCTTGCGAACTCCGTCGCAGGGCCTTTTGCTTTTTAACCCTCAGTAACGCTTGTTGGAACACGCAATCGAACAAAGCGAATTCGCTCCCGTATTTTCATGAATACTGTGCAATCTAGACTGCAGTCGTAATGACCGCATCATTCCCGGTGCAATTTTCGAAACTGGTTCAATGGCAATCTCAAAATACATCATAAAAATCGACACTTACGATCTTGGCATCAAGCTTGCTTTAGTTGGGAGCAAGAAAACGCGCCGAGGGCAAACGCAAAGCTCGGCTCAATAGAGAAGAGGAAAGAGGATATGAACAACGCAATCAACCCATTCAACACACCGTTTTTTCAGGGAGCCGGCGCGATCCCAGGCGGTCAATTTGGTCCCCAGCAAGGGGGAATCAATCAGCAGCAACTTCTAGGGCTACTCGTTGCTCTCATCAAAAACGGGATGAACAACCAGGGCGCAAATCAAGCTTTCGGACAGCAACCGGGAGGTCAACAGGCCATGGGCGCACCACAGATAGGTGGTGCGAGACCCGCAGTCGGACCTCAGGCTCCAGGGCAAGCGAATCAGGGATTTGGTCCTGGTGCTCAGAACAATAACCTTCGGCAGATGCTTCAACAAATTATGCAAGCGCTTCCACCTCAACACCAACAAGCATTCGGTCAGTTATTGGATCAATTGGGACTTGGCGGCGCTGGACGAGCCCAACCAATGCAAAACGGTGGCGCACGCACCGCTGGCGGACCTCAGGCTCAAGGGCAAGCGAATCAAGCCTTCGGAGGCGCTCAACAACAAGCTATCAAAGGTCAAGAGAAGAACGGATGGCTCGCACCTCACGGTGGATACAAGAAAGTAGGCAACGGCTTTGAGATCACGAAAGGTGCATTCAAAGGACATACGGCGACTCCAATGAAAGGCGGCAAAGGTTATCAGGTCACCGACAAAAATGGCCAAAACAAGGGTGTATACAACCCACCAGGCGGCAAACAAAAAATTGCGTCCCCTCTCACGTTTGACCTAAACGGCAACGGAAAAGTCGACACCACAGGAACAAACAAGAAATTCGACATCAACGGTGACGGAAAAGTCGATAATTCAGCCTGGGCAGGCAAAGGTGACGGTGTTCTCGCTTTCGACAAAGACGGAAATGGTAAGTTTGGGGAAGACGGAACTGAACTCTTTGGAAATAACACCGGTGGTCAAAACAGTTTTGCCAACGGCTTCGAAGCACTAAAAGCTTTCGCAGAAAAGCGACTCGGTGCAGAGGCCGTTGCTGACGGTAAACTCGATAAAAGAGAGATCGCCGCACTAGATAATGACCTCCGCATGAAGGTGGACGGGCAAGACAAAAAACTTTCAGAACTCGGCGTCGATTCAATCAATCTGAACTACGAAGAGGCTGGTAGAAATGCTGACGCGAATGGAAACGAACATCGGCAAACCGGTGCCTTCACTCAAAACGGTGAAGACCGACAGGTCAACGACGTTTGGTTCAAATACGAATAGTAAGCTCGGCAATGAAGTCTAGGACCTAGATTTAGGTACTGGAACTCTATCATCCGCAAAGGATAGGTCGCTCGGATAAATCGAGCGGCCTTTTTGCGCTTATCTAACTGAAAAAAGCGCTTTAATTGGTATCACCTTCTCACCACTCTGAGTTAGGTTCTAGTCATGAAAAAAGTGAAGGCAGGAGTATGGCTAAGCACGTTGGTGGCCATGTCTAGCTTCGGATGCGGCACAATGAATGGTGCTCGTCCCCTAGAAAAAGGCGAACACGAAGTGGGTATGACCTTTGGTGGGCCTACCCTGAAATTGTTCGACACTCTTATTCCGGTACCCAACATGGTATTTGAAGGACGCTCCGGCGTAGGTAAGTTGGCGGACAAGCCGTATGACTTCAATTACGGAATCAACGCAACAGCACTCGCTTTTGGGATTGTCCAGGGACATGTCGGTGCGTCATGGCTATTTCTTTCCCAGGCTGACGCGATACCTGCTTTATCGCTGACTAATCGCATTTATAGTGCTGCTAACCTGTTTAATCGGTCGGATAAATTTGATGACTCCGTCAATTTTTGGGGAGCGCATGAACTTGAGGTAACAGCAAGTTGGGAATGGAACCAACATCTAATTTACACCGGTATTGCACAATACACAGATTTTGGGCTTCCTGACTTACTCTTGTCGCCCTTCGTTGGAACGAGCTTTGATCACGGTGACGAAGACGCATTCAAATGGGAATTTGAACTCAGATGGTACGGTATCAACGCTACAAAGGATTTCATTAACGCCGAGTGGTTCCCCGGAACTAACGGAAGCTTGGGAATTAATTTGGGAGTTTCATATGCATTCTAAAACTACGCCTACAGTACTATTGGGTTTATTACTTTCATCGAACTACGCCTGCCTTGATCTCGACGGCTTCGTGCACAACCCACGACATTGTTCAAAAGTGGGTCTGGATTCATGTGAAGAGAAAGAAGAATATTGGGATAAAATATGTGTTCCTTGTGACGAACCTTACGATTTTGGGCAAGACTACAACTGGTTCGATGAGACCTTTAATCCTGGAGAAAAAATTCGCGCACTCCCGAATTCGGATGTTCAAAATTTCAAAATCAAAACGAAAGATGGAGAAGGCGAGCTCGACGCGTACTTTATCAAGGGACATGGAGACAATCCGAAGACAGTGAACACCACGCTTGTCTTCAACCACGGAAATTTTGGCGGCATCGAACACTATATCCCTAGGATCCGGTACATGTACGAAGGTGGTTACAATATTTTCGTATGGGATTATCGCGGATACGGAAAGAGTCTTCCCGATACGGCGCCCACACCCGCGCAATGGGTAGAAGATTCAGTGCTTATTCGCGACTGGGTAGAAACAGCAACAGTTATTCCTGACAAAGATAAGCTTGTAATCTATTCTAATTCGCTCGGTGCTAATCCGAGCCTTGATATGGTCAACTACAAAACCGGCTGCGCTCTTGTTCAAGAGGCTGCTTTTGTATCTCTGAGTTCTATCGCACGGACCGATGGGAGAGTATCGCTTCCGGAAAACTTTCTCTCAAAAGCGTACTATAATAATGCAGAAGAAATTAAGAACTACACGGGGCCACTTCTCGTTATGATAGGCACAAAAGACGTTCGATATTCAGCGGAAGAAACTCGAGCCCTCTATGACAACTGCCCAAGCGATGCGAAAGAATATTGGGAGCTTGAAGGCGTCCATCATGGGATTTCCGACATAGGTATCCCGGAATCCGGACTCTTTCGTTATCTGAATCGTATGGAGCAATTCCTCGAGCAAAACGCTCCAGCCTGCTTGAACTAAGATAACTTCGCGAGCGCGTCGCTGATCACCGATTCATCCGCATGTTCAGCGAGAGTGACTTTTAGACGTTCTTCCCTCTTCATCGCTTCCTTGATCGCAAATTCAGCACCTTCGTTTCTCGCCCAAGCTCGTCGAGCGATACCGTTATTCACATCCCAATGAAGCATCGCATCAACGCGGCGGGCCGCATCTGCGGAGCCATCCAAGACGAGGCCGAATCCGCCATTAACGACTTCGCCCCACCCTACTCCTCCACCGTTATGAAGGCTTATCCAGGTCGCCCCTCGAAATGCATCGCCAACGAAGTTTTGAACCGCCATATCCGCACAGAAACTACTGCCGTCGTAGATATTGGCAGTTTCTCGATACGGACTGTCCGTACCTGACACATCGTGGTGATCTCTACCCAAGACGACTGGTGCAGAAATTCGACCGTCAGCGATCGCTTCGTTGAAGGCAAGTGCGATTTTTCGGCGTCCTTCGTCATCAGCATACAGAATTCTTGCCTGCGAACCGACCACCAACCGGTTTTCTTCTGCCTGGCGAATCCAGCGCAAATTATCGAGGTATTGCTGTTTTGTTTCTTCCGGTGCTTCGCTTGCGAGGGCTTCGACGACTTCTGCAGCGATCTTGTCGCTCGCAGCTAAGTCTTTCGGGTCAGCAGAGGTACATACCCAGCGAAAAGGACCAAAGCCAAAGTCGAAGCACATAGGCCCCATGATGTCTTCAACGTAGGAAGGATAGCGGAATTTCGTTTTGGTTTCGTCATGAATCTCTGCCCCAGCGCGTGATGCCTCGAGAAGAAATGCGTTTCCATAGTCCCAAAAGAACATCCCCTTTGCGACCATCGTGTTTACCGCCTCGACGTGTCGAACGAGCGTCTCTTTCACTTTTACCTTGAAGGTTTCAGGATCAGAAGCCATGAGACCGTTGGCCTCTTCAAGTGACATCGCAACCGGGTAGTATCCACCGTCGAAGGGAAGATGTAAACTCGTCTGGTCACTGCCTAAATCTATGTGCGTTCCTGAGGCGACAAGATGTTCCCATAGGTCGACAATATTTCCCTGATACGCAATGGATACTGCTTCTTTGTTTTGCCGAGCCTGCTCAATTCGTGTCACTAGCTTGGCCAAGTCAGTTTCAACTTCGTCCACCCATCCTTGTTCGTGTCTTTTTTGAACAGCATCAGCGTTGATTTCCGCCACAACGCATATCGCACCCGCAATCACGGCTGCTTTTGCCTGTGCACCACTCATACCTCCGAGGCCAGCGGTCACGAAGACCTTACCTGCTAACCCCTCATCACCGCTGGTTCCTAAATATAATCGTCCAGCATTGAGAACCGTAATCGTTGTTCCGTGCACAATGCCTTGTGGACCGATGTACATATAGCTTCCCGCCGTCATCTGCCCATAGCTCGTGACCCCAAGTGCGGACATTCTCAAATAATCAGTGCCGCTCGAATAATTTGGAATGACCATGCCGTTCGTAACTACGACTCTCGGCGCGTCAGCGTTCGATGGGAATAGCCCGAGAGGATGACCTGAATAGATAACAAGCGTCTGATCATCTTTCATTTCAGCGAGGTATTTCATGACCAGTCGATACTGCGCCCAATTCTGAAATACCGTTCCATTACCGCCGTACGTGACCAGCTCATAGGGGTGCTGAGCGACTCGCGGATCCAGGTTATTTTGAATCATATGCATGATGGCCGCCGCTTGTACGGATTTCGAAGGATACTCGTGAATGGGTCGTGCATACATTTCAGAATGCGGTCTATATCGATGCATATAAATCCGACCGTAGTCTGCGAGCTCTTGAGCAAATTCGGGAGCAAGCTCAGCGTGTAACCCTTTGGGGATATAACGCAGCGCATTTTTCAAGGCGAGAACCTTCTCAGCTTCTGTGAGAACCATCGCCCGCTTAGGCGCCCGAGAGATGGAGGGGTCCATCTTAGGAATACTTGGAAGACTCTTCGGTATCCCTTCTAAAATTTCTTGTTGAAATAAATCACTCATCGACACTCCTCGTGCTGCATGCGTTGGTTTATCACTTTAACCCGCGAGGTGGGAGGTCAATGGCGATTCCTCGGTGTGAAGCCAAGAATTACTGAAGACCCCAGGTAAGACATTAGAAATCACTGACAGACTGCAATAATGGAGGTGATTCCGTCACTTGAGACACTCCCATCTGTGGCGATACTTAAGACCGATGGCCCTGTCTCCGAACCGGTCCAAGGCCCGTTGCCGCTGAGTTCGGTTCCCCCCAAGCATAAACCGAGGAATCCGGCCGTCGCGATTCCACCCACACAAGCACGATCGTAAGTTCGTTCGAACTGCCCACTTGCTTGCCACGTAAAGCCTCTTCCCGAGCAAGGATTCCATATGACACTATCGGTAACGGAATTTGGAAGCGGAGAAGGCATCGTATAGCAAACGAGACTGTTACATACGATGTACGTGCTCGAGCTCCCCCCTGAACCACCATCCGAGGTCGAACCCGAGTCCAAAGTTGGGCCGGCGTCTGGAACATTCGAACCGCACGTTGCGACAAGAGAGGTGATTCCGGCACTTGAGCGACTGCCATCCGTCGCAAAGCTCACAGTAAGAGGACCGACTGCATTTGAACCACTCCAGGGTCCATTGCCATTTAGTTCTACGCCACTTGAACAGGTACCACTCAAACCGCCCGACGCAATGCCCCCGACGCAGGCCCTATCCCAACTAGGCTCAAATTCACCCTGCGCTTGCCAACTGAAGGTTTGGCCCGGGCATGGATCCCACTGCGTCTGAAAGCTTGTTGAGTGTGGAAGCGGCGATGGGATCGTTTGACACGTAGAACCAGTGCAAACAATCCGACCCGCGGAAGCTGCGGTGACTCGGGTTGTAAGAGAATAAGTGTTGCCAAAATTGGGTCCGAGGTCCTGCGCTACATACACTCGCAATAGATAATCACCATCAACACTGGCCGCCGGCAGAATGATGCTTTCTCCGTCCGTCGTGGAGGTCGCGGCGAGAAGAACCGTGCCCATGGGGTCGATGAGTTCGAGGTCGATATTGCCTTCACCGAATACGTGGTCCGCTTGTACCTCGAATTCGTCACCGACGAATAAGCTGAATGAATAATAGTCTTCGTCCGCCGGACAAACACGCAACCCAGGCGCAATGCTCGTAAGCAACGAAGCCGCGGTCGTAGCCGTATTGTTGGGTTCATAACTATCCGCTGTACAATTTTGCACACTTTGATCAACGCAGTGTCCAGTCATAGCGTCACAAACTTCGGGCATTGTGCACCCCGTTGTGCCACACCCTGCTAAGCAAACACCGGTGAGTAGGTTGCAGATCTCAGCGGGAGTGTTACAGTCCAGATCCGATAGACATAGATTTCCAGAGGCTATGCAACGACCGGTTGGCATTTCACAAACTTCTCCCGGTCCACATTGGATTCCGCCGAGCTGTGAACAGCCAGGAACACATTGACCACTTTCACAAACTGTCATCGGTGGCGCGCATTCCGAATCTTCTACACAAGGCCCCGCGACAACGACACAACGACCGGTTGTCGTATCACAGACCTCATCGCTGCCACACATAAGACCTCCTGGAACGCCGCAGCCTGGAACACATTGTCCAGATTCACAAACCGTATTGGGCGCAGCGCAACCCAGATCGTCAACGCACGAAGCAGATTGACCGGAATCCAAAAACTCAGCATCCGCGGGGTCACCGGCATCCATATCACCCGGTACACCAGCGTCTATTCCCTGCCCTGCGTCAGGCGGTACAGTAGTCGAAGTCCCAGCGTCGGAGATGGTCGCTGTTGAACTATCAAGAACTTCAGGAATATCCGGACTTAGAGTGCCTGCGTCGTTTTGTGCAGTAGGAACAGAAAAACATGCGCCACTTTGTTGGTCGCAAACCTCACCCAGAGCACAATCTTGATCACTTTGACACTGAGTTATTCGAGGCTGAGATGGGGTGCAGGTGCCGGCTAAACAAATCTGAGTTGGTGGGCACTGACTATTTGAGGCGCACGACACACTCCCCGGCTCACCGGAGCAACCCATGATTGAGGCGAGTGCTGTCAGGAATGCTAAACCCAAGAAATTTCGCATGAAGCCGTATTATATACGCGTATCAATGTTCGCCAAGAAATGATTCAGAGCGCAACGTTCGATATAAGCAATGGTAATCACAGGTAAAATGGCAACAGCAAGTCAGACAGAGCTTGGCTGGTTGTCAATGAACTCCGGGCAGTTTATTCCTGATACATGGTGCCGAGTTATAACAAATCGCTCAGTCTATTACTTTTTCCGCTCGTCCTTGGCATGGCCTGCTCTGACGATACGGAGTCCGTGATGACGCCTGACGCGTCAACATCGATCCCAGATACCGGAGCACACCCGGATGCTACGACGAACCTGGGTGCGGATGCCGGGATAAATGTGGACGCAGATTTAACTCCTGACGCTGAACCCCCAGATTGGGATTTCGGCACAAAAATCGCTGATATTCCGGCTGATTTAATTGCGGTCACGCCAGACGAAAAAGAGGTCATTTACGTAAAACGTGTACTCAATAGAGATCGAATTTTCGCCTATGAAACGGAAACAGGCATGACCCGTGAAATAGACTCGAATAGTACCTACAGTATCTACACAACGAACAAAGACGAAACGAGAGGGATTGTAACAACCCGCCCAGTTATGTGGTACTTCAGCGACTTACTTCGAAACGTAAGCGAAAGCGGCAAGCTACGGACATATAACACGATGACCAAAGACGTCACTCTGGTCGCCGAAGACGCCGCGAAAGACGTTCTCGCGGTCAGTCCGAACGGTGCTTGGGCGATCGCAACCGAAGCCTACGATGTTGAGCGCGGTACAGACTCTTCTACCCGAACTGCCGATGTAATCATGCTCAGCGCAGACGGCTCTGAAAAGATTACGCTTATCCAAAACGCGAGCATGGGCCTGTGGGACGGCAGTGAAGATTCTTTTGCGGGCCGATGCGCGCTTAGAGCAGCCTGGACGAGTAGCGTTACGGTAGCAATGATTGGATGTCCGAGCTCAACCAAACAAGCCACCCTTTACATCGCCGATGTAGTCACCAAAACAAGTAGCGTAGTCAGCGAAAATGCCTCTGGCTATTTGAACGCAAATTCAGACTACGAGTATTTCTTCTGGAGCACTCGAGATGGAGACGTATACGTATCCAGCACTGATACTTCGACGACCATAAAATTAGTGGCGACGTCTACAGTGGAAGAAATAAGCTTTATCGACGAACGCCGCTTCGCTTTCAATACCGTCGCGGACGAATTACATATAGCTAGCTGGCCTGTTACGACCTCTACTATCATCCAAACATTCGGCGTCGAGAATATTCGACGAGTTTCTCCAACCAAAGACTATCTCTTGTTTTCTCAAAGTGATGATTTCATCAGTGATTTATACAAGATTTCAACAAGTACGACCCAAATTGATCGGTTCACTCAACTAGAGGTCAACGGGCAAGCATATCCGGGTGATGACGCGTTCTCTGTCGATGGTGAGCGCGTCTTCTGGTACCAGCGCACAAACCCAAACCTCATTGGGGACATCACAACAGCTCTAACCGATGGTACGGGTCCTGAAGTTGAGCTCACGCGACAAGCATATTGGGTTTTCAATTACGCCGACCCGACGAGAGTGGTTCTACTCGTCAATGCTGTTCAAATCCGGCAGGGCCGAATCATCTCTGACCTTGTGACACGTGCCAGAGACGGAAGCGACGACCTCGAAGTCTTGGTTGGTGGCTTACTTGCCCAGCCCAGAGACTTTCTCTTATTTCCCAAAACGAAGCAAATTGCCTACCACGTGCCCGAAGGATACGCTCCAGGAATTTACATTCGAGAGCTCCCATAAGAAAGCTGGTAATATAACGTGAACTGAGACCTATTTTTCAGATTCTAAAGCTGTTAAGAGCTGGGCTTCGCAAGTTTTAGCCTGAGGACCTACGAGGCTGAACTTGAGAATGGAACACCGCTATCCGTCATTAGCGGGCTCCTCATCAATCACAATGGTAGAGTGGTCTGAGGAACCTTTTTTGATAACTGATGCTACATCAGCATAGGTAAGTTCAACCGTTTCGTCAGCGTCCTTCCACTGTTCACGTTTAGGGACCTCGATAGTAAATCTCGACCCCATACCCTCCTCGGTCTCAAGGGACAGTTCCCACCCTAACGCTTTGGACATTCGATGGACTATCGCCAATCCAAGCCCTGTCCCTTCATTTTTTCGCGAAAGGCCCCCGTCTAATTGAACGAATGGTTCAAATAGAATCTCGCGCTCTTCTTCAGATATGCCAGGACCTTCGTCCCAAACAGTGAAACTCACACACATCCCTTCCCGAGAATCACAGACCTCTAGACCTATGGATCTCCCACTTGGTGTAAATTTCGCCGCGTTTCCGATGAGATTATACAAGGCCTGTCTAAGTCTCTGTGGATCCAACACGACAGTAGGAGTCTTTGAGGTATTGGTGTAGGAAACGTTTAGATTTTTCTTCTGGGCTTGCGCTGTCACTGACTCAATGACCGCACGGCAAACGTTATCAACCTGAGTAACCTCTAAGATTGGCTCAATTTTACCTGCTTCGATTTTACTTAAATCAAGAATTTCATTAATGAGATTCAAAAGATGTCTGCCGCTTTCGTCGATCGTTCCTAGTGCTTTCGCTTGAGCTGCATTAACTGGCCCGTAAATCTCTTCGGCTACAGCCTCACAAAGCCCCAATCCAGCGTTGAGGGGGGTCCTTAGTTCGTGACTCATGTTGGCCAGGAACTGGTCCTTTAGTTTCATAGAGCGCGACAGCTTTTTATTGGCATTATCCAATACATCAACCAACTTCGTTTCGCGCTCTAAGGCTTCATTAAGTTCCTCAGTTCTCCTTAGAACATTCGCCTCAGCTTGCTCTTTTTCTTCGAGCACACTCGACTGAGCAGATTGAAGATCAGAAAGAGCTTGGGATAATTGCTTTGTGCGGTCTTCTACCTGCTCTGACAGCGACGTAATAAACTTATGTATTACGGTCGACATTCGATAGATTTCTTTCGGTCCGGTATCCTCATGCTCGAAGGCCTCGCCCGTTTTCATAGCGTTTTCAACATCGGTCGTGAGCGATTCAATCGGCTGAATTAAGCTGTTGACAGTCCAAAACCAAAACATCAACAAGCCGAAAATATAACCTACCCCCAAAAGCAAAATAGTCCGCGGAAGGTCAGCACGCAATTCCGCAATATCTTGCTCGGTTCTAAAAATAAGTTCTGAGACTTCATGATTGAAACTATCAAATACGGTTTTCAGATCGCTGGTCTCTTGAGCAAATTCTCCTCGTATAGCCTTCGAGACCGAGCTTGAGGACGTTCGAGCTGAAGACACTGCCATCTTGCGCTGTACAAGACTGTGAATACGTCCGATTTTTCTATCGATCCTCTGCAAGCTATCTTGCTGCACTGGTGAGAGAGAGTGTTTGCTCAATCCAACTAGGCTCTCTTTTAAGATTTCGCGTTGTTGGCCTACGTTCGCTCCGAGGTAGAGCACATTACTTTTTATGACCAGTTCACAGGTTACCAAGTACTGATCAATTTGCTGTCTTGCCTGATTGGTTTGAGTACCAATTAGCGAATTGATACCACTTTGCATGCTCTTAGCCTCGATATCTGCATATCTTCGTTGGATAGACCAAGATAGAAGTAGGCCACTAAATGTCGAGAGTGCGACCAACGAGGTTATGTATGAGCGAACCTTCATATATTGCCCCCCCATTTTTACCGCAAATACCTAGAAATTTATACTCAAGTACGAGTTTCTATGACGTAGGCGTTCGGGTAGAAGTTTCAAGTGAGACAGTCTATGGCTTTTTACAGGTAAAATCCTTGAGGTGAATACGGCATTTCAGCTGAAATAGAAACAGCGCTGAGTCCCTGAGAGTGACGGGCCAAAGGCCATACGGCGTAATTCTCTACAGAGCCGTGAATTCGTCTTGGACAGGTCGTTGCCAGGGACGGAAAATGCTATTTTTGGGGTTTCCGTTGGAATCTAAATCAAATTTCTTTGCGATCTCGGGCAAAATCGATGTTGGGTTATTTGGACCACCGATGAAGATAACTTTGTCTTTCGGAATCCCAAGTTGCTGAAGTACGGGCAACATGCGAGGAAGATCTTCTGCATATGGCTTGAAGTGACCACTGTTACACGCCACGAACGCTGCGACGACCTCGCCATCATTATCGCGTGACACCATCAATTCGCCAGCCATTGAAACCGGGGTATCGTTGAATATTGCGCCTCCTTCGGCGAGAATCATGTGACCAGGATCAGGGTCTCCTTCGCGACGTGGTGCGGCTCTAAACCCGCCATCTTCGACCAAGCAATAATCATATCGCACGGAATCAATGAATTGGTCTTCTTTGACCGGCGCGATGATGTCTGATTCAAGACGACCTCCCCTCTGCCGAAATCCCGCGAGCTTCTTTTCAAAATATGCTTTCTTTTCTGAGTCTGAGAGCTGTTTCGAAGATTTGAAGCTGTTAATGTACCTTCGTCCCTTAGGCCCATTTTCCCAACGGGTAGGCCACGAGCTCCCGCCGTGGACAACTTCTGCAAAAATTGGCGTTTGAATTTCAAAAGCTTTTCCCAGTTTGCTCAGCGAAGATAAACATCGCTGTCGAAGTGCTCTAAGCTGCGTCTTCTCGACACCGAGGGCTTTTTTCTCGGCGTTTTGGGCAAGCGTCGCAATCCGCGTAAGCTTTTGTTGCGCACCACACAAAGCTGCGTACCTCGCATAGAGCTGAGCGCCTGAAGGATTGGGGTTCGGCTTCGTGAATGCCGCCGTCTCGGCTTCTAAGGCCTTGCCGTGGAGTGCTTCAATTCCAGGCGTATCGATGCCTGAAAATGAATCATGAGCGGCAAGGGTTCGAACACGTGCAAATCCGGAGGTCGCGGACAGTTGCGGCTGCGCGACTGTGGTTTTTCCTGATTGGGTCGGTAAAACACCCGCACTAACCCTTAATTCAGAGGATTGACGCCGTGCTTCCATGCGATGTTATCGGATGTTTGATGAATTGGTCGCGTCAAATTAGACGTTAACCGTCTTGGCCTTGGCATTCAATTAAGCGCGCTAGGGCTGGTTAATGTAGCGTGAGAAATTGCCGCTTCCGTCAAGAATGATTCGCGTGTCCCCGTCGAAGCTCATTCGGTAAGTATCCAGAGTTTTCAGAAACTCGTAGAAGCCCGGGTCTTTTTTATAGGCATCAGCGTAGATCCGCGTTGCCTCCGCATCAGCCTGACCTCGAATCTCTTGACCCTTTCTATAGGCTTCGGATTCAATTTGCTTCAATTCGCGCTCCATCTTACCCCGGATCCGCGCCGCTTCACCTTGGCCTTCGGAGCGGTATTGTGCGGCAATTCTTTTCCTTTCTGAAATCATTCTTTCGAACACTTTTACCTGCACAGATTTCACATAATTGATGCGCTTGATTCTCACGTCGACGAGTTCGATACCCATGTCCTGGCAAGCTTCCTTCGCGATGTCTAAGATGCGATCTTGAATCCTGCTTCGGCCCACTAGGACCGTTGACTCTTCAGCCTGGTCGCTTTTGCTACCATCGCTATTGGTCATTTCGATCACTTCACCTTCTTCTTGCTTTCCTTGGGCGAGACCAATGGACTGACTCGAAGTTCGCACCACTTCGATTAGCGGTTGTGAAGCAATTACGGTTCTCGTTGCGCCATCGATAATGTCGTCAAGCCGAGTTTGAGCGCCTGATTCGTTCCTAACTTTTTGGAAGAACAAGAGAGCATCCGCAATTCTCCATCGTGCAAACGTATCTACCCAAATATATTTTTTGTCTGACGTCACCATCTGATTCGCATCGCCATCCCAAGCCAAATATCGTTTATCGAACCGATGGACTTCGTCGACAAACGGTAGTTTGAATTTCAGCCCAGGATCAACATTCGCCTTTCCGACCGGAGCGCCGAACCGAGTGACAACAACCTGCGACACCTCAGAAACAGTATATAAGGCTGAACCCGCAAGGAAGAACAAAACAAAAGTGACCGCGAGAGCGATTCCTTGACCAGCTTTCATCGTTTACCTCCAATATCTAGATGCTGCAGTACGCCCCCGCCTTTCGCAGGAAGCACCCATTTTTCTTTCACTTTCGGAAGAACATCTTGAAGCATTTCAAGGTGAAGTCGAGTCCGCGTGACGTTCTTCGACTTGGCGTATGCTGCCTGAACCTTGATGAAGCTCGCGACGTCACCCTTCGAACGGTTTACACGTTCCGCTCGATAACCTTCGGCTTGCGAGACTGCCTGTTCCGCGAAACCGCGGGCTTGCGGAATCGCTTGATTGTATTCTGCCATCGCGTCGTTTATCGCTCGTTCTTTTTCTTGCTGCGCCTGGTTTACTTCGTTGAAGCTATCTCGCACTGCCTGCGGTGGATTGACGTCCTGGGTGATCAATTGATCGATTGTGATCCCTAGCCCGAAGCGCTCGACAGCCTTTGTCATTTCTTTTTTGGCTTGGTTCGCAAGCGTTTCGCGCCCCTGCGTGAGCAGGTAATTCACGCTAGTGTCACCGACCATTTGACGCATAACACTTTCGGCAATGTCGCGAATGATTTCATCAATATTTCGCGCCCGGAAAAGATACGCTTTCGGATCATTGATGTGGTACTGAACGACCCACTCTACATCAGCGACATTCAAATCCCCAGTTAGCATTTCACTTTCAGCTAAGCTTTCTGCTCCTCGACTGTATGTCGTCCGTTGCCCTGCTTTTGCGGTTCGAAAACCAAATTCCATTTTCATCTGACGACGAGTTGGTACTTTGATGACCTGGTCAATCCCAAATGGAAGCTTGATGTGTGGGCCCGGCTGAGTCGTTTTGAAATAGCGACCGAAACGGAGAACAACCGCCTCTTCTTCTGGGTCAACCTGGTAATAGCTGCCTAAGGCTGCAAACCCCAAGACCAAGATCACAATAACCGGTGCAACAAACTTACTCAGGTCAGGAAGTTCGGGCGGAGTATTATTTCCACCACCACCGTTATTTTTTTGTTTTATTTCTTCGAATATTTTGAAGGGAAATTCTGGCTCGTTTTGGTTGCTCACAAATGCTCCTGACCTCCACAAATGTCGACAATACTTTTGAGTCAAGTGTTACCGCCGCAACTCCGTGCTCTGTTGGGCGTCTCTACCTTCACAACACTGCACGCTGATGTGTCGGCTCGCACGGAGCCTCAACGTAAAACGGCCGTTAAGTATTTGAAATCACAGCGTGTACTGCGACTATAGTGGTTGTAAACTATGGTCCTCCGGGCACAGTACGACGATGTTTATCAACCAAACCATTGTGAGTGAGATTGGAGTGGTACCTCTGCGCCTCTTAGCTGCTACTGTACAAGAATCTTGATTGAGGATTTTTTTCCAACTTGGAGAAGGTACTCTCCAGGCTCGATTTCTCGGTTTGGATCGGAGATTCGCTCCCCGTTGAGAGATACGCCTCCCTGGGAGATTTTTCTCCGAGCTTCCCCGTTACTCTTCGCGAAACCTGCACCTACGACCAGACTTCTGAGAGGACCGACATTCACGCTGATTATCTCCATATTCCGCGCAGGGCGACCGGCATTCCACCACTCGAGGGTGTCATTCGCCGCAGCAGAATTATGAAACCGCGTAACAATCTTACGTGCTAGTTCTTTTTTTGCGCCGAGTGGGTCATCGCTTGGGGCATCCTGACCAAGTAATTGGGGGTACCACAACAACATCGTCTCATCGCTGATACTCATGACTTTACCGAACATGTCGTCCGGAGCGTCGGTAATTCCGATATGGTTGCCTTTTGATTTTGACATCTTCTCAATACCATCAAGGCCAACCAAAAGTGGGACGGTCATGCAGTTTTGCGGGCGAATCCCATACGCCTCCATCAGGTGCCTCCCGATATTTAAATTAAAAATTTGGTCATGACCTCCTAGTTCCACATGATTTTCAAGTACAACCGAGTCATAGCCCTGCATCAGCGGATAGAAGAACTCATGAAGCGCTATCTGTTTACCTTCCTCGAACCGGTTCTTGAAGTCTCTTCGTTCCAGCATACGACCCAAATTATATTTGGATGCGAGTTTCATAATGTCCCCAAAGCTAAGCTTGGAGAGCCAGCTCGAATTAGGAACAAAGTTCGTTTTTTCTGCGTCCAGCACTTTTACCGCCTGGTCGCGATACGTCTTCGCGTTCTTCTCTATTTCTTCTGAGCTCAACGGTGGTCTCAACGTATTCCGACCCGTCGGATCACCAATCAATGCGGTATAATCTCCCACAATAAAAATGACGTCATGCCCAAACTGTTGGAACTGTCTCATTTTTTCCATGAGCACAGTGTGTCCGAGATGGATATCTGGAGCCGTTGGATCGAAGCCTGCCTTTATTTTGAGAGGTTCTTGTTCTTTGTAACTGCGACGTATCTCCGATTCGAAAGATTCACGTACATTCAAATCAACTGTGCCGCGTAAAAGAACCGGCAGTTGTTCTTCTGGAGAAGCAATAAGAGTGTTTGTCATTGCGGCGGACTATAACAGGTCAGTGTCAGGTGTGCGAGAGAACAATCCGCGGGATAGCATCATTATTTTTGAGCTTACCACAGTAAATTCACACCAAGTTCTACCTGATTCTCAGTTCTGCGATTTCGGCTCATACCTCGGTCAGCTCGAAAGAAGATATCTATGTATTTTACTAGGTCGAGTCGACCTTGAACTCCGCCTCTCATGACCGGAACTGGGTCTGTAAATTCGCCTATTTCCTTGATGACATCGAGGTAAACAGAAAGAGCCAATTGTTGCCTGAATAAATTACGACCAATACTCATCCTGTACAGCAATTCTTGCGCCTCGTGCGGGTCTACAAATAATAATCTTGTATGTGCTTCTGGGGTGCTTCCCGTGATGGGAGACAAAACAGAGTCGAGGGATTGCCGCATTCCCACGTGCAGCTGAGTAATGTAATCACGCATTGTCGCTTGAAGCCTTGCATATGGGAAAAACTCAAAATGAGAATCAGCAATGCCGGATTCACTATCTCCGAGCGGAAGCTCAACTTGAAGACCAAAGGTTAGACGGACCCCACGATCAAGCCAGGAAGACCATTGTCCATAAACAACAGGGTTCGATAAGCCAGTAATCGTCTCGTCGTTCCAGTACAACGTAGTTACCGGAACCTGAAATCCAATCATGTATGGTTGCCAGGTGCGATAAGAAAAATTAACCCGAGACTGCACATATGACCCTTCGGTTCCGTACAGAGCGAAATCGACATATTTGCTTGATACGAGTACGTCGAAGTCGGCCGTCGTTTTCATGACGGTCCTGTAAGCGGGACAACTGTCGATCCCGCAGGCCGCTATCCCTGCTTTGGGGATTAGCGCCGAATGCGCAGCAAACACCATAATGCTGAGAACAGCACGTTGGAATAACCATTGTAGACGTCTTAACGTCATGAGGGGGCCTATAGACGCTCGCTTGGAATAAACCAACAAAATAAGAGCTACCTGAGACGTGCTCATCAGACAGTATCCATCAAAGCCTCGCTTTTGATCGAGTGACGTCTGAAATCTTACCGAGAATATGATATTTTTGGAGGGTATGACGTCAGAGATAACGATTATGAATCGTAAAGGAATCGCACTCGCGGCCGACAGTACGGGCACTCTAATAAGGCGGAGTGGTAACGTAGAGTCTTCAAAAAGCTTTGATACTCTGCACAAATTATTCGTTCTTCCTGGAACTCAAAGTATCTCAGTCATGTTTTACGGCAATGCTGACTTCATGGACGTTCCTTGGGAAACAATTATAAAGATGTACCGCTCTGAACGCTCATTTCCAACCGTCCGAGGCTACGCTGAATCGTTTTTAGATTACTTGGGAAAATTTCAAATATCCCAAGAACAATATGACACATATATCGCAAAAACTGCGCATCGACTAGGGTCTCGTATCGCAGCGAAAACAGACAAAGAAATCGAAGCCTGGATCTCACAAAACGGCAGCGTGACCAAGAACAAGGCGAGTTCATTGTTGAACAAGCAATTCGACGCTTCGTACAAGATCATCCAAGAGTTGTCTCGAAAAAGCACACTTACCTCAAAAAAACGACGTAGTCTTGTAAACAAGTACTCAACACTAGCAATTCAAACCGTGGAGAAAGCCCTGGCGGGTCGAACGTTATCAGCAGCCAACCAGAAAAAGATTACCGCCTGGGTTGTGAACGCGTGCAGCATTAATCCTGACACATTTACAGGAATTGTTTTCGCAGGCTTTGGTGAAGATGAATATTATCCGAGTTATCTGGAATTTGATATAAAGGGCTGCCTGGATGGAGTTGTGGCTTTCAGAGAAAAAGGCTCCGGAGCCGTCAGCAGTAAAAACGACGTTATTGTTCGTCCATTCGCAGAGGCTGATGATGTTGTAACATTTATGCGCGGCATAAATCCTAACGCCCAAAACTTCTTATCAAGAGCGCTTGAGCAGTTGCTTCAAAGTTCGCTTCCTTCCGCATACCAAGCGGCGTTGACCGAAGAGTTAGAACTATCTGCCCAGCAGCAGGAGAAGCTTTTGAAAATTGGTCAGTCCATAGGCAAAGGAGCGTTTTCAAAGTTTGACTCATCTTTTCTCGAATTTCAAAACAACAGTTTCACCATGCCGTTATTCACGATGGCTCGACACCTGACACCCGACCTACTTGGACGAATGGCTGAGACGCTAATTAATCTCGTTTCGTTTCGCCAAGAGATGTCATTCTCATCTGAAACTGTCGGTGGACCCATTGACGTAGCCGTGATCACCAAAGCCGAGGGCTTTACCTGGATAAAACACAAAAAAGGAGAGGAAAAATAATGAAGACTTCTAAATTCAATTCTCTCGCCGAGTATCGAGCGAGCCTAAATGTAACAAAAGCGAAGAAAAAACCGGCGAAAAATCTCAACACGGCCGAGCTGCTAGGAATTACTGCGGCAGCGCAAGCCGTTAACTTTGCATTGAAGAATCAGAAACGTAGACTTTAGGGAAAAACTCATTTCCTTCCAATCGACGGACGGAACTAAAGAATACTTCCCCAACCGATTACTCCCAAAACGGACCATGCGCCTTGCTCAGGATGATGCGCTCTGAGCGCGGGAGAGTAGCCGCCACGTATATCGAATTGCCATGGACCAAAACGGTAATCTACGAAGCCTCCAAACCCCCACAGGGAAGTAAATTGCGAAGCCCCAATGCGTTCAAAATCCTGCACCACAATTCCAGAAACCAAAGGGCCTACTTCAACGTCTGCGACAGGAAGTTTAAAGTGAAATGATGCCATCGTTGATGCATGCTTATCCGCGTGGGTGTATGCCCATGGCATTCCGGGCAAATTGACCGTGAATGGCGTGAGTCCGCCCACTGTTCTTCTCGATAAGTCATCGACCCCAGCTGCCCAACCGGCTTCTTCTTTAATTTGAAGACGAACTCCATCGGCTATTTTCCATCCGCCCAAAAACCACTGTGTAATACTCCACTGAAAGTGCTCCGGTTGATTTCGAGAATCAACGGGCGTAAAAATCAGCGCGTCGCGAGCACCCCATGGCCTTGTATCGAATTGCCAGTTGGCACCGAACGTTGTTCCGACTGCAAAACCCTGGAGTCGAGGATAGTTTCGCTGACGTTGTGACCATGCAACATCATTGTCTAAATTCCACCATGTAAGATTTAGACGTGATTCATAGACAAAGCTGTCTTCAGGAAGTTCCAAGCTGGGACTTGTTCGCCCAGGGACTCGAATAGACAGCCACTTTCTTAGTCCATGTTCATGCCTCACATAGAAACGGGAAAAAGGATTCCAGTTCACCCAAACATTCGCCAGCCCGTTACTTGCGGCGATCGTTCTTGACGCGTCATATTCACCGTTTTGAAAGTAGTCGAATAGCACATTAGTCCCGAGTGCTTCGGCCCGGATTTGTCCTCCTAAGCTCATTCGTGATGCCAGGTAAACTTGATCGAGCTCCAGATTTATTGTTTCAGTATTAAACTCGAACGTGAGCTTCGCTTGATTATTCCCAAGACGTCTATCCCACCGAGCCATAACGGCTACGTGACCGGGTGCTGTTGTCTCACCCCAGGCTTCAGACAAAAAATACATTGAGAGACGACTTTCTCGTGCATGACTCACCTGAGAAATAGCCAATACGCAAAAGAACCAGCTCACCGCAAGTAACAAGCGTATCGCCCGAGAAGAAGACACCCACACGACGGGGATCTTATCACAAAGAGAAGCGAGATGGCTGAATCCTTCTCCGTCTGAAACTTGTTGCAGGCAAAATCAACCTCTGTACTTTGCTGATCAGTATGCGTCGTACTCTCGAACCATATCCAAAATATCTGCGCCAAATTTGTCGATTTTAGCAGCGCCAAGACCGGGAATCTTGTGTAATTCCTCAATAGTTGCTGGTCGGCGTTCATCTACAGCTAAAATGACCTTCATCTGAAATACCATATACGGTTTCCATTTCAACGCACGGGCTTTGCGACGGCGATAATTCTCCATCTCCCGAGCCAGTTGAGTCGTGCTAAATTTCCTAGTTGAACTTTTTCTGGCCTTTGGCTTTCTTGAGCCCTCGGTTCGAGATTCTTTTTGTCCTCGGACGGGTTTATTGGGTAACCAGACTGTAGGAAATTTTCGGCCTTTCTTGACCAAAATACCTGCTTCAAGCATTTCGGTAATCGCCTTCACTAGTTCATCTTCAGAGTAATGATGTAAAGCGCCATGCTGTGGGATGGTCATTAATCCACCGCGATGTAGAGTCTTCGCACGGCTACCTCTCAGAGCTTTCGCAAGATTAGTCTTACCTACCGGCTTTGTTAGACTATCTACGGCCTCGGCAATTGTTTGCTTGTCATTTTCAGAAAGCGTCTGAATTTCTATTTTCGAAACTTTCTTAGTAACTACGACCGCGTCATCAAAAAGACAGACATCACACTTTTCGCAAACATCGTGATCAGTCTTGCCTGTAAAAAAAGAACACAGGAACTTTTGCCGGCAGATAGCCCCCGATGCATACTCTTCGACATGCTTCAGTGCTTCTTCGTTTCGTCGAAGCATAGAAGGAGTTTGTGCGCCCAGAGAGAATAGTCGTCTTTGAGTAACCAAGTCGCCTGCTCCAAAAAACATAACACATTGCGATGCAGCACCATCCCTGCCTGCTCGACCCGCTTCTTGATAATAGGCCTCGACGCTACCTGGAGCCTGAAAATGCACAAGGAGACGAACATTCGGATAATCGACACCCATACCGAAAGCGTTCGTTGCGACAAGTACACGAGTTCGGCTCGCGTCAAACGCGTTTTGAGCTCGCTCTCTCGCTAGTTTGGTTCTGCCAGCGTGGTAGTGCCCAGCGGCGAAACCGTGCTGTTTCAAGACCTTTGCGATCTTCTGCGTCTTTTTGCGCGTACTACAATAAATAATAGCGCGATCGTTGGACCCGCGATCACGAAAGCCGAGACTGTTCAAATACTCGATCAAGCGCTCAATTCGCTCAGCTTCTCGGCGAAGATGAAGGACCGAAAAGCTCAAGTTTGGGCGACTAAAGTCTCCCCGAACAATTGTCGGAGATGACAGCTCAAGATGGCGAACGATTTCGTCGATCACCCGAGGGGTAGCTGTGGCGGTCAATGCAATCGTAGGCACATCGAAATGTTCCCGTAACTCGTTGAGTCTCATATATTCGGGTCGAAAATCATGCCCCCACTGGCTTAAACAATGCGCTTCATCAATGGCAATTTGAGCAACCTTACCGCGCAATAGCAGCCGATGAAAGCTTTTGAGAACAGCACGTTCTGGTGAGACGTATAGTAGGTCGAGTTCGCCTCGAAGATAATGTCGCCCTACCTCTTTTTGGGTATCCCAGTCCTGCGTGCTGTTGAGCGCAGCTGCACGTATGCCTCGTCCTACAAGACCCGAGACCTGATCTTGCATGAGAGAAATCAGAGGCGAAATAACAACTGTGGTTCCAAGACCAGCCTTGGCTGCAGCCACAGCCGGCACTTGATAACATAGTGACTTTCCTGCTCCAGTAGGCAGAAGAACAACGGTATCTTGTCTGTCGAGTAGCGACCGGACAGCTTCTTCCTGTCCGGTGCGAAATCCAGAAAAACCGAATGCCTGATTCAAAGACTCGACGGCGAATTCGGATAATTTCGTTCGAATCGTCACCTACTGCGAACTTTAGCACGAATTAGGAGCGATGCTTTGGCTATTTTAGTTCAAATACTATTGAGGACATACAACGGGAGAGCGAACACCTGCGACGTTCTCAAGTAAACGAACGACCTGGCACGCATATCCGAACTCGTTGTCGTACCAGACATAAAGAACGCAGTCTGAGTCACCATGCATAATAGTCGCATCTGAGTCGACAATGCTTGCATGACGATTTCCAACAAGGTCACTCGAAACAATATCTGGGGACGTCACATAATCAATTTGGTACTGCATAGGGCCTTCCATAGATAAATCTCGCAGATACGCATTTAATTCATCTCGAGTTGTCCCTTTGTCCAATTTCATACTCATTATCGCGAGCGAAACGTTGGGTGTTGGAACTCGAATTGCATTGGCTGTGAGTTTCCCAGCCAATTCTGGAAGAGCTTTCGATACCGCCTTGGCAGCACCGGTCTCAGTAATGACCATATTCAATGCCGCACTGCGGCCCCGGCGTTTCTTGTTGTGGAAATTGTCAATGAGATTCTGGTCATTGGTGTAAGCGTGGCTCGTTTGAACATGACCGTTTATGATCCCAAACTGTTCGTGGACAGCCTTCAACACGGGGGCGATCGCGTTCGTTGTACAACTGGCGGCGGAAAGTACGTTCTCTTCAGGTAGGATGTCGTGGTTGTTGACCCCGTAAACAATATTAGGAATGTCTCCCTTAGCAGGCGCGGTAAGGATAACTTTTGAAACGCACCCTGATTTGAGATGGAGGCCGAGACCTTCTCGGTCGCGCCATTTGCCTGTGTTGTCTATAACGACTGCGTCCTTGATTCCATATTTGGCGTAATCCGCTTCGTCCGGACTTTTTGCTTCAATAAGAGGAACGAGATTGCCATTGATAACAATCGCGTTTTCCTCTTTATCCAAGGAGATAATCCCAGGGAACGGCCCGTGTACCGAATCACGGCGCAGTAAACTTGCTCTTTTTTCGAGATCACCGGGCTTGCCGGGTCGTGTAACGATACCCCGCAGACGGAACCGACCGCCACCACCCATGCGTTCCACAAGAATGCGAGCAAGAAGTCGCCCTACCCGACCAAAACCGTAAAGGATGACATCTTGGGGTTCCGGCCTCATGGGCCCCTGAGAAGCCGCAACGACTTGGAGGGCCTCAGCAACAAACGCCGTCAGGCTTTGTTCCGTATTCAATTCTGAATATTGAACAGATAGCTTCCCAACATCAACGCGAATCCCTCTGGGGGCCAATTCTCGCAGTGCCTTGAGAACCTGGATCGTATCTACCGAACTCAGCTCGCGACCTAATATTTGTCGAACCTGTCGGTGAGCCTTCAAAAGCTCCACGGGGCCTTTCAGGTGGAGAGGTTGACCATACACATAGGTCGGAACCTCACAATCTCTCCAAAGCGCACCGATGATGGGCAACATCTCTTCGGCGGCTTGAAGCCGTTGGTTGTACTCTCTAAGGTAGCTGTCGCTTTTGCTGGCTGTCATGATGCTGTCCACTGACTTGCATTTTGTGCACAGAACCGCAAGAGGCCAAGGATTGGGGGTTCGCCGGCACCGGCACTGATTCTAAATAACCGAAGTACCTGATAATTTAGGCCGCTTTTTGACGAAAACCTAAAGCTGACAAGAGACCCGCAGCAACTGCCACGGACAAGACGAGTTCAAGGAGGCCTCCCAAGTGAAGGGTTTTACCGATAAAGCCTCCCAAGGCGCCACCTGCAACTCCCACTAAAGCCGTCCCTATTAGTCCTATATTTTCTCGACCAGGTAGAACGAAACGAGCCAACGCTCCAATCACTAAACCAGCTACAAGGTGATACACGACGGTTATAGAAAGGCCAAAGACGAACGCGCCTAAGGAAAGCGCAGCGAGAATAACGAGGATGGCAAGGATTTCCATGGGGAAATGGTAAGCACAAATCCCTCATCGTCAAGAGAACACGTCGTGAAACAATAATTATCGAGCGCTATGATTATTCTGAGTGCTGGGCAGTGAAGTCCAAACAAGACGAATCATCCGCTACTTGTTCGAGCCAGCGGTCACTCAGAGACAAAAGCTCTCTTGACCCAGGCGCTGTGCGTACTGGCAAAGCTTGGTCAGCGGTTTCGAGATTCTCGGCTGCCGCCACGATGACCTTCCCAATAATCCGTAAGCAGTCATCATCAAGGTTACCGCGGTACACATCCAATCGGCCTTCCCCGTCATACGTTCCATCTGCACCTAGACCCATGAACTTCAAAAACCAATCGGCACGAAAATGGCCGACAGCAGCAACAAGACCAGCGTAGTCAGCGATAAGCTCATCTCGGAAATTATTGTGCATAGAACCGTACACTCGCCGGCAGAAATAGTGCGCGCATTCGTGTTCTAGACGAATAGAAAGTGACTTTGACAACCAGTCTTCAAGCTCACATCCCACTTTCTGTGCGGAGGTATTACTATACGGACCTCGGCTCAAAATAATAAAGGCGTCCTGATAACGCGACTTCGATGGATTAATGCTGCGAAAAGCAGTGTTCCAATTCGCATCCTCTCGCCCCGGCTGCTGCGATTTCCATTCTTCTGTAAGTTCAAAGATTCGGGACCAGTTGTTAAAGCCCTTTATCGCCGCAGCACCCATGGATGCCGGAATCTCTGCCGGTTCGTTGCGGCGAACTAAAGCACGAATCAAGGTTACAAAGTCTTCGCGATTCGGTGCTAAAATGACCGGCACATGCCCAGCTGCTGTGGGATGGATATGAAGCTCAATGGTATCGGGCTCTTTCCATTCAGGAGCACTTGTTGCCGCGCTCCAATCGCCTTTACGGGTCGCTGCACGATAAACTTCCGTGGTGCTTATTCCTGCCTGTATAGGGAAACGAAGCTGAACAAGATATTTTGATAACGTTTCTATTACGCCCAACTCTTCAGACTCGTCTTTATACTGTAGCCACGAAGAAACATGGTTTTCGTCAGCAAGCGGAAGGGAGAGTTCGCTCTCTCGACTCGTAGGGTCAAAGCTCGCGTTACTATAGGCAAGCAATTTATCCGCCTGCGAGTTTGTTGCGCCAAACTTACGAAAGATAGCTTTTCGTTCTTCCTCCATATTGCTCTCAAAAATTGAAATAACACTCAGCTATACGAACGACAAGTTGTAATCGATTCATGTCCGAGTCAAAACGGCGGCCCACAAGACACATCAACTTCTTTCCCTGTAAAAGGATGTGTAAATTGTACTCTTCCGGCGTGTAAGCGCATGCTCTCCGTCTCCTCAGAAGAGCCATAGATTTTATCTCCTAATATTGGACGACCCAATCCATTGGGATCCGCACAATGAACGCGCAGCTGATGGGTTCGCCCTGTGACCGGCTCGAGCGATAATCTTGTTCTGTTCTCAGCTCGCCGAATCACTTGATAGTTTGTGACCGCCTTTTTTCCGCTTTCTACATCGACCATCTGCCGGATTCGGTCGAGATAATGCGGTTTCAGAGGTAAGTTGATAATCCCTGAATTCTCGGGGACCTCTCCTTCGACTTCAGCAAAGTAGGTCTTTTTGACTCTTTTCGCTTGAAACAGCATAGAGAGCTCGCGATGTGCTTGAGCGTTGAGCGCAACAATTTGTAAACCAGAGGTCGCTTGGTCGATGCGATGCACCGATAGTGGACCAGATGCATAAGGAAAATGAAGAACAACTCGCGTGATTACGCTGTCTTGCTCGGGCCACTTGCGTCCAGGAACTGACAATAATCCCGATGGTTTATTTACGACCACAAACCACTGATCTTGGTAGACAATTTCAAGTGGCGGCAACCATGAATTTCTGAGCTCCGGCTTCGTCAGCGCACACAGATGCGAAAGAGCCTTGTCAGACAGCTGTTGAAGCTCTTGAGCTTCATTTTCGATCGTTTGAAGAGCCTCTGAAATATCTTTTTCTGCGTCCCCAACAATTGAAAACTCGACGTGCTCTAAGCCGTGTCTTGCAACCGCGGCAAAAAGTCTCACCAGCAAGAAGCCCCGATAACTGTCGGGAAATTCGCCAGGTTGCATATGAAGGATTGTTTCCCAAAGGAAAGACTCTCTGAGTGTTTCCTGAAGACACCGAGCAATTTGAGCACGTTCCTTTTTCAGCCTACTTTGATCTCGGCGACGCCGTCGAATTTCTTCCTTGAAGGATTCCGTCTCACCTCGAATCATCGACTTGATTCGCCGTATTTCTCGGCTGTCATCGTGAGATTGATGATCCAACATTTGAAGCTCTTTTCCATCGTGCTCCGCCTGCCGAAGTTGTTCTCTGCGATACGCTCGTTC
>JAYZDF010000053.1:0-54993 GCA_036337945.1 Myxococcota bacterium
GTCTCAGCCACATGGAAGAGGTTTGCGCGAGGCCGGTGAGGACCTTCCGAGAATCCAAAATTTATCGACGATGATAGATCGAGTAGCCAACCGCTACGATATTCCTCCGTCTATTCTCGCTGGGATTGTGAGCCGAGAAACGCGAGGGCGTAATGTCATTGGAGACAATGGTCATGGCCACGGGCTCGCCCAGGTAGACAGCGGGTCATTTGGCCAATGGACTCGAAATTGGAGAGCCTCGGGTATGCCTGCTGAGGAAGGTCTCCGAAAAGGTGCGGAAATTTTTGCGAATAAGCGCGAGTATCTCCGCAACAGGTTCCCCCAGCTCACACCTGATGAACTCATGACAGCAACACTGTCTGCTTACAATGCTGGCGAGGGAGCGGTAGGACGCGCTCTTCAGCGAGGGGTGTCTGCGGATTCTGTGACGACCGGCAAAGATTACGCGAGAGATGTACTGAACCGTGCTTCCGTGTTTGCGAATCAGCTACCGCATTGGATGCCCGGGAATGTGTAGAAGAAGGATTCTCAGGGGCAATCGGTTAACAGAGGAGAGCAGCAATGGTTAATATAGTAAACCTACCACCACCGCCACCCGCGATAGTGACAAATCATTCGACGGAAACGAAAGCAAACGAGAATCGACTTAACCTGTTTGAATCACCTGTAAGCCTCGGTTCGAAAAATGATCAGGTTAAAGCTCTTCAAGAGAAACTCCAAAAGCTTGGCTATTTGCGTGGGCCTAGCGATGGGAAGTTCGGTCGAGATACTGAATTAGCACTGAGAAGCTTTCAACGAGTTAATGGGCTACCGGAAAATGGAGTTTTAGGACCACGTACGATCGCTGCCATTAAGCGAATGCCCGTCAGTTATGATTCAAAGTTGTTTGCGATGTCTAATTATGCTCACTTGCTCGAGGCCAATACAGAGGGAAACAACAGTCAACCTTTGGTCATGAACGCGGTATCCGTTCGTTTTCCTGAGGTCTTGGTCACTAATGCGGCGATCGCAAATCCTAAGAACAAAGTTCCTTTTGCCCCGCTTGACGCGAGCGCACGACGCAAAGCAACCGAGGACTTAGGTCGAATAGGCATGCTAGCACCTATGATTTCTCGCATAGCAACGCGCTACGATATCCCTCCAGCGATTCTCGCAGCAATAGTTAGTCGCGAATCAAGGGGGAGAAATGTGATTGGCGATAACGGCTACGGGCACGGATTAGCTCAGGTTGATAGCGGCTCTTTTCTTGAGTGGACACGACGATGGCGAGCCTCTGGTAAGCCCGCGGAAGAAGGGCTTCGCAAAGGGGCAGAAATATTTGCGAACAAGAGATCTTTTCTGAGGGGGAGGTTTTCGAGTTTGACAAGCGATCAACTGACAGCAGCGACGCTGTCTTCGTACAACGCGGGGGAAGGAACGGTTGCATGGGCTCTTCGTCGAGGAGTTTCTCCGGATAGTTATACTACAGGAAAAAACTACTCACGAGACGTGCTCAATCGCGCAGCGGTATTCGCGGAGAAGTTCCCACAGTGGAGCTCAAACAATTGAATTCTCTCTAAATGAGAGCGTGAAAAAAAGGGGATAAGGATAATGGTTCAACCAGTAAATTTGCCGCCACCACCGGCCGTAGTGAACACAGATGCCTCAGAAGCAGGATCAAGTGTCTATCAATTGAATCCACAAGCCGCGGCAATGAGCGAGGGTTCGAGAGGACTTCAGGTAAAGGCGTTACAAAAAAAATTGACTGGCTTAGGATATCGAGCGGGTCCCATTGATGGAGATTTTGGTGCACTCACTACGCAGGCCGTCCGCGGTTTCCAGCGAGCGAATGGCCTATCTGTCGATGGGATTGCGGGACGCCAAACCATTTCGGCTCTATTGCGTATGCAAAATAGTTCGCACGGTGATGCTTTCGAAATGTCATCGCGACCCAATACCGCAACGGGCAATTCAAACCGAAGTACAGTCTCACCGCCAGTCGTTAGCGCGATTGAACCGAATAGAGCGACGACCAATCTTACGGGGCGACTACATGCCTGGTATCAAAATCCATCAAATTTTCGATCTGTGAGAAACTCGATTCGCGGTACACGAAATATGTGCGCAAACTATATCACGACGGCCATGGAGAAAAGCGGAGTACTCAATATCCCTAGAACTGCGACCTATGTCGGCTTCGGTGATAATCATCGTAGTTCAGTGCGGATGTGGGCGCCTGCTCTGGCACGATACCTTGAAAGAGAAGAGGGCTGGCAGCGAGTTTACGGTATCCGCTCAATGAAACCCGGAGATGTCTTGTTCACGAATGGTCGCGAAGGCACTTATAACCACGTGATGATGCTTGATAGCTGGGTGGATAAGGCCAACGGAATTGCCAGGGTTACTGACAATCAAGGATTTGCATATCAACGGAATTTGTTTGGAGGGTCGAAGAGTCCCGTCTCGTACGCTCTTCGCAAGTAGACTTGTAGGCTATTGTTCTTTGAGAGCGGTGATGAGGCCTAGAATGGCTTTCTTACCGTCTCCAAACAACATCAGTGTATTGTCAGCGGCAAACAGCGGATTAGGAATTCCTGCATATCCGTGGCTAAGTGAGCGTTTGATGACTACAACCGTCCGTGCTTTATCTACGTCGAGAATAGGCATGCCGGCGATTGGGCTTTTCGGGTCAGTTCGTGCCACAGGATTCACAACATCGTTCGCACCAATAACGAGTACAACGTCTGTTTGCTCAAATTCTGAATTGGCTTGCTCCATTTCAATCAATTTGTCGTAGGAGACATCTGCTTCAGCGAGTAGCACGTTCATATGACCAGGCATACGACCTGCGACGGGATGAATCGCGAAGTCGACCTCCACGCCTTTTTCTTCAAGAAGGTTGGCAAGGTCTCTCACAGCGTGTTGCCCCTGAGAAACCGCAAGACCGTAACCAGGAACAATAGATACTTTCGACGCTGTATCGAAAAGCATGGCAACTTCGTCAGGAGAGGACGAGGTTACTCTTCCGGTGTAAATATCCTCTTCACCATCTGCGCCACCTTCAGCAGCTTCCATCGTTCCGAAAAGGACGTTGACCAGCGAACGATTCATCGCGACGCACATAATTTGGGTCAGAATGAGGCCCGAGGCTCCCACGAGAGAACCCGCAATAATCAAAACATTGTTATTGAGAACAAAACCAGTCGCAGATGCTGCGAGACCAGAATATGAGTTCAACAATGCAATGACCACTGGCATATCAGCACCACCGATCGGAATGGTGAGCAGAACGCCCAGCAAGCCAGCAACAGCCAACAAAGCCCAGTAGGACATTATCTGCGAGGGCTCCATGACGACATAAACGCAAAGGCCGATGCTTGCGAGTCCGAGAAGAGCATTAAGCGGTTTTTGACCAGGGAAATTCACCGCGTTACCGCTGATGATTCCTTTTAGTTTGCCGAATGCGATGAAACTACCTGTAAAAGTAACGGCGCCGATGAGGCCCGATACAACAGTTGAAACAGTGAATTGATAATTCGCTAATTGCTCACCGTTTCCAGAGATCGCATTAAGAAGCGCCGCGCCTGCAACGAGAGAAGATGCAATACCGCCAAACCCGTTGAAAGCCGCAACAAGTTCAGGCATCGAAGTCATTTCAACTTTTTTCGCTAAGACCGCACCAATCAAACCACCAACGGCAAGTCCGGCGATAATCAGTTGATAGTCGACAATTTCTTTACTGATTAGAGTAACCACGACGGCGATTAGCATAGCAACAGCGCCAAGGCGGTTACCTCTCACAGCGGTTCGTGGGTGCGTGAGTCCTTTTAGACCGAGGATAAAAAGGACGGAAGATACGAGATAAGCAACGTTAATGATTGTACTTTGCATGGCTTAATTCTTCCTCTTGAACATTTCAAGCATTCGATTCGTGACCATAAAGCCGCCGACAACATTAATGGTTGCAAATACTAATGCCACCATACCGAGTATCGTGGTCATGTTCTTATCTGCTGATACACCGGACAGGAGTATCGCCCCCGCAATTGTGATTCCAGACACTGCGTTAGAGCCCGACATCAGTGGAGTGTGTAGGGTTGGTGGAATCTTAGTGATAATTTCAAAGCCCACAAATACTGCGAGCACAAATACGGTCAGGCCGGTTACTAACATTTCCATGATTATTCCTCACTCTCCGCTTGGGGTTCGAGTAGCCCCTTGATTCGTTCGTGTACGACATCGCCGCCCCGGGAAACAAGCGTTCCTGCGGTGACTTCATCTTCCATATCAATATTGAGTTCGCCTTCTTTGACCAGACTTTTCAGTAGAGTGGTTATGTTACGAGAGTACATTTGACTAGCGTGGTTTGGGATGGTCGCGGGCAAATTGGTTGGTCCGAGAATGACGACTCCATTGTAATCGACTCGCTCGTCGGCCTTCGTTAGTTCGCAATTACCTCCGCGTTCCGCGGCAAGGTCTACAATCACTGAACCGGGAGCCATTTTGTCCACCATGTCTGTGGTAATCAAAATAGGTGACTTTTTCCCTGGTATAGCTGCAGTAGTGACGACTACGTCACTGTTGGAGACGACACGGGTCATAACTTCGCGTTGTTTTCGGTAGAAGTCTTCGCCAAGCTCTGTAGCGTATCCACCTTTATCTTCTGCACCGTCGTCGGTCTCCAACTCAAGTTCTACGAATTTCGCACCGAGACTTTCACATTGCTCTTTGACAGCAGGTCGAACGTCGTATGCTTCAACCACCGAACCAAGTCTTTTCGCCGTAGCGATGGCCTGCAGTCCAGCAACACCTGCACCGATAATGAACACTCTCGATGGCTTAACCATCCCCGCAGCCGTCATCAGCATTGGGAAGATTTTTCGAGATTCACTCGCGCCGAGAAGTACAGCTTTGTAGCCTGCGATCGTCGCCATGGAAGATAATGCATCCATACTTTGCGCGCGTGAAATACGAGGAATCATCTCCATAGAAAAAGCCATCACGCCCTTTTCGGCGAGCTTTTTCGCAGACTCTGGCTCTCCGAGGGGGTCCGATAGTCCAATGACGACTTGGTCAGATTTGAAATGCTCGAGGTCTTGCTGTCCCTCATTCTTGTTTGCGCCCAGGCTTCGTACTTGAACAACGATATCAGCCTGTGAAAGAAGTTCTCCACGATTCTCGACGATGGTTGCGCCTTTGTCAGCGTAATCTTGGTCTGAGAATCCTGCAGCTTCTCCTGCGCCTTTTTGGACGAGGATTTCTAGTTTTGCTTTGCCGAGGGATGATATGTCCCCGGGGATCAACGCAACGCGTCGTTCTCCAGGAAATGTCTCGGTAGGTACGGCCACTTTCATTGGTGTCTCGCGCGAACCATGTGCACAGGTTGGAGTCATTGTCATCTGCCGGGTGACAGGTCCAGAACAGAAATCTGCTGACTACTCGGGTATGCCCGTCATTTCAAATGCTTCGCACGAGCTATTTAGCCATATTTGTAGTCTGCTGGTGACGATGTAAACAAGCTTAGATATAGCTGCAGCGTGGATTATTTCTCGGTTGATGTCGAAAGTTCGGGTCCGGTTCCTGGAATTCATAACCTCTTGTCGATCGGTGTCACTCACGTTCGCCGCCGCGACGGTAAATATCAGGTTTTCGACGATTTTTATTGTGAGCTCAAACCCATTTTCGACGGTTTTGTACCAGGTGCGATGAGAATTCACGGTCTTGACGCCGAAAAGCTCAAACTTGAAGGGTTAGAACCAGAGACAGCGATGAAGCGTTTCGCCGAGTGGGTGAACGCTCGAAAAAAGTCCTCGAAGGACCGACCTGTTTTTGTTGCGCACAATGCGCCCTTCGATTGGATGCAATGTGCTTTCTATTTTGAGTTTACTGGTGTCAAGAACCCATTCGGACACTCTGCTTTGGACACAAAGGCACTGGCGATGGGAAAACTTGATATTTCATGGGTTGAGACGAGTCTTAAGAATGTCTCGGAGCTGCTGGAACAAGTGCCTCAGCGCGACAAGTCGACCTTGCACCACGCAGGTCACGACGCCCGATATCAGGCCCTTGTGTTTGCCGAGTTGATGAATTTGTCCACGGGAGAAACGAAGAATGCTTAAAATGGTCATTGGTGGAGGTGTCGGAGCAGTGGTTTTGCTCTTGGCTTGGCTTTTCGTGAGTGAGAATGCGCGAGCAAAGCAGGTTGACGACTGCGTAAGCCACCTTGAAACGGTCCTCGCGAATCCAGCGGCTTCTCAAGAGTCCACGAAGCTACAGATTGGGCCGAGTCTTTTTGAGGATTTGAAAGGCAGCCCCAATGCGGAAGTCGCTTATGCCCGACCCAAAGATTCAAAATGGGCGCGCGTAGGCTTAGTGGTCGATTCAATACCTGGCCAGGATACCATCGCACCAAAGGGTAAAAAGTCCCGAGCATTATTTGGTTTGCTTCTCAACCTGGATCAATTACCCAACTGCCGGTTCGTTCGAGATTTTGAGGAAGGACCGTTTGGAAGTCACGGTCGAGACGGGCAACTATCCGTGCAGGAATGAGTCCATTACTCGGAGCGGCCTGTCACGACGGGGGCGTTTTGTAGTAATCCAGAGTCTAGTTCAGCGCAATCTTTCCATATGGCATCGTGGAGTTCCGGGCGGACCCGACGGATCAAATTATTTGAGCGGTTTGGCCACACTCTATTGGTAATGAATACTGCAATCAAAGCGGACTTCGGCTCAATCCAAAGGCTACATCCGGTAAAGCCTAGGTGGCCTACGGACCATCTTGGCCAGTGTAGCCCAGCAGAACTTTTTGAGGGCGAAGGTGTGTCCCAACCAAGTGTGCGTGTAGAATTTGAAACTCGGCTTCGAGACCAAAGCCGCTGTACCGTACCTGGTTGCAAGAGGCAGTCGGTATAGCCGTGGAACGACTTGACGAGATCTTCGGCAAGACGAAGAACACCAATCGCGTTTCCGAATAATCCAGCATGTCCTGCCGCCCCTCCCATTGCGCGAGCGTTTTCGTCATGAACGAATCCGGGGCGTACATGCAGCTCACTTCCGGCGACCGGTGCAGAGACAGGAAAAAGTGGTAGGGCTGGTGGTCCGCGCCGGTCACGAAAGAAGAGTTGCGTACCGAGTAGGGCAAAAGAAGTCGATAACGGCTGCGAATAGATCGCCTCTAATGCAGCACCAAGCAGAATAAATCCCACATCACTATACTCTGCTTTGGTACCGGCGGGTCGGATTTGCTGAGTTTGACTTGCTTGCCTGATGATATGACGCCAAGCGTCCCAGCTTTCATGCGGTATTTCTGGAGGTAAATATTTATCGAATCGCATGTGCGCGGGAAAGCCAGTTGAGTGCTCCAGGGCGTGCCGTAGAGTGATACTTTCGTGTACGCCTGGAACAAACTTAGAAATAGGATCTTCTGGTTCACACAAACCCTGTTCCCAACCCCGAGCGAACAAAATACTCGTCGCGAGGACTTTTGTGAGTGACGCTAAATCATAATGTGTGTGATGAGTGACAGGGGCCTCGCTCGAGCCCAAGTGACCAACACAGGCTGTCGTTATACGACGGCATTCCTTCGACACTGCGAGTTGGCCTCCTGGGTAAGCTCCTTCTTTTGCGCCTCTTGCGAAAACCCGAAGTGCCCTATCCATCTCTATTCACCACAAGCTTGCCTGTCGAATCGTTCGTTTCAATGAACGCGCGAGCTCCAAGTGGTATGGCTTGATTTATATGCCCATGCCCAAATGGTAGTCCATTGAGCACAGGTACGGAAACGTCGCCCAAAATATCTTCGAAGATGGATTGCAGGTTTGGTTCATTATCGTTTCTGGGCTCACAGTTATAAAATTCGCCCAATGCAATTCCTCGAACTCGTTTGAATACGCCCGCCAATCGTAAGTGTTGAAGGAGTCGGTCGATTCGGTAGACCGTTTCTCCGACATCTTCTAGAAGCAGGATAGAATCGTCTAATGGTGGCATGTAGGGTGTTCCAAGCAGCGGGGTAATGACCGATAAACAACCGCCTACAAGAATCCCATCGCATTTTCCTCGAACAATCGATGGCTTTGATGACTCGTACGTGAGCTGAGACCACTCGTTTCTGACAACCTCTTCAACTTGGCGTAGTTGGGGGGAGTCGAAGTTTGAGAGTTGTGTGACAACAGGTCCGTGAATACTCAGTCCGTTTGTTTCTTTCTGCACGAGGGCATGAAGTGCACAAATATCGGAAAATCCAACGATCAGCTTGTTGCTCGCTTTTAGCTTTTGGATATCGATTTTATCGATGATCCTATGCAGCCCGTAGCCGCCCCGAGCGGCCCAGATGCAATCGATCTCCTCATTTTCCAACATGCTGTGCAGAAGGCGAACTCGATGTGAATCGTCGCCCGCGAGATATCCTTGTTTTTTCCGCAATCCTTCCGGTTCGACAATACCGAATCCTAAGTTTTTCAGTTTCGATAGACCATTTTGGTATCGGTCCTCTGGAAAGCTACTCGATGGCGCAAAAATTCCGATGGTCTTAATGTTCCGAGGCTCAGTTTCAGTCACGGCGGGAGTAGGGTAGCGCAGTTCTTATCCGATGTGGCAAGCCGAGTAAGAAAAAAGAGACGCAGCCGGGTCATGGAAGGGCTGGAGTTGACCCGGCTGCATCTCAGGAAATGCACTATGGTCCACCAACACGACCATAGTGCCGCCACAATTGGGTGTATGAGAGGCCGCTGAGGCGATGAAGAAGGGACAAAAGGACGGCTTACCACCCCAGTGGCCACTCATACGACGAAATACCGTGTGAGGGCGGTCGTTCGGCCGGGAGGAGGCGAACAACCCGGGTAGCAGCACAGTCTATGGACTGCGAATGCCGCGACCCGCTCCCACTTACGTGTTTCATTTAGGTAACAAGCTCCTCGTCGGAGTATATTCCTCGTAATTTGCAGAAACTTCCGCCCGTGATTATGAATACGCCCCACAAATCGACGTCAATTTTGTGGGTAATTACAAATGTTTGATATTTTTGACTTCTATTCTCTCGTAGATTTACCAAAGTCGCGATATGGTCACGGTGTGAAGGTTTTATCTCAAACAGAAACGCGGCGTAGATTCAGAGGCTTACGACGAGTTTTGAGCCTTACCTGCCTGCTGACTTTCGTCGGTGCTCTCTCTGCGGCTGCAAAGGACGACCGCCAAAAATTGTGGGCTGATTTTGGTGAGCTGCGAAGTGGTGATTGTCTCGGTGAGTCGGGTGCGCTCGCAAAACCAATAAAGATTGATACGGGTAAATTCCAGTATGAACTTCAGGGAAGCACATTAGTTGAAACTTCGAAACAAAAGGCTTCGTCCCTGAAAATTGGCGTCATTTCAGCGACGAAAGATGACCGTGAAATCACGATTAGTGCGATGAAAATTCTTATTGATTGGATGAAGTCAGAAGACATCCAAATCCTTCTAGCGAACGGGGACCTCGCTACGAATTCCCTCCAAATGGGCAAGATTTTCTCGACGCTTGCCTCGTCGGGAGTGATCGTTGTTGCTTATACCGGTAATACTGAGTCCTGTGGCTCTTTCAACAGGGTAGCAACCTCTGTGTTTAACAAGTATCCCAATTTTCTCAATGGCAATTGGGTACGAAAGCTTGATTTGAATAGCGCAATAATAGCCACCTTGCCCGGCTATTACGATAAACGCTTTACTCACGTGAGCGGGGCAGCTCATTATCGCGCCAAGCACATTGAGCAAATCGTAGCAATGTTTGAAGGCAGTAAGAAACCCGTGATTTTTACCTCGCATGGGCCACCCAAAATGAAAGGAAAATACGGCATCGATATCGCAAGCGGAGTCGGACACGTTGGAGACCAAGAGATGACAGACATGTTGGATTTCGAAGAAGTTTCCTTCGGCATCTTTGGGCATATTCTCGAAGCCGGTGGGTTGGCATCTAATTTAGCCGGTAATAAACGACGTAAGCAAAACGAATGGTACAAGAGCTTATTCATCAACGCTGGTGCAGCCAATCCCGACCCTTGGCCAATGCTCAATGGGAAGACTACCTATGGAATGGGCGCCATCTTTGAATTGAAGGGGAGTCAGGCCCGATATAAAATAAAAAACCTCAAGAAGGCATACTAAGTACTTCGGGTTGGATAATCTTTACACTACCACCATCGTCGACGCCTGAGACTGATTTACCGAACACGATAAGCTGTCGACCACCAACTACAGTTTGCATTTCTTCGAGAAACTTTAGATCTACGACGTCTTTTTCGAGGACAATAGGCGTCTTCGCAGAAAGTAGTTCGGTATTCTGCCGTGCAAGCAGTGCATCCGGGTCTCGGTTCTCATCCACTATTTGTTCTGCGAGCGCACGCGCCTCCGTTTTTGCTTCTTCTCGTTTCGCTCTGAGTTCTGCGCGTTGTGTTTGGAGTGCTCCGCGGATATTGAGTTCCTTCCAAGAGCGCCACCCGTAGGCTCCTAGGCCGACAATTCCACCAATGACCATGATCGGTATGACCGTCATTCGCAGCTCGGGATAGAAAAGTGTTATTGCAGTCATGAGGACGAAAGCCGCTCCTACCGCGCATGCAATGAATAGCCAGCCCGGCACAACGGACGCAGTCATTTGGTCATCGATTCGTCGAACTTGTGAAGCGTAGCTCAGTGCATTCGAATGAGCGCTTAGGAACTCTTTCTCGATCGAGAGAAGTTCTTCCTCGGATTCTTCTGCTTGAATTTGAGTGAGGGCGACTCGGACTAGCTCTTCTTGCGCGAGCCCGAATCCCTGGGCCAGTTTTGTGAGCATAAGGTCTAGTTTCGGAGCTTCCATACGACTATCTACGGATGCGTCAATGATCAGTGGAATTCGTTGCTCGAGACTCTCCTCAAAGATCCTAAGGCCCGCTTGCATGTCGTCGGCGATAGCAATTGAGAGGTTAGGGCTATCTAGTCTCACGCGAACAAAAGGGGCTTCCTTAAAATCCTTTCTTAATCCAGCGCTGCTCAGGATATCGACGATAGAGTTCCGCCAGAGATATGCTTCTTCAGAGATAATAACATTTATCATCTTAGAGTTTAGCTCCAAACGATATGTCTGGCCGCCGTCTAAACCGAGAATGATTTCCGAAATATCTAAACTCATTGGAGCCACACTAAGTATTCTGTATTGCCATCTGCACCTTTGATCGGAGAAGGCACGATTCCTTTTGAAGAGAGATCAATGTCACTTGCTGCGGTGAGAACCTTGTCTATCGCCCATTGGTGCAAAGAGGGTTCGCTAACGACCCCACCTTGCGGAACTCGGTCTGGAGGAAGTTCAAACTGGGGTTTAATAAGACAGATCATTGAGGCTCTCACTCCAAGGAATGATTTTAATTTGGGCAATAGTCCCGACAAACCGATAAAAGAAACATCAATGACCAGTAGGTCAATTGTTTCTGTAAAAGCACTGGGACTCAGATTTTTCACGTTGGTTCTCTCGAAGAGTGTTACGCGAGGGTCTGTTCTTATCTTCCAAGCAGTTTGGCCGTAGCCGACATCCACGCCGTAAACCTTCTTTGCTCCAGCTTGCAGGAGTCCGTCGGTGAAGCCTCCCGTGCTAATACCGATATCGGCACAGACTTTGCCTTCTATTTCTAAGGGGAACTTTTCGAGGGCGGCCGCCAGTTTCAGGCCGCCGCGTGATACGTATGGGTGTTTGGCTCCCGCGAATCTGAAGCTCGAACCGACATGGACAGGGTCTCCAGGCTTTTGAAGCTTTTTCTCTTTGCCGTTTTGATCTGTATACATGACTTTTCCCGACATGATTCGAGCAGCAGCTTCGCGAACGCTATCGACCAAGCCGCTCTCGAAGAGGACAACGTCAGCTCGCTTTTTTTGCGTCTTCTGTTTAGCCGGCATCACTCATCGTAGAGGTGACAGTTGAGGTACCTGCATCAATTCGGAAACTCGGCAATCCGGGCTTGATTCGACACAGGCCTAAGTCTGGTTCACAATATGATCTGGAGTTACAGTCTTGGTCTGAGGTGCATCCCTCGACACAAATTCTCTCGATAGGATTGCAATACTCGCCCGACTGACAATCCCCTTGTACCCGACAAGTTGGAGTACAAGATGTTTGTAGTACACAAACGACGATGACGATGTGCCAAAAAATTTTAAAGAAGCTCATCATCGTCCTCAAGCACATCTCTTTCTGATAAAGCCTTCAAGTTTCCATTTTTGGTTACTTCTTCGATTCGCTTTTCGGCGGCATTCAACCTTTCATAACCACTTTTCGCGAGCTCGACGCCTTTTTGATATGCTTCGATCGCTTTCTCGAGCGGCAGTTCGTCTTGCTCTAATTGCTCGACGGTGGATTCAAGTTCCGTCATAAGGGCCTCGAACGAGATTTCGGTAGGCTTCTTTTTAGCTCTTGGCATATTGTCTTTCTGCGCCACACGACACTCAAGGGTCAAGTGTCTCGATACGAGTCGCGACGTTTCCGTCCGCGAAACGGACATTTAGGCGCTCTCCAACGGTTACTTCACTGCTGCTTCTGACGGCCTGACCCGATTCTGTCGTAGCGATACTGTAACCTCTTGAGAGAATATTTAGCGGACTCAACAGTTCGAGACTCTGTGTACGGCGCGCAAGACTCTGCTGGGCTCTTCCGAGATGATTCTCCATGGCTCGCTGTTGCCTTTGAGTGTATTTGTCGAGCCTTGCTTTCGCTTTTAGCTGACGTGCTCTTGGTGAACACAAAAGAAGTTTTTCGTAAAATTGTCGAATTTCAAGCGCGTGGCCAGAAAGACGATCTCTGAGGCATGATTCTGCACGTTGCAGAAGGTCGTCGATATCTTGTTCCCTGCGGTGGATGAGATAGCCGGGCTCATCAAGCTGGTCACTAATCCGTTGAAATTTCATCCGAGAGAGTTCGAGCTTGGTGGTCAAAGCCTTGTTTAGTCGCGTTACCAGGGCTTCTAGCTCCCGACTGAGGTGATTTTCGTCAGCAACACATTCTTCGGCGGCTGCTGTCGGCGTTGAGGAATGATGGTCTGCTACGAGGTCAGCGATTGTCGTGTCCGTTTCATGACCGATGCCGGTCACGATTGGCGTCGAGCAAGCGATGATTGCGCGAGCCACGGGTTCTTCGTTGAATGCCCATAGGTCTTCGATACTTCCGCCTCCGCGGCTTAGGATAATCACATCGGCCAGTGCGAGCTTATCCATGCGTTCGAGGGCTTCTGCGATTTGGTTCGCAGCTCCATCTCCCTGAACTGCGGTGTGGGCGATAATGATTCGAACGGCGCTATTCCGACGTCGAATCGTTCGCACGATATCTCTCAATGCAGCAGCTTGTCGGCTTGTAACAATACCAACCGTTTTCGGTGCGATAGGGCGATCTTTTTTGTTCTCGGGACTGGTCCAACCTTCGTTCCTGAGTAGTTCAGCCAACTGCCGGTAGGCGGCTTGAAGGGCGCCCAACCCTTGCATCTCAATTTTTTGGGCTGAAAGTTGTAAGGTGCCTCCGCGTTCATAAACTGTCACTTTTCCGGTACAGATGACTTGTTGACCATTTTCGGGCCTAAACTTCAGACGACGAACATCATTTCTCCACATGACGCATCGAAGCTGAGCATTCGAGTCTTTTAGCGTAAAGTAGGCGTGGCCAGAGAGATGATGAATGGTAAGATTCGATATTTCACCTTCGACCATGACATTTGGATATTTGCGCTCCATGTCACGCCGCAGTGAGGCCTGTAATTGGCTCACGCTCAGGACGGAACTGCTGGGAAGTGCCCCACGACTCATGAAAGGAAACCCTGTCACGCAACCAGCTTAGCATTTGTTTCAAATGCGAGCAGCAGGTTTTTGGAACCAATGGTATATTAGCCCCATGAGGCTAATGATTCTTCGTGTCTTTACGCTGGGTGTTGTCATGTGGCTGTGTTCACCATCGGATTCTTCGGCTGAAATATATAAGTACGTCGATAAGGATGGAAATGTTGCCTACACAGACAACCTGTCTGCTTTACCCCCTGATCGGCGTGCGTTTTACACCAAGAAGAAGAAAGAACGGGCCAAAACGCGAAAGCAGCTTGAGGACAAGCTGGGTAAGGAAGAGCTTGAGAGGCGTGAAACTGAGCGAAAACTCCGAGCCTTAGAAAAAAAGAAGCTGAACGCCCGAGAGTTCAAACGACGCAAAGCGGCACTGGATGCTCGCTTACGAGACTTCGATCGTCGACGCTCAGCTCGAATTGGGAAAATCCAAGACTGGCAGCGCAAACTCGATAATGCCCGGAGTAAGCTGAAAGACAAACTCAAACAGCACCAGGCTTTGCGCAAGACGGCTGACCAAGCAGCGTTTCAGTACGCGTCGACCGCTATGCTTGCTCATGCTCAAAGACGCGAAAAAGCCTTGAAACAAATGAAGAAGCTAGAGCCGGAAATAGATGCTCTTGCCCAGAAAATCCGCTTAGAAATTCCTGCCAAAGCTCGCGCCGCAGGCGTCAGAGTTAAGTGATTAAGCTTCTGCCTGGCTAAACGAGCTCGAAGTAACGGGCCAGTTCCCAATCGGTCACGGCTGCTTCAGCTTGGCGGCATTCCCAGTCCCGAGTAAGCACATAGTGGTCGACGAAGGTGTCGCCGAAAATTTCTCGAGCGACCGTGGATTTATCGAGCGCTTGCCCGGCGTCGCGAAGTGTCCTTGGCAGTTCCGCTGATATCGTGTCGTCGTAACCATTTCCAGATATTGCGTCCGGAAGCTCTAACTTGTTCTCGATTCCATAAAGACCTGAGGCAATGGACGCCGCGGCTGCAATGTATGGATTGATATCCGCGCCAGAGACTCTGTATTCAACCCGAGTGGCCTTGGATGAGCCAGGAATAACTCTAAGCGCGCAGGTCCGGTTTTCAATTCCCCAATTCGCGCGAGTAGGAGCCCATAGCCCCGGCACCAAGCGTTTGTAGCTGTTGATTGTTGGCGCGATGAGGGCACAAAATTCTGGCATCAGTTTGAGTTGGCCTGCGACGTAATGACGAAGAGTGTTAGAAATTTTCTGGGGGTCGTTTTCATCATAGAAAGCGTTGTTTCCGTCTTCGATGTTCCAAAGCGATTGATGTTGATGCCCTGAGCAACCCGGAAGCTTGTTCGAAGGCTTCGCCATAAAAGACGCCATCGTTTCGAAACGATGGCATATTTCTTTAACTGCCGTTTTGAAGAGAATCGCTCGGTCCGCAGACAGCAATGCTTTGTCGTATTGAATCGCTGCTTCGAACACTCCAGGTCCTGTTTCTGTATGAAAGCCTTCCAGCGGGACTCCGAAATCGCTGAGATCGTCGAGCAGTGTCTGAGTAAGCGCTGAACATTGAGATGTTCTCAACCAAGAATAACCAAACATGCCAGTGTCTAGAGTTTCTGCATTGAGGAATCCTTTGTCATGAAGAGTCTTAGGGGTTTCATCGTAAATAAAGAATTCAAACTCAGTAGCAGTGAAAGGTTCAAACCCCATAGTCTCGGCTTTCGTAATGATTTTCTTGAGAATCTGTCTGGGAGAAACTGGGTTGGCCTGACCATGCTGGTCTTCAAAATCGAGCAGGAAAGCGGCGGTGTTTGGTTCCCAGGGGATTGTTCTAAATGTCCCAAGGTCTACCTTTGCGGGGGCATCCGGATATCCAGTGTGCCAGCCTGTCACCGTCGGCTTATCGTAGAGCTCATCCATCATATCCCATCCGAACACGACGTCACAAAATCCCATGCCGCCATTTACGACGGACCAAAACTTTTCCAAGGAGATAAATTTGCCTCTCAAGACGCCATCAAGATCTGTTCCTCCGAGCTTTACGCGCTTAATTTCGTGTTTTTGGAAGAGCGCTTTAATTTCTTCGATTTGTTTTTTTTCCGTCATTTTGTAGAGACATTACACAACGAGAGGCTTTCGCACAGGGAGGCTCGGTAAATGTTTAGAATTATTGCTGAATGATGTGATTTTGGCGCTAAAAACCGCTGGACGAAGCATCAGCTACGGGTTAGATACGGAAGACCGATGGCAAAATCTTCTGACTCCTCTGAAATCCCACCGAACCAGCCTCCTGGGGACGCTGACGGTTCCGGCGAGGATCCTAACAATCATCTTCCTGTTCAGCTCGGAGACGAAATGAGAAACTCCTACCTCGATTACGCGATGAGCGTGATCGTGGGGCGAGCCTTGCCCGATGTGCGTGACGGACTGAAACCTGTTCATCGCCGTATTTTGTACGCGATGGAACAGCTTGGTAACCATCACAATAAAGCGTTCAAGAAATCTGCTCGTACTGTCGGTGATGTAATCGGTAAGTATCATCCGCACGGTGACTCGGCAGTCTATGATGCTTTGGTCCGTATGGCTCAAGACTTTTCGTTGAGGGAACCACTTGTCGATGGACAAGGTAACTTCGGTTCGGTTGATGGCGACCCACCCGCGGCAATGCGTTATACAGAAGCCCGTTTGACCAAATTGGCTGAGGAGCTTCTGTCAGACCTTGAGAAAGATACCGTAGATTTTGAACCGAACTATGATGACAGTCAGCTTGAGCCGACTGTTCTGCCTACTCGCGTGCCGAATCTTTTGGTGAATGGCGGCCAGGGGATTGCGGTGGGTATGGCCACAAGTATTCCTCCCCATAACCTGCAAGAAGCCATTGATGCCTGCATTGCGATCATTCGCGACCCGAATATCGAACTTGAAGAACTCATGCGGATTATTCCTGGTCCTGATTTTCCAACCGGCGGCATCATTTGCGGAAGAGACGGAATTCGCCGCGGTTATCAAACGGGTCGGGGCAGTGTAGTGGTGCGTGCCGTTACCGATGTAGAGCCGAAGAAACGAGGCGGGGAGCAAATTGTAGTGACTGAGCTCCCTTATCAGGTGAATAAAGCTCGTCTTATTGAAAGAATCGCAAGCCTTGTTGGCGATAAGAAAATAGATGGGATTTCTGATGTTCGAGACGAGTCTGACCGCGAAGGTATGCGTATCGTGATCGAGCTGAAGCGTGATGCAGTCGCGCAAGTTACTCTGAACCAGCTTTGGAGTCACACACCGATGCAATCGAATTTCGGGATGAACATGCTAGCGATTGTTGACGGACAGCCGCGTACTTTAGCAATCAAAGATGCTTTGACTCACTTTGTTGAGCATAGGCGTGAGGTTGTCACTCGAAGGTCCATTTTCGAGTTGAACCAGGCGGAGCAGAAGTTTCATATCGTTCTCGGTCTACTGGCAGCGTTGGACAACATTGATCGCGTGATTGAGATTATCCGTGCCGCGAAAGACTCACCGGAAGCGAAGCGTAACTTGATTGCCGAAAAGTTCCCGAATTTAGGTAATCTTGAGGCTCTGATTGAGTCCGAAGATAAACAAATTACGGAGGCCGTTGCTCAAGGCTTTGTAAATCTTAGCGAAAAACAAGCGCAAGCTATCCTCGAGTTGAGGTTGCACCGTCTCACCGGTCTAGAGCGTGACAAGCTTGGAGACGAAGCACGTGGTCTAAGAGACACCGTGGCACGGCTACGTGAAATTCTTGGCGATGAGAATGTTCTTCTCGAACTTATTGTTGGCGAGCTTGAAGAGATTCGCGACAACTTTGGTAACCCGCGCCGAACACAAATTACGGGACAAGTCGGCGTCTATACCGATGAAGACCTTATTGTTGAAGAAGAGATGGTCGTAACTGTCTCTCACGCCGGCTATGTTAAGCGAACGCCTGTAACTGAATATCGAGCGCAGAAGCGAGGCGGCAAGGGTGTTGCTGGTGCCAAGACGAAGTCCGAGGACTTCGTGGAAGAACTTTTTGTGGCCTCCACGCACGCTTATCTTTTGGTCTTTACCAATGTTGGAAAAGTCTATTGGGTTAAAGTCCATAGCTTACCACTCGGTGGTCGTACGGCTACCGGTAAACCGATGGTTAATTTCTTGCCACTGGGGCCAGACGAAAAGATGTCAGCCATTTTGCCTGTCCGTGAATTTGGTGACGACCAGTTTGTGATTACAGTGTCGCGAAACGGAACAGTGAAGAAGTCATCTCTGTCGGATTACTCAAGACCGCGTGCAAACGGCATTATCGGGGCAGGTATCGCGGAAGACGACGAGCTGATCGCTGCCAAAGTTTGCGGGGACGATAATGATATCCTTATTGGAACCAGTAAAGGCATGGCTATTCGGTTTAAGGCGAGTGACGTGAGAGCAATGGGACGTCCATCGGTGGGCGTGCGGGGTATTCGTTTAGATGCTGACGACAAAGTCGTTGGTATGACAGTGTTACAAGCTGGAGCCGCTGTCCTCACTGTCACCTCAAACGGATACGGGAAGCGAACGAAGACTGAAGAGTACCGGGTCCAACAACGTGGTGGTCGCGGTATTATCCTCATCAAGGCGGGTGGCCGTAACGGTGACGTGGTCGGCGTCAAACAGGTTTTTGACGAGGACCACATCATGATCATTACCGACGCGGGCACGATTATTCGTATGAGATGCAGTGGGATTCCAGTGCTAGGCAGAAATACGATGGGCGTTCGTATGGTCCGAGTTGGGGATGATGAGCGCGTCCAAGGCTTTGCAAACTTAGCTGAGGAAGAAGATGAGTCGGAATCCGCCGAAGTTGAATCTGTTGAAGGTCCAGCTGAATCGTAAGTGCTGTCTTGAGCGATCCAGAGCCTAGTCGTTTTGTTTCTCGTTCTGTACCCTCCGATGAGCTACTGCCAACAATCATCGAGGAAGCAAACTTAGACGACGACGGTATATTTGGAATAGAGCGTTTGCTTCTGACTTCTGCCGGACTAGAGCCTGAAGTTCTTCTGTCGCTTTGTCTTGTGCTTGGGCGTTGTGGCTGGAATAGAAGCCAAGGCACGCTTCGCCAGATGGAAAGAAGATACCAAAAAAGCGGAAAGGAAATAGATGCCCATGTCGTTCGACTTGCTCTTGCCTTGCTCCACGAATCACCAGGTACTCAAAACGTAGAGCAAGCGGAGGAGGGGTATCGTTTCTCGGAAAGAGGCTCGCCAACCCTCTTTGTTTCTGATCCGGTAGCTGCTCATTGGCATCGCCAGGGACGCTGGGGGCCGGCAATTCGACCTCGCTTTGATGCGCCTGTAGTGACCCTGAAATGGCCTTTTGGGGTTTCGAAAACTGCTGAATTGATCTTGGATGGGCGCATCGTAGAGATAAGTCGAGCTGACAATAGTTGTGTCTTGACCCGGGCTTGGTTCCGAATAGGCTCAAACTCGCGCAGCCGAATAAGGTGGAATCGCGTGCGGTCACTTGGTCGTATTCGTTCAACCAGAAACCAAACAGAGCACCTTGCACTTGAGGTAGAGGGAAGCCCCATAATTCAAGTGCCCGTTTTTACAGATGATATTGATCTGGTTGAAGAGCTGTTCGGAAGGGTATTGAACCGGATTAAGAACGGGGCAGTGCATAGGTGACCTCCAACCTTTATTAGTGGTAAAGCAAGCCCAGTGAGTACTCACAAATTCGCATTACTGCTTTCCGTCACAATGCTTACGGCTGCGTGCTCTGACCAGCAAGAACAAGAACCCGCGAGAGCCGATTCTGGCGTTGTGACATTTAACTATCAAGACACTGAAAATGATAAAGCAGCGATCTTCCCTCTGATCGGTCGATGGTATCCGGTGCATGAGGTGCGTCGTTTATCTGATCGAACACTCACCGCGGAGGAGTGGTGCTCAAGACCTGCGGAGCGTATTTTGGTCGAAATGGAAAAAGCTCGGGTTCAATGTATTGAAGGCACTGAATATGTCGCGAGCGTCGCTGATGTAAAAACAACTACGGTTCCTGACCAGTTTGTTATCAGCTTTCGGAGTACCAAGGATGCTCCCCTACGACAGTTGGTTTTTTCCAATGTCATGGGTGTTGCTGCGGAAATCTCCAAGAGCCCCTGTTACGAGGGTAAGAGAGTTGCTTTCCAGCGTTTCCCTGAATTCGATGTTATTCGCCGTAAAATCGTCGAAGGTCGTCCATGCCCAGCCATGGGAGGGGCGAGAAAAGCTCCTTAGAGTAATAAGCTTAGAGTAAATGGCACACAAACCCGAATCTTTTTATCTAACGTCACGGCTGGCAATGTCCCTCATGCTCGCTTTGATTTCAGGATGTACATCAGTGGAAAGTAGGTTGTCGGCTAGAGGCGACGAACTTCTTTACCTAAGGAGGTATGAAGAGGCTGCGCGTCAATTTGAGCTTGTGTTGCATGAATGCGGTGACAAAAGTGATGCGGATACGACAGCGCTTCGAATAGAAACTCTACATAAACTAGGGGACTTAAGGCATTTCTATCTCAATGACCAAGACGGTGCTCTGCGAACGTATCGACGGATAACTGAAATATCACCCGCCGGGAAACTAGCTTTCGAAACGAGGAGGAAAATCATTAAACTGATGAAGTTTCGTTCGACAGAGCCAGAGTTGTTACACGCCGAAATTGAAGCTTTGATGAACAGTTACCCTGGTCGAGTCGACGATGAAAGATGGAATCTCGAACTTGCGCAATTGATGCTCAATGCACGTAAATACGCAAAAGCTGAAGCTTACGCGCAAAAGGTTTTGAAATCGACAAAGATGGCTTATCGAGCCAGAGCAGCACTGTTGATAGCGTCTGCCCAAGAATTAGGCGATCGAGTGGCTTTGGCTAAGAAAACTTATGAAGAACTTCTCAAGGAGCAAAATTTGCCAGACGACCTGAAACAAATAACAACAGTAAGTCTCGCTCATTGTCTTGAGAAAATGGGTCAACTGAAGGCTGCGCGCGTGGCTTATCTTGACGCCCAAAAGGCGACAAAGAATTCGCGGTTTTTAGATTCGCGAATTCAGCGAATAGAGCGTCTAATTCTAGAACAAGTGGGCGACAAATAGGGCGTGCTTATGCATCTTCTGCTGGGAGCCAAATAGAAATTGCTGTCCCGTCATCGACTTGTGAATTGATCGCCATAAAACCCCCGTGCTCGTCAACGATTCGGTTTACAATGGCGAGGCCTAATCCCGTGCCTTTCGATTTTGTGGTGAAATAAGGAGTGAGCACTTTATCGAGGGTGTCGTTAGGTATGCCAGGTCCATTATCTCGAATGACGAAACGAACTCCTTTGACGGGCTGCTCTGTATCAATCGACGCTTCAAGATAAATGCAGCCTTCATTTTGACCGATGGCTTCGACCGCGTTTTTCACGAGGTTTACGAAAACTCGGCTGAACTGGTCTTTATCAACGAGCACTGATGGAAGATTCAACTCCAAAGCGTTTTGTTCTTCGAAAATAATCTTTATGTTCTCGGGAAGCGCACCGTAGAGTCTTTTTACATTCGCAAGTAACATAACGGGCTCTTCCAACTTGATAATCGGAGTCGGCAACTTCGCGAATTCTGAGAATGCGCTGACGATTCGTGATAGCGCCTGTACTTCTTCAAGAACTGCTTGGGTGGATTCCTGGAGAATCTCATCAAAACTTGCGTGTTGAATTTGATGTGCCTTCCTTAGTGTTTCCATCGACATTCGCATTGGAGTGAGTGGGTTTTTGATTTCGTGCGCAACTTGTTTGGCTGCGTCTCGACAAGCGGCCATACGCTCTGCTTGAGCTAATTCTGCCTGAGTGGTCACAATTTCACCGACCATATCGTTGAAGACCTCGACCAACTGGCCGACTTCGTCGTTACGTTCCTTCGCGACTCTGATCGTATAATCTCCATCACCCACGCGCTTGGCTGCGGATGACAACGCGACGATCGGCCGCGTGATTGGTCGAGAGAGCCAGAATCCTCCTAAAATTCCGGCGAGCAGGATAAATAAGTTTGCGAAGATACCAATAAACAAGAGCTCTTGTTGAAATTTCTCTAGTTGTGAGATGGGTAGTGATGCATGGATGCGCGATTGCCCTCCGGCATGTCGGTCTGCGTAACCGGAGATCGGAACGATATAGATTGAGCCTGAGTTCGCATCGCCATGAGTGGCTCCAAATTTGTAGGTCGCTCCATCGGGAAGATGCAGTGATAATTGTGAACTCGTGATTTGTGCAATTCTCTCTAAAAATGAACCATCTAATCGCGTCCCACCGTAAAGAAGTATGCTTCTTGAACGCGAAGGGTCAGTCACAAAAGCAGTGGACAAAAGAAAAGGTGTAAGTTTCGGCGGGTTCGAAGCGATATAGTCAGAAGCTATTCCTGCCGTGCTCGATTCCACACTTTCAATGAAGAGCTCAAACGGGGGGGAGTCACCGACAGCCTGGGGCATGTGCGAACTTGACAGAATCGTGCCTCGAGCAGGGCCTGAGCGAGCAATGAATGCTAAAGCAGATAATTCAACTTTGCTCGATATTTGAGGGGCAACGTCTTCAAAGTCGACAAGCGCGTTAACGTCGTCGGATTGTGCAACCATCTGAATAATGCGGTCGTCTTTACAAAGCTTCTTTAGTTCTCTCTGTATTCGTTCCTTCTCGCTCGTGAGACTAGAAAGTATGAGGCGTTCGAGATCACGTTGTTGTTTTTCTACTTCATCTTGAATAAATCGATCTAAAGTGTTGACGGTAAAGCCTGTTACCGCCATCGAAGGCAATGCCGCGAGCACAAAAAAGAGGATGACTCTCGTTCGGAGTCCAAGAGACTTTCTCACGCTTAGTTCTTCTCCAAATATTCAAATTTAAGTGTCTTTTCTTCTCTGTTAAGAATGGCTTTACGTTGTATGACGAGTGGGACTTGTTTGGCGATAACAACTAAGCGCGCAGATTCGCGGAGGTCTTTTTCTAGTTTTGCGAGGAGGCTTGATTGTTCTTCACGTCGGGCCATCGCAAATGCACTCATTTGTTTCGCGTTGAAGATTTCCTTGAAAACGCCGTAATCGGAAGCAACCTCCAATAGGCGATGTAGTTTTGAAGAAGCAAACGACTGAGATGCCTGACTCAACGATATATTACGTAGCGCAAAATCGAATTCGCCACTTGTGACTTTCTGCTGGAATTCCGACGTAGGAAGGCTCTTTATTTTCACCGTAAGGCCCTTTTTGACTAATTCAAATTGAACCCGTTCAGCAAAGCGGATGCTTGCGACACTGTCTTTGTTCAGAATCATCGTGCGAACCTTGCGTGTTTGTTCAAATCGGCGGGAGCGAGGAAGCTTCTGATGGTGGGCGAAAAAGTTTGTTGCAGGTGACGCTCGCTCTGAAAGATATCGTCTAACTAGTCTTTCTCGGTTTAGCACCGATCGTAAATTGTTCAGGTCAGTGAAGTTTGCAAGGTCGTCGGAATTAGGGCCAACCTGCAAGACAATGAAGTCTTCAAAATTCGAGGACTCATTTCCTTGCGCAAATGTTTCTGTCTTTCGGTCGAGGTCATCGATACCAAAAATGAAGTCGGCTGCACCGCTTCTCAGCGCGGCTCGAGCCTTAAACGGCGATATGTTTCCGATATGTTCAATCTGATCAACATATGGGGCGCCACGTCGGAACTGAATGAATGATTCTAATGTGGTGGTTTTAGTTGGTGTCACTTTAAATGGGCCAGTCCCAAGACCTTCGACAGATATAGCGGAACGAGAGGTGGACAATAGACGCATTATGTCCGGATACGGTGGTTGTGTTACTATCTCGAATGCTCCTGATTCCGAAGAGTAGGAAATGTTCAACTTTGGGTTGATTTCCTCAGAGCCTCGCTGAGTAAAAGGGGCTACGATATGTAGGGCTGGACCGTTCCTTTCTTCCGCAAGCTTATAAAAGTGATTGATGATGTGCTCATGCTGTAAGGGCTGCCCATTGTGAAGAAAAACGTGTGGTCTAAGCTTGAATGTTAAAACGCCGTTTTTGTATGAAAAATCGTCTTGAGCGAGTTCCCCTGTGACATTTCCATTTTTGTCCGTAGCAAAAAGTGTTTCGAATACGGACGTCGATAACAACTTTGCTCCCGTGGTGTTCACTCGAGTTGGTGAGAGTACTTCGATGGGATTGCGATCATAGATCACTACTGTCCCACCTAAAGATGGTAAAGGCGCATGGGTGAGAACCGCCATTAGTCCAAATATCATTCCAGATATCACTCAAGAATCTCCCATTCAAAAAGTTGGGACAGTCTGCCGGAGTTTGACCTGAGGGCTAAAATAATTCGCGATCTTCCAGCCAGCGTGTTTCTTAAAATTGACGATGCTTTTACGCGGCCAGGCAGATTAGCTTCTTGCACAACCGTGCCGTCACTTTCCCGTATGACTTTTATTCTGTCTGTTTTGTCGGCTGCGAGACTCGACGTCGTAACGAAATTAATCCCGTTGTCTTTTCCTGTGAAAGCACTAAATCCGAGACCGCTCGTATGTTGAACGGTGGTGGGGATTGCTTCAGTACCAAGACGATGGATTGTATAATCACTGAGAAGTGCATACGTGGTGTCGACTTTCGGAAACGCGAATTCGAGGTAAGCTCGCGAAGGACGTTTAGATTTATCGTGAGATGCTTTGAACCACGGACGTCTTGGTGTGTATTCAAATGTCTCGATTCCTTTCGAGGATGTGATTTGTACGGACTCTTGCTGGAGTAGAAATTCTGGATTAGAAATATTTGCTTCATTAAAAACCAGCGTAGCCATGCCGGTATAGCCGGACTGCGTCAGTAGGAGCGATTTTGTGCCGTCATTTGACTCGGTACACCGAGCGAATCCGTGTGGGTATCGAGAGCGAAACGTGCTTCTTGAAAGGGCGCGTTGAAGCGGAAATCTGCCGAGTATGCGAAGAAAATCGTCACGTTGGCCAAAAACGAGGATCTCGGAGGTTGTGACAACAATCAGCTCTTCTCCGCTAGAGTTCTTTAGAAGTTCACAATTGGATAGCGATACAACCTCACCCGCAATAGTTCGAAGTTTGCGGACGTTAGGCTTTTTCAGTGCCGTAACGAGCGGATTTTTTGTCCTACGAAATTGAATCGTTTTTTGAAAGACGACTGGATTCACTTCGTCGACCCGGTGCCAAAGCCCGCGGTCAACCTGTAAAAGTTTCAGTCGTAGTGATGGATGTTCATGCGAGTCCAAAATGTTAAAAGTGAGTAGGTAATCTGCGCCCTGGCTGCTCGCGAATTCACCAAGTTTTTTTTCGTTGGAGTCCTGGACTGGGCTAAGTCCAAAAAGAGTGACCTTTCGGGATTACAGATGACCGACCGCGATGTTACCTATTTGGTTTTGCTCGTCGAGGAGGGAAAGATGGTTGCTGATATGAAGGGCTATTCGGATATTTGAGCGAGACTCACGACTTAATTTTTGGTCGAGCGATTTGCATGCTGTGGACACGGCATCATCGATATCAAGCGTTACTTCATGGGCACCGGCGATTGAAGGAGATACGAGAAGATTAGCAAGGAGCACAAGGTGGCTAAGGCGCTTCATTTAACCTCCAGGGCAATTATGCTAAGTACCTTATTTGAGCCCGCCACTTCGATATTTTGCTTCTTGCCCCTGAAAATGAAAGACGAGGAGGGCCCACCGTCTAAGTTGAGCGCTGAGCTTAGAGCATATTTTGCCGTGTGAGACTCTTCGCGAAGTCTTTTTGTGAGTAACTCTTGCAGTTGAAAAAGGCTCAGTCCTCGGCCTCCATTCGGATGAGCAATAAAGCTCGCGACAACCAACAATCCTTTCTCTGAAACTCCAATGAGGGTCCGATTTCTTCGTTTGCCGTCGTCTGAACGGATTCCCGGTTGCCCGTTTGGCTCGATAATGCGAGGTCCAGCTTGAATAGCGAAACTTGACTTCTGCACCTCTTGTCTAGTGATTCGCTCTCGCTCTACGAGGCGCGGAATGTTGTCGGTCACCAGAAATACGCCGCTGCCGGCCGCGCCGCCCTTTGTAATGAGCGGTGATAGACTTCGACCGCTGTGCCGCAAAAGGCCTGTCGGTTTCCAGGTGTCGGTAAAGAAACCCGCATTCGCAACGAGAAGAGCGGAAGGAAATGTTTGACGAATAGATTTACGTTCTGGATTGAGCCCGAGCGTAAGATTAATATTCTCTGGATGGGCGTACACTGCATGTAAATAACCAATTGACCTGCCTTCCGAGTGAATGTCTAGCCGCACGTATTCGACGTGTTCGGTCTGCCTGTGGCGCTGTATATGCTTGATGACTGCGATTTCGGCTTGTGGTGACGTACACGCCGAAGTGCAGAGAAAAAGCACGGAGATGAACATACTTCGAATCATTCAAAGTCATCCAGGCCAAATTCTACAGGCGCTTTTGCTTCGGTGAGCATCTCTTTTGGTTCTTGTCCTGAAATGAATGGCTCCAGGCGTCCTTCCGGATTGTCGGGTGGGACCAACTTTCCTGAGGTTGGCTCTACGAAGGCGAAGCTTATGTCGCTCGGTGCAATAAAGTCTGTCACGGGCGCGTTTCGTAAAGCCTCTTTCATGAAATATAGCCAAATTGGAATCGCGGCTCGGCCGGCGGTCTCTGTTCTACCCAAGGGAGAGTTATCGTCAAACCCGACCCAGACGCCTACAACAAGTTCTGGTGTATAGCCTATGAACCAGGCATTACGGGCTTCATTCGTCGTTCCTGTTTTTCCTGCGACGGGATGTCCAAGGCCCCTAACTTTACGTGCTGTCCCTTCCTCTACAACTGAACGCATAAGACTCGTGGCCTGATAAGCAACGCTGGGTGCAATGGTTTGCTTTGGTTCGTTTTTATGCTGATAAATGATGGAGTTGTCCGGCGCGACGATTTTGCTGACGAAAACAGGCTCAGCGAACTGTCCTCCCGCGGCAATAGTCGCGTATGCATTGACCAGCTCAAGTGGTGTGACGTCACCGGAGCCGAGGCCCAAGGTGAGGCTTCTTGGTAAATCGCTTTTTATACCGGCTCTTCGTGCCGTGTTGATCACTTTGTCGACACCTACTTTATCAATGAGCTCCACTGAGCAGAGATTTTTAGAGCGGCTCAATGCCCGCCGAAATGTAATGATGCCGTCAAATTTACCATCGTAATTCTTCGGCTTCCATGATCGCCCCGTCCATTGGTCGCGGTAAACTCGCGGTGCATCTTGGCATGGGCTTATCGTATTATATTCGCCGGTTTCAAAAGCTGACAAATAAAGGAGAGGTTTGAAGGTAGAACCCGCTTGTCGGTTCGCTTGAGTTGCACGATTAAATTTGCCCGCTCCAACTCCATAACCACCAACCAGTGCTTTTACTTCTCTATTTTGCGGGTTGATCGCGACGAGTGCTGCCTGAGCAATCGGCTCTTGTTCCAAAGAACCATAAATTTTTGAGCGTGAAGATTTTTTAGTTTTGGTGATTTTAGACGCTTTCACAAGTACTGCGTCGCCAACCTTTAGAACTTGACTCGGTCGTTTGGGTTTCTTGGTGTAAGAGAAGGTGTTGAACTTTCTCGCCCAAGCCATTCCTTTTCTCAATGTAAGGGTGACCTGAGTCTTACCTCCTAAGTCGACCGTCGCTGTTTTTTGATTATCATCGACGTCAACGACAAAACCACCGTATGTTTTGCCGAGTTCAAATCGGCGAAATCTTGCTTTTTTGACCAAAGCTTCAATGTCTAGCCAGTCGGCATCCTTTTTGATTTTGATCTGTGAAACGTCCCAGACAACAGGCTGGAAAGTGCTCTGACTATCGCTGAGTTTGGGAAGGGAGGGGGCAACGGTCGATAGTCTTGCGTTTAATCCTTTCCGAAAGTTTTTCAGCTGATTCGCTTCAAGGTGGAAAAGAGGACCACGCCAGCCTTGCCGTTTGTCGAGCTCTCTGAGGCCTTTTCTCACGGCTTTACTTGCCATACTCTGAAGCGCCGGGTCTCCACTTGTGTAAACGCGATACCCTCCATCTTTAACCTGACTTGCGTCGGATAATTTCTCTTCAAGTAATTTCCTGACGTGCGCGGAAAAGTGGTTGTTATTATCGAGGTAACTGTCTCCTTGTCGCCAGTCCACGTGAATTGTTGTTTTGTTCGCTTCATCGTGTTCCGGCTTCGTGATCATGTTCAGCCTAAGCATTTGACCAAGGACATAGGTACGACGCTTACGTGCTCGTTCAGGGTGGCGATAAGGGTCCAGGCTGGTGGGTCTTTGAGGTAAGCCAGCCAGTAACGCTGCGTCGGCCAGGGATATATCTTCGACGTTTTTCGAGAAATATACGCGCGATGCCTCTTGAACTCCGTAGGCACCATGCCCGAAGTAAATCTGATTGAGGTAAAGGTGCAGAATCTCGTCTTTGGTCAGCGACTCTTCTACCCGTTTTGTGAGGATTGCCTCTCGTATTTTTCTGAGGAGATTTCGCTCTGGAGAGAGAAGAAAAGTTTTTACCATTTGCTGAGTAACCGTTGAGCCGCCGCAAACGGTTCGACCTTGCAGTACACTAAGAACAGCGCATCTGAAGATTCCGAGGTAGTCGAGACCTCGATGATTGAAAAAGTCCGCATCTTCGGCAGCGATGACGGCGTTTATCATCACCTTAGGTATTCGACGAAAAGGTACGACCGTGCGCCGCTCGCTAGAAAAACGGGCGATGGTTTCGCCTTGTGAGCTAAACAAGACGGTAGCTTGCTTGGGTTGATAATTTTTTAATGAATTTATCGGTGGCAAATCTTTTGAGACGACCGCGAGTAATACAATTAGCCCCAAAATGATCACAATGCTCGCGACTAAAGCTGCGTTAATGAGCATGCTTATTCGAGAGCGAAACGAAGCGGGTGATGCTCCGTCGTACGTTTCAGTCGTTTGTGTTGGGTCGTCCTGCATGAGTTGGTACTCGTTTAACACTATAAGAGCACGCTGTATTCCATTGGACAATGGGTTGCGCTAGGCATTTTTCCACAGCGCTGTAGTTGTGGTGCGCTGCGGCGAATAATCGGGCTGTTTTCGGGTGAGCAATAAACGTTCCCTAGAATGAACCTTTCAGGCAGAAAACCCGACACAGCTGCGAGAAATCTTCGAAAAAGTGATTCCGCGCACGCTGTAAACGGTGGGCTGGTTGACACGAATTCTGGACGGGTCTAACGCCATGGTATGACCACAGAATCTATCGAAAGAGTCGCCGTTCTCGGCGCTGGAATCATGGGCACCGGAATCGCATGCCACCTCGCAAATGCGGGCCTAGAGGTTGTACTCCTCGACATTCCTCCTCCGGACGGGAAAGGAAGCCGTAATGCATTCGCCGATGGAGCCCTCAAGAAAGCTCAGAAAGCCAAGCCGAGCCCCATTTACCACAAGGGATTATTTGGTCGAATTCAGACGGGAAATCTCGAGGATGACCTTGGGTTGCTCAGCGAGTGTCAGTGGGTGGTTGAGGCTGTGAAAGAGGACCTTGCTATCAAGCAAAGTTTGTTTACGAAGGTGGAAGAGGTCGTAAGTGAGTCCACCATCATCTCTTCGAATACCTCCGGTATTCCTCTCGCTCAACTCATCGAGGGGCGAAGCGAATCCTTCGTCGAGCGTTTCATGATTACTCACTTTTTCAACCCGGTTCGGTACATGCGCCTACTGGAACTCGTGAGTGGACCGAACACGAGCCAAGATGTGAAAGACCGAATGGAAGCTTTCGCGCAAGACGTCCTAGGCAAGGGTGTAGTATGGGCGAAAGACACACCGAACTTCGTCGCGAATCGAATCGGAACCTACGCGATGATGCGATGCCTCAAAGAGATGGAGACCCAAGGTCTCTCGATTGAAGAGGTGGACGCCATTTTTGGTCGTCCTCTTGGTCGGCCTAAGTCAGCTGTGTTTCGTACGGGGGACCTTGTAGGGCTCGACCTCTTGATGGCGGTCACTGAGCATTGCTACGAAGGACTCCCAAATGATCCACGCCGAGATATGTACAAGGCATCAAGCTGGGTTCATGACCTAGTGGCTGCAGGCAATCTTGGTCAAAAAAGCGGTTCTGGTTTCTATAGAAAGACAAAAAAGAGCGACGATAATCCCAAAGGACTCGAAGTCTGGGACTATAAGACAGGTGCCTATAGAGCTATTCAGAAGGTTCGCATTAGTTCATTAGGAGTTGCACGAAATCAGGATGAGTTGACGGACCGGCTCAATACGGTGATCTGGGCCGAAGACGAAGCCGGAAAGATGGCTTGGCCTGTTTTGCGTGATACCTTGGCATACTCTGCAGAATTGGTCGGTGAAATTGCTGACGACCAATTGAGCATCGATAATGGTATGAAGTGGGGCTTTGGTTGGGATAGCGGCCCCTTCGAGACTTGGGACGCTCTCGGTTTTGCGAAAGTAGCTGAAAAAATGAAAGCGGAAGGCGTTGAGTTACCAACTTGGGTGACAGAGAAGCTTCAAGCCGGCGATTCCAGTATTTACGGTGAAGGTGGGACCGGAGCACTCATCGCCCAATCAGACGCTAAGCGAACAAGTCTCACCACTCGTAAGGCACAGGGTGCAAAAGTTGTGATGAGCAATTCTGGTGCTTCAGTCATTGATATTGGCGATGACGTTTGCGCGCTTGAGTTTCATACAAAAGCGAATGCGATCGATGCGGATATCACGGCGATGTTGTTTGAGGCTGTCGACTATGCAGAAGCGAACGCAAAAGGTCTCGTGATTTATAACGAAGGCGAACAGTTCAGTCTGGGCGCGAATCTCATGCTCATCTTTATGTATGCGCAGCAGCAACAATGGGATCAGTGTGAGGAAGCATCGCGGACATTGCAAAACGCAGTTCAACGAATTCGATACGCGAAAGTCCCGGTTGTCGCTGCACCTCATGGAATGGCGTTAGGTGGCGGGTGCGAAATCATGCTCGCTGCCGGCAGCGGGGCAGGCTGTCGCCCTCATGCGGAACTTTACACGGGCCTGGTTGAAGTTGGGGTAGGCCTGATTCCTGGGGCTGGAGGAACTGTGAATACACTGTTTGGTCTCTTGGAGAGAATTCCCGAGGGTGCGCAAGTGGACATCACACCTTTTGTTGGTAAAGCATTCGAGCAAATTGCTATGGCTAAAGTGTCAACCAGTGCTGAAGAGGCTCGCGGCCTTGGATATATTCCTGCCCGAGCGCAAATTACTCTCGACCGAAGCCGACAGCTTCACGATGCAAAAGCATACGCTCTTGGATTGTATAATTCCGGTTACCGGGCGCCGAAACCACGCGCGTTTCGTTTGCTTGGGGAGAGCGGGATCGCGACCTTAAACACCATGGTTCAAGGCCTTGTGCAGGGCGGTCAAGCCACTGAGCATGACGCTTTGATTGCGGGTAAGGTTGCTCATGTACTATGCGGCGGAGCCTCAGGCCATGTTCGCAAGGTTACCGAACAAGAGATGCTGGATTTAGAGCGCGAAGCTTTCGTTTCTTTAGTTGGGGAGCAGAAGTCACAAGATCGAATTTCTCATATGCTTATGAAGAACAAACCTCTACGTAACTAGATAAAATAGGAGCAAAAAAATGAATATTATCGACCACGAAGTTGGAACCGGTGCTGAGGCACAATCTGGACACACGGTCAGCGTGCATTATACGGGTACGCTCACGGATGGCTCAAAGTTTGACAGTAGTGTCGACCGCGGACAGCCTTTTGAGTTTCGCCTTGGTGCAGGGATGGTTATCAAAGGCTGGGACCAAGGCATTGTAGGAATGAAAGTAGGCGGTAAAAGGCGACTTGAGATCCCTGCGGAGCTTGGATACGGAGCCCATGGTTTTCCGCCGGTCATTCCACCCAACAGTGCGCTGATTTTCGAAGTAGAATTGCTAGGCGTTTCCTAGTTCCCCAATATTGTCTAAGCGGCGACCACCGACGCTCGTATAATATCGTCAAATTCGCTTAAGGCTTTTTCAAATTCAATCACAGAAATTTCGTCAAGTTCGATGAGAAGCGTCTCGTCGTCGGCGACTTCATTGTTTGTAAGCTGTCCCGCGAGAATTTTTCCATCGTGGAGAGACGCTGTGAGTTGTATCGTTGCGGGAGGTGCTCCTGCTGGAAAATTTTGCCATTCGACAGCCGTTACGACTGCAGGGTCAAGATTCCATGTTTCGGCAATTAAGGCACTGAGCGTTGGCGCAATTTCAGCAGCGAGTTTGTGAATTGAGCTGAGAGTGGGCTGCAAGCGGCCTTTTGACATTCTATGAACGTCTGCGGCGGCAGTATGGATAACAATACGTCCTAAGTCGTGAATTAGCCCGGCGAGGAAAGCATGGTCCTCATCGACGCCGACTGCATGGCTCACCTGACGAACAGCATGCGCAGTCACCACGGAGTTGCGATACAAATTATCAGCGAGTTTGCGATTGCCTGGGATTCTGAACAATTTACTACGACAAGCCAAAGCCATAACAATGTTTCGGGTCTCTGTAAGTCCAATCCGCATCACCGCATCTTTGACTGCACGGCAAGGCACCTTCGTTACGAAGAATGGCGAATTGGCGATTCCGATCAGTTTGGTGGCCAACACAGGTTCACGCGATAACGCTAATTGTAGTTGCTCGACGTTGCAGGTCTGGCTGCTCACCATGCGTTGGATGCGCATGACCGAATCAGGACTGGTAGGGAGTGGAATACCTTCGTTCTTGATCGCACGACGAAGGTGCATCATCATCATCTTTTCTGATTCTGTTTTCGCCGTTCTTGCCGCGTCCCGAAGATGAAAATCAAGAGTCGATACAGTAGGTATATCGAAAGCCTTGACGTCAACACCCGCACTCAAATCTACCGGTTTACCAGATTCGGCAGAGAAAAAATCACTTGCTTTGGCAACGACGGGGACAGATGTGTCGGCGGCTTCGGGGCTGGACGTTGGTACTCTTGTGACGGGTCTCGCTGTGCTGACAGGACGGGTGGAGGTATTAGGGCGACGACGCTGGCGGTGGACCGGCTTCTTAAACAGATTTATGAACCACTCAAAAAAGCGCACGTGTCCCTCAGAGTTCATTGTAACGTGTCTTAGTCCGAAGTGCTGTTGGGCACACTCGCACCGAGCAACACATTAACAAATAACCCATGTCCTTATTGGCCTGTGTAGAGTTTACACGCAACCTGAAACCTGCATTTTACACCACACGAGCATGAGTGCGGCGTTAGGGTTTCCGCTGTTTGGTTCTCGCCGTTCGGTTCATTTTTGCCTCGTCCGCGATTCGCTTTTTACTCGCGGCCCAACTGCAAATGGGACATTGGCTCAGGTCGTGATAGCGAGCCGGACAGTGTTCTCTGCCGAAGAAGATAATCTGTAGATGCAGGTCGTTCCACAATTCACGGGGAAACAGTTTTTTAAGGTCTTCCTCGGTATGGTCGGCCGTTTTGCCACGACTCAGGCCCCAACGAGAGGCCAGTCGATGTATATGAGTGTCCACAGGAAAAGAGGGAACGCCAAAAGCTTGAGACATAACCACGTTCGCCGTTTTCCTGCCCACTCCAGGAAGTTTCACTAGCTCGTCGAAATCATCAGGAATTTCCCCGTTATGGTGATCGAGGAGCTGTTGAGCCATCCCTTTCAGAGCTTTGGACTTCTGTGGGGCGAGTCCAATTTGACGAATAATGGTTCGGATTTCCTCGACTTCAAGAGCTGCCATCTCTTTTGGGCCTGGCGCTACGGCGAAGAGTGCTGGTGTGACTTCATTGACCTTCTTGTCCGTAGTTTGCGCAGACAGGAGTACGGCTACCGTCAAGGTGAAGGGATCAGAATGGTCAAGTGGGACGGGAGGGTTAGGGTAGAGGTCATTCAGCATGACCGCGATTCTTTCCGCTTTCTCGCTTCGCTTCATTATCTGTCGAATTTCATTCGATGAAGGCGGCTTGTCCACTCAAAGTTGCATTAGAGGTAGACGAAGACAGTTTCGTCTCTAGGCTGACCAAAGTGAATCCTTCAGTTGTTATCACCCGACATGGAACTCGGGATGTCTTAGAAGTTCAAAACGTGGACCTAAGGCCCGCGGGAGAAGACGAGGTCATCATCGAAGTTCGGGCTGCGGGTTTGAATTTTGCGGACGTCTCTGCTCGACAAGGTTTGTACCCTGATGCCCCCAGGACTCCATGTGTCATGGGATATGAGGTTGCAGGGATAGTCGTAAAGAAAGGAAGCCAAGTCACAAAACCCGAGGTCGGGGACCGAGTGGTCGCCATGACCCAATTTGGTGGGCAAGCGAGTCAGGTTGTGGCTAGAGCAGAACATTGTTTCACGATGCCTGAGACAATGAGTTTCAACGAAGCTGCGGCTATTCCTGTTAATTACCTCACTGCTTTCCATATGTTATTTCAAATAGGCAACGTGAGACCTGGTTCAAGTATATTATTGCATATGGCCGCAGGCGGAGTCGGAACTGCGGTTCTCCAACTCTTGCGCACGATCGATAATGTGAAGATCTTTGGGACAGCGTCCAAGGCAAAACATCAGTACTTGGAGAGCTTAGGCTGTGACGTGCCCATCGACTATCGGACAGAAGATTATGTCAAAATTGTTCAAAGCCACACCCAAGGTCGGGGCGTTGACATCGTTCTTGACCCACTTGGGGGAGAGCATTGGCGAAAATCGTGGAGTCTACTCGCGCCGGCCGGCCGGATGGTCTGCTTTGGCTTTGCGGGTGGTCACAAAGGACATCGACGAAGCTTGATTCATGTTGCGAGACAGCTACTGAAAATGATCCTTGTTAACCCTGTGTCTGCCATGAATCAGAACAAATCTCTCCAAGGAGTCAATATGGGGCATTTATGGTCTGAGGCAGAAATGCTTCGTGGAGAAATGACGCAAATCCTTGAGCTTTGGCAAAAAGGGGTCGTGGCGCCCAATGTTCATGCCTCTCTTCCGTTTACTCGAGCAAACGAGGCTCATGGCTTACTTGAGGATCGCAAAAACTTTGGAAAGGTCATTCTTGTACCAGACATGCACTTTCCTGATTAAACATCGTTCAGTTAGCTGGACAGGCTAGGCGAATCAGGTGGCACGAGTATCAACCGTCTGAGCAAAGGCTGAGTGATTCTTAAGCACTTTTGCACTATTGCCATGGATTCTCCGGTTACGGCATACTGGCAATCCTTTGAAGATGCTCGGTTCCTCCCGCTACTTTAGACGTATACATTTAGGACTGCTGCTTGCTGCCGCGCTCGCGTTTGGTTGCAGTTCTGGTGTCAAGTCCTCGGGGCCTGGCGGAAAAATCACAAGAACGGACGCGTCTGACATGGATGCAGGGATAATTGACCACGTTGATTATCAGCCCGATGGAGGAACGGTTTGGCCCGATGGAGGTGAGCAGCCGGATAGTTCTGAGCCAAATCCCGATACCGGGATAAATATGGATGCTGCGGCCGAGCAGCCCGATGCAATGGCTCCAGGGGCCCCAGACGGTGGTGAGGTAGGCCTAGATGTCAGACGAGTCATGAATGATTATGACAATTGTCAAACCAGTGCGACGATAGATGTGCCTATTCGCGTCAATGATGTCGACAACCAAGCTACGCCTAGATCGCCACCACTCACGGGATTCATGATCCCTCTAGGGAGAGACGCAAACCTACGCTCGCTCAACGAGTTAATGGTCATCGACGACCGGGGGAATCAACTTCCCGCCCAATTCGAGGCACTGAGTCGGTATGATGCACACCCTGACGATTGCATGGCGCCAATCAGGCATGCCTATGCCCATGTTCGAGCAACCCCGGCACCAGGGCAGTCGGAGCAGTGGAGAGTGGTGTCTCGAAGCAATCATCCCGGCGAGCCGACACCAATGTCGGTCAGTGAAACCTCGACTGAGTGGGTCATCGATACGGGCGTTGCGCGCTTTACGATCGACCGGCAAACATTCACCGGGCTACCACAAGTTGAAGTTCGCACTGCAGGTGGCTACGCGACAGTTGTTGAAAATAGCCGTGGTGGCTTTAGGATGGACAACAACGGGGTGAGGACTCTTCAAGCACCGTATTATTTGGAGCTTGAGCGTCAAGGCCCTCAAACCGCAGTGATTGCTGCACGCGGCTACTATTCCACCAATGGATCTGCCCATGGGTTAGGCTACACCATTATACTCTATTTGTACGCTGGAAGCGCGACAGCGAGAATTGATCATGCTGTTTATTACGGTGACGTGGAGAACTTCTCTGCCACGGGGGCATCAAACTCAACGACCATCGGTTCAGCCAAGATGATTCTCCCATTCGCGGCGCCAGCAACCGAAGTCGCCGCAGGTATGGCCTCAAGAAGCGCAAGTAACACTGGTAACTCGATGTCCGTCAAGCAACTAAAACGTTCTCCAGCCCAGCGTGCGTTTCGCGCTGAGATTACTAGTGGCTCAACCGTCCTGGAAAATGAGCCCAAAGCAACATCGCCATACTTACGCGTGACTGCGGGTAACAGCCGCGTCATGGCTACGCTCAACCGGATGGCGGTCCGAGAACCGCAGGGGATAAGTTATGTGCAACAGAATAATTCGCTCTCTCTCGAATTCATTTCTGAGCCGATTACAGTAGGTGGCGCCCGAGGAATTTGGGGTAGTGCGGCGATAAACTTTGCGGCAGGCTCCTCTGACTCGTCCGCACAAGCTGAATTGCAATTACATCTTGAAAGACCACTTTTTGCGACGCCGGGGCTTGATCAGATTCATGCCTCGAAAACGATTGGTCCCTACGCAAAGAATACAACCACACACAGTCAGTTATTCAGTTTGCTGGAAACAATCCATGACAATACCGTGAATTATTTCGAGGCTCGAAATATTTCGGGTATCCAGGTCTGGCCCGATTTGTCTCGCTGGAATGACGTTAATCCGAACAGCTATTTCGACGGCGGCGAAAACAATTATTGGAACTGGTCGAAACCGGGTATGGATGAATTTTTCAGAACGGGTGAGAATCACTATTTGCACGATTTTTCTCTCAGCCAAGCCAGCTTGTTTGCAGAAACAACGGCGTTCCGCACTTATCGTGATAACGTCTATGCTTCGAGCGTGGCGGGCTTAGCACCGTGCTATGGAGATTCGTTCGGATGGGGAAATCAATTCCAAGAAGGTCTGAATTCTCGGGTTGATCGGTGCCCTGGAGACTACACCTACAACAAACATTTGAAATTGGCCTATCTTGTGACTGCGGATAGGCGCTTCGTCGATTTCTTTGAAGAAGCAGGCGCGAGTGCGGTTAACGAGTTCGGATTCCCGCCACCGGCCAATCCTGATTTTTATGTGGAGCTTACTTACGCAAGGTTAAGCTTTCAACGGCTCGAAAATGTCATGAATGCCGCTGAATTTGGTCGTGATCTAACCTGGAGTGCTTCGGCGAGAACTGCGCTTCGAGCGTATATCGATACTATGCTGCAAGGTACTTTGATTGATGGCCATGCCTGCTGGGTCTCGGGATTCGGAACGAATAGTGCATTGAACGGAACTTGCGAGTCTCCGCAGGCCTGGATGATGCCAAGTCCGCTTGAGTTCTCTCGACGGGCTGCTAGCTTTCTGAATCATACCGGTTTGAGTAACTGGATGAATCAATATTACGAGGTCTCGGTTCGAAACCACACGGTGACGGGAGCGAATAACCACCCGAACACTGCGCGGACAGGTGCATGGAACACCATTTATGAGTGTACGACGAATGCGACTGGGGTCATCGAATCGAGCTGTAGGCCGGTCACAAACGGTGTGGAGCCTTTTTACGATAATGGTCTATTGGCGTACTACAATGCTTTTGGTCTTTTGCTTGGCAGCGATATTCAAAACGGAAGCAATATTTGCGCTTGGTTGCCCTCAGCTTATGCGCAACATCTTGGGGTCCTAATGATGTTCCCTGGAGAGGTGAATAACCTTGTTTGGGGCAAGGCTTCCGGGCAGGCCTTCCAAATGGCCTCCCAGGCCGCCGGCGCGATGGATTACTATTGTCCGTAATTCAGAAAAAGAAAGGAAAGACTACCTTTCGTTCCTTTGGATAGTTATCGAAATTCTCTTGATACCAACGATGGTTCTGCACGGCTCGAGGTATCAAATTACTTAGGGTCCAGACTAAAAATACCCAAGCCCCGAGACTCAGCGTCATGATCGCAAAACCAGCCCACTCAAGAATTTCTCCGAAGTAATTCGGAGAACTGATAAAGCGAAAAAGACCTCCAAAAGGAATCTTGTAGCCTGTTTCGCCTGGCTTTCTCAGATCAAATAAAATTTGATCTGAGCTCAGGTTGATATAGAAACCGATAATAAAGAGGCCTCCGCCGATGAGAACGTTCGGGCTGTTCCACGAAAGTTCTGTAATTGAAAATAATGTGAGACCTCGCCCGATCAGGTAACCAATTCCGACGTTCGTTATTGCCGCCAAGAGCGCGATGAGCAAGGGCATGCTCTTTCCGGAAGTTTTCGTACGGAAAGGATAAATAAATGTTCGATGAATATAATGTAGTTCCCAAACCCCCAGAAAAACCAAAGTCAAAGGCGAATGCTTCGCGGAGGGTAACAGATAGCAAACAGCAATAGTGCAGACTGCCGGAAGCTCCATGATGAACCAGGCAATACGATTCGGAATGCTCGGCCCCCAGCCTTTACGGTTGTGACGTCCATAGGGGGCGGATAAAAACTGCAGACTTATGAATACGATGCTCGAAAGTGCGAACCACGAATAGGCGAGGGCGGAATAAAAATCACGCTCGGTCACGACATATCACCCCGCGCTTTGAACCAAGCAAAGGTATCTTCTATAGTTTCAGTAAGAGGCCGCGGCTTGAATCCCAGTTCTCGCTTGGCTTTTTCACAACTTATATTTCGGTGACACTGAATCGCGCATAGGCTTTCCATCGTGTAATTCGGTTCTTGCCCGGTAAGTTTAGCCAGAAGCCCGACGAATGGAACGCCCCATTTGGCGAGCCACATGGGAGATACAAATTTTGGTGCAGGTTTTCCTGTGACGGATGATATCGTATCGGCCAGCTGACGAAATGAAGCCCACGGTCCAGCGAGTAGATAGCGTTGGCCAATTCCTCCGCGGGTTTCGGCCTGAATCGCTGCTTCGACCACGTCTCTAACGTCGACCCAGGCAAAGCCACCCTCAACAAGAGCGGGCATTTTGCCATCGTGTAGTTGCATGAGAACCTGGCCCATGCGGGAAGGTTTATAGTCATGCGGCCCCAAAACGCCGCCTGGGTTGACAATCGAAGCATTCAAACCCGCTTTGACTGCATCAAGAACAATTTGCTCAGCTTGGGCTTTGCTTCGACCGTACTCCATTTGGTCTGGCCCGAGCGCTAGATCTCGCTCCTCGTCGATCGTTTCTTCTTTACGGTGTGGCGCGTCTGCAAGCGCGTGAATAGAGCTGAAATGAACAAGCTTTTCTACCTCATGCTCGATACAAGCATTCACCACATTCTGAGTACCTTGAGTGTTAGTCTGACTAACAAGTCCTCCCATGGCTCCATCAACTGAAATTTGCGCTGCGAGATGGTACACACTGTTTGCACCGGCAATGAGGCGATCGAGATCACTTTTGTTGTGCAAAGACCCCTGAACAATTTCTACCTGGAGTCCCTCGAGCGCGCGTTTGTCTCGATGAACGAGGACCCTTACAGTCCGGCCCTGTGAAAGCAGGCGACGAACCAGGTTAGCACCCAAGTGACCGCTAGCTCCTGTGATACTCACTACCATTTTGACGAAGCAAAACGCGGTCCGAGACGGAACACAACGGGCAAAGCGCCCGGTCAGACTGGGTCAAACTTGACTCGAAGTCATAAATGACCCGGGTCGAAAAATACCTTGGCGAGCCGATTTTGTTCGTAAGTTATTGAATTTACGTTCGAAAAGTTTGGCACGGCTTTCGCTATACTGAATAGCGAAACGAAATCCCGAAACGGCAAACCAGTCGCGAGGCTGGGACGCAAAGCCTACGGACCTCAGTGAAATGAGGTGGCCGGGCTCCCGAAGGAAAAGGAAATGAAAAAGAATATTATTTTTGGTTTAGCTACTTTATCAACTCTTGCTCTCAGCGCTCCAGCTATGGCGGGCGCAAACGATCTGCTCACACTGGGACTGGGCGCATCATACACATTCACCAACACACAAGGGCTCTCGGAAGGGTCTGGGATGCAATCCTCGGCGCCTTCGGTCAACGTACGCTTGAAGCTGCTCCGTGTTTTCGGCGCGGAATTATCCTACGCACCTTCGGCTGCAGGTAGCCAAGACGGGGACCTGGTTGGTGACAGCACGGTTCAAGCCAGTGGCTTATTATTCTTACTACCCACCGAGTACGTAGGTGTTTACGGAAAGGCTGGTATTGGTTCTCAGAGCTTCTCTGAGATGGGTAATCCTGGAAGCGCATCTACAAGTTATCACGCTGGTGGTGGACTCGACGTTCATCTTGGAGACAATTTAGCGATTGGTGCAGAGATGTTGGTTTTGATTCCCGGAGCTGCATCGATTGACGCAGCCCTTTCGAAGCACGGCCTTCGGTCAACCAATGAGAATCTTGGGTCTGGGATTCAGGCGACTGACCGCTCACCTGTCGAACTGCAGATGTCTGACTTGATTACGACCGATAACTACCAAGCATCATTGAGCCTTCGATACTACTTCTAAGACGCGGGGCCTGCGGACTCCAACCCGCAACTATTCTTCCGTCAGCCATCACCGGACTGCAAGCTGTCTCCCAGGGCCAGCAGTTCGGTGATGGCTTTTTTGTTGTCCGAATCGGATTCGACTCGCTGACATGTTAGTTTCTTCGGTGTGAAGACCATCGGTATCACGGGGATTTGCGGTTTTATGGGTCGTCATCTTGCTGAAGCATGTCTCAAACAGGGCTATAAAGTCTCAGGTTTAGACATAAACGGTGCAGGATTGGCGAAACTTTCTGAACTCGGTGCTCACGTCATTGAAGGGAGCGTACTCGATGAATCCGCAATCGGCAGATTCTGTCAGGGAGTCGATGTCGTAGTGCACACCGCTGCAGTGATGAAGGAAGACGGTGCTTGGTCGGACTTTCGCGCAATTAATGTCCAGGGAACCGAGACAGTAGCGCGTCTCGCATCCCAAAATGGCGTACGAGGATTTATTCATGTCTCCTCAGTGATGGTCTATGGATATAATTATCCACAGCACGTTGATGAGGATGGTCCTCTAAATGGTGAAAATAATCCTTACTGCCAAACGAAAATCGAAAGTGAGGTTGCAGCACTAAAGTTTCACTCTGAAAACCAAATGAGTGTCACCGTCGTTCGTCCCGGGGACGTATACGGGCGCGGTAGCGTTCCTTGGGTTTTGCGACCTCTCGAGATGCTGGAAAAACGAATGCTTACTTTGCCTGGTCGAGGCGAAGGATTAATGAATCCGATTCATATAGATGATCTTGTTCGAGTTTATATGGATATAATTGAACAAGAAAATTATGGCGATATCTTCAATGTTACCGATGGTCAGCCTGTATCTTTCTACGAGTATTTTTCACGCCTAGCAAAAATTGGCGGAAAAAAAGCGCCGCGTAGACTGCCTTATCCTCTTCTTTTAGTCGCGTTTCTATTCATTCCCAAGACGATTGCGACCCGGAGTGCTATTGATTTTGTTCGCCGCCCGTATGCTTATTCGAATGAGCGAGTTCGGAATAGACTGGGTTTCAAACCGCGTGTCAGTTTAGAAGATGGATTGGCGGATATTGAAAGGTGGCTTAGTGAAACGTCTAGCGATCAATCCAAAGTGTGACGGGTCCATCGTTAATCAACGAAACTTGCATGTCTGCTCCAAACTTCCCGGTCTGAACTGCTTTGCCAAGACGCTCCGACATTTTCTTACAAAAGAGCTCATACATCGGTTCTGCCTTCGAAGGATGAGCAGCTGACACATAGCTCGGTCGATTTCCTTTGTGGCAATTTCCGTAAAGGGTAAACTGACTAACAACAAGAATTTCCCCATTGAGATCGAGAACTGATTTGTTCATTTTCCCCTCGTCGTCAGAGAAGATACGAAGCTGGGCGCATTTGTTGACCATCCAATCTAGCGTTGAGTCGTTATCCTCATCGTGAACGCCCAAAAAGATGAGAAGACCACGGCCAATTTCACCAGTGGTAGTGCCACCTACGTCTACTTTTGCGTGCTTTACGCGCTGGATGAGAGCTCTCATGACTAAACTGAGGGGTTTGTCGCATGAGTCTTGCGAGATGACAACGTAGAAGCGAATCTTCGTCTATAACAAAGCGAGAGTCTTCGAATGAGGGTTACCAAATATATCGATTAGATCTATGCAGATACTATGGAAATTCATCAGCTTGATGCGACTGATCTTCTCGATAAGCTCAATCGAAGAGAACTGACGTCCGTGCAAATCGTCACTGCTCTTTTCGATCGTGCGGATAAAGTGGAAGGAAAGATCAATTCGCTGACCGTTCGATACAGCCAACGAGCGCTCGAAGACGCCAGGCGTGCGGACGACGAACGCTCCCAAGGAAAGTCGCTCGGGCCTTTGCATGGCTTACCAATCACCATAAAGGAGTCAGTAAGCACCGCGGGTGATGAAATATCTTTGGGAGTAGAAGCCAGAAAAGGCATGTGTGCTGAAGAAGATGCCGTTGTCGTTCGATTACTGAAAGAGGCCGGAGCAATTCCTATTGCGAAAACGAACATCTCTCAACTTATGCTGTTTCACGAAAGTGACAATCCCGTATTTGGTGCGACAAAAAACCCTTGGAGTTTGGCGCACGTACCCGGTGGGTCGAGTGGCGGTGAGGCTGCGGCGATTGCGGCTGGAATCACTCCATGGGGAGTGGGAACAGATATTGGAGGTTCAATTCGAGTTCCTGCGGCTTTTACAGGGACAGCTGGCCTGAAACCTACAGTTGATCGATGGTCGAATCTAGGTTGTGTGGCCGCTTTGAGTGGACAGGAGGTCGTACGAGGACAAATTGGGCCAATGGCACGAACCGCACGAGATGTGTCGCTGTTATTTCGAGCCATCAATAGTAAAGCACACGCAAAATACGACCCGGTTGTTCCTCCACATGATGTCGCGGACCCGTTTGAAGTTGATATCCGAAACTTAACAATTGGATACTTTTCTGACGATGGATTTATTCGTGCGTCGAGTTCGCTGACTCGCGCAGTCGAAAAGTCGGCATCAATGATGGAGGAGCTTGGTGCGAAGCTCGTCAAGATATCGCCTCAACATCAGTCGGAGATTATGGACACCTATTTTGGGGCTCTCAGCAGCGATGGTGGGGCGTCAGTAAGAAAGCACCTCGCGGGTGGGACTGTTTCGGGTCAACTAAAGCCACTAAGCAGAATCGCGGGGATGCCGAATTCCGGACGAAAAGTCCTCTCTAAAGTCGCACGATTTTCTAGGCAGACCCGTGTTGCGCGTTTACTCGAGGTGGTGGGAGAAAAAGCTGTCTTCGACTATTGGCAGCTCACGGCTCAAAGAGCTGAGATAAGAGCCCGAGTTTATCGCGAATGGAGAGAACAGGGGATAGATGCCGTGATTTGTCCGGCGTATGCAACTCCAGCGATTCGTCATGGACAATCAGATGATTTCAGCATGGCCGGAAGTTATTCTATGAGATATAATTTTCTGAATTTCCCCGGGGGCGTCGTTCCAATCTCGCGAGTGGGAAAGACGGATGCAGTTCGCGCGGATACGCTTCAGCGGCTTGAAAAAAAAGCGGCAGATGTCGAAGAGCACAGCGCAGGCCTCCCTCTTGGAGTTCAGGTTGTGGGACGCCCTTTCGAAGAAGATGTCGTGCTGGCGATTATGATGGCGCTCGAAGCGAAGGCAAAAAAAGAAAATGACTTCCCTGTGACTCCGGTTGAGTCAATCGAGTTATAGATTTTCGGGTAAGGATGAGGATTGGAAATGAGCAAGGTTGAAGATCAAGAAAAAAACGACATAAACGAACAGATTATTTGGTTGACGGTGGAAAAAGTTTCATCGTTTTGTGAACGGCACTTAGCGTTTGCACGCGAAAAAAGAGACCAACTTCATGATAACTCGTATCAGGATTCGCACGATGCGCTTCATGATTTTAATGCCTTGCTTTTGGCTCTCGATGAGGCTCGAGGCTATAGTGGTTTACTGTCTCAAGTTCACCCGGATGGAGGCCTGAGAGCGGCTGCTGAAGAATCGGAAAGAAAGCTTCAAGAATTTTCTACCGAAATCAATCTCGATCGTAAGCTCTTCGAGGCGATTTCAAAAGTCGATGTAGAAAACGAAGAACAGGAGACCAAACGTTTTGTTGAAAAAATTCTTCTAGGATTCCGTCGAGCGGGCGTTGATAAGGATGAATCGGTTAGAAAGCGTCTCAAAGAAATTCGAGCTCGTTTGGTACAGCTAGGACAAGATTTCTCACGAACAATTCGAGAGGACGTTCGCAGTGTTGAGTTAGACACCGTCGAAAAACTCGCTGGCATGCCAGCGGATTGGATAAAAGCACACCCGCCCGATGAGAACGGCCGAATTAAGATTACGACAAATTACCCCGATTACTTGCCGGTTCAGAATTACGCGGAGGATGAAACACTGAGGAAAGAACTCACTCGGCAATTCTTGAGCCGCGGATTCCCCGAAAATGTTCAAACACTGCGAGATATTTTGACCCTAAGGAAGGAATATGCGGAGTTGCTCGGCTTTGAAAACTGGGCTGACTACAATGCGACGGACAAGATGGCGAAAACCGGCGCTACGATTGCCACATTCATCGAGGATATTGCTGAAATCGCCAAACCGAAAAGCACTGATGATGTTGCGCAGATTCTAAAGCGCAAGAAAGCAGATGTTCCTGACGCTGAGCATGTCGAGCTCTGGGATCGCTTCTTTTATGTCGGAAAAGTAAAGCAAGAGGAGTATGGCTTTGATGCACAATCCGTAAGACCGTACTTTGAGTATGCTCGAGTAACGAAAGGAATAATGGATCTTTACGGTGAACTCTTCGGGATACGTTTCACCAAGAATGAGACGACACCGGTCTGGCATGAATCTGTTCATGCCTACGACGTTCATGACGATAGCGGCGAGAGAATCGCTGAGTTTTTTCTCGACATGCATCCTCGCGAAGGGAAGTTCAAACATGCTGCGATGTTTCCTCTCGTAACAGGCGTTTCCGGCGGCAAAATTCCTGCTGCATCTCTGGTCTGTAATTTCCCAGAACCGAAAGAAGGAGAACCGGCTCTATTAGAACATGGGCAAGTCGTGACGTATTTTCATGAGTTTGGGCATCTCATTCATCAGTTGCTGGCGACGGATTCAAAATGGGCGAACCTGGCTGGCATTTCGGTCGAGTGGGATTTTGTCGAGGTTCCATCACAACTCTTGGAAGAATGGGCCTGGGACCCTGGTGTCTTGGCACGCTTCGCCCACCATCATGAGACCAATGAAGCAATTCCATCTGACTTGGTTGAACGGATGAAGAAATCTTCGGAGTTTGGTAAGGGAGCTCATCTAATGCGGCAGGTATTCCTGACAGCGCTTAGTTATGGATATCACGTAGAGGATCCCGCCGCTCTTGATTTGCTGGGCTATCAAAAGCAACTGGAGGCAAAATTTATGCCTTATCCTCACGTTGAAGGCACGCATACCTATGCGAGCTTTGGACACCTCAACGGGTACAGTTCAATGTACTACACGTATCAGTGGTCCTTAGTGATCGCGAAGGATATATTCACTCGTTTCCAGGAGGCTGGGATTCTCGACCGTCAGGTGGCGGAAGATTATTGGAAGTCCATTTTACGGCCCGGTGGTTCGAAGCAGGCGACAGACTTGATTCAGGACTTTCTCGGGAGACCTTTCAACTTAGACGCCTATCAAAAGTGGCTTGAAGGATAGTGGGTATAGTCCTATGTAAGTAAAGGTCGTCCTATTAAGGATTGAAGATGTAAATATTTTGGCCATTGGACTAATGTTCTCGAAGTGTTATGCCGATTCCCTGGCCGAATCTACTGACATATGATAAAGCCCGAAGCGGATATTATTCCAATGAGTGATCAACAAGGTAACGGTAAACAACCACCTGCGGACGACCGCACACTACTCGATCCCCTAGGGGCGGACGAGCTGAAGGCTCTGCGTGAGGCCCGTGAGAAATTACGAGGAAACGCGGAGAGCAGCAAACCGAAGAGCGCAGCAGTGCTGAGTAAACAGATCGGGCCTGATGTGGCGAACACCGAAGATGATATTGGTGACGCACCCACCCGCGCTGCCATGAAAATCCCCTCATTTGATGGTGCAGGTGGGCCTCCCGGATTTATGGCCGCCCCCAAACCAATGAATGCCTCGAACGCAAGAGTAAACACGAGGACAGACGAAAGCGCCGCAACGGTTTTGTCTGGCCAGGCGCCATCTGAAGAAGACAGACGAAAGGCGCAAGCGGAACTGGAAGCATTGCAAAAGAATCGCCCGAGCACTTCTGCCGGTGGCTTTGGTGACAACACCCTAATGTGGATGTCCCCTGTAAAACCAAAAGCCCAAGAGATTATTCCCGAACGCGGTGCAGCTGCCGCAGCGGGCATGATTCCTACCGAGGTTCCGAAAGACACCGCGAGCAGGCGAGCAGCCACCTATTTGGTAGGCGTCGTTGCGGTCCTTGCGCTTTGTGCGATTGGATATGTTTTCTTTGGAGCGAAAGCTGAGAAAAGTCCCGTTGAATTTGTAACTAACCCCGGTGGTGCGATTGTATCTATCAATGGCAAGCCCATGACTGTTCCCACTCCAATGCGGGCTGAAATGCTGGTGGGCTCGAGCGAAATTGAAATTAAGCTCGCGGGATATAAGACCGAAAAATTCAGCCTCGAGGTTACAGCAGGCGCCGACGTAGTGAGAAAAAGCTTTGAACTCGCCCCGCTGAGTAAACCAGGTTTGAAAACGGTTTCAGTAGAAGTTAGCCCTGTGTCAGCAAACGTAACGCTCGATCAAATGGAATATCCTTCCCGCAAGATTGTTCGGATTGCAAACATCGACCCGAACAAGCCGCATAAGCTGACCATTGTGGCGGGGGGCTACGAAACAGTCACTACGGAAATCGCAGCGGGGCAACTTCAAGAACTCTATAAGTTCGAACTAAAGAAAGCCGCTGCTCCGCAGTAGCTTCAACTCTATTACAAGCTGAATTGAGAAGATGCCCAGCGTCGCAGATACCGAAGTTATCTCGATACGCGTCGGCACTCACCAGCTATTTCTCGAGCAATACGCAAATGTACAGACACAAGTCCAAGCGGCAATCTTGTGCGAGGACATAGATGTTCCATTTTGGGCTGTGGTGTGGCCTAGCTCCATCGTTTCCGCCGCGGCGATGACTTTAGTACCAAATCTGCGTGGGGCGAGAGTCCTTGAACTTGGGGGAGGTGTTGGTACGCTTGCTCTCGCGGCAGCGCTTTGCGGAGCAAAAGAGGCTGTGAGCGCGGATATCGTCCCGGAGGCGGCTAATTTTGTACAGAGTAATGCGGCGAGAAATAACCTTGAGAACGTCTATGCTTTGACCATGGATTGGAATCAGATCCCGGACAACCTCGGCCGCTTTGACGTCGTTGTGGCCGCCGATGTTCTTTATGCCGATGGTATGCTTCGAGGTCTTCTGCGCTGCCTGTCGAAAGTCTTAACCCAAAATGGCGTGGCTTATATTGCAGATCCAAATCGCGCTATGAGAGGCGGCTTCAGAGGCGCGGCGAGGTTACATGGCATGGTTGTTGAGGAGAGTGGGGTTCCCGTAGAAATGATACAGAGGGCGGGTCTCTCGTCTTTCAGAGGTGTGACGCTTTACACCGTGCGCAGAAAACCGTCGATTCTTGATCTCTAGCCCACTTTACCAACGCCCCCAGTCTACGTGCGAACCGATTCCGAACGTAGCGCTTTGCACACTTGGTCCTGCTACGAATTCTTTCTCAAGCCGAATGTAACCGTGAAGCCAACTTCCGAAATCTGTAAAAAAGTCGAAACCCCCGATGACGTCGCGTTCTGAGGTAAGGATAAAGTCGAGTCCGTACTTAAACCGGAGCGATAAGGAAACCTGGTGTCCGAACATAGAGCCGAGTCCGCTACCGAATCGAATTTCTTCAAAGAGCCCCCTTTGCTGCCCGTACCATCTCGTAAGTCCATAAAGCTCCCAAGCATTATACGAGAGTCCGGCGCGTAGGGCTGCCCTTTGACGTTGGTTGTCGTGGCTTACACGTTCTAGCCTTGCATCAAGACCGAGTAATCCGCCTAAAGATTTCGGACCCGGACCAAAGAGATACTGACTTATTCGCATCCGCGCTCCTGGCATCCATTTTCCTTGGACACTCTCGTCCTGATAAGTCAGGACGGCGGTGAGTTCTGCCGACCCCGGGAATCGAGAACCCGATTCAAACAAGACGCTTTCTGTTTTTTGCCTGTCGGCTTGAGCTGCGTAAATCAAACGAGGAATGAGCCAGCCAGACAGGGTTCCCGCTACCGCACCAGCCAAGACATCGGTCGCGTAATGATTATCACTCAAAATGCGAAATAGACCGGTCGTAGTCGCCAGCCCTAATGCCACGGGACAACCCAGTTTTTCATAAACGGTTTCAGCTCGACCTTCATCCGGCAAGGCACACATCAGTCCAGCTCCCGTGAAGGCGGCAGTTGTATGGCCACTTATGAAACTCATCCTAAGCGGTGCGCTTGCACACCTTACGTCGTCGATCCCTGGAGTACAGTCTTTCGTCTTGGGTCTAACGCGTCCCACAAATGTTTTGGTCGAGAATATTATGGCCGTTGACAGTGCAAAACTATGCAAGCTGATGAGAGCTCTTGACCAGGCTTGTGTAGCCGTAATCTCGTCCGTTAGATAAAGATAACCAGCCTGAACGAACGGTTGCGTGACTAGAGTAGCCTGCAAAATGTCGCTAATTTGACTTACCGTCTCTCTAGCCTGCTCATCATTTAAGCGAAGGAGACTGCGAACAGAATCGTCGAAAAGTACGCCCTTTTTGAATCCGTACCTTGGTTCGGGGTTGAGCAGGCGTAAGGCACCTGTCCAAGCCCCAAAACCCAAAGTTGTCCCGTACAGCGCCGCCGAAGTTATGGCCACGCTCGATGATTGTGTTGCTTCCTCTGCATGTGACTTAGTCGTTGATACAACAATACTCAGCGCCAAGACGATTGCAGATGTCATCACTCGCGCCACCTTTCCGATGTACTGCGGACTATCTGCTGATTCCAGACACCAATCAGGAAAAACTGTTTTTTAGGGTAATTTCTAGTGTCTGGGGGACAGTTGCTCGGCAATGTATGGTTGTTCTTGCCGCACCCTGACCGTGTAGGCATAGTCCAGGCTATGAAACTGACCGGAAAGGTTCTTTGGCTGACCGACGACCCGTCACAAATTGAAAAGCAGCTCCAGGGTGACCAATTATCAATTACCTCAAAGGCGATTCCTGAGCTGCATTACGGCGTGAATACCGATGCAATGATCAGCGGAGCGGCGTGTACGCTCGGATATACTCCAGATATTCTTGGTCCTTACTTTCTCGAAAATTTTAAGGAGACCATTCGAAAAAGCAGCGTTCGCGACGGAGGGTTCCAGGTGATCGTTGGTGGCGACGCCTATGGCTCAGGTTCGAGTCGAGAGGCTGCAGTAGTTGCTCACATAGGCGGTGGAATAGAGCTGGTTGTTGCAAAGAGTTTTCAGCGCATCTTTCAGGAAAATATGGTGTACAGCGGCCTGCCATTCACGAGTGATTTTGGTGTGCTAGAGCGTTTGCTCGTTGGCATAGATGTCGAGCTTTCGGAACTTTACAGCAGTCTCCCTCCGTTCTTTCGTGCAGTTGCGACGACAGGAGGCTTACTTGCCTACGGCACAGCGTTGCTCAATGGGGATGTTTCTCCTGTCTACGAAATTTCTGCGCCCCAGCGCCCGATGAACTGCGTTGAAAAGATAATCGCACAAAATGTCTGGTGCGGTAATGAAAAGCCTCGGGGGCTAAACTCTGTTAAACCCGGCGAACAAGTACTCTGCGATACAGGATTTCGAGGCGTACACGAGTACACCGCAGGCATGGTGATTGATTTGTATCAACAAGAATGGGGTGACCAACCCGTTCATAATCCAGATCTGGTTGCTGCTTTCGAGGACCACTTTGTCCTTATTGACTCGGATACAGTGCCACTCACCGTAAAAAATCAACGACTCAAGCCGGCGCGTAAACTTCGAGATGAGATGGTTGAAGCGTGTAAAAAGAATAATATCAGGCTTCATGGGCCAGGGCGCGAGCATCAAGCCGGTGTCTGCCATCGAATTGTTGTAGAAGAGTATGCTCTTCCCGGTATGATTATTGTTTTGACCGACAGTCACACACCAACCTCAGGTGTTATGAACTCATTCGCATTCGGAGTAGGCTCGACAGCGATGTCATTCGCGTTGCGAACGGGGCTCATCCCCGTAACAGTACCCAAAACTGTCCGCGTCGAAGTGACAGGAGACTCAGCAGGTGTCATTTCTCCTAAAGATCTCATCTTGCATTTGATAGGCGACCCTTACTTTCGTGAAGAACACTGGAGAGAATCTCCGACAGATACCTGCATCGTTGAATTTGGCGGTGCGGCCTTAGAGCAATGGGATGTTGATGAACTAAGTGTCTTAACCAATATGACGGTCGAAGGTGGTCTGATGACGGGGATTGTTGAGCCGTGCAAACCCGTCCGAGACTTCCTGAAAGCACGACGGGGTATGAGCACGGAAGATATTGATAAGTTGTTCGTGTCGCCTGATGAGAATGCTGAGTATGCGAAAGTCATCAAGATCGACTTGGCGGATGTACCACTAACGGTCGCCACGCCGGGAGATTCTCGTAATCGCGCGCCTCTTAGTGAGCACAACGAAGTACCCATTCACAATGTTGTCATTGCTTCATGCACTGGTGGTTCTTTGGCTGACCTCCGAGCTGCTGCAGACGTCCTAGAAGGCCGTGGTCTCAATGAAAACGTTCGCGTCACGGTCACTCCCTCAAGCGCAACAGTTGCAGAGGCCGCCGAAAAAGAAGGTTTGCTGGATACTTTCCGAAATATCGGCGCGGTCATTACAGAACCGGGCTGTGGTTCGTGTATTGGCAATGGGCCAGGTATCCCATTCGAAGGTGAGGTGACTGCGAGTACAACAAATCGGAACTTTGACCGCAGGATGGGTGCACCAGGACCTGTTTATTTAGTTTCGCCGGCAGTAGCAGCAGCTTCTGCAGTAACCGGAAAACTAACCGATCCAAGAACGCTCGATAAATAAATTCATCATTCGTGGCACAAACCATCTTGGCATCAACTATCGCCGGCTAATCTTTTGGGACCATGGCCATATATTTAGGTGTTTTATTGTACTTCTTGGTTTGAACGCGCACAGGCAATAATGAGCCCGACGAATAGCCTTTCTGTCCGATTCATCGGATATGCAGCGTTCAACTAAGGACAGACAAAAGTTTCTCTGAAGTAACGTTCTGCATCTGCATTGCTAATACATTCAGGGCGGCCACTCGGGTCAAACATACAACCGAGGGACTCTTCACATTCTATCGTGTCCAAGCATATTTCGCCGCGCTTTAGAGGGGCTTGGCAGGTTTCACGGCATGCGCCGACCTCACAGGTTGGTGCGGAGATACTCGATGTGTTTATTTGTTGTGTGATGATAATGCATGCCTCTTCCTCCGTCGCTTTTGAGATACATACGCCACGACAATCTAGACCAAAATCACATAGTTTGTCGGTTTGATTGCACTCTGCAGATTCTAAGACCACTTCCGGCGACGAACAGACTTCGTTGATACAAATTGCATCGCCTACGCAATTAACCAAACCGGTGGATACACCGCATGCTTCGCCCAATCTTGGAAAAGGAACACAGACAGTTTGAATATTCCCTTTAGTTGTTTTTCCACGCAGGCAGGTGCTCCCGTCGTTACAAGCATTCGGACGGGTGCTGCAGTCGGAGTACGGACCGATGGTGGGAGCACACCCGCAATTATTGTCTTGGCATTCGCATCGTTCTCCCACCGGACATTGCTCCGGGCACTCGGTGGCGGAGTCGGGGGGTGCTGTTTCGCATTCACCGCATGAGCGGCCTGTGTTTTCTGTGCAATAGCCACTGCGGCAAAAAGCATGACGGCTGCAGGGTTGACCAATTTGCTGACGTGGCTCGAGCGCCGAAAACGGAGTTGGGCTTAATTTTTGCGTATCGCAATGTTGGCGGCTGTAGTTTTCGAGAGCGCGTGCCATGCGGTTGGGACTGTAATCAACGAGGCCTTGTCGAGATAGGACTGTGACTGCACTCTCGACAAAATCACCGTGGCAGCGACGTGTCTGAAGCGCTTGGCAGGTGGCTCGGGTTCCGAACCGGGACCGAAGCGAGTTTGGGGCACATTGCTGAAGACGCCCACAGTCGACCTTAGCGAGTGTCTCACAGTATTGGTCTAGAGGAACCCCTGACAAGGCAACCCCATCTGGCCAACCAGAGAAGGCAGACGCTTTCGACGGACCGGCGCCAGAAGAAGGTGACTGCTCTGAGCAGGCCGAAAGAAGTAGGAACGCGCTCAGCAAAAGACGGTATTGAGAAGTCACGCCCTTAGGATACTCGGATATTGATGACTTTGGGGTGGTAAAGCGTACCTTATTTGAATTAGCTTCAGTATCGTGAAGAAAACAACTGTTCTTGTGCTCCTCGCGCTCTGTGCCTCCTGCGCTGCGAGTCAGGCTACCAAAAAGAATCTCAAAAAAGGGGATGTGAATAGTTCCCAAAAACCAATGTTTGGGGAGAAGAATCCCAGAGCCGCCGAGGAGCCGATCCTCCCGCCGCATCCAGAGGCTTCAACCGCAACCGCGATCGTTGGAGCAACGGTCATGATTGGAAATGGAAAGCGTATTGAGAATGGCAGCTTGGTTTTTCAGGGTCGGAAAATTCTCGCAGTGGGTAAGACATCTGACATAAAAGTGCCGGCGGAAGCCAGAGTAGTTGATGGAAAGGGTTTATTCATCACGCCTGGCTTGATCGATACCCATTCCCATCTTGGCGTTTACGCTACGCCACATGTGAGAGCTACTGCAGATGGCAACGAGATGACTGACCCTACGACGCCTTATGTTTTTAGTGAGCATGCTTTTTGGCCTCAAGACCCCGGTCTTCGAACGGCCGTAATGGGAGGAACGACGACAATCCTTGTGCTTCCCGGAAGTGGGAATGTTATTGGTGGAAGGGCGGTAGTGCTCCAGTTGGATCCACGACGTGAAACTCGAGCGATGCGGTTTCATCAAGCACCGTTTGGTCTAAAAATGGCCTGTGGCGAGAACCCCAAACGTGTCTACGGAAGCAAAGGGCGCCAACCTATGTCCAGAATGGGTAGTATCTCGATTCTGAGAAGAAAATTCATAAAAGCGCAGGCATACCGACATGCGCAGCGGGTCCACGCACATGAGCGAGCTGAGTGGCTCAAAAAATACGAAAAGGCCAAGGACGAAAGTGGTGACGACAAAAAGCTCGGAAAAGAGCCGTTCGGCCCAGCCCGAGATGTTGGACTTGAAACTCTTGCCGATGTCCTTGATGGAAAAATCAAGGTTCATATTCACTGCTACCGAGCCGACGAGATGCTGCAGATGATTGCTTTGTCGAAGGAACTTGGTTTCAAAATTAGTTCATTTCACCACGCAACGAGCGCTTATAAAATTGCGGATGTTCTCGCAAAAGAAGACATCGCGGCTTCGATGTGGGCAGATTGGTGGGGGTTCAAGCTAGAAGCTTGGGATGCCGTAGAGGAGAACGTGGCGATGGTGAGTGCAGCCGGTGGCCGAGCGATTGTCCACTCCGACAGTGAGATCGGAATTCAGCGCCTGAACCAAGAAGCGAGTAAGGCTCTACACTCTGGTCGACGTGCAGGACTGGATATTGATGAGGACCAAGCGCTTCAGTGGATTACTCTAAATCCTGCTCAGGCACTGGGTATCGATAAGCTTACGGGCACGCTTGCACCTGGAAAGTTCGCGGACGTCGTTATTTGGGACAAGAATCCGTTTTCTATCTACGCGAAGACGCAATCGGTATTCATTCAAGGCAGAAAGGTTTTTTCCCGGCAAGATCCGCCTCAGGCTTGGAGCGACTTCTTGGTGGGCACTTCAGTTGAGGAGGTAAACCCATGAGAAAATCAATATTTACGCTTGCTCTATTTGGGCTATACTTCACGGACGCACCTCAGGTTTTGGCTGAGAGTGGTGTTGTTGCGTTCACCAATGCTCAGATCTATCCGGTCTCAAGCGCACCAATTAAGGATGGAACCTTGCTCCTGAAAAACGGGAAGATCTCCGCTATCGGGAAAAACGTAGTTATCCCGAAAGAGGCGAAACTTGTCGATTGTACTGGCAAATGGATTACGCCAGGATTCATCGACAGTGCGACACAATTAGGACTAAGAGAGGTCTCTCAAGTTGCAGGAACGGTTGATTCCTCACCTTCGCGTAAAGACCCTATTCGAGCTTCAGTTCGAGCCGCCGATGGTGTGAATCCGCGTTCGGCGGCAATCGGGGTAGCGCGCCGGCATGGAGTAACGAGTGCATTGTCAGCTCTGAGTGGTGGCCTGATTTCGGGACAAGGCGTCTGGCTGAATTTATTCGATGGAAGAAACGACTCCTGGATGGACACCATCTCAGATGACACAGGACTTTGGATGCGTTTTGGCGAAGGTGGCGCAAGAGCGGTAGGAGGCTCCAGAGCTTCAGCTATCCAGCATCTCCGCGAAACGTTCGACGACGCAAGGCTGTACAGTCAAAACCGAAAGAACTTCGAGAAAAACACCCTGCGCCATTTGGTGACAAGTCGATTAGACTTGGAAGCTGTGTTGAAAGTGACTTCAGGGAAGGAACCACTCGTCGTTTCTGTTCATCGGGCCTCGGATATTCTGGCAATGCTTAATTTTGCCCGCGAACAACGCCTACAGCTCGTCATTTTAGGGGGCGCTGAGGCTTGGCTCGTGAAAAGTCAGCTCGCGAAAGCGAAAGTTCCTGTGATTTTGAACCCGATTGAGAATCTTCCAGCTTCTTTCGAAAGCCGGAACATGAGAGGGGACAACGCCGCCATCTTGTCAGAAGCGGGTGTACGGGTGCTCATAAGCTCTCAATCGACCCATAACGTTTCATCTTTGCGCTTTTTGGTAGGCAACGCTATCCGAGCGGGACTGAAGTGGAGCGAAGGCCTACGCTCC
>JAYZDF010000054.1:0-8786 GCA_036337945.1 Myxococcota bacterium
AGCTGATGAGTCTGGTGTCCTTAAGATTCACACCAAAGAGTACGGCGCCGACATGAAATTTAGTGTCTTTTCCAGTCTGGCAGCCGCTGCGGGAACAACTCAAATTGGAAATACACCCACAGAGGTTTTGGGTGTCGATATCGAGGGCTCGGTAGGCGGTCAAACCGCAACAGGATTAGGTGCGACCTTGAGCATCGCGAGCGGCGACTTATCCGGGCTACTCGTAAAGTACACGGGCACTGCAACTGGAAATGTAGGTGCATTATCAATTGTCCAGGGTGCTGCCTCTAATTTTGCAGCGATTGCAGGAAACCTCATGGATGAGGAAAATGGAGCAATTTCAGCCCGTGACGATGCTCTTGAAAGCCAAATTGAGGCGCTTCAGCGCCGAATTGACGAGCGAAAACGAATGCTCGATTTGGCGAAGGCCCGCGCGAGGAAAAAATATGTAGCTTTAGACGCATCCTTAGGTCGGCTCAAGACTCAGGGCGAAGCCATGGCGAGCCAACTTGCGACCATGGTTGCGCAGACGAAGTCCAATAGCGAATAAAGCAGCTTCGCTGCGTGACAACGTTTGCGTGAGACGGATATTCGCCGAGAAAAGAAGGTTTTAGGGTAATTACCCAAAAAACACGGATATCTTTGTTTTTTATGGGCTGTTTGCGCAAGATCTCGCCCGAATGGGCGAATAGTCTAATGTGAGCTACCAGTTATCGCACTACAAACGTAGGCAAGTCGAGGCATCTAGTCCTTCGGAAATCTTAGTTCTGCTGTTCAACACAGCGGTTGTTCGGGCTCGAACCGCCATTAAGAACTGCGATCCATCGCAAGATGCAGTCCGCGCCGAAGCCGTGCGAAAACTGTTGGATATCGTCATTGAACTCAGAAGTACCCTCGACCGCTCACTCGGAGGAGAACTCGCCGAAAACCTAGATCAACTTTATGATTTTGTGATCACAACTGTGGTCGAAGCCAACGCGGAGCGCGATGCTGAGAAGTTCCAACAGGCTCTGAATGTTTTGGACGTTCTGAGAGATGGGTTTAGTCAGGCGGCGAAGCAAGTTGCGGCGAACCCAGAAGAATTCGAACAGGCTCGACAAGAAGTCGAGACGCAACGGCAGGCCCGTCAGCAAGAGTTGAAAGCTGAACTCAAGGCCAGCGAAGTTAAGGTGAAGACTTTGCCTGAGGCGAAAGAGCCTTCGCAGCCTGAGGCAACGGTTGAAGCTTTACCAAAGGCACCGCCTCCCGCGAAACGGCCTCCCTCTGTGGCTGTCAAACGCTACTCCGCGTTTTAGATTTCTTCACTCTTCGAAGAAGTTTTTTCTTTTTCTTCAGTTTCAACAGATGTTTGCGAAGATTCACTCTGGAGTGAATCTTTAGGTGTGTATCGAATATACCTCTTCCGTCGCGAATGCTTTTTAATAAACCTAGGAAGTCCGTCTTTGCGTGATTTTTGTTTCGCGAAAAAGAGTACACCCATCATCACGAAAATGAGGATGCACTGAACGAAGAGCCAATCGTTGTCTGTCACGATGGCGAAAGAAGAAGGGGAGTGGACTTAGTAAGTCAACGGGTAACCGTCCGCTTCAATGACGGCTTCGGCGATTTTACGGCGTAGCGGCATAAGCGGTAGGGTTTCGTGCAGCTCAAGGCGGTTGAGCTCCATGATGCGTGCGTATTGGTCTTTGTCTGGGAAAAGTTCAATGACAATTCGTCGAGCTCGACTAATGGCACGTTCGTAGATCTCATGAGCAGCGACTTGCGCCATCGCGGCATGAAGTTTTGCGTCTTTTTCCGAAGCGTCTGTTTGCGCCTGAATTGCTCGCCGAATCACTGAGTCAATCGCGTAGGTGTCGATGCACATATCTGCGAGCATGATCAGCGTCTCTTGTTCTCTCTCGAGTTCTGTCATCAGCTTCATCGCCGCCGTCGCCATCGTTGCAACTGTCGTTTTTCGAACCAGTTCGGCTAATCGGACCTCTTGAGCAAGTGGTCCATCTCCGAGAGTTGGAATGGGCGATTGTGCTTTGGTCAAACTCTCCTGAACTTCTTGAGCAACAGGCAATACGTTGAGTTCACCCTTCATAGCGCGCTTCAAGATCGTGCCCGGAATGAGCATTCGGTTGATCTCGTTAGTCCCCTCGAAGATTCGATTGATACGACTATCTCTATAGGCGCATTCTACCGCGTACTCTTCGCTATAACCGTAGCCACCGTGAATTTGCACCGCTTCGTCGGTTACAAAATCGAGCATCTCGGAACCGGCAACTTTCATAATAGAAGACTCGATATTGTAATCTTCGAGGACCTTCACCAAATGAGCTGCTCGACCTGGGTCATCTTTTGGAACGCTCGCCATAGCCTCGTCGACTAAGCCCGTTGTCCGATAGCTCATTGATTCTGAGGTGTAGATTCGTACCGCCATCCGAGCGAGCTTCTGCTGAATCGCGCGGAAACCAGCGAGTTCTGTTCCAAACTGCTTTCTTTCTTTTGCGTACTGCGTGGCGATATCGAGCGTCTTTTTTGCGCCGCCCATAACCGCAACACCCAACCGCAGACGCCCGATGTTCAAGATGTTGAACGCGATCTTATGTCCGCGCCCTTCCTCTCCAAGCATGTATTCGACGGGTACGCGCATGTCGTCAAACGCGAGGGCGCAGGTTGAAGAGCCGCGAATTCCCATTTTGTGCTCTTCGGCACCGATGCTGAGACCAGGTGTGTTCGCAGGAACCAAAAAGCCCGTGAATTTCTTACCGTCGATTTTAGCGAAAATGGTGAAGACATCAGCGATGCCTGCGTTGGTGATCCACATCTTCGAACCATTGATGATGTACTCTTTTCCGTCCTCACTAAGAACGGCGGTTGTTTTCGCGCCTAGCGCATCAGAACCGGAGCCGGTCTCGGTCAGCGCATATGCACCAATGACCTCTGCTGTAGCGAACTTCGGCAGCCACTCTTGTTTGAGCTCTTCGTTTCCGTAAAAGACCAGCGGCAACATACCGATTCCGTTGTGCGCGCCGACCGCAACACTGAAGCTACCCTGCTGGGCAGAGGCCTCGGAGACCAAACAAGAAGTGGTCTTATCGAGTTCCAGTCCACCGAAACGTTCGGGAATATCAATCATGTGAAGACCGACTTCTCCAGCTTGCACCAAGAGCTTCTGCATGACGCCTTCGGTCTTGGCTTCGATTTCCTTGTGCTGCGGGATGACCGTATTGTTCATGAAATCGATGACGGCCTTATAAAAAGCCCGTTGATCATCGGTAAATCTCTCTGCGGTGAAAATGGGGGTGCTTGCGGCCTCATCAAGAAGGAAGCCACCGCCCGGCGTGAGTGTGTTTTCTACTGGGGGAACTAACTTTGCTACCATGTGACATCTTTGAAACTTATGCTGCGTCGAGTCAAACTGATTCCAGAGTCAATTTTACTATAAGTGACTATTTCTGCTCAGAAAATCATGTCATCAGAGGTAGGCAACCTAAGTAAATGTAGTCAATTTTGAATTTTTTGGTCAAAAACTGGACGGTCTTTCCATTTGAGTGTTTTCTTGTCCTACATCAACTTACTCATGATCACATGTGATCAAAAGTAGTCTGTTGAAAAGATTGAGGACAGAGAATGACCGTAGATACAGACACCATCAACTTCGATACTAGCCTTAGCCCGGAAATGTTCACGGACTCCGAAGACCGGAGGAAATCGCCGCGGATCCCCTTCGAGCACACCGTGAGAGTCGGGCCTGCGTATGGCGCGCCTTACGCCACGGTCAAGGCTGAGAACCTGTCATCCAAAGGTATCTTTGTTCGTTCTGACAAAAGGGCTGAACCTGGCGCCAAATTTTCTCTTGAATTGAGTCTGCCCAACTATGGCAGGCTGTACATTCCTGAAGCAGAGGTTCTCTATAATCGTTCGACCGGCCGAGGCACAGCCGTTGGTTTTGGCGCGACATTTACCGGCCTTACCGATGAAGTCGATGAAATCATCCGCTCTTCTGCGACTTTTGCCTCAGAAATCACCGAACCTCGCGGAAAGGACGTTTCGGCTTCAATGATTTGCGATACCCAGTCTCTGTTTCCTGATTTTTCAACAAAGCCGAATCGAAGTCTTGAATACAGTGTCATCAATGGCAAACGGCAGGTTCGCGAAGCCTATGAAGTACCAGCGCTTACCGCGTCCGAGTTATCCGTGAGCCTCCCGCCTGAGCCTGAATTGGATGCCTATGTAAGTGAGGTGCGCGACCAACGCCGAGAAAGTACAGACGTCGTTCGAATCCGAAAAACGCCTCTTCGCAAGAAAAACCGCGGATACGCCCCGAAGCGTCCTGACGTACGCCAAATCGCGGACCGATGGGGATTCGACCTAGAGGGGCTTTTAGCCGCTGGACCAAGCAAAAATAAGGCTCTGGTCAGTGGTCTTGTTATCGGTGGCTTGGTTGCTTTTGTTTTTGCTCTTTCAATTAGCCTGAACAGTTCAAAACCTAAGCGAGAACTGTCGGCCGTCGAACTCGCAAAACAAGCACAAATACCTCAGGACACCCATCAAAACCTCATGGCGAAAGAAGCAGCCGTGATTGGCATAACTAAGAAGGTAAGCAAAAAGGCGCCCAAGAAAGAAGAGTCGGCGAAGCAGGTGAGCAAAAAGCCATTGGTGCGGTCTGCAGTTGCGCTTCCTCCGGTCAACGCCCCTAAACCAGCGCCAGTTGAGATGCGGAAACTGAAGCAAACAACTCTGACAACACCAAAAGCAGTCCCCGCGAAGCCGCTGAAACAGATCACGAAACAACTCGCATCAGCGCTGCCAAAAGCCGCGTCAAATCAAGTTGAACTCGCATTTGGGCTTACAAAGGATGCGACAGTTTTGCGTTCCTACCGATTGTCTAAACCGGAGCGTTTTGTGATCGATGTAGCGGGCCAAGACGGACCGATCAAACTTCCGAAATCGAAGGGTTTTGTAACCAATATCCGAGTGGGTGAACATACAGGGTACACTCGAATTGTTGTTGATAGCGAAAAGAAAATCAGTTCGAATGAAATTCGTAAGCAGGGCAAGGGGATAACACTCAACCTGAAGGGTTGAAAAAGACGGGCTGAGACCCACGAGACGAGCCAAAATCATTCTTCTGAGTTATAGGAACCTCTAATGGACTTATCCGGAAAAACAATCACAGTCATTGGTGGCGCAGGGTTCATCGGTTCTCATATTGTAGACCAGTTGCTCGACGAACCCGTCAAAAAGATCATCGTCTTCGATAACTTCACACGTGGGACGAGCTCCAACATTACGGAGGCCGCGAAAGACCCTCGAGTAGAGATTTTTGAAGGGGACATTACGTATCCTGATCTTATCGAAGCTAAATTGAAAGAGTCTGACGGCGTCTTTCTTCTCGCCGCCCTTTGGTTGCTGCACTGCTATGATTACCCGCGTTCTGCATTTAAGGTGAATATTGAAGGAACGTTTAACGTTCTTGAAGCCTGTGTTCGAAATAACATCGAGAGGTTGGTTTATTCTTCGTCCGCCTCTGTTTACGGAGACGCTCTCGAAACGCCGATGAGCGAAGAGCATCCCTATAACAATCAAACATTCTACGGAGCGACGAAGATTGCTGGTGAGCACATGGCTCGTGCGTATCATCATCGTTTCGGGCTCAACTACGTGGGACTTCGCTATATGAATGTTTTTGGTCCGCGACAAGATTACAAAGGCACCTACACGAGCGTAATCATGAAAATTCTCGATCGCTTAGACCAAGGAAAACCTCCGGTCGTTTACGGAGACGGATCTCAAACCTATGACTTTATTTCTGTCGAAGATACCGCACGAGCAAACATCTGCGCGATGAAAGCCGAGACTCAGGACGAGTTTTATAATGTGGGAAGCGGCATTGGCACGGATATCAAAACGCTTGCGCAGAAAATTTTGGATGTCACGAAATCCGAATTGCAGATTCAGTACGAACCGGCCGGACAAACCTTCGTGACGAATCGCATTGGTACAACCGAAAAAGCATCCCAAGATTTGGCATTTTCGGCGGGCTGCGATTTAGAAGAAGGAATTCGTCGACTCATTCGATGGCGCAACCAACAACCGGGAACTAAGGCCTACGACGTATGAAAAAGATTCCGATCAGTAAGCCTTATTTGGGTCCCGAAGAAATGGAAGCGGTTCAAAAGCCGCTGGAAACCGGATGGGTAGTTCAGGGACCTTACGTCAAAAATTTCGAAGACGCTTTTTCGAAATACACCAAGTCTCAATTTAGCGCCGCGAGCACTTCATGCACAACCGCGCTTCATCTTTCAGTCGCCGCTTTGGATCTCAAGCCGGGACAAGAGGTGATTGTTCCAGCGTTTACTTGGGTCTCCACAGCCAACGTCGTGGAGTATATGGGCGCCAAACCTGTTTTTTGCGACGTTGATTTGCAGACCTTTAATATCGACCCCAAAAAGGCGGCAGAACTCATCAACGAAAAAACAGTCGGCATGATACCCGTCCACCTTTTTGGTCTGTGTGCAGATATGGAGCCGCTCCTGAAGCTTTGCCGAGAACATAAGCTCTGGATGGTCGAAGATGCAGCCTGTGCAGCAGGAGCTTGGTATAACGGGAAACACGCCGGCACCTTCGGTGAATTCGGATGTTTTAGTTTTCATCCGAGAAAGTCGATTACCACGGGCGAAGGCGGAATGGTCACAACTCAAGATTCCGAATTAGACCGAGTCGTACGAGCGTTACGTGATCACGGCGCTTCACGTACCGACTTAGATCGACACACGAGTAAACAAGGTTTCCTCCTGCCCGAATATAAATATCTTGGATACAACTACCGTATGACTGATATCCAAGGCGCAGTGGGCGAAATTCAAATGTCTCGTTTCCCTTGGATTTTGAGCGAGCGTCGAAGACAAGCCCAGTTTTACGATGAAGCTCTCAAAGAGATTCCTTGGATAACTACTCCGAAAACTCCAGCGGGATATGAACACGGTTATCAGGCCTATGTTTGTCACTTTAAATTAGACGAAGCCGCGTATGAAAAAGCGGAGGCACTTGGCGCTGAACGAAATAAGCTCATGTCGGCTTTAGAAGACTCCGGAATCGCAACGAGACAAGGGACTCACGCGCCAGTCACCCAGACGTACTATAAAGATAAGTATCAAATTCAGGTGCAGGACTTTCCAAACTCAGTACTAGCAGAGCAAATATCTTTAGCTCTTCCTTTGTTTCCTTCCTTATCTGAAGAGGACCAACAGCGTGTTGTTGATTCTTTGATAAAATTTGGACCTCAGTAGGTTAGGCGATGTGCGGTCTCGTCGGCATGATCAATATGGATGGAGAACCTGTTTCTTCAGAAATTTTGAAAGAGATGACGAATACGCTTTTTCATCGTGGACCAGACGGAGAAGGACAATACATTGACCGTTCAGTAGGCTTGGGTCATCGGCGACTCGCAATTATCGATTTAAGTGAAGCGGCGAATCAACCCATGGTTCACGAATCCAAAAATCTAATTATTGCTTATAACGGCGAGGTTTATAATTTCAGGGAGCTTCGCCAAGAGTTGAAACAATTGGGTCACCGCTTCCGAACCAGTTCCGATACTGAAGTAGTCCTGCATAGCTACGAGCAATGGGGTGTCAACTGCCTATCTCGCTTCAACGGGATGTTCGCTTTCGCAATTTGGGACAAGATCAAAAACCAGATGTTTTTGGCGCGGGACCGCTACGGCATTAAGCCTCTTTATTACACGGGCGTAGGTGATACTTTCTTATTTGCGTCTGAGATAAAGGCTTTTCTAAAGCATCCCAAATATTCACCAGCAATGAGTCACAAGCATTTGCTTGAGTACTTTACATTTCAAAACATCTTCTCTGATGGCTGTCTATTTCAAGACGTTTATATGCTTCCTGCTGGACATTACATGCTTATCTCTGGCGACGGCACCGAGATCAATCGCAAGCAGTACTGGGATTTTAACTTTGAAGAGCCGGCTAATCCAGCCTCTGAAGAAGAGTACCAAGAAGAATTACAGCGTTTGGTTTATGAGGCGGTCAAGCGTCAGCTGGTATCTGATGTCGAGGTGGGAACCTATCTTAGCGGGGGCATGGACTCCGGAACGATCACCGCGATTGCCGCAGAAGATCTCCCTTATCTGAACAGCTTTACCTGCGGTTTTGATATGACCTCGGTGTCCGGTATTGAGCAAGGTATTGACGAACGCTCAAAGGCCGAAGCTCTGTCGTATTTTTGTAAAACTGAGCATTACGAAGTCGTTCTCAAAGCGGGTGACCTGGAAAGATGTATGAATCGATTGATTTGGCATCTAGAAGACCCAAGAGTGGGGCAGTGCTATCCCAATTATTACGTTTCTCGTTTGGCGAGCAAGTTTTGCAAAGTCGTCTTGTCCGGCGCGGGCGGTGACGAGTTATTCGCTGGCTATCCTTGGCGATATTATCGCGCGGTTGTGAACGACAACTTTGATGACTATATCGACAAATATTATAAATATTGGCATCGACTAATTCCCAATCGTTTTATGCCTCTTCTTTTCAAAAAAGACATTTGGCAAGATATTAAGAACACGAGAACGATTGATGTTTTCAGGAATGTCTTTCCCCAAAACGCGACAAAACCTGAACGCCCAGAAGAGTATGTGAATAAGTCACTTTATTTTGAGGCGAAGACGTTTTTGCACGGCCTCTTGCTCGTCGAAGATAAACTGAGTATGTCACATGGCCTCGAATCTCGAGTACCGTTTCTGGACAACGAGCTTGTCGATTTCTCTCAGAAAATCCCTC
>JAYZDF010000055.1:0-9192 GCA_036337945.1 Myxococcota bacterium
AGTCTATTCTCAGGCAGCGGCATCTTGGCCAATGTTGGTCAATCCGTTGGGAAGTTGTTTGGGAGTGCGTTTTCAGGTGTAAACAGCTTGTTCAAAAGAGGTGCCAACTTTGTGTCTAACATTGTGGGCGGCGCGAAGTCCGTATTCTCTAAAGCGACGAGGGGTGTAAAGTCCTTTGCTTCGAAACTATTTGGTGGTGCGAAGTCCGCGTTTTCTAAAGCGACGAGGGGTGTAAGGTCCTTTGCTTCGAAACTATTTGGCGGCGCAAAGTCAGCTGTTTCTAAGGTTACTGACGGTCTCAAGTCAGTCTTATCAAAAGTGCTGGGCGTCCCTAGCCAAGTGGCACAAAAATTAGCGAGCTTTTTGAAGAGAATATTTGTGAAACAAGCTGCCGTGTCTCCTCAAGCGCCCGTCGCTAGTCCGAGTGTCCCTTCTGCACCAGTGCCGCAGGTGATTCCACTGCCGACCGCGCCAAGCTATCAGTCGGATGCGGCGGTGCAAAATGTAGGACATTTTTTGGCGAACAATATCGACCGGATTGCGAGCTAAAGACTAGACCGAGGACGGGAAGATTATTCTTCTTTATCGGGGTTGATAAGCAGAGGCGCTTTCCCATCTGTGATGATGAGCTTGCTGTTGGGCGAGTTTGCAAGGTTCTTGAAGACTTCTAAACTTCTCCACTTGATCACATTCGCATTCATACCTTCGGCAAGAATCAGGTGGGCATCTCTAATACCTGCGGCTTCGACTTTTTTTCTTTCGGCTTCTTGCCGCTCTTTTTGCAGAACGAATTGCATCCGTTGCGCCTCTTGTTCTGCTTTGAGTTTGTCTTCAATTGCTCGATACAGCCCGGGTGGAAGTTTTATACTTTTCATCAAAACAGCTTCGATATTAAACCCGTGTACTTGGAGAACTTTATCCATGCTGTTTTTGATCTTCTCTTCGATCGCGGCTCGGTTTCCTGAGTGCATGTCTTTCGCGAAAAACTGCGCACAGACATCTGCAGCGGCTGACCTGAAGACACTCAGAATCAGTACATTCTCGTAGTTGAGTCCCACATTTTCAATCAAGCTTCGGGCTTTGTCTTGTTCGATCCGGTACAAGATTGAAATGACTGAATTCACATTGAGGCCTTCTTTCGAGGGGAGACTCAGGTTGACTTCAATATTTCTCGTTTGAATAGGCACCCTGACCACGTGGGTCGTCAAAGGATTGAGAAATACCGCGCCAGACTCATGAACAGTTTCGTCAAGCTTTCCAAGAAATTGTTTCACTCCCACCTCTCCAGGTCGAATGATTGCGCATGCATTGAGAAAAGAAAAAGCTAACACTCCGCAAAGCAGGGTGGTCAGTTTTGAAGTAAATCGATTCATAAAAGTCTCCAAATTACGGTGGTCGTTTTCAGCATCAAGACAATAATCTGCTTGGTCGTGAATTATCTATAGGGTGTTCGCCGGCAGCGGGATGCAAAATATTTCATAAGCCTCTGGATTAACTAAGCTTTACTGGAGTTGGTACACGACTTGCGAACTCTTTGATTTCCGTGTCAAGCTTGCAGACAGTGAAGCGAAAGTTAGGTCAAACCTGGATAAAATGCGGTGGAGTCCTATTGGCTCTCGGGCTCATTGCCTGCGAAACAGAGAGAGTACAAACGGGACGAGGAGGGCGTCGCGGCGGCAGCGGTACGACAGGAACCTCTACCACTTCGGGCAACGGTAGTAACAGCGGTAGTAACAATAATCAAACGCCGGGCACTTCTGGCAATATGCAAGACATACTCGAATACTGTGCTAAAAAATCAGCTTGCTTGAATCAGCGGGACCTAAATCTCTCTCGGTGTGCGAATCAAGGCACCTATATTGTCGCCTACGCTCGAGAGCACGGTGACCCGGCTCAAGTGCTCGACTGTATCGCGCGCGTAAAATCTGCTTCTTGCGGTGAATTGCCTGATTGCGGCTGGCCCCAGCCTGAATCTCAAGATTCTGAAGGAACGGTGGCTGGTGACCCGGATGACTTGTTTGAGGAAGAAGGTGGCTTTGCCAGTGACGGTCGCTGTGAGGGAACGGTGGCCGTACACGGAGACCCAGAGAATGAGGTGCGTCATGATTGTGCGAACCAGCCCTCACGTTATGACCGCGCGGGCACCAATCAAAATTGCATCGTCAACGATCGAGGACAAGCTCGTTGTGGCATATCAAGCTGCGAGGAAGTGGCTTGTTACGGGGCCGTTACGACCCGTTGCAAAAACGGCGTTCTTCAGGGCTTATATGATTGCGCGAATAGAACCCGGAGCCGACAATGTTTCCTCAACAGCGAAGGCAGACCGGCTTGCGGGTACGACACTTGCGCGAGTGAAGACACTAGTGGCGAAGATGATTCTGACGCAAACTACATTTGCAGTGGCTCCGTGCGCGCATCTTGCTATAGAGGAATTGCTTATTACCTCGAAGATTGCGCTTATGAGGGCTTTGCGTGTCTTACGGGGTCAGGTGAAGAAAATTCCAACGTGGCGGGCTGTGGCCGAGAATTCACCGGTTGTACGCGAAGCGAATGTCGAGGTGATAAGGTTGTGACTTGCGATCGAGGTGCGGAAGCGGTGATTGATTGCCGCACAATGGATTCCTCGTATTCTACTTGTCAGCTATTTCAAGACAATCTTCGAGACAGCGCGCTCACTCCAATGTGTTCCGTGCCGAGCAGTCAACGTGATTGTAGCGGCATTTCGGCCACTTGTGAGGGTAATGTCGCCAAAGTTTGCGTCGGTGGAAAATTGCAAAGCGTCGACTGCTCTTCGGTGCTTCCCGGTGGGGTTTGTGTATTGCAAACCGGAAATAGCGAGATTGATGTTCGCTGTAGAAGCACGGACTAAGTCCCAAGGAATAGCGACAGGTTCATCTAACGCTCAGCGTTTGCTCTTTGTCGTGAGGCGTGAATCTTCACAGCTCTTTTATAATCTCGAAGTTGTAACAGTTCCTGTTTAGGCGACACTCAATGCTACAAATTTCTTCCTTCGACTCGTAATCGAGTCGAACTTGAATATGGGAACTATACACTATGAAGATCTATAAAAAGACAGATATCACTCAACAAACGACACCTAGAATCAACAAGACCTACCGAAGCTTTTCTGCTGTTATCGCGCTTACGGGCCTAATATTTGCAGTCGGGGCACAAATACCCAGTGTTGCCTCGGCGGGCGAGGCGCCTTCAGCCAAAGAGAGCCAACCGGATAAAATGTGGTCGGTGGGTGCGGGCATAACACTAGGTAACCAAGTCTGCGCACCGGCAGGCAGCGGTTTTCTGTTGCCAAGCTGTAGCCCCGGCGTTGGCTTGGCCGTAGAACGGAAAATTGGATCTCAACTATCGGTTATGGGTTTGCTCAGTGCTAATTTTGGAACGTTCGACGACTCCGACACGTCGAATACGACTGCTACTACTCCAAACATTGACTCCATGGTTTCTGCGGTTGTTTCCGTGGGACCGCATTGGATTTTCAATCCTCGCGACAAAGTTAGAATAGGTGGCTATGTTTTAGTCAACGGAGCTTATTCACAAGTTGATCAGAATGATACCGTCCTTCGCGGAAGTACTGGAACATCAAGCCTGAGTCAGGGGCTCACAGCGGCCGGTACCGCGAATTACTCTCAGCTCGTGCAGAGTACGTCTTACAGACTAGGTGTTCTTAGCGGTCTGACCGTTGAGACCTCCCTGACGGAAACTATTGCTCTGCGAATTGGTCTAGATATAGTTTCAGCGAATTACACGGTGACCACTCACGACTATATTTCTGTCGCGGACTCTTCGAAAAGCAGTGATACGCGGACCGCAGTGAATGCCGGATTGAGCTTAGACCCTTCGATTGCTCTCCGTATGAGCTTTTAGATAGAATCTCACCAGATGTACCCGTATTGAAAGCGGGCAACGGCGAGATTTATCGAAAGCGTCAATGAAAACAGCAGAAAGTATTCAAAAAAATCGTAGCTTGTAGTACATCTGCAGACTCGACGCGCAAGTCCTCGTTTCTCGCTCGTCGTGGGGTCTGCATGTACTCAACGTTCTTATTTTCTCTCGGTGCAATGTTTCTCACCGCCGAATTCCCCATGAACGAGCGGCCGGTTGAGAGTGTTCGATATAAGCCGGGCCAAGGCCTTATCGTTGAAAGCGCAGATGGAGATTTTTCGCTTCTTACCAGGCTCCGCGCGCAAATGCTTTATTCCTTGGATAAGTCTGACGAGTGGACGCAGGCGTTTGAGATTCGACGAGCGCGATTGCTTTTTTCTGGGAATGTCTTTGGGCAGCATAATAAATATAAATTTGAGCTCGCTGTTTCCCCGAAAGATATTGGTTTAGAAGTGGGGCAGGGACTCACTAGATCCCCGCTCCTCGATTGGTACTTTGTGTTTGACCATCATCGGGATGCGACAATTCAAGTTGGGCAGTTTAAGGTTCCATACAGCAAACAACGGGTCGTTTCGTCCGGAGACTTACAGATGGTGGAACGTAGTTTGGTCAATGTTGAATTCAATCTTGATCGAGACCTCGGAATAAACGTTCAATCGAAAAATCTTTTTGGACTCGATATACTTAGATACTGGGCGGGCATATATATGGGAGAAGGACACTCTTCACATACGGCCGGGGATTTTGGAATGATGTACCTGGGCCGAATTGAGTACCTACCTTTGGGGTTGTTCTCCGATTATTCTGAAGGTGCTCTGCGTAGAGAGTCTGAACCAAAGCTTAGTCTCGGCTTGGGTTATGGTTTCGTAGAGCAAGGGAAGGGGAATAGAGGTATTCTTGGCCCAGCTCCTTCTGACGGCGGTACCACCGACACCCAAAACGTGACCGCCGATTTGAGTTTCCGTTATTCAGCGCTCAGTTTAGAGAGTGCATTTTTCTGGCGAAAAGGAACGAGAAATCCTGGTGCAGGGATGCCGGTCGAAGCTGTGAGAGATGGCTTGGGTTTCTACGTTCAAGGTGGCTTTCTTGTGTCGTCTAAAACCGAGCTGGCCACTCGATATGGACAAATTATTCCCGAAACGACGGGCTCTTCATTGCTTGAGCAGTCCGAATTCGGCCTATCATTGAATCATTATTTTGCGGAGCATGCGATGAAAATCCAGGGCGATATTCATCAATATTGGGGAAATCAAAAATTCCAAGATGGCAATACCGTGATGCGTATACAGCTTCAGGTTGCCTACTAAGTCACATCCTGGTCACGCCCCTTGATTGCTGGAAACAATCTTTTACCTTAGATACAGACTTGTCCTAATGCTCTCCCTAGTCAGCAGGGCGCGTAAGAGTGCCATATGGACTCGTAGGTCTATTTTTATGATCTAAGCTGGGAATGAATAAGAATTTGAATGAAGCGCTGAGGAAGCATTCTGAAGCGTGCAGAGTTGGTTTGGATGAAAATGGTTTGCTAGTCTGACCAGGTCCAGGGTTTATACCAGGCCATATTGTCGAGACGCTGCTGATAAGCATCGGCGTTCGTATAATGTCCGCCGCGATTTTGGCTTGGACCATGTCCAGCAAGTTCTGAATAGGAGTCGGCGAGATAGTTGCTTACCTGTCCTAGGCTTTCTGAGCGCACATCCATAGAGACAGGCCCAATGTCGAAGCCAAAACCACTTTCTGGCACGCCGTCGTTGTCTGAATCTGCCCAGTGACCGCGGGCAGATAAGCCAAGTCCCGCACCTGCGCCCAAGCGAACTGAGGTGTCCGAACTATCCGATGCGTCGGGGGTTGCATCTCCTAAGGTAACACCCCCCTCGATGATGCTGGCAGAGCCACCAACCGTGAAGCCATCCTCGCCAGCCTCAATGGCACCATTAGCGCGTAATACACCGGCGTCGACGTTGAGCGGAGAGTCCGTTTTCGTCGAAACACTCACGAGCTGTGCGTCACCACGAGCCCCAATGCGTCCATCATAAACGCCGAGTTGTCCGTTGCCACTAATGACGTCCGCCTGTAAATCGGGCTGATTGACGTGCCGTAAGCCGCCGCCGGCTGAAACGTATTCTTCACTGGTACTTGAGGTTCTTGAGCCATGTAGATAGCCCGGTCGCCTATCGTTCGCTGCCCAACCAACGGTGCTGGTATTGGTTTGGCTATCGCGAGCGAGGTCGCCCGCACGAACTGTTCCTGCGGGTCGAGCGGAACGTTCTGCTTCGGTCGGGGCGCTGGTGCTCGAGGTCTGGCCAACTGTCGTTTGCGCTTGCCTTTGTGAGTCCACATTTAGGTCAAGCCCGTCCGTACACTGCTTTGGCGGCTCGACACACATATTGGGTTCGGTCCTTTCCGCGGGTGTATAGTTAGGCGTCGAGCTTACGACGGAAGAAGAGGGGGAGCATACATTCGTTGTCATCAGTCTTTTCCTTTCGAGCCATGCTGTCTTTCGACAGCTTCAACTCGGTAAGAAATGAGTGTGGCCTCAAAGCATATTGTGACAACATTTTCGGCAGCTTAGGTGAGGTATGAATGCCACACCTGGGTTCATCTTTACTCAAGCAATCGCTCGATGTGCAAAATGCACTCGAATAAGATGCAGAACTTAGATATCGAGAACGATACCTAACCAGCTCCTCAACAAAAAGCTCGATGGCATTGGATCAGCGCAGGCGTAGTATGAGGCTCCTGCTCCCAACTCAAGTCCGTCAGAAAAGCTGAATGACAACCCAGAGGCAAAACAATGCCCCTCAATGTTTCCAAGACTTGTTTGCCCTGTTGATGTCGACATCGATGATGAATCCGGCATAACTGTACGGCTCACTGACTCTGGTGTGAAGGTTCGGAAAACATATCCAAGTTCTGGCTCCACGTAATAACCATCACTCAAAAACCGAAAGCCAAAAGTGAGTGGGATATCCACCACCGGAAAATCTTCTTTTCCGGCACCTGAGTTGACCATCACTCCCGAGCCTATTGTGATTTGGTCATCTGATCTTGGCGGAAACCGCAGATACACCAATCCACCGAATCCAAACGGGGGTTCCGAGCTATTGCTATAAGCCGGCGCACCCGCACAAACCTCGTCGCGACTGGAGCAAAACGACGTACCTACTACACCCTGTATTGCAACAGTGAACATAAGAGCATCAAGTTCCGCCTGTTTTTTCGCGGCCGCTCTTTTGCGAGCCGCTCGAGCTTTGTCCAGTTTTGCTTTTTGTCGAGCTTTTTCCTTTGCTGCCTTGCGTTCTCTTTTTTCCCGCAGATAGCGCGCTCTTCTCGCGCCCTTTGAGGGAATGAGTTGCGCGCTGAGGGTCGTAATTTGCTTTTCTTTGACGTCTATATTTATACGTTTTTTTCGGTAGTCTTGAGCTCGTATTTCAAGCTTTCGGGTACATATGGGCACCTTGAATGTACCCGGAGATTGGCCTATCAATTGACCGCCACCATATACCTTGGCTTCTAAGACATTACCTTCGGGGTCATTGACGCGGATGTCGATGGCTCCCTCTCTTGGGATCAAATCGAACTTCATCTTCTTGCTTTGACCTGCGCTAAGGCTAAATTTCTTCCCTTGACGAAGGTAACATGGGTCGTCGATCGCAACGGTGTGTCGACCAGGCGGAAGCATAAGTTTACGCAGCGGGGTGCGACCTGCGCTTTTACCATTAATTTTGACGTCGATTCGCGACGGCGTACTTTTGACCTCAAGCAGACCGAAGTTTGGCTCGAGTATCCATGCGAGCTCATTCCGTTTCCCTCCCGAAACTAGGACTTCTTTGACCGACGGTCGATAATTCTCACGCTGCATTGATACCGTATAACGCCCCGGCGGTAGGCTTTTGCTGCAAGGTGTCTTTTGACAGAGCAGGCGTCCGTTGAGCAGGACCACGGCCCCCTCAGGTCTTGATCGAAAGTAGGTGACAACTTTATTCCCCGATGCCTTGACGTCCCATTCGGACCGAGTGTCTCCGAAGTTTTCGTCGGCCTGCATTTTGGGACGCTCAATGGCTAGTTTGGGTTTTCTGCTGCCGGTAAGTTTTGCAACAGCCTTCTCTAGGGACGCAAAGATAGCATCAATACCGCAACGACCTCTTTGAGTCGCGGCAGCTTCACTCGCTCCACGTTTGAGATCGTAAAGTTGCATAGTGACCAAGCAGGACGCACCAATTTTACTGATGCTCGTGGCGAGTGTCTTTTCTGCTGCGACCTCTTTGCCGATCTCAATTTGACACGATTCATCATAGCAAGCGTCCAGAGACTCTGCTTTCTTTTCTTGCAGTGCTTTCTTGAGTTCTGCCGTCGGTACAACACTGTATTTTCGGCTTGCGGTCAGTTCTGCTTCTAAATAATTCGTGAGTTGCCTAATATCCGAGGGCTCTAGTTGTGCCTCATTTTGAATGTCGAAGACTGCAACGACCGGTACCGATGCCTGGGCGGTCATGGAGAATAGTGAAACTGCGAGGAGTAAGGTCCATCTACGCACGGCAAAGAGCTTACGAGTATCCGAACCAGGATGCCAGGACGACTACGGCTAAAATTTATTCATTGATAACATATACTTAGGTTTAGTCGACACCCAGGCCTTTCGTGAGCTCGCCTTGTTTGCGTAGTTGTTTTTGTTCGCTGTAGCGTTCGGTGAGGTAACCCGTTCGGTCTCGGATCAGCAAAGTAAACCGAAACAGCTCTTCCATGACATCTACGACGCGATCTCGAAAGCTTGAAGGTTTCATCCGGCCATCATCATCAAACTCCTGCCAGGCCTTTGCGACCGAGGATTGATTCGGAATAGTCACCATCCGCATCCATCGTCCTAGAATTCGAAGTTGGTTGACTGCGTTGAAAGATTGAGAGCCGCCGGAAACCTCCATGACTGCCAAAGTCCGTCCTTGGCTTGGTCGAACTGCACCATCTGACAGAGGAATCCAGTCAATTTGATTTTTGAATACGCCCGTCATGCTCCCATGTTGCTCAGGACTCACCCAGACATGTCCCTCAGACCAAAGCGATAGTTCTCGAAGCTTTTGGACTTCAGGATGATCGTAGGATTTCCGGTCGAAGACTGGGAGGTCGTGAGGGCGGTAGATGGCGGTTTCCGCACCAAAATGTTGAAGCACTCGCTGTGCTTCTTCGGCAAGTAATCGACTAAAGCTTCGTTCCCGTAATGAACCGTACAAAAGCAGAATCCGAGGAGGGTGAGTAGATCCTTCGATGCCCAGTCGTTTCATGGTTTCTTCAACA
>JAYZDF010000056.1:0-29605 GCA_036337945.1 Myxococcota bacterium
GCGAACTGCAATCTCTCCTCGGTTCGCTACCAGGACTTTCTTCAGCATTGTCGCGGGTATATCAGGTCGAGAATATTTGTGCCACGACGCAGATAACCATGATTTCGAAACTCCAAAGTTTACGGGAAACTACGGTAGTAACGTCGACGAAATAAAATTATCTATGTGTCAGGAATTATTACGTTCTTGTGATTCTTTCTGAAGAATATCGTTCTTTTTATTCAGGCGTTGTGTTCGACGCTCATTGGCGCGCTGCTGCCTCTGCTCTTCGAGTTCGCTTTGGGGTTGTAGCGGAGGAACTTTCTGGCGTTCGCCTTTTTCATTTACAGCTACGAATGTCAGGTATGCGCTAGCAGTGTGCTGCTTTATTCCGCTCACGGGATCTTCACTATCTACTCGAACTCCGATCTCCATCGATGTCCTACCGGCAAAATTGACTTGTGACCTTAGAGTTACGACGTTTCCTAGTTTCGCGCCGCTCAAGAAATGTAACTCATCCATAGAAGCGGTCACTGCTAAGTTCCCAGCATGTCGCATCGCGGATACAGCAGCACAGATATCGATCCAGGACATGATTGTTCCTCCGAAAACTGTACCAAACCGATTGGTGTGGGCCGGCAAGACGATTTGTGTCATTTCGACTTTTGAGTCTGAGGGAGTCTTCATTTCCATCAGTGTGACCTTAGTAGGCTTTTGCCCAAACAACGCGCTGTTGGGAAGGGTTGCCAGTGACCAAGCAAACTCCTTCGCCGTCATCAAAGCCTTGCCCTGCAAGCGGAATACATCGAATTGTTGCGCCACAATCTTGCTTAACTTTGGCCTCGGTCTCCTTTGTTCCATCCCAGTGTGCAAGTACGAACTTATTCTCATCTGATTTCATAAGTTCAACAAATTCATCATAGCTATCAAGGTGTAGCGTGTTCTCTTCGCGTCGCTTCTTGGCAGCTTCGAAGAGAGAGCTTTGCATAGAAGCCAGTTCTGCTTTAGCGAAATCAACGAAACCATTCATTGAGACGGATTGTTTATTTTCTTGGTCGCGACGTTTGTACTCCACAACTTCGTTCTTCAGATCGCGAGGTCCAATGCCTATCCTCATACAGACCCCTTTTCGCTCATTTTCATAAAATTTCGCGCCCGGCCGGCCGTCTCTTCCGTCGAATTTAGCAATGACTCCATTTGCATTTAGGTCTTGCTCCAGCTTTTCACAAGCCGCTTTGACAGCATTGTTTTCCTCTTCATTTTTGCGGTAAAACGGTACGATAATGGCGTGTTGAGGTGCAAGTTTCGGTGGGATGATTAGGCCATCATCATCCGAGTGTGTCATCACAAGTCCTCCTATAAGACGAGTGGACACTCCCCAAGAAGTTTGCCAGACGTACTCCAAATCTCCGTCTTTATTTTGGAACTTTACGTCGAAAGCTTTACCGAAATTTTGTCCTAAGTCGTGAGATGTCCCGGCCTGCAGCGCTTTGCCGTCCTGCATCATGGCTTCAATAGTGTAACTGGCATCAGCACCCGCAAACTTTTCTGTCTCGGATTTCTTGCCGCGAATAACGGGCATTGCCATCCATTCTTCCGCGAAGTCACCATATAGATTTAGGATTCGGAGAACTTCTTCTTGCGCCTCGTCGTGCGTTGCATGAGCGGTGTGACCTTCTTGCCATAAAAATTCACTGGTACGTAGGAACATTCGGGTTCGCAACTCCCATCGCATTACGTTTGCCCATTGGTTGATGAGCAAGGGAAGGTCGCGCCAAGATTGAATCCACTGACTGTAGAAATGACCAATGACTGTTTCTGAGGTTGGTCGAATCACGTACGGTTCTTCTAGCTGTTCGCCACCTGCTACTGTGACTACGGCAAGTTCTGGCGAGAACCCCTCGACGTGCTCAGCTTCTTTCTTGATAAAGGATTCTGGAATCAGCATTGGAAAGTATGCATTGACGTGCCCAGTCGCTTTGAATTGCCGGTCGAGCTCGCGTTGAATATTTTCCCAAATTGCGTAGCCGTTTGGTTTGATGACCATGCATCCTTTGACGATCCCGGCAACTTCTGCCAGCCCACCCTCTCGGACAATGTCCTGATACCAATCAGCGTAGCTGGTCGATCTTGGGGTTATTCGGGATAAGTCTGCGCCGGATTTTTTGTTCATGACGGCTGCGAATTAGCTTGAACGTACAGATCGAGCAAGCCCGAAAGTAGGTCAAAGGCTGGCAATCGCACTCGAGATTGGTCACAATGACGATATCATGTGGTCTGTCATCTTTCTCCTCGGAGTTCTCGTGATGATGGTGAAGTCTCTTCGCGAGGCGATTTATGCGGCGATGACCGCTGGCTACGTCTATTACTGCATTCCGATGCGCGAGTTTTTCATGCCTGAGGCTCCGTATCAGGCCGCTTTTTGGGCGATTGCTGCGGTATTATCATTACGCTACGGCTCTAGCCTCTCGAAATGGTCTTCACAGGAAATTCTAGATGTATCTAAGAATGCAATAACTCGATGTTTGGATGAGTTCGGACCGACCCTTGAGCAAGCCGTTTTTACTTCGGTCGTGAGACGATTGCCCGAATATGATAGCGAAAGGCAGTTTGTGGCCCAGGTTGAAAACCCCGTTCTGGCTTCAATTCGAGAACGAGTGCCGTCCGTTGTTCGCGGCTTTGCTGAGAAAACGGCGACCGCACTTTTTCGTGAGGTTCGTCAGGAGCTCACGTCCAAAGCCCAGGATGCGGTGGCTACGCTTCATGATGCATCCGAATCTCAGTGGCGAAGCGTACTAAAGCAAAGGGTATCTCCTGATCTAGAAACAATAATAAATTCTGCACTTGAACGGAACGTGAATGAACATTTAGCCGTTGATGCAGCCGTCAAAGCCATCGAGGACGCAGAGGAGCAGGGCAACGATGAAATGGGAGATATGCCTAAGCCGTCTCACCCAATTATCGCAACGTTGAAGAACTCTGGTTTCTGGATGTTTGTAGGCTTCACCTTGATGACCATCGTTGGTGCTCAACTTTCTGTTCACCGTCCGGGATCGGCGCAAGTAAAAGTGCAAACTTGTATCCTTCTCTTTATTCCGGTCATTGGAATCCTCTTTGCTGTAAGGAATGACCGCCATTTCATGCTGTTCACTTGGGCTTGGATGTTCGGTGTATGGCACTTGTCCGCTTCCGCGGCACGTAAGTGGGTGACCTATGGAGGTCGAATCGACGATGTCGGTGGGCAAGGAGGTGAAGCAAACTTCTTAGGAGCAATCATTGTCATGGTTGCTCCGATCTCTTTCTCAATGTTGATGAACGAAAGGACCGCGAATCTACGTCGAATGGGTTATGTCGCGGCTGCAGGTTATGTACTTGGTATATTGGCTTGTGGCTCGCGCGGAGCAATGTGTGCTTTTATTGGACAAATGGGATACTGGCTGATGCACACAGGTAAAAAAGCAAAGGCGTACGCGCTCGCGCTCGTTGCCGTTGCTATTTTTATTGCCGTAGCACCTCCAGAATTTATGGCTCGTATGGCCACTATTATTGAGCCGAAAGGAAGTGGATTTTCGAAGCCCAAGGTAGAAGAATCAAAGCGGGAACGTCAATTGTTGTGGGCCCTTGCTGTGGATGTCTTCAAAGAGAATCCGGTTGTAGGTGTTGGGCCTCAACAATACACGCACTACTCTGCTGTTCGATTGCCGCAGCTCACCGGTGCCTACAGTGGCCGACCTGGACTCATGACGCACAATTCATGGCTGCAAATTTTATCAGAGTACGGCATTATCGGTTCGTTCTTTTATATAGGCGGATATTTTTGGTCGATCTTTTGTTTCCGCCGCGCCCGGAAAAAATTAAAGGACTTTGCGGAGCAAGCCTGGTTTCGTTCGTATTGTCTTGGCTTTGAAGCTGGCGGTCTCGGAGCTGCCATGGCTATGACGTTTAGCTCCTTTCAATGGCTTGATTTTATCTTTTGGTATATCGTGTTTGGACCACTCACGTACGCGATTGCCTGCGAAACGAGAGCGCGCTTAGACTGGCTCACTCCTTTATCGCGGTCCGCTACGTGACCGCCGTTACCCGCCGAAACAATAAAGATGTGTCCAGTAAGGATATGATATTATTGCTCTTTATCTGTTCTGTTCGGCTTCTTTATTCTCGCTGTAATGAGATTACTTTTGCTCAAATTGAGTGAATCCTCTATTATAAAAATGTGTCGGAAATCGTTAGCGGGCAGAAATTTTCCGTAGATATTTCTGGCCTTCTTGAAGCGCTAACAGAACAATTTCCCGAGCCTCTTCTCTGCGTCCGGGAACTCATTCAAAATGCGGCCGACGCCGGTGCGCAAAAAATTACCGTCGATGTTGCCTACGATGGTGATCGTCAATTGCTTCGGCTTTCGGTCACTGATGATGGGCGAGGCATGAGCAGCAGTGATATCGAAGCCTATCTCACGATCGGATTTTCCGATAAAAATAAGGACATTCACAGAGGTCGCTTCGGAATCGGAAAGCTTTCTCCCTATGCACTTGGAATAGTTCGAATGGTCGTTGAGACCTGCGACGGCCACTTTGCTCGACGAATAACATTTTCGTCGGATGGGTCAGGGGCAATCCGAGAGATCGCCCCAAGGGCCCGAGGAACGGTCGTCCGTGTATACAAACGTTGCGAAAGAGAGGTTGCGGAAGATCTAGCTACTCGAACCACACAACTGGTGAGTACGCAGTGTGGTTCGCTATCTATACCCCTCTACGTCAACGGCATAAACGTTAATCGAGATATTGGTTTACCAACGAATTATTCCTTACGCTTTAATTCCCCTGTTTGTTCTGGTGAGCTTGGTATTCAATCCGAACCAATTCGACTTTTAATGGGAGGAAGTATTGTTCTTGAGTCCGGAGCTCCAATTCTTGGTCCTTCCATATCGTACGTCTTAGATTCTTCGCGACTTTCTCCGACCTTATCCAGGAATGCTGTCCGTCGGGATAATGAATTTGAAACCTTACTTCGTGAAGCTCAAAGCCAATTACCAGCACTGACAGAGCAGGTAGCGAAGCAGCTTGCGGATAACGTGACGGAACTCCGGACAAAAGGGAAGTCGATTGAACGTGAGCTTTCGCTGACGGACCGTGCAGCTCTTGAGTGGCTTCGGGGTCAACTACTCGACCCCGAGAACGAAGCTCCGCTACAGAGCATAAAGCAAGCTCCTGTTTTAGAAACTGCAGATGGAAATTTAGTATCTCTTGAATCGCTTGTTCAAGTCATACGCAAAGATGGACGCTTACCTATTTCCCGCGTGCCTCGAACGAAAGAAGAAATTGGTGGATTTGTTGATCGGGGCGTACCCGTACTACTCCTATATCGAGATCTCGAAGATTTTCTAGAGAAACAAAAAATACCTTGTATTGAGGTGGACGGTCAGGATGACGGAGTCGAGGTCGAACCTCAGGTATGGAGCCGCGGCGAAGCTGCGCTTGCAAGACGCATTTTGCCATCATCACGACCTAACAAGGGTGCAACGTTTGTGAGAGTAGCCGCGATTGCGTGCAGCATTTTCGCAGTAGCAATGCTCTGGTATACATTTGATTCGCAGAGCCGACGTTTTGGTGAAGAACCGACTGCTCAAGTTAAACTGCACAAGAAAAAGCACGAAATCGTAGATATTGAAGAGTCTCTTGAGGTTCACATTCCCGCGGAGAGCATACGAGAGTCGCGCAATGCATCGGTTAACGCCGCTATGATACGACCCCCCTCGAAAGCAACGAAGAGAAATCAGGTATTGACCATTTTAGCCGCGATAATTGCTGTTCTTTCTGGAACCGCTGGTTTTGGCGTCCTTTACCGTTCTTATCGACGTCGACGAGCTCCTATCACCTGGGTGCAAGAGGAGATTGGTACTCCTCTAACAGCGGGGGCTACCGCCCAACGTCGATGGGATATTGTTCATAGAGCATTGCTACATCCCATCGACTTCTTTATTGCTCGAACTTGGTCTGTCAGATCCGCAGGCCAGAAGTCACTCTCTGCCTCTTCAAAACTCGCGCACTATCGCGAACTTACAGGCGAATCGATTATTCGTTCGGGAGTTAGGCTTCAGCTCGATCTGTTGCAGATTGGGTTCGTTGATTTGGTGTCGACAGTGGGAGAACCACATGACGGCCGAGTGCTTCTCATGCGTGATCGAAAAGTACTTCTCAACCGCAACCATCCTACCGTCCGCGACTTAATTGAGGTTGCATCTATTGATGAAGATCGAGCACGGATTCTTTTAGACATCCTACTGGCCACAGACCCTCATTTGTCGAAAGAAACTGATCCCAGACAGGTCGAGTGGGATTTACTCAATCGAGCAGAAAAGTATCTTGAGGGCAAAAAAGTTTCATGAGTAAGGCAGAGTCTAGCGAAAAAGATGCCCGTCCAGACGATCTAACGGGAGAGTTTGAACTGATAAACGTAGAGCATCCAACCAAGGACGCTCTTTCTCCTAAATCATTCATTGCCGAAGCTCATGAAACAAAGCCTTTGTATCGCGCAGATCCGGATCGAATACTTCGTGTTTTAGCAGCGAATCAGTTTGAGGACCCGTTTCTCGCTTTTCGCGAATTATACGCGAATGCACTTGATAGTACCCGCGGAGTTGATGATGCAAAAATAGAGATTGCAGTCACGGGAACACAGGTTTGTTTTTCTGATAATGGAACAGGTTTTGACGATGAAGCAATCATTGCGCTCACAACCTTGGGCGCCTCAACGAGGCGGGGGCAGGACGCGATTGGTCGATTTGGTATTGGCTTTGCGTCCATATTTGACCCAGCCTTGGGGGTTCGACAAGTAGAAGTTCTGGCCAGCCGTCCAGGTAGAGACGCTTCTATTAATATTATATTTAAGCCTGATGTTGGAGGCGGCGTTTCCATTGAAACGACAGAAAACTCTAAACGAAAACAGATTGGTAGCAGAGTTACAATTATATTTGACCCCGCTCGTGCGCCGGAGGACCGCGTGACTCAAGTTGTTGCGGTGTTGGAGACTCACGCCGCTTATTCAGGCGTTGCTACTACCGTCAACAATCGCAAACTTGGAAAAAGTTTGAGTGAGTACGTCAAGTCACATTTACAGGCTGCCGACTTAGGCCATGCAGAACGAGAGCTCATAGCAGCATCGGCAGTGAGGGGCCCCGTAGGTGTTGCTGCAATTGATCCAACAAAACGAGAAGCTGTTTTTCGCGCTTATCAAAAAGGCCTCTACGTTGGTGAAATAACAATAAAACGCCCGACGGGTCAGCCGTGGATCCGCGGAGTCTTTGGTGCAGTCCATGCTGAAGGACTAGATCTTGTTGCGAGCCGAAACGCATTTGTAGAAAACGATGCCTACCAACGTTTTCGAGGTGAGCTGCGGCGCCTGGCTTTCGAGGCTTCGTACCGAATTGTTCGATCCTATGAAGCTCGCATGGGCGCATACCCTAGAGTTATTCTGCTGGACGCAATTCGCCGCGGATTAAGAACGACCACCCCGGAAGGATTATTGGTTGGTTCGGACGACTTATTTACTTCCGCCGTGATTCGTTCGCCGCTTTTTCGTATTTGGGGCGGCCAAGAGAGGTATTCCTTCGAAGAGCTGGTCACATTTAGAGAGAGAGGTAAATTTCGAGCGCTTCCATATCGTCCGAGTCTTAAGGACCAGCGAAAAGGTAAGATATTTCGGGCGGATGATTCTCTAGAACGTGATATTTTCCGGCGTTTATCTGGTATGACGGAAATGCCGGCCGCTGCTCGTGCCGAGGAGATTTCTAAACCTGGTTTTATATCACGATTGATCGACCGAACAATATCAGGACCAAAAGCGGAATATTCTCTTTTTCAAAAGCAAGTTGCACCCGAATTTGTTCCGGTCGAGATTCGAAGCATCATCGCTTCGTTGAATGATTTTTTGGCGACAGAAGAAGTATTATTAGCGTTTGCTCGGCTGATGCCCGGCGATCTACCAACGCTTGGTTATGGCATGTCTCGCAACGTCTTCGGTCCTGTTGCGGCGTATTGTGCTGGGGAAATTCGTTTTAACATTAAGCATCGCACGTTACGTCGACTAGCGAAAAAGAACCGCCCTGAGCTTGCCGCTCGTGCACTTTTACCAGTACTGGCTCACGAGCTTGCTCATGTTTGTCACGAACTTCATGATTTAGATTTCTATCGTACGTCTCGTACTTTACTTCGTGCTTTGGTCGTAGCGGCCGCAAAAAGTGACAACCGAAGGCTTACCGGGTAGCTGCAGATTGAGCAGCTTGGTTGAAGTCGAATGTTGCTGAGTCCGCACTGAAATCGAAACCAAGTCCAATTTCTTCATTCAGGTCATGAGCGCTATTGCTCCAGGCTCGCTCGTTACCCAGTGTTTTGCATTTGTTTGAACCTTGAATGTATTGGTCGTCTCCTGCAGCATCAATCATGATACCAATGGTTTGCACACCTTTACGCTTCTCGCTACATTCTCCAGCGTTTCCGATACCGAGACTGTATCTGTCCTCAATGTGGTACGTGTCTTCTCCGTCACCTTCTACGAATAAGCCGCGCCCATTGCACGAGGTTCCACCAGCACTATATCGTGAGACCTTGTAGTTGTCGTTTCCTCCGGCATTGATAAAAGCACCAACCCCGAAGTCGTGTCCTGCGCCCATGCTGAGGCCTTGATTCTCGAAGAGGAAACCAGCAGTGTCGTTGCCATGACCGAAATCAACAAGTACACCATTTGCGAAGTGAACACCTGAGCCTTGCGCGTAGTATTGGGCATCGTAACTGTCATCTCCCGCTTCGTCGATAAGAAGCCCAGTACCGTGCCAGTATCCAGCTCCTTGAGCGTATACTGAAGCTTGGTAGCTATCATCACCTGACTGGTCGTGAAGAATACCAAGTCCGCCGGACAATGATATCGCCTTGTCGTTCGCTCGTAATCCAAGTCCAGCACCCTGACACATGCTCGTGTTTGCTCGTCCTGTGAGTTGAGGTGATGGGTAACGAACTCGGCCTTCGATATCTTTCAGGCCGCTGTCGCAATTGTATACATCATCGCCACCATCATCCTTTAGGATTCCAACGGCGCTCACGTAACCGAAACCTTGAGACTGGGTAAAAGAAAAACGTTCGTCATGTCCTTCACCTGCGTCGATAGCTAACGCAATTCCGAATTGCGCCGCACCTTGTGAAGCAGCTTCCGAAGTGTAGTAATCGTCGCCGTTTCCGTCGTACAAAACGCCCACGCCAAAATGAGCGTATCCTTGACTTGCGCGAAGCGAGCGGTAGGTGTCGTTGCCTTGAAGGTCAAACAACATCGCGATACCGTATTGAGCTGAACCTTGAGTGAAGTGTTTTGATGCTGTCGGACCATTTGGGTTGTTCGCGATACGCTTTGTTTCTTCGCCAGTGGGAAGGTCGTAGCGGTCGTTCCCATCAACATCGATTGCAATGCTGACTGCGTTTAGGCCAGAGCGATTACTAGCGATTTGGTCAAAGTGGATGTCGTTTCCTCCTAAATCAATCAACAAAAGTCCGGCAGGAGTATTTTCGTTGTAGATATCGTCTTGATGTCCACTAATACGAATCTCACCGTACGGCGTGAGAGCGGAGAAGTTGAGGTCGAAGTTTTCAGCCATCTCAATCCAGTCAATTCCTTCAATCGCTTCTGCGATCTGCGCAGCGGCTTGATATTGGATTGAACGATCTGCATTTAGGACCTTGCGATATTCTTGAATAGAAGGATTGAAGCCAGGTTCGTTTTCAGAAAGTAAAAGGCCATTACCCCCATATTGCTGCCACCAGTCGGTGCCACCCGCTACGTTCTCTGCTCGGCTGTAAAGGCCCGCTTCAATTGCTCTAAGCAACGGAGCAAGTGTGTACGCGAGTTCTTCTGGAAGTTCGCCGTTCGTTTCGCATGGGCCTTGGCAGAGTCTTGCGAGTACTTCTTCAGTTGTTGAATCCAAATCTAGGTCACTTTGGCGTCCAGGCATTTCTGCTAATTGAGCAGCAGTCTCAATGAGAGCAGCTACTGAATCTTGCTGTAGGGCGTCGCTCGTTTGTTGCGCAACACACTCAGCGTTTGCTGGACTGCGCTGAAGGAGATTAACAAGATTGTTTTTGAACTCGTCTGCTAACAGTCCGGATTGAATTGCTTCTGCTTGCTGCAAGTCTGCAGGAGCAATGCCGAACTCGGTGACACTTGCGACCATCGGGCCGATTTGATTTGTGCTGAGTCCGCAAGTGAAACGGTATGGCTCTGGGTGACTCCGCTCGAGAAGAGGGCTGGCGTAGGTCTGTTCCATGGTGCCTTCGTTTTGCGTCGGCTCCTTTTTTGCCAAGTCAGGCGTAGTGAGTTGGCAACCAGTGATAACCAGGCCAAGAGTAAACCCGCACAAGACTTTGAGAGTTGGTCGATTGAAAATAATAGGCGATAAACAAAACATCTCACAGCAGGTAAACGACAAATATGGCTTTCAACTTGAGGTCCTAAGCGAATATTTCTGAAAATTTTTGGCAAGAATTATAGGGTAAGCATGCATTTTGGCGACGTTCTCGCCGCTTTTTGGCGTTCCGCCATGCGACAGCGCCCGATGGAGGCTATGATCTTCTTGCATGGCCGAAATTCAAACCGCTACTCGCTTTGCGCCATCCACGACGGGACACCCCCACTTGGGGACACTTCTTTCGGGTTTACTCTGCTATCTGCACGCGCGACGTGAGGGTTCTACGTTCGTGGTTCGAATGGAAAATCTAGACCGTCAACGATGTAAACCAGAGTTTCTTACCGAGATGCTTGCGATGCTCGAAGACTTTGGTCTCTCCCCAGACAAAATTGATATCCAAAGTGAGCATCTTGATGACTACCGAATCCGCCTAAATCACTTGGCTCAGCAGGGGTATATCTATTTCTGCAATTGTAGTCGTGGACGTCTCAAGGCGTCTGCAAAAAGAGGTCCTGACGGGAGTTTTATCTATGATAATCGATGTCGCGAAAATCTGTGGCTCCCCGGGCAAAGTATTCAAGACGGAAGCCTCCGCTGTCGCTTGCCGAAGACTCGCCTGACACTTGAGGACCATTTAGCGGGCTCACGAGTATACGAGACAGAAGAACATTTTGGTGACCCAATCATTTTACGACGAGATGGAGCATTCTCTTACCACTTCTCATCTGTAGTAGACGACGCAAGAGTCGGCATTACGGATGTTGTTCGAGGAAGAGACTTAATTGATTCAACTGCTACGCAAGTTGTCTTGCGAAGAATTATGGATCTGCCGATACCTAAATATTTCCATCACCTCTTGTTGATGGAAGGAACAGATAGAAAATTAGCAAAATTGCATGGTTCAATCTCTGTTCGTGAACTTCGAAAGAAACTAACGGTAGAGAGCATCTATGGTTCTCTTGCTCACTTTTTGGGGTTCGCAGAAAATGCAATGCCATTGAACTTATCAGCCTTTCAAGAAGTGTTTTCGTGGGACGCTGTTTCCAAAAATGACGTTCTAGTGCATTACGATGAGGATAAGGGCGAATTAATTTCGGAAAAATTATAGATAAAAGTGGTTTGTAAATATCTTCCCCGGCAATCGATATCGCAGGGCGTCTCGTATTGAGCGACAATTTCTACGGGATACTTTTGAAGCCAACCTCGGTTGGGGTCGGCGAAAATCACTCTTGTGCCTTTTTTGGTTTGCGTTTGTAACCAGGTTGCCATGCGTTTGGTTAGTGCCGACTCGTAACACATGTCAGCGGCTAAGATGACGTCCCAGCCTTTGTGGTCGCTACCGACTAAGTCTTGTCCATTCGTTTCCATGCTTACGTTGTTCAGTTCGCAATTTAGTTTTGTTGCAACAAGCGCCAGTTCATCGATGTCATTAGCAATCACTCGCTTCGCACCACATAGAGCCGCCGCGATGGCAACAATTCCTGCGCCAGTTCCGATATCTACGACAGTTTTGCCCCGTGTAATATGAGGATGATCGAGGAGATACCGAGCCAAAGCGTGTCCGCCTGGCCACACGAATCCCCAAAAAGGCGATGGAATTCCAAGTTCCGAGACCTGTTCCTCATTCATGGTCCACATCTCGCAATTCTCGGTTACGAGATTGAGCTTTATCTCAGGTACGGTCGGACTTGAGATTTGTTCGGTATGCGATTTGACGAAGTTTTTTTGTGACCGTTGCACTGCCATCGACTCCATAGATCACTTTTTTGTGACGCCTTTGTTGTAGCTCGAAAGCACCACCTTTGAACCTCCATTTCCTCTAATTTCTGAATGTCATATCAAGACTGTACTCTTGGTACGCCGGAAAACCCGTCGTATATCAGGAGGATAAATATAAAGCGCAGAGTTAGACTATATACTTTATATGGGGATTTCACACACCGATAATGCTTCCCAAAAAAAAGGGTTTACTCTGGTTCTTCTCGTCATGCTTACGGGCTGTGAACAATGTGCTCCGGGCTTGGTCGCGCAAGGAGTTAGCCAGCTCACGATTCGAAACTTTGGGGTGATCGCACAGAGTATTGCGGGGGATACTCGCTGCGGTTTTGACTCGCCAAAGGTCAAAAGCAGTCCAGTCCTTGTGGGTGAAGTTGGTTCTCAAGGCGTGCTTCGCTACGAAGTAAAAAATTGCAAGCTGCGATTTACGCGTGAAGCGCCGTATTCATCTGAAGATTGTCGGGGGATCGTTACGGCCGCTGTCGGGGAAGTGGAAGTTACTGCGACTCAGACTATCCACGGGTACCTCACAGGCGACTCAAAGGAGCCAGTGATTCCTAATGGTCCAGACGCTGTTCAGTTTGAGATTTTATCGGCGAAGTTCAATCAATTTCAGGTTGATTCAACCAGTGGTCCTGAATTCTTAGTGATGCAGACTGGTGAAATTTCGGGTCGATTGTATCCAAGGCTTGCGGTTTCCGCTGACCAAGGCGTTTGTTCTATTCCTAGCAATGATATTCGCATTGAGGAAGTCGTTTACAAAGACGCAAGTCTACGGGTGGTCGCGAGTGGAAGAGACTTTATTGTTCCAGTCGCTACATCAAACCTGAGTGCTGTCCACGGACGCGTTGGAAAGGAAGAGAACACTCTTGTTGGCGAAATTCAGGTTTGGAATTCGCTTCGGACGGTACCGAATTCGTCTGGGGATCGAGCTCTCGACCCGGAATACAGTCGAGCAAAACACGAAGAGTCTTTTGCTTGTACGGATAACTTGAAACTGCCCGTAGGTTTTGATGAGTGCATCGATACTGTTCAGCCGATGATTGCTCAAGGGGCTTCGCAACTCGCGATTCAAACGATTGGTAATTTGGCAAATCTTCTTGATGAAGACACTCGCTGCGGATTCGCCAGTGAAGCAGTCTTGGAAGAAGTTGAAATCGAAGGCGAGCAGGGGCTAAGAGGCGGACGTGGGACCTGGACCGTACGACAACCTTGTGAATTTGATTTTCCACAACCGACAATTATAAGAACGGATTGCCACGGGGTTGAGACCGTAGTGCAAGGAAAGGTCGTTTTGACAGGTGAAAAGGTTTTACACGGAATTCCAAGCGGCGATCGAGCTGAGCCAGTCGTCCCGACCTCTTGGGAGCCCGCAAATGTAAAGGTCAGAGGGGACTTTACAAATTTCGCAATGTGGACAACGGGCGAAGGAGGACACCGTCTCGATATCCTGTCAGGAGCGCTTTCCGCGAAAATCCAGGCGCGAGTTGCCAAAGACACCGTTACAGGTGCTTGCTCGAAAAAGACGCTTGTGACTCATTTCAGTGAGGTTTCTTACGGTGATGCCGACATCAAGGTGAAATCTGAAGGCCGAACCTTTTCTGTCCTCGCTGAATCCTCGACGCTGACGGCGCAAAATGGCGCCCGCAATGGGCTCGAGAACCATCTCTCTGGCTCCATTATAATCGATGGCGAAGAATTCCAGGTCCCCACGAAGGGTGAGGCTCTTTTGGATCCAGGCTATGAGGCGAACCGATTTACGCAGAGCTTTACCAGCTGCGACACAGAGTTAGAAATGGTTGGAAGCTCTGACGAGTGTGAAATGTACGACGTCCTCGGTGAGGGGCTCGGACGACTCGCTGTCATGAGTGTCGGTGCACTGGCAGGACTCGTGAATTCAGATTCCGACTGCGGATTTGAGAACCTTTGGGTCCTTTTACGACCTGACGAAGTTCAAGGTGACCCCGGTCAAAGCGGTCTCATGAGGTGGTCGATTTCAGATTGCGCGATTAGCCGCGGAGCAAACAGTGCCCCTTACGAGACGGACTGTCTCGGGCGACGAAAGTTTATGCGAGGAACCGCAACCATCGATGCAACTCGGACAGTCACTGGCTTACGAGAAAAAAAGATTAATATTGGTTCGGTCTCGATTATTGACTCCATCGTTCCTGATTCACATCAATCGGTCGACCTTGTCCTGCAGAACGTTGAACTGGACGACGTGTATATTTTTGAGCTGAATCCAGGTGAAACGAAACCCAACCGGTCGATTCATATCCACTCAGGACGGCTCACAGCCTTGGTCGCACCGATCACGGGCGAGAAACGCTCATCGCCGGGCGCCTTTGATATTGCAACGTCTATTGCGGAGATTGAGCGGGTTCGGTTACTTGATGCTGATGTAACGATTGTTTCCGAAGGTAAGAGCTTTCGATTGTATGTCGCTGATACCGAGATTGATGCATTCAATGGTTCCTATCATATAGCTCGTCAAACTAATGCTATCGTTGGGAAGGTGACTGTTGACGGCGAAACAATTTTTTATCCTCCATCAAGCTCACTAGATCCTGACTATAATCAACGTGATTTTGATGCCCGGTACGAATGTACCGATGACTTGATGAGGACGATTACACCTGAATAATGAATCGTAGTTAGCCAAGCGTATTCTCTGGCTTGATCAAATTGATTCCGAAATATCTAGGTGACTCGTTTGCGACGACTCGTTAAAGTCATCTGTCCGTATTTGACTAGATACTAAGAGGAGGGAGGTGATTCATTGCCTTGAATAAAGGCGAGGAAGGAAAGACGCTGCCTTTAGTAGTTGTCTGGGTTGCGAGCCATGTTGACAAATTCTGGTGTTTTGCGTTCAACGCTTCGATGCGCAATGACCTTCATATCGCTTTTTCTGACTACGATCGCATCAGGAAAGGCATTGACGGCATTCGAAAAGACAAGCCTTCTAGGTGTAGAGTCCGTGTCACCGACTCTCCATCCCACATCGGATTGTATGTATTTATTCACGATGCGGTTTGCTTCGTCACTACCGATCTGTCGACGTTGCTCATCTTGAACTTCTACGTACACGAGCAGACCGCCTGCATCTTCGAGCTGTGTAGAAATTCGTTCAAGTTCTCGCATGAAGGCGGGGCAATAAGGGCACCAACCCGTACCAATGATGAAGTTGATGGTTGTGTAACTCTGATATCGATCTGAGCAGTGAAATGTCTCAAGGTTAAGTTCTTTGATATCTCCATCTGGATTGTAGGCTCCTGCCCAAGCGATGTTTGGCATCATTCCTTCGAGAACTAGTCGGGTGCTTTGTCCAGGGTAGCCGCATACCACAGTTGCTGGAGTCGTCACCGTTCCGAGCCCAAGGCTGGCGGTTACATTTACGGTGCCTTGTTTTACGCCAGTAAGGAGTCCTTTGTTATCGATTGTAGCGAGCGTATCGTTATCTACGGACCAGGTGACTTCGCCGGTGACATCACGGCTGTTTCCATCGCTGAAAGTGCAATTCGCTGCCAATTGAGTTGTCCCTTGTTGTTTAACCTGAAGAGCGTCTGGTGTTACGACGATGTCCTTACATGCGGCAGGCCCTACGATTACAGTGATGGCTGAATTCCAGTCACTGAGTGTATCCGTGTCGATGTGTTTCAATGTTGCGGTGATTACCGCGCCGCCTTCTCCTATTCCGGTTGCGATTGCGCTATTGTCGGCGATTGTGATGGTATCGGTATTGTTTGAATTCCATACAACTTGGTTACTTAGATCTTTTGTTGAACCATCCTCGTAACTTCCAACGACACTTAGGTTAATGGTGAGCCCTTTAGCGATTGCCAGCTCACTTGCTTGAATATCCATCGAAGTGAGTAGGCTTCCTGCGCTATTGAGGTAGACAGAATCCGTTGAGTTGCATCCGCTGAGGAGCATAAAAGTTGCGGTCACAAGTATTGAAGATTTTTGAAACAATGCCATGGTAAGAGAATGTGATTGAAATAGACTTCGCTGTCCAGTGTCGCTCGTTAGAATAGGAATTTCGGCCTAGGGATTTTATCCGGGTAAGAAAAGGTGCGACATAAATCTGAAGAGAATCTTCAAGGGTTTGAACCGAATGATTGCCGTTACCTTGTCCCCTACGTATTTTGACGTCGAAGTGAAGTTCTCTCTGCTAAAAGTTTTTTTGCCAGCGGTACTTTTGCTTCCCCTCGCTGCACCCGTCTATGGATCGAACTGGCCTGGCCCACTCATTTGGAAAACAGACCGCCCAGTATCTCGTACGTCCAAATCGGAGTTGCTCCACGAAGGGTCGTTTTTGATCTCATCTGACTTCCGTGAGGTGTTTTTGAACCAAGTGAAGGAATTTGACCGTTCACGCAAAATTACCTGGTCATACACGCGCCGCATCTTGAAGGTGAAAGATGGCAGGTCCTCCAAAGATCGAGTGACCGTAAAGAGTTGGGAGTGGCTCGAGCAAGATGGGCTTCCTGATAATTCACTGACGAAGTACACTTTCGATTTCTTGGGAGCCGATCGTGGACGCTCTCGTCGTCTCGTTAATAAAGGTTCAGATGCACTGACCGAAAATGCGCAGCAGTGGGCAAATCGCAATTTGCGTTCGGTGGATGAGCCGGTTTTGGTGGCCACGTGGCCTCGTAAACCTGTCGCGCGCGCAGGAGACAAATGGTCGGTTGACCCACTTCGTCTCGCGATTTCGCTGAATCTTGATGAACTTTCCCGCATCAATGCCTCAAATTCCAAAGCTCAAGCAAAATTGGTGGCTTTGCGAGTGGTCGATGATGTTACCTGGGGTAAATACGTGGTTGAATCCAAGCTTACCCTGGGTCAATTACCGGGTACCAAAGCCGCCTGGCGAGAAGGTGGCGAGTTGGCCCTGAAAGTCACGATTGACGGCCCGCTAGAGCCGGGCCCTTATGGGCCGTATGTTATAAAGATCGTTGGGGATTTATCAGGAAAAGGGCTCATTCGCGGAAACAGCGGAAAGGAAATTCTGCGGGATGTCCAAATGACCTTGCAAGGAGAGTGGACACGTTCGGCGCGGTGACCTGCCCCCGCTAAACTTCAAATCACTGTCCGTTCAAGCCTTTTTTGTCTAAACGTACGGATCTACTTGCGATCAGGCTGATTTGAGGCCAATTTTCGGAATAGATGCCCAAGCTGACAATTGACGGAAAAGAGGTTGAAGTTGAGGCCGGTACAACGGTGATTCGAGCGGCGGCTGACGCTGGGATCAATATTCCCTATTATTGCTGGCATCCTCGCCTTAGCGTCGCTGCAAACTGCCGCATGTGCTTGGTAGAGGTCGAGAACGCGCCGAAGCTACTACCTTCATGTGAAGCGGTCTGCCGAGACGGCATGGTCGTGAATACAACTTCACAGAAAGTAAAAGAAGCCCGTGAGTCCGTCATGGAATTCATGCTGATTAATCATCCGATCGATTGTCCTATTTGTGACCAAGCCGGCGAATGCAAACTTCAAAATTACTACATGGAGTTTGACCAGTCCGGTACGCGCTTCAACGAGACGAAGGTCGTCAAGCGGAAGACGGTAGAGCTGGGGCCCAGTATCATGTTGGACGAAGAGCGTTGCATTAACTGCACGCGATGCGTCCGCTTCATGGATGAGGTTGCAGGCAATCCTCAGCTCGGTCAATTTGAACGAGGGGACCGAGCGATAATCGGTGTCTTTCCTGGAACGGAGCTCGATGATCCCTATAGCGGCAATGTCGCTGACATCTGCCCTGTCGGCGCACTGACCAACCGCGACTTTCGCTTCAAAAAGCGAGCTTGGTTTCTCCAGCATACAGAGAGCGTTTGTCCCGGCTGCGCTAGAGGTTGCAGCACTCGAATCGACCACGAGAACAATCGAATTTATCGTTTGAAGCCAAGAGATAACGAATGGGTGAATAAGGGTTGGTTATGTGACGAAGGACGGCTTACCTATCATGAAATTCATGATGAAGAGACCGTCATTACCGCGCCCCACGCTCGGGATACAGAAGGAGAGTTCCACCCTGTTGATTGGGCTTTGACTCGGCAGACGCTTGCCGAACAACTAGGCCAATATGTTGGAGAAAGTGACGGTAAGCTCGGCCTAGCTCTTTCTGCACAATTGACGACTGAAGGTGCCACATCTTTCATCGAGTTGGCCGAGCAAATTCTGCAGGTCGACACTTATGCAATTCTCGCGAGCAGCGACGGCGAAGAAGATGAGCTTTTGCGGGTTGCCGATAAAAATCCTAACCGAGCAGGCTGTGAGCTGGTTCTAGAAGCGTATTCGATTTACGATGAGGGTTCAGAGGCCCTTAAGAAGGCCATTCATTCTGGTGCGGTAGAGCACTTAGTCATGGTCGGTGGAGATTATGCGAATGTTGATGAAGATTGGCTTTCAGCTCTCGATAAGCTGAAAACGCTCATTGTATTTGCGACCAATTGGAACGACACCGCCCGTAAAGCCAGCTTGGTTGTACCAATGGCATCCTACGCGGAACAAGATGGAACCTTCGTGAATTTTACAGGCCGTATGCAACGAATCAACCGAGCATTGAAGCCCTTGGGGGGCAGGAAGACGCCCATCGAACTTGCCACCATGCTGGCGGCTGCGCTGGACCAAACTCAGGCTTGGTCCGTGACGTCGTGGACATCAGCTTTTGCTGCTCTTCGCGAACGCACCAATCTTCTCGAAAATATTAGCCCTCTCAAACTAGGGCAGTGGGGAACTAACATTGGTGAGGCTACCGAGCAAAGCGAGGGCGTATCTCGTAGTCAGCTCACAGATGATGGCCACAACAAACCAAGTCTCAAGGTGGTTCAGTAATGGTCGGAGTTGTAACAACGGTTCTTCCTTTTCTTATTTTTGCTTTATTGTTTCTTCTGCCACTCCTTATGGCAGGGCCCTTAACGTGGGCCGAACGACGCCAGGCGGCCATGATTCAGGATCGCGTCGGCCCCAACCGCGCAGGTATCAAAATCGGTAACAAGGAGTATCGAGCGTTTGGTCTTCTGCATCCCCTTGCAGACGTTATTAAATTGATCACAAAAGAAGATTCTATTCACCTTAAGGTTGATCGACTTCTCTACAACATGGCTCCCTTTATCGCGCTTTTTCCTGCTCTCGTTGTTTTTGCAATCATCCCTATTGGCCCTGACTTTGAATTATGGGGTGAGACGTTTCAGCTTCAGATTGCAAGGCTAGATGCCGGCATTTTGTACATGTTCGCGATGAGCTCACTGGCCGTTTTCGGTGTGACGTTAGCCGGTTACGCCTCACGCAACAAATTCGCACTCCTTGGCGGTTTACGCGCATCTGCTCAAATGATTTCTTACGAAGTCACGCTCGGACTTTCGTTATTGGGCATCATCATGATTTACGGTTCCTTAGAACCGAGTGCAATCGTCGAAGCTCAGGGCGAGTTGCTATGGGGCTGGTTACCGAAGTGGGGCGTTTTTCTACAACCCGTTGGCCTCATTGTTTTCTTTACTGCGGCGATTGCTGAAAATAAAAGAACGCCTTTCGACCTTGCAGAAGGGGAGTCCGAAATTATCGGCTACTTCGTAGAGTATTCAGGCATGAAGTTTGGAATGTTCTTCATGGCGGAATACATTGAAATCGTCTTGATTTCCGCGATGGTAACAACGCTATTCTTCGGGGGTTACCAAGTGCCGTATTTGACGGATGCAGGATTACTTCTCCCCGGTATGACAACGGTATTTTCACTGCCTCCTCTACTCATCACCGCCGTCCAAGTGGGAGCATTTTTCTTCAAACTTGTGTTCTTCTGTTGGTTTCAGCTGATGACGAGATGGAGCTTGCCTCGTTTCCGCTACGATCAGGTCATGTCTCTCGGTTGGAAAATTCTTCTGCCTCTGTCCTTGGCAAATATCCTCGTAACCGCCATAGTAATTCTTGCAACTAAATCATAAAAGGAGTCGTTTGATGTCTGCAAAAACTAGAAAAATAGAACGAGTCAGCAGAGAAATCGGTGTCGTCGACCGGATGTTTTTGCCAGCGATCGCAACCGGACTCAAAACAACGATTCGACATTTTCTCAAGAATACCTTCACAAAGGATAACTACATCGAGACGATTCAGTATCCCGAAAAGAAGACCGCATATCCAGAGCGCTTTCGCGGAATGCACCGTTTGGTTCAGCGTGAAGACGGGACACCTCGATGCGTGGCTTGCTTTATGTGCGCAACTGCTTGTCCAGCTCGGTGTATTCACATTGAGGCTGGTGAAACTGAAGATCATTCGATTGAAAAATATCCAGTCGTGTTTGACATTGACGAATTACGCTGTGTTGTTTGCGGTCTATGCGTAGAAGCTTGCCCTTGCGATGCAATCCGTATGGACTCCGGCAAGCATCCGAAACCGGTATACACAAAAGAAGAGGGCACCTTCGGTCGCAACAGTTTGCTTGCGATTTCCGGTCGGGATGAAACGATGGCACCAAATCAAACGCCGCCACCAGCGACAGCGGCTGGCACTGGCCGAGTTCAACGTCCAGACGGAGACGGCGGGGCAGGCGGCTCTAAAGGTGGCTACTAAAAACCCCTATTTTTCTCAAAGCTAGCCATTTTTTGGCGTGATTTGGATCCTACGTCTAGAATGTTCACGAAATGTCCGGTTTCACCACAAGCGCGCGAGTGGTGTACATTGTTCTGTTAGGCGTTACGCTTGGAGCAACGTTATTTCTATTGCTCGTGTTGCACCCGAGTGCCCTAGTGCATCTTCCCTCCGAGCAGTCTGCGACGGAGCTGGTGAGAAGCATGGCCGCATCGCTTGATTTTTTTGTTTTGATAGGGAGCCCGCTTCTTCTTGTCTGTTTACTCGTGGGATTCCTGTCCTCAGGTTATTCGCTCCGATTGCCTTTGATAGCTGTATTACTTCTGGCTGGCGCAGCGAGTATGTCGCATTTTTGGTTGGAGCCGGAAATGCTTGATATTCGTCAGTCTCTTGGTCAGCCGATACAATACTTAGACGTGAATAATCCGATGCGACTCAGATATACGAATTTTACGACGCTATCGAATTGGTTGCATTGGTTCAGAGTGATCGCATCTGTGTATTTATTAGGGCAAGGCGTCGTTTCTGCTTCGCCGAAACGAAGTTTAGGGCTTCGGTTTTAGCTTACTCAGTGATTACTCGATCGCTATCTATGCGTTCGACTGCGATACCATCTCGAGTTTTTTCTGGTACCCAAAGACGCCATGAGCTCGGATCATTTTCTGCTGCGTATCGACGGACGCCTGGTCGCGGATTCACCGCAACTCGAATTTTTGACCGTTCTTGCATAGGATAGTCACTCTTACTGTCACCGAATGCGATAAAGGCTTGTTTGTCGCCGATCCAATGGGACATCACTTCGACTTTCCCATCCTTGTAGGTCACGGGCAGTTGCATGTCGGCTGTGATGATTTCGTCTTGAACATGCGCGCGTGCACCGGCAACATCGGCTTTCTCTATTCCTAAGCGGGTTGCTGCGGCCTCTACCACCCAGTGCGGAGATCCTGAAATGACCTTGATCTTGAAACCTGCAGTTCGCAGTGCCTCATGAAGTCTCGGGATATCTTCGTAAATTTTTGGTTCAAACTCTCTGTCGAAAATCTCGAGCGCGAAATCGAAAAGCTCTTTTGTAGTCCAGCCCGCATAACAAACGACCTGAGCGCTAATAATATCGTTTTCAGTGACCTTGTCTTGGAAATATTGCTTCATCAACGCAAGAGCGTCAGCATTGGGTTCTCCAGTAGACTCCCCACCACTGCGATTTAGGATCTGAGCCAAGATATCTTTTGCTTCTGGTTTGAGTAAGCCTTGATTCATGGCGGTACGCGCAACTACGTCACCTAGGTCACCAGCCCAAAGGGTGTGGTCTGCATCAAAGAATGCTACGGGTTCATATTCCGTCGTGTCCGAGGTAGACTTTTGAATTTCTTCCAGTAATGAATCGATACTAATTTCTTGTGACATAATTACTTCTTCGGCTTGGCCGTTTTGCCTTCCCATAAATAAAAGCCTTCGTTCGTTTTTCTTCCGAGTTTTCCTTCTTCGACCATCTGTCTCAGCAAGGGAGGAACTGCGAATTGAGGACCTACTTCACGTTCTAAGTGCTCAGCAATTGCAAGGCGTACGTCTAATCCAACCCAATCCGTGAGCTTGAGTGGACCCATGGGGTGCCGATAACCGAGCTCCATGGCTCGGTCGATATCTTCGGGGGAAGCAACGCCTGATTCCACCATTCTGATCGCTTCTAAGCCCAACACAAGCCCAAGTCGAGATGATGCAAATCCTGGCGAGTCATTGACCAAGATTGCGGATTTACCAATGTCACGAGCGAGTTCTTCACAACGTTCAATAACTTCATTGCTGGTCGATGGAGTTTTTACAATTTCCAAAAGCGGCATGATCGGAACTGGATTGAAGAAATGTAAGCCAATCACTCGCTGGGGATTCGTTGCGGATTCTGCGATGGCTGTGACTGATAGGGACGACGTATTGCTCGCCAAGATAGCGGTGGAATTATTTTCGGATAGAGCCTTAAAGATATTTTGCTTGAGCTCTAATTTTTCCGGGGCCGCTTCGATAACAAGTTCAACGTCCTTGGCTACCTCTTGAGCGGTGGTCAATGTAATGCGGTCCAAGATAGCAAGTCTGGCATCATTGGTTATTTTATCGCTAGCCATGGCTTTGGCCAAAGATGTTTTGATTCGCTCTAAACCGGCCTCAACGGCTTCATCGCTCACATCAAAAAGATGCGTTTGGATACTGGATTTGGCTAGGACCTCGGCAATGCCCGCACCCATAGTGCCGGCACCTATAACTAACGCGCTCCGGATATTGTGACTCATCATTTACTCCCCTGTTTGGCATCACGCTTGGCTTTGCGGCGGTCGAGAAATGCTTGCATTCGGTCGTGTTTGTCTGTGGATTCGAAGCACACTGCCTGAGCTAAGGCGTCGAGTGTGTCGAATGCCCGCGGTGGACCCCAAGCCGCATTTAGAGCTTGTTTAGAAAGTTGAACAGCAAGATCACCTTGGTTCGCTATTTGTGTTGCGACTTCCAACGCTTTTTCAAAAAGCTGTTCGCGTTCTACGACATACTCAACCAATCCAATCTTCTCCGCCTCCTCAGCATTGATGATTCGTCCAGTGAAGATGAGGTCTTTTGCTCGTCCCATTCCGACCAGACGAGGAAGGCGTTGAATAGCTCCGGCTCCAGGAAGGATGCCCAATCCCACTTCTGGTTGTCCTAGTTTTGCATCTGAGCTCGCAACACGTATGTCGCAGGCCATTGCAATTTCGCATCCTCCCCCTAGAGCATATCCGTGAATGGCAGCAACAAAAGGGAGTTTGTGCTCTTCAATGCGACGAAAGAGGGCAGAATTAATTCGTTGTAAAGCGGCGTGGTAGTCACGTTCCTTCAGTTCCGCGATATCTGCGCCGGCTGCAAAAGCTTTATCGCCGGCGCCTTGGAGAATTACAGCTCGTGATTCGGTGCTGATCTCTAGTGCCTCTAGGGCCTGCCCGAGCTCTTGGATCATTTGCAGGTCGATAGCGTTTCGCCGGTCCGGACGATTAAGAGTAATGATTGAGACCTGTCCGGTTTTCACCGGCACATGCTCGACAGTGATTGTATCGAAACTCATCGAGACTGCTGCTATCACAGCCGAGGAATAAGAGTGAAGAGTGATTTACTCAGAGCATCCATCGATAACGAAGAATATTTCGACTTCGTCATCTGGTCCGGGCGACACACCAGTCAGCACAAGCTGCGTACCATCGTCACTTATGTCGAAGTCAGCGGGATAGCTCAGTTTATTGCCACCCACGACCACAGTGACTCCGTCAGGATTACAGGCGGGGGGATCTAGGGTATACCGGTCAGTACTGACCAGGTCTCTTGCGATAGACTCGAGGGCGTCACTAAAGCTTTCTTGGCAAATAGAATCAACCAAGCAGGCCACTCGCTTGCCTTGCACAGGTCTGCATGAAGTGGACTCAATGTTGGGATCGAGTTGGGTTACTCTGGTTTCTATCGCTCTTGCAAACTCAATATACCGTCGACCTGAGCGAGAAGAACAGCAGTCATCTACCTCGTAAAAAGAGCACCAACTACACCATTTGCCTCCACTATCTGAAATATCGAAGTATTGAAGGTCACGGTTTTGGCAGCGCCGTTCCGTCATGCTTGAGGTTCTAACGATCTCGCAAAATTCTCCGTTTGGACAGTCACTCTCAGCGCTGCAGGGCGTTAGGCTTCCGTCTGAAGGTTTCATCGAACAGAATGAGCCGCAAGTGTCTCCTCCAACTCGGCAGTTTCCTGGCTCGCCCGTAAGAGGGTCAAGACCCGCAATCACGCCAACTCTCACTTTCTCAAGTGGTTTGAACTGACTGATTTTCTCGATGGTATCAGCGATAGCTTGGCTGTCGGCCAATTGATCATCTTCATCCGATACGAAAATCACGACGAGATTGGCCTCATCCCGCAGAAAACCAGCATTACAACGACCTGGTCGAGTGCTTTCTAGAGCAAGAGCCAATGAACTGATCCCCGATTCGGTGCCAGAGCCGCACGAGCCGAGTGCGACATTGGCTGAGAACTCTTGGATTTGCTGGCTCGGCGCCATGGACGATGTAATAACGATTTCGTTGAGTCCTCGGAAGCAGCCATGGTCGACTCCCGCAGACGTGCAAACGACGCTCGTGTCAGACTGACTGATTCTCGTGAATGGGAACACTGTCTTTCTGACAGCCGTCACGGTTCCATTCTGTTCTTGCCCAGTCGTGTAGCCAGATGGAGGCTGTGGCGCCTGGCCTGTCTCGACTTGACAGTATTCATTGCAGCCGTCGCCATTGATGAGATTCCCGTCGTCGCAGGTCTCGCCGGTCTCAACCACGTCGGGTGTGTCTCGGTTGTCGCTGACTTCGTCTACAACTCCGTTGCCGCAAGCTGCGTATACGTCTGTCGAAATAATCGCGATGCGATAGTCGCCGCTGCCAACGATTTGCCGGATGAAAGCATCAAAGTTTTGCCCAAGCAGTTGTTGCTCGTCTTCCATCGAGCAGGAATTGTCGACGATAAACAAGATATCTGCTGGGATCGGCTCTGCAGCAGGGACCACTACGGTCTGTTCCTTAATGGTCTCCAGGCGAATCGTATTGAAGTAGTAGTCCTGACAAGAGACGGTTCCCAAAAGAGCCATCGCTGCAGTGATAAATGCCAAACAAACCCGCATTGCCCCGATTATCCGGCATTGCCTTCCAAAATCAACGGGTGAACCGATGATGAAGCGCAAAAAAAGCCGGTTTTTCCGGTAACTCCTATGGTACAAGCCCGCCATGCTCGATTTTCGACTTGTAGGTGCGAATTTAGACGATTTTGCAGCAAAGCTAGGGCGTCGACCCGGTTTCGACCAAGGACTTTTGCAGCGAGTGCGTGAATTGTTTGAGGAAAGGGCGGCAGCCATTCGTGAGACTCAAGCGGCTCAGGAAAAACGTAATGCACTCAACAACCAAATGAAAATTGTCTTCAAGGAAGGTACCGACGAGGAGAAGGCGGCTGCTCGAGCGGAAGCCAAAGCGATCTCAGAGCGGGTCAAGGAACTTGAAATTCAGACGAAAGATGTCGAAGCCCGTCTTGAGAGTTTGATGCTTGAGATTCCGAACGTCCCTCACGAATCCGTCCCCGAGGGAAAAGGGGAGGAAGATAATCAAGAAATTCGTGCTTGGGGTGAAAAACCGAACTTTGATTTCGAACCCAAAGACCACCATGCCCTTGGCGTGGACAGCCTTGGACAACTTGATTTTGAAACGGCAGCGAAGCTCACGGGTGCGCGTTTTGTCGTTGAGTATGATGAATTGGCACGTCTTGAGAGAGCCCTCATGAACTTCATGCTCGATACTCATGTTCGTGAGCACGGCTACCGCGAAGTAAACGTTCCATTCTTGGTTAATCGAGATTCCTTAACAGGAACCGGACAACTGCCAAAATTTGAATCGGACCTATTCAAAGTTCCTTACTCCGAAAACGTCGATTACTTTTTGATTCCAACGGCCGAGGTTCCGGTTACAAATTTGTACCGTGACCAAATCTTGATTCCGGATGATGGCGCGCTTCCACACGCCTATTGCGCGTACACCGCTTGTTTTAGAAGCGAAGCGGGTTCAGCCGGAAAAGATACGCGCGGGATTATTCGTCAGCATCAGTTTAACAAAGTTGAACTCGTTCGTTTTACTGAGCCCGAAAAATCCTATGAAGAGCACGAGAAGCTTACCCGCCACGCGGAAACCATCCTGCAAAAGCTCGGCTTGCATTATCGAGTCATGCTTCTTTGCACCGGCGACATGAGTGCTAATGCCGCCAAATGCTATGATATTGAGGTATGGCTACCCGGCCAAAATGAATACCGAGAAATCTCTAGCTGCTCTAACTTCGAGGATTTTCAGGCTCGCCGAGCGCGCATTCGCTACAAATTAGATAAGAAGGGCAAGGCGAAACTAGTTCATACTATCAACGGTTCAGGCTTAGCCATTGGTCGCACTTTAGTTGCTGTACTGGAGCAATATCAGCAAGCGGATGGCTCCATTGTGATTCCTGAAGCCTTACGCGGATACATGGGTGGACTTGAAGTTATCCCCGCGAAAAAGAAATAACTGCTTTCCAATAATTTTTAGAGGTTGGCTGGAAACAATTTCTCAATTTCAGCCATTTGGTTCGCCGAAAGCACGAATCGCCCCGCCTTCGCATTGTCTTCAATATGTTTTCGTTTGGCTGCTTTAGGGATCACAAAGACACCTCCTTTTTGCATCAGAAACCGTAACGCAACACAACGCGAAGACACGTTTTGTTCTTGGCCAAGTAATTTCAAAGCGCGCCCACCACGCGAAAAAGGCCCTGGAAAGCGTTTGTCACCGAACGGGCTATACGCAACAACGGCGATTTTGTTCTGTTGGCAAAATGGAATGAGGTCTTTTTCTATTTCTCTATTTTGTAAGAAATACTCTACTTGATTACATGCAATCTTGTTCGGTCCGACGATATCAATCGCGGTTTGAAGCTCTGCAACGCTAAAGTTGCTTACGCCAAACGATTTGATTTTTCCGTCGGAGAGAAGTTTTTCGAAAGCCTGAAGCGTTCCTTCAAGAGGGTGCTCTTCATGCCAATGAAGTAAATAGCAGTCCAAATGATCTGTTCCCATTCTTCGGAGGCTCGATTCACATGCCTGAATTGTGCCCTCATAGGTGGCGTTCTTAGGAAGCACCTTTGAGACCAAGAATACTTTTTCTCGTATACCTCGCAGTACCTGACCAAGCACACGTTCGACCGCTCCGTTTCCGTACATTTCTGCGGTATCAATATGCGTCATCCCGAGATCAATCCCATGATGGACAGCCTCTTTGACTTGTTTTAGATTGCTCTTCTCTAAGTTCCAGGTTCCTTGGCCGATACGTGCAACCTCGATGTCCGTCGCCCCAAAAATCTGTTTCTCCATTATTTACGTAGATATCGCGCCCTCGACTTGACAGCAAGTCGAGGAAACAGATGCTATACGAGTAAGCAATGCCGAATTTGGTGGGAGTTTATGATAGCAAAGCGGATGAGACTTCGCTTAGAAGCGTTTTGCGACGGATGATTACAATCGTCGACATCCCTGAATATTCATATCTGAAAAAAAAGGCACAAGGGCGTCATCTTCATTGTGGCAATGTCCTGACGGGTATTGAAGATAATGAGTCTCAGCCCGTTTATGACCTATCTAAAAATGTTTGGCTCATGCTCGACGGTGAAATATTAGGACGGGAACCTTTAGAACAAGAACTGCAAAGCTTTGGCGTAGATGCGGCCAACTTGGACGATGCGGAGCTTGCATTGTGTGCATATCTCCATCTGGGGGAGAATTTTCTCAAAAACCTAAACGGGCGCTGGAATATCGTGATCCATCACGTCGCCGAGGACCTTACAATTATCGCCTCTGACCGCTACGGAAGTCGTTTGCTTTATTGGGCAAAAGATGGCGACCGTTTCGTTTTTGGCTCCGAACTGAAAGCTGTAATCACAGCTCGACCGCATCAAAGTCTCGCAGGTGGTTATGGCTTACTCGAACTTTTCATGGGACCTTACCTTCACGGGGACCGAACTTGGGTTGATGGCATAAAAGTTCTGAACCCCGGAACGTTTCTCAGGTTACAGAGAGGGCAAATTCAGCTCCGCCGATATTGGAAAGCCAGCTTTAATGAAGGACAGGTGTCAGTAGATGAGGACAACGCAGTCTTTGAGTTCAAGGAACGACTTGCCACGGCAGTGCGCAGAAATTTACGGCGTAAGCCTAATCACCCTTTGGCGATCACTTTGTCCGGAGGCTTGGATAGTCGATCGTTAGCACTGTCAATCCCGGAAGAACAGCGTCCTATTTCTGCGCTTACCTACGGGGATGAGCATACGCCTGACGTAATGTATGCTCGACAGTTAGCCGACGTTTTGGGGCTTAACTTCAATCATGTTGAATCTCAGCGTGAGTTACTTTTTGATAAGAGCAGAGAAGTACTCCGAGACCTTAGGGCGAACACCGACAATACACCTTACGGTTTTTATTCCTCACAGATTGATCGAGTAACGTGGCGAGACGAATTCTTTGGAGACCAGACTGGCGTGACAAGCATGATCTGGCATCCTCTGTACAGTAAACATATGAATCTAATGCTGCAGGGCGCTTGTGGTGACGCGCTAACGGGCAGTCATCTCACTTTGTTCGAGATGGGCCAAGCTTCAAGGCGACAACTTATAGAGAAGCTGATGAACACTCAATACTTTCAGCCCATCGAACGGTTGTCTCAAGTTTTTTCTAAGTCATTTATTAAGCAATATTGGCCGCAGAGGGTTGAGAAATTTTCCGAGCTTTTCGAAAATATCGATGCGGATAATACGACGGCTATTTCTAATGTTTGGGATATGGAGAACAGACAAAGGAGAGGGGCGTTCTCTACATTTACGATGGAGCGGTACTTTTGCCAGATTCGAGTACCTTATCTCGATTATGAGTTGGCGAATTTCTTGAGTCATTTACCTCCCAAATTACGGTTTCAACAGAGGCTATATAAACAGATGATAGTAAACGGCTATCCAGAGGCGTCGCACGTCCCCTGGGCGTACACTCGTAGGCCTATTGGCACCAAATGGAAGACTGAATTTGCAAAAGAATGGTACAACTATTGGTCTCGTAAAATACGTTCCAAAATTTCACCGAAGTCCTCTTCATTACCTATTTATGCTTTCCGCGACAACCAGCGTTTACTACAGGAAGATAAACCGTTTGGAGAGCCTGTATATCGATGGCTGCAATCTGATCGGTTCGATTCAGATGTTTTTAATCCCGAAGGTATTCGA
>JAYZDF010000057.1:0-16896 GCA_036337945.1 Myxococcota bacterium
AGCTTAGCGTCTATTTCTCGACGATGACTCTGCTGTCATTTAGAGTTCGAGACTCTAGCGGCGGAGCCAACTAATTGTCTGAAGAACGACGACTATCAGAAGTCCAGTCCCCTCGGCGAGAATTGTAAACATCAGCAACCATAAATAGGCTCCGTGTCCGTTGGCGCCTTCAGAAAACATATTCCTTTCAAAATCGGCTTCTGAGTAGCTGAGAAAGGACATGAGGAAAGGAGAAATGCTTATCAAAATGCTTGCCCCAAGCAGTATAAATAGACGTTTTGGAGTGAGCTTCACTAAGAGACAGCGCGAACGAAGGATCTCATGTCGAGATTTTCCAGCTGTTGTCTCCCCGGGTTCAACAAGGAATTTTCCGAGGACAGAGAGATGCTTTATTTATCGTTAGATCGTTTGGCCGAATGACTCGTTGTTTATATAATCATGATTGTGGAGAAATGTATGAAAGCAAACTCGATCGTAATCTTATTTATGATGTGTGGGTTGTTCGCCTGCGCCGGCGCATCGAACGAATCGCTGCCGCCCTCATCTCGAGCGGCAGGTGTATCTTCACATCAATCAACCAAAACGAGCACAGGTGCCTCTGCTGGTTTTTATCCAACGGATGCAGTCGAACGAGGTGTGAACTCGCGGGTGAGAGACATTCAAGTTTGTTACGAAAAACAACTTGAGATTTCTCCAAAGCTCGAAGGACGGATCGAAGTGAGCTGGGTCATTGCCAAAGATGGTCGGGTTACAGAACTCACAACCAAGGGAATGCCGGCGATTGCGCCTTGTATCGCGGACGTGCTCCGAAGCATTACTTTTCTCCCCCCGTTTGGAGCAACACAGGTCGTTTCCGGCTATCCGTTCGTGTTCAAAGTGAAGTAAGCGTTGACGCATGTTGCATGAACACTAGGTACGGTTTTGTGATATATCTTCCGTCGCAATGACCCCAGCCGAAGATACCAGCATAGGAAGCGAAGCACTCCAGTTCCCGTGCGGGCTGTGTATGAAAAACCGATTCATGCTTGCCCCGATGACAAATAGTCAAAGCCACGAAGATGGAACGCTTTCGGACGATGAGTTTCATTGGCTAACGCTCCGTGCAAAAGGCGGGTTTGGATTGACCATGACTTGTGCGTCGCATGTTCAAAAAGTGGGGCAAGGCTTCGTTGGTCAGTTAGGTATCTTTGATGATATTCACATTGACGGCCACCGACGTTTGGCTGCCGCGATTCAATCAGAAGGAAGTCTTGCAGTCGCGCAGCTTCATCACGCGGGGCTGCGTTCTCCAGAGGAGCTAATAGGTGAAAAGCCAGTGTGTCCGTCAAATGATGAAGAGACGGGCGCTAGAGCTTTGAGCTTAGAGGAGGTGGGAGAACTTCGGGACGATTTCATTCGAGCTGCGGTTCGAGCCAAAAAGGCTGGCTATGATGGCGTAGAAATTCACGGGGCCCACGGCTACATCCTCACCCAGTTCATCAGCGAGCAATACAATCATCGCGATGATGCATACGGTGGTTCTTTCGCGAATCGCGTGCGAATAATATTTGAAATCGCGCAAGGCATTCGTCAACAATGTGGAGATACGTTTCTATTAGGAGTTCGTCTTTCTCCTGAAAGGTTTGGCTTGAAGCTGAAAGAGATTTTGAAGCTTGCACAACAAGTCATTGATTCCACGCTTTTCGATTTTTTAGATATCTCGCTATGGGATTCATTTAAGGCACCACACGAAGAGGAACAGAAACATCGGTCTTTGCTTGAACATGTGGCATCTCTCGATATGAAAGATGTGAAGTTGACGGTGGCTGGAAAGATAGGCAGCAGCAAGCAAGTTCAACAAATCTTAGATGCCGGGGTCGATTTCGTTTCAATCGGTCGGGCGGCAATTCTGCACTATGACTATCCAATGAGGGTCATGGCGGACTCAGAGTTTGAACCTATTTCTAACCCGGTCAGTGCCAATTATCTGAAAGAGCAGGGCCTGGCTCCGGCATTTATAAAATACATGCGACGCTGGAAAGGGTTTGTTTCGGAGGAATAAATAGCCGATGCAGTTGTGTCGATGATTTCATCGACGTCCCTCCGTGCTAACCCTTGCATCCGCAAGATTTTCTCTCGAACTAATCTCTCCCAGTCGCTAATCAGTTTAGCCCCGGTGCGATTTGCTCGAGAAGCGGTTCCTTGGCTCCGTTAGTGAAAGTACTTGGGTTGTGAATTGCCCATTGTTCTCCTCAGCTAAGACATGTCACGACTCCCTGCCTATCCTGTTATAACCAGCGACTATTTGAGCGAGGCAAGACACACCAGAGCGATGGGGTTGGGTTTCCATTTCCAAGAGGTACTCGGCTAGCCAGCGCTTTTGCATTCGTTTATCGTATTTCCGACGTGCAGAGACTCATACTAAAGCTAGTGTACAACTTCAGACTTTTGGGGGCAGGATGTACTCTCCTTTTCGCATGCAATAAAGGACCCGTTGATGAGAGTAACCTCGTCTCTTCTGATGCGGGTGGCATAGCAGTCGACGTAGGAGCGTTCGATAATCCGGATACAGGAAGGGCGGCGATAATCGACGCGGGCAGTATCACTATGTCCGACGCAGGAGGCGATAATCCACTGGTTGATGCGGGCCCTGATCCGACCATGGTGCCCATACTTGGACCAATCCCCCCTCCTGCCGGAACGAGTACTGTCCCCGAGAGCGGAGATTTTGTATGGACAGGAGTTGGGTTTGGCTATCTTGGTTCGTCAATACCAAGTAGGTCTCGAGATTGGGATGAGTACCCGCGTTATGGAGTTGCCAGCCTGCTGAGTTATTCCGATAATGGAGCCTGTGTTTGCTACGATTCGACCTGTGAGACGTGTAGTCAAGTGAACTGCGGTCGACAGGCATGTAGTTACGAATTTAATCAAGAACACAAGTTCAATAAGTATCATGTTCAATTGCGTTCATTGGAAAACCAAGCGCTAGCAGTCGAATTCGAAGTCAACATCAGCCTGAATCCGCCGATTACTTACACTGATATCTCGGATGTTTTAAATCGGTTAGAGCGCGTGCCGCCGGTGTACTGGCGTGGTCTGAAGATCATCACGAAGTTTGGAAGAGGTATCCAGTTCTTTCATTCTTCATACTTCAATGGCGCAGCCGCGTACGGGAGTCGGTCGTACATTGACACGCAAACGGCTAACCTTCCTACCTTGTTGCATGAGCTAGGACATACTTTCGAGCAATACACCCGTCTAGGGGATGAACCTATTTTAGAGCCTCAGAGCAATATCCTAAATCCAATATGGAGGCATGCCATTAGAGTAGATGATATTCGTACCTCTCGATACGGGAACGGCAACGAATGGGAGGATCTAGCCGAGTTTGCCAGAATTTACGCACTAGCGGTTGTGGAAGGTCGCTTGGATGAACTGCAGATGATGTCTCCCGAGCGTTATCGCATTTGGCAACGAATCCTATCAAAGGGCTTGAGTATTATTGAATAAGGAGCGGACTCCGTATCTCGATCTCGCATATCGTTATGAGTACGGGATAGGTAACATTTCGCGCTCGATGAACGCTTCTAGACCCTGTTCTAGTGCGCGGTTCCGGCAAAATGAAGGCTCTCGAATTGAGTGCAAGTTATGCGCTCCAATGCAATTGTGTCTATTGCATGACGAGTCTTACTTCGAAGTTACGAGGGTCTTCTATGGCGAGGCTGACGATTCCCGTACAAAAAGTGGAAACACTTTTTGTCCTACCGGAATAAGACTGTCCGCGCTGCGCGGTTTCGAGGATCTAGATAGTGTCGATACCGCCAAAACCCTGTTAGTACCACTTTCGAGAGAAAAAAAGCTTTTTTTGCCAAGCTGCAAAATCGAGCCTGCGTCGAAGGATTTGCTCATACACGCGCGATATCGATCGTGTTTAGGATGTAGCGATGACATGCCGGGTTGGGAATGAACGCTGAGCTGACTTTCGGCAAAGTCCGATCGCTTTTCGCTTCTTATCTCAAAAAACCCTTGATCTGTTAAACTGAAGGTTCAATGCACACAGCGGACGGTTGAACGAAGGAACATCGACGGTAACTTGTTAGCGGCGGTGTCAAGTACAAAATTTCAACTGAGGAGGTTTGCTATGTTAGATCCAAAAGATTTTGTCGGAGTTTCCTTTTGGTTACTCTCCGCGGCCATGCTGGCGGCGACGTATTTTTTCACAGTGGAGCGCGATCGTGCAGAAGGGAAATGGAAAACATCTCTGTCTGTTGCGGCCATGGTTACAGGTATTGCCGCGCTGCATTATTTCTATATGAGAGACGTGTGGGTGAGCACAAACGGCTCTCCTGTGGTCTTTCGGTATGTCGATTGGCTTCTTACGGTACCGCTACAGATCGTTGAGTTTTATCTCATCCTCGCCGCTATCGCCACAGTTCGCTCGGCACTATTTTGGAAGCTTCTGATTGCGTCGATAGTCATGCTCGTATTCGGTTACGTCGGAGAAGTTAAGACGCTGAATTACTGGGCTGCATTTGCGGTCGGTATGGCGGGCTGGATTTACATCATTTATGAAATCTTCGCTGGCGAGGCGAGCAAAATCAGTGCGGAACAAGGTACCGAAGCGAGCAAAAAGGCTTTCAACGCGCTTCGAATCATAGTTTCAGTCGGCTGGGCCATTTATCCAATCGGCTACGTGGTAGGTGCTGAGGCTGGTGGCGAAGGCACCATCAACCTTATTTACAACCTCGCAGACTTTGTAAACAAGATTGCGTTTGGTGCAGTTATCTGGTCGGCGGCTACGTCATCAGATTCGACCCAAAAAGCATAAGCAACTAGGAGTACCTGCCTCCTAGTCACTGCACGCGGCGCCAACTACGAGTGCAGGTAGTCGAGATTTGACTACTCTGGTTGGTCCTCAGCGTACACTTCCCCCCCACGGGCTCGTGGAGCCTACTGTCTCTCAGGACCTGACCCCAAGCTCACAACAAACTGGATGCCAAAAAAAGTTATCAGGCACATGAGTCCTTAGTTTGCTGCGCGTCATATGCTCAACCGAGACCATAGCCGCGCTACTGAGCGTCGATGGAATTGAGATTAGAACCAAGACTCTTTCATATTGGCGTATGAGTCCTCGCCACTTTCACAAAGTTGGGCGAGCTGCATGACTCGCGGTAGTTCTGAGTTCATCCAATACTGCGCGGCCTGCATTTTACCCCGATAAAAATCGCCGTCCTTTTTCGAGGCAGCACTTGCTTGCTTGATCCAAATCCAAGACATAGTCAGCGTACTGAAAAGCTCTAAATAATGCGCACTATGAAGAAGCATGGCATCAACGTCGCCTTGTTGACCCTTTTGTCCAAGGTGAACAGTGAGTTGTTCGGTCACGGTGAGGGCTTGAAGCAATGCATCACACCAAACTTTAGGAACGCCATTAGCCAAAGCGGTTTCGAGGTCTCGCGTTACCTCCTGGTGGAAGGCACGCATCGCAGCGCCGCCTTTCATCATCACTTTACGACCCAGTAAGTCCAGGCTGTGGATTCCGGTGGTTCCTTCGTGAATACTGTTTAGTTTTTGCTCCCTAAGCCATGCTTCAACGGGATATTCGTTCGTATAGCCGTAGCCGCCGTGAATCTGGACGGCGAGGGCGTTTGACTCAAAGCCACGTTCTGCGGGGAAGCTCTTGGCGACAGGAATCAGTAAATCGAGCATCAGGTTGGCATGTTTGCGTTCTTCTTCGCTGGTTGAATGCACTTCAAGGTCGGCGTATCGGGCGGATATTCCCAGGAGGCACAGTCCACCTTCGACAATAGCCTTTTGTTTGAGCAGCATACGCCGCACGTCCGCATGTTCGATGATTGGTATCTGTGCTTGTCCCGGGTCTTTACTCTGAATTGGACGGCCTTGTGGCCGCTCACGGGCATAGTTGAGCGACTCAAGATACGCGACATAAGAGGTCGCTACGCCATTCATCCCAACGAGCAGCCGCGCTTCATTCATCATCTGAAACATATAGCGAATGCCTTGATGAGCTTCTCCTACCAAGTATCCGTGACAATCGTTCTTCTCTCCGAGGCTGAGTGCGATACTCGGTAGGCCTTTCCAGCCAACTTTGTGAAATACTCCCGAGGTGGTGACGTCATTTCGGACCAATACACCGTCTTCCGATATCCTTCTCTTTGGAACAGCGAACAGACTGATTCCTTTAATTCCGATGGGCGCACCCTCAATACGCGCAAGAGTCAGGTGAACAATGTTTTCTGAGAAATCTTGGTCTCCCCCTGAGAGAAAAATCTTGGTTCCACTAAGTAAATAATGGCCGTCTTCCGTGGCCACTGCTTTCGTGGCGACATCCGAGAGGCTACTCCCCGCTTGAGGTTCGGTGAGAGCCATGGTTCCGGTAAATCGACCCTCATACATCGGTGCCATATATTTCTCTTTGAGCTCATCCGTGCCGAAGGCTTCAATCAGTCTCGCCGCACCAAGGGTCAGACCAGGGTAACCAAAGGCACTGGCGTTGGCCGCCATCAAATAGCCATTTGCGATGTTAGAAATGGTTAGAGGAAGCTCCGCGCCTCCAACTTCGGGAGGCCGACTTGCCGTAAGTAAACCGAGTTCGGCCATTTTCGGATACAACTCGTGCATGACTGGATGGACTTTTACTTCGCCGTCAACCAGCTTGGGAGCATCTGCGTCCATCGGTTTGAACGCGGGATATAAATCTTCGCGCGCAAATTTGCGGGCCATATCGAGATACATGTCGAAGATTTCGCGAGAGTGATCTTGAAACGCTGGCAGCTCACAAAGCTTTTCTGCCTGCAGGATGTCGTAGAGCAGAAAGTTCACATCTTGATCGTTGAATAAGGGATTGGTTGTCGACATATGAAGCCTATAACGCAAGTGAGCCTATCTTTGAATACATGTCTGAGGATCTCACTCGACCGTAGGTACATTCAGCACGATAATGATAATACTAGTCCGCTGTTCTGCGACAAATTTCATAGCTTTTGCTCAATCCTTTTAGATATTTGTAGGTAACAGGTTGAACAGTTGGGAATTTTTGACAGACTAAGTGATAATCGCTCGCAGCCGTAGTTGGCTACTAATATCCGCTTGAGTAGTTTACCTAAGATTGCTACACCTGAGACATGCCTGGGAAGGTCTTACCGATGGTGCCGCAATCGGCACCCAATCGAAATCTGGTTTGCAAATATTGCGATAGCGGAGATTTTTACGGCGCGATTTGCGCTGTTTGTAATCGAAAAGCTCCCGTTCGAACGTACTTAGACGACCCATTTCTGTCATTCGAAGCTGCTACCATTGTACTCCATGCGACCCTAGCTCAGTTTCATTCGGACCCGAGTAAATTCGGGAAGCGGTTTTATATTCCCACTTTCTATTGCAGCGACACGATGTGTTGTGGACAGTACTATTACACGAAGCGAGACGTTGAGTTTTCTTATAAGAAAATGTTTTGGAATAATAAAGGGGCTTTGGTCGGTGCTGGCTCTCGTGCGTTGATAGGATTACTCCTCCGAGGAGGTCCCGTGGCGACGTCTCCAATATTGTCTGGATATAAAAAAGGTCAATGGGCCCACCAAGGCGTGGCGAACATGCACAGCCTGGCCAAAGCGATGACTCACTATATGGCGGTCAATACCTGTGAACAAGAGATGGGTCCTGCCTCGCATGGAACAGTTCTGGCTATTTCCGAACATGAATTCGACCCGCAGGGTTGTGGTGAATTCAGAATTACTTTGCCGTACGCAAACACCGCACGTATCGAAGCTCGTAAGATGAATAATTATCAGGGATTTCTTGCTGCAGTGAACGGTACGGCAGAAGTTTTCGATCCTAAGAAGCCCATTGACCATTGGATGCTGTCCGAGCTGTCGCCCGTCTGTGAAGATATTGATTTGTCGCACCTACCAAGCGAAAGCAACCCAACTGGGGTTGTGTTTCACAATAATCCACTATCTGACAGTGGAGAAATATAGCATTACCTTCCGAATCGATAGAAAGCTCCTTATGCTTACGAGCCATAAAATCCTGGATGTTTTACCCCTTCGCTCGCTGAATGTTGCGAGCTCACTCGTTTGTGTTGCGGTTCTCATTGCGTATCTACCGAGTGTTAGTCATGCTCAGGAACCTCCAAAGGCTTCTAAAGAGTTCTTCTATTTTAACCCCGATGGTCGAGGAGCGCATGCGTTTTACACGCCGATGAGTATGATCGTTGAAGGTGGTTTTTCTGCGATTGGGAAGAAGACCTTGAATGAGTTTTCCTATAGTCGAGGATTTCAGTCTTTATGGTCGTCGTTGAAAAACCCATTCTCGGCGGTGGAGCAATACGGATGGGGGCGTTTCTTTTTTAGCGAGTTTATTCCGAACCCCGGTTTCGATACGGGCCAATGGGTCCCTAACTGGACTTGGCATCTTATCGGGAACGGGTTTCGCACGCGACAGCTTACCGAATACTTTATTCACCACGGAGCTGAGAATCCTCGAACTCAAGCATGGCTTGTTGCTTACACTTCGCATCTAATCAACGAAGTTGTGCAAGCTGAAAAATACGCAGACGGTTCTGTTGATTCGATTGCGGATTTGTTCTTCTTCGATTGGATTGGTAAACTTATTTACGAGATAGAGGCTGTCAATCGCTTCTCTCGTAACGTTCTCCACCTCAAGGATTGGACCATTCAGTCCGTATTGAACCCCTTTACAAATGAACTGATTAACGTGGGGCAGCTTTATTGGTTACGACTTCACCTTTTTGGGCCTTGGAGTATTGGAGCGATTACAGGAGAACTGACGAACACTGTGAACGTCACCTATGAATGGGGCAATTCAGAACAATTTACCCTTGGTATGGGTGTGAAACCGCGGGCGATTGTGCTCGGCCGCCAAAATGACGCAGTTGCTGACGGAATCCATCTTACTTTGGGTGCATTTTACTCCAAGAACGATAATCCTGTATTCACCGCCACGGTAGAAACAAACGCTATCTTTGATCTCAGCTCTTTCTCTTTGGACCGCGAGTCGAAGTTCGACGAAGAATTGGCTTTCGTTTTTAATCTCTACCCAGGTTGGTTCCACATCCTGGGTGAAGACTTTGGGCTTACGCTAGCGATGCAAGAAAGGGCAGTATGGCTTGGTCTGACGTATGGTGCTTCGCCCGTTGGCTTGGGCCTAAATTCTCAGTTTATAGGCAGATAAGTATCTCTCAGCCGCGTTCTCCTCTTGTTACGAAAGACGACGAAGCTTTGAGTGAGTCCTGGTATTACCTAGTTTTAATTGCTGAACGCGTTCAAGAATCGACGTTTCAATTGTTCCGGGATTCTTGTGCGACGATAGAATAAGCGGTAACTTCGCACGTCCAAAAACAAGACTTAGAGATACTGAGACTGAATCATTGGATTGCTTCTCTCCTTGAGCCGCAAGGCATTGAAAGGTTTAGGCAAATGAAACGCGAAGACGCGAGTAAAGTGAACCAATAAGGGTCGACAGAAACCGTCTTCATATATTGAGATAATTTTCGACACAAACGCGAAAAGAACGCTCTTTTGGAGGATACTTTGACCACTAACAATCGGCTCTACCACTCAGGCCTTGCCAGGCTTCTTTTCGCTGCGCTCCTCAGCTTCTCTTTCTCATTTACTGCTCAGGCCCAAAACCGTGGTGAGAAGGTGGAATTGCACAATCGACTCAGCTCGCTTCTCGAGGACGTTTCTGCACTAGAACGAAAGCTTGGAAATATTCCCACGACCAAGAAACAAAGAACTAAACTAAACACATCGATTTCAAAAATCCGGCGCAAGATCAGTCGGTTGATGGCCGCAACCCCATCCCATGTGCGGCGATTTAACTCGAATGCCCCTCAAGTCCAGAGGAATGAAACGTCCGTCACTCGTCAAAGTCAGGTCGTAATTAAAAAGGCCACACTTGTACCGACTCCTGGTCCGCAAGTGGTAGCAGCTCAACCAAAACCAAAATTGAGAAAAGCAATCGGGAAGAATGCTTTCGCATCTTTACTGTCAACAGTCGAAGGAGAGTCATTCGCGAGTGGAAAAATTCAAGTGATCAAGTCCGCCGCTGCACATCATCATTTCCGGATTAGTCAGGTGACAAAGTTATTGAACAAATTCAGTTTCTCAGGTGAAAAGATCAAGGCTGTTCGGATCCTTTATCCTAAGGTGGTCGACCGTAAGAACGCATTCAAACTTTACAATGCTTTTACTTTCGAAAACGATAAACGGAAGTTACGAGCGATTTTAGATAACTAGTGTACTTACAACCGCTATTCTCAGAATCGGGGATATGCCGCATTGTATAGAAAACTGAAATTTATACCTTAACTACGACTTTACGAAGCATCTCAATGTGAGTACGAAAGGGGATGCACCGCGGACAGAGCGTTTCGGCTAGGACTCTAACTGAGCAAAGAGAGTAAATTCCGTGGCGCTTGATTGACTTGAGAAAGCATTGCTAGCGAAGCTTGCTGAAGAATCTGGCTCCGAGTCAGATTGGCACTTTCTGACGAAATATCGGCATCTTTGATTCTACTCTTGGCTGCGGTCAAATTCTCATTAGTGGTGCTGAGAGAACTGGCGAGAGACTCAAGCTTATTTGCTGCCGACCCAAGTTTCGCTCGTTGTGCAAGAACCTGGTCAATTGCGACATCTATTCGATCGATCGATTCGCGTGCGCCGTCTCTAGATGTGAGGTCTACTCGATTCTGAATAGAATTTGTGTCTGGAAGAATTGAATAATTGTCGGTTGAGGCTGGAGCACCCAAAAGGAATGCTTTGCCAACGATGTTTATGGCTTTATCACTGGTGAACTTGAGACTGCCTTGGTGTAGAACGGGGGCAGGAACCCAACCGTGAGCATACGAAGTAGCTCCGCCTGCTCGTATGTTTATGTTCCTGCCATCTTCAGCCGTAAGCGTGTAAGCACCTGAGTCGACGACTGTTGCCGTTACTCCCGTTGAATCAGTGAATGCGTTGAGGTTATTTACCAGTTCGTCTACTGTTGCTGGCGGAGGATCGGTAGCGACAGAAATGGTGACACCATTAATCGATAAATTATATCCCAGCGGACTTACTGGAAGAGGGACGAATGTGTGGGTTACTGTCGGAGGGATAATTTCTACTCTCGCATCAATATTAGAATTAATGATGGCTTGACCTTTTGCGTACGCTGAACTCAATTGCTCGTTGGAAATTGCGTTGTGACCTACTTCATCTGCGAACGCTTGAGTACCCAGAATTCCGACACCATTGATGACCATCTCGCCAGCTAATATTGGGTCGGGCTCGTTGATCATTGCGAATGTCTCTGTTGCGAGTTGGCCCACCGCCGAGGCCGACATGTTTGAGAAACTCAGACTTACCGACTCGTTGGTTCGAGAACTAGCGCCAGCTTGTATGTTTAGGCCTTGTGTCGTTCCGTCGAGTAAACGCTTTTTGTTGAAGCTTGTGGAACTCGCAATTTGATTCATGGCTTGAAGTAACTGTTTCGCATCGTTATCGAGCGTTGAGCGGTCGCTGCTAGTATACGTCTCGTTCGCCGCTGCCACCGCTGATTCTCTTAGCTTTTGCAAAATCGCATTGATTTCGCCCAGCCCAGATTCGGCAGTTTGTACCATTGAGATACCATCGGAGATGTTACGACGCGCAATGTTGTTTCCTCGAATTCGCTTATTCATACGCTCCGATATTGCAAGGTTCGCAGAATCGTCGGCGGCGGAATTGATACGTAATCCAGTGGACAGACGTTCTTGCGACTTCGCAATTCGAGTGGTGGCTAATCCTGAACGCTTGCGAATCGCGCGCGACACCACGTTAGTATTTATACTAAGCCCCACTACGGTTTACTCCATGCGCTTCGAACTTGAACGTGTACGAAGTGGGTGGCCTTCAGCCCCATACATCAAGCCTTACTTCGCGTAACCACTGCGGAAATAAACAATAAATGCTCCACGCAAGATCTTACGTTAGGCCATTCGGATCTTTTTAAAATATCTTTAGTTCTTTATGGCTTGAATATCCTTATTTCGGTTCTCAATCAGAAATTGGCGAATGCCTAGATAAATTCCAGATTTCTCTTCAACTCTCCTTCCGCGGTGAACCCCCCAGATTGCTTCATGAATTCAAGCACTTTCACTGTACTGACCAGAAGTCCTCAATGCTGAGCTCGCCTGCTTTTCGGCTCTCGCTTGACCGTTTTTACTGTCCTCCTTCATGATGACTCCGTAACAACAGGATTTTATCGGGATTCCTTAGATGTACAGCATCGTTCGATTTTCTCGGTATATGTTTGTTGGGAGTAAAGAAATGAATAAAAAACGAGAAAGTGTGATCGGAAGTATCTGTTTCCTTACTTTGATTGCTTGCCAGGATGGCGCTCAAAAGTCGGCAGAGATTGATAATACAGCGGAAGAGGCTCCGCCGATAACCTATCACAAAGACGTTCGGCCGCTCATCGAGGCAAAATGCCTTTCATGCCACGACACGGGCGGTATCGGTACTTTTTCATTTGCGGACTATGAATCGGTGAAACGAACGTCGGCTGCAATAAAGATTGCCGTCGAAACAAAAAGTATGCCGCCTTGGCTTCCGAATAAAGATTGTCGTCACTACGTCGATGAACGCGGGATGAGTGACAAAGAAATTGCGATGATTTCGGCGTGGCATGAAGCCGGTAGCCCAGAGGGAGATATTGCAGATTATGTCGCGGTGAATACCAGTTCTCTTGCTACAGTCCTCCCTCCACCAACGATGGAGCTTAAGCCGTCCGCGAGCTACATGCCAAAAACAGATAGACCGGATGACTATCGTTGTTTCTTATTGCCTCATACCTTTGAAAACGAAACGTATCTGCAAACCTCTCAGATTGTCCCTGATGTGAGTGAGCAAGCGCACCATGTGATCGTTTATCTAGTAGACCCGGCTTCAGTAGATACGGTGACCCGAATGGAAGAGGGGGACAATGAACCTGGGTATAAATGCTTTGGCGGTATTGGTATTGGAAACCCACAGTTTCTATCGGGCTGGGCACCAGGGAACAAAGTACAGAACATTGACCCGCAAGTAGCCATGCGCATTCCTGCTGGGAGCCGTTTGGTTATGCAAATGCATTATAATGTGTTGAATACCTCGCCTAAGCCAGATCAAACGATGCTCAGACTTTGGCTAACGGAAGAAAAGCCTGAGTATCTGCTAACGGTGAACCCGTTTCCGCACTTTGGGATTGAAATTGACGCTCTCGACCCGAATTCAAGACATTCGCGAACGTTTACAAATAATTCCAATGAACCGTGGCTTGTTGTCGCGACTTCTCCGCACATGCATTTGTTGGGCAAAGAGATTAGAGTGACAGCGTTACACGCTGATGGAAGCGAACAATGCATCATTGATATCAATAATTGGGATTTCGGATGGCAACAAAGCTACAACTTCTTACCTGATGAATTAGTGACGATCGCTCCAGGAGAATCCGTTCGTTTAGACTGTGTTTATGATAATTCCGCTGAAAATCAGCCGGTAGTCAATCAAGTGAGACTCGAGTCACAAGATGTGACGTGGGGTGATGGAACCTTAGATGAGATGTGTCTCAACTATTTAGTGATGATTGAGCCTTTCTCTGAGGCGCATGAAAGTCAGTTAACCTGTACCGAAGGGTTCCAGCCTTGTTACGACGAGTGCAAGTCCGGTGTCTTTGGAACCGTCTCAGGCTGTGGTCTTGAATGTTCTCAAGTTGGAGGCCCAAGCTGTGGAGAATGCGTTGTAACGGGACTAGTGACGTGTGGTATTGAAGCGTGTCCGAAAGAGACCTCAGACTTCATGGATTGTATACAGGACTGTGGTGCGAATTCTAATCCTGACTGTGTCCGTGATGAATGTATCAATCAGATTTTGATTTTCGAACGTTGTATTGAACCCATGGTGGCAGAGGGACACTGTGACGCGAACCTTGGTTCCTGCATGGTCGAACTCTAGCTTCAATTCGTCGAGTTTCTGATTCTTGTGACCTCAAATGGCGATACGCCATGCGACATTCTTGACCCTTCTTGCAGAACAAAACTGCCTAATACTTACCAGGTATGTCACAGGGTGGATTGTAAGTGTCCGAAGTTGCGCACTTTTAGGCCCGTTGTGAAACTGGCACACGAGTTGCTCTTATCGACGGCATGAAAAAGACACTTGCAAAAACTCTCTCTACCCTCATGCTCGCAACTCTGACCTTTGCTTTTGGTGCTTGTGGTGGGACAGAAGCTGAACTCTGTGCTCAAGAGCCAGAAGCCTGCCTTGAGGAAACAAGTGACAGTCTCAAGGCTGGTTCGCAAATAAGTACTCAGCCTGCGCTCTCTACTCATGGTGGCGGGGACATTCTTGGAAAAAGAGTAGGTGCTATTTGTGCTGCCGGTTATCCGCTGGGAAGTAATCAAACGCGCACGGTTTATTGTTCGCTTTGTTGTAATGACAATCTCGGTTCTAACCCCTCTATACCGAGTTGGAATACTTGTATCGCTGAGTGTAATTCACGTCTATCTGATCTTCGCGTGATGTCCATATCGAACAAAGCGCCTTCAAAATCTAATGGCACTGTAAAGAGTGGCGGTTGTATGATTGACCAATCAACGATTCTTTGATGAGGCCGGAATTTCGCTCAAGAAGGCCTCATCATTGAATTACTGATTCCTGCGCTTCATACATCGGCGCGCGAGAGATCCTCTTCTACTATAGACTCAAAATTGACGTATAGCGGCTCCGGCCACAGGCCTTGATGGTCTTATTCTTCGTGAATGTGAGGCCTGAATAAAATGATGTGACATCAGTGTCTCATGAGGTCTTAGCGCCTCTAGTAAGCGTATCTTTCATCAAAATACCAAAAACACACTCAAATAGTCACAGTGTAGACGACTGTGGTCACTCACGGATATGGCAGTCCGAAATTTAGGTCACAAACATGTTTGCGCATCACTGCATCAGAACTCTGATTCCGCGAACGTCTCGCACGGAAATTCTTCTGCAGTCGCAAAACAATCACCAGGCGTAGACCACTCGACGTTGCAGACGATTGATACGAACTTAGTCCTGACCTTATTTCGAGCACTGGGGATTATGCCGGCGCAACTCAATCCACAAAGTATGATTCAAGGTGTTCAAGGTTTGCCTTCAAATGTTGCCCAGCAAAATATCCAAATGGAGCGTGCCCGGACTGAGCACGAAAAATACAACTTTTCTCCTGACGAAAGAAAAGCTTGTGCCGAGCATAATCAAAAGCGAGATCAAGCAAATGCTAAGATTGACCGGCAAATTGCGGGAGTCGATCAGGAAATTGCGAAGGTTCAAGGGAACTGCAAACTCTCCGAGAAAGCAAAAGCAAAGAAGTTAAAAGCACTAGAAAAGAAGAAGGCGAAACTCGAAAAATCTAGAAAGCCTCGCGTCAACCTTGAAGAAGCGACTCAACAAATCGATAGCATCATGAATAATCCGAAGCTGTCTTCAAAGGAAAAGAAAAAGAAGATCGATGCGATCAGAAAGAAATATGGTTTGGGCAAAAAGCTTATGAAAAAGCTTTTCACGAAGCGGCTCGCCGGTATTTATTCCAAGAGTGCCAAACGCCTTGAAGCCAAGCAAAAGGAACACACCGCGCAATTGCAGGCTCAGCTCAAGGCTACGGAACAGTTATACGGAAAGAACAGTCCTGAAGCGGTAGCGCTTAAGGCGGAAATCCAAAAAACGAGTAAGACGTACAACAAAGAAGTTAGCAAACTTAAAGACAATGCGAAGACGTTGAACAGCATGTATCCCAAGAAGGTTTCCTTCTGGAAGAAAGTTGGACGTTTCTTCAAGAAGATTGGCAGAGCTATCGGCAAGGTCCTCGATTTTGTTATGCCCATCGTAAAAATGATTCCTGGCGTCGGCCAAATAGCTGGTGCGGTCTACGGTGGCGTAAAAGCCATTGGTAAATTCATCAAGGGAGACTGGAAGGGCGGCCTGATGGGCTTGGTCGATGCAATTCCCGGCGGCGGCGTCATTTCGGGAGTCGCAGGCAAAGCTGTTAGTATCGCGAAAACCACCATTGGTGCAGTCAAAAGCGGAGTCAGCGCGGTCAAAAATTTCGCGAAAGGAAATATCCTCGGTGGTCTGACCAGTCTTGGTGGTGCAGTTGGTTCGACAGGAATCGGTAATGCAATTAAAAGCGGTGCATCTCGTCTCCTTGGAAAGGTCAGCGGTGCAGTCAAAGGTGCGCTTGGTCCAGTATGGAACCTGGGTAAGAAGGTTTTTGGTACCGTCAAGAATGTATTCCAAGCCGGAAAAAACATTCTGACGGGTGGCATTGGGGGAATTTTCAATGGTGTGAAAAGCTTATTCTCCCGCAATGGCGTCCTGGCCAATGTTGGTCACTCTGTGGGTACGTTATTTGGGAGCGCGTTTTCAGGTGTAAAGTCCTTTGCTTCGAAACTATTTGGCGGTGCAAAGTCCACGTTTTCTAAAGCGACGAGGGGCGTAAAGTCCTTTGCTTCGAAACTATTTGGCGGCGCGAAGTCCGCGTTTTCTAAAGCGACGAGGGGAGTAAAGTCCTTTGCTTCGAAACTATTTGGCGGCGTTAAGTCCGCGTTTTCTAAAGCGACGAGGGGCGTAAAGTCCTTTGCTTCGAAACTATTTGGCGGTGCAAAGTCAGCTGTTTCTAAGCTTACCGACGGTCTCAAATCAGTTTTATCAAAAGTGCTGGGCGTCCCTAGCCAAGTGGCACAAAAATTAGCGAGCTTTTTGAAGAGAATATTTGTGAAACAAGCTGCCGTGCCTCCTCAAGCGCCGGTCGCTGGTCCGAGTGTCCCTTCAGCACCAGTGCCGCAGGTGATTCCACTGCCGCCCGCGCCAAGCTATAAGTCGGACGCGGCAGTGCAAAATG
>JAYZDF010000058.1:0-32654 GCA_036337945.1 Myxococcota bacterium
AAGATTCATGCTAAGAACCCGATATGGGGGTAAGCATGAAGCGTTTCAACCTATTACTAGCATCAACACTTGGCCTTGGGCTGGCTTGTGGAGGCGACTCTGACGAGCAAGCGGGGACAAAGTCCGTCAAAAAGACGGATCCTCTTGCGCGCACTGTCACCTGTAAATACACAAATCGCAGCTTTAACTTTCGATGCGAGTCTCTCGAAAATTGTATCCCAAAAAATTTCGCCATCACTTGCATGGAAGACTTCATGACGCTGGTTCCTCAAGGCGAACGAGGCGTGAATAACTGGGAGAAAAACGGCCACTGGAATGAACGAAAAGGGAAGTGGACCCATTTTCGACTCAAGGTAAAGAAGCTCAAGGGGTCGACTATTGTTGCTTCAGACCGAGCGGATATTCATTTGACTACGAAAGGCAGTCACAACGTGAAGGCTCGCCAGATGGTCAATGGATTCGGCATCATGGATTTTTATGATGAAGGATTCATGACCGATACTCTCAAGATAAAAAACGTGACCCTGGTGACAGATAGAGAGTATCAAGCCGCTCTTGAATACGACAAACTTACTCAAGCGATCAAAAGCCACCAAAATCCGAATTCTGCTCGCCGCAGTGATTCGACGGCCCGTTACGCGATTGACTCGGCAAAACGGGTCATGGGGGAGACATCGCCTCTGTACAAGGCTGCTTTCTACCTCAATAAGACGACTCCCGAAGAAATGCGTCGTGCGACCGCGACAGACAGCTTCAACCGCGACAAGTTTCTGCTTCATGCTTTGAACTTTGACCTCGAGGCGGTGATGGGCTTACTCGAAAAGGGCAAAATCAAAGATTATTCGGAACTTGAAGCAAAAATCAATGATCCGAGTACTGGTATCAATAATGTGGATATTGATGCTGACCGCCTGGTTGACTGGGTCGCGATCGAGGAGAGTCGCAAAGACGGTAAAATTCATCTCAGTTTCGTGGCCTATGCCTCGAGTAGTCCCCGAGACAAGAACCTGCGGGTGGTTGTTGCGCAAGTGACCTTGAACAAGAAAGCGAAGTCCGACCCGAATTCTGCGGCCGCCGAAAAAGAAGAGATAGAAATCGAAGGTGGTTATCCAGAGTATGCGGAAGGCTACGATGATTACTACTATCGCCAGCGCTATTACGTGATGACCGAAGCGGAACTGGCCCGATATATGTGGCTCGCGGAACGAAAAGCATATGAACGCTCCTGGAAGGAGTATCAAAAAATTCACAAACAACAACAGGCGCGTCACTTGCGGGAGATGAAGTCCTTGCGTTCTTCTTACCGCATGAAAATGGGCTTAGCAGCTGTTGGCGCGGCTTTGATTACGGCCAAGCTTATCCAAAGCTCTCGCGCTAAGAACTTCAAGATGGTTTCTCCTAGAGCGAACCCGAAAGTCGTTGCAAAAGCAAAAAGTTCTCACGCAAAGGTAAGGCAGGTAAGAGCTAGAAAAGAAGCCGCCAAAGTCCGAAGAGCCGAACGCAAGGCCCGCTCGGCGCGAAAAGCCCGTTCCGTCCGGAGCCGAGGACGCAGCGCTCGTTCTCGAGGCTCTCGCCGAGGCAAGTAGCACTTCCTTTTTCCTTTTCGTATGAATCAATCTTTTCAAAAGTGGATGCTCTTTGCGGCAATGTTCTCCAGTGGTTTTTGTGGAATGGTCGCGGAGTACAGTGTCGGAACAACCGTTTCATACTTGATCGGTAATTCTATCGCAGCCTATACCGTATCGATTTCGGTTTTTATGTTGGCGATGGGCGTGGGCGCTTTGGTGAGTCAAAGTTTCCCAGAAGGAAAAGAGCTCCGACTTTTTTTGTTTGTCGAATGTATGCTCAGCATTGCGGCCGGTGGGAGCACTATTTTTATCACTCAAGCGGCGCGTCTGGAGCTTGCTTGGGTTGCGACGATAGCCATCGCTTTCTTTATCGGCCTGCTCATCGGTTTCGAAATACCTCTACTGACTCGTTTTAACGAAAAAAGAAAAGTCGTACTAAAGAAGAACCTCGCATTCATTTTTTCGGCGGACTACTTAGGAAGTTTTTTGGCTGGGCTAAGCTACAGTGCGTTGCTACTTCCGCATATTGGAACGGTGAACACCCCGATCATCAGCGGTTCCATTAATCTGCTGATCGTGATCGGAATGTTATTCACCTTCAAACATAATGTCACTTGGAAGTCTTTTGCGCCCGCTTTGAGCTTCGCCGGAATAAGTTTAGCTTTGTTGGCGGTCCACGGAGAGGATATCGCCTTTGCGTCGGAACAAAAGAAATATAAAGACCCGATTATTTTTGCGGAGCAGACGTCTTACCAACGCGTGCTAATCACTGAGACGAAAGGTCATCATTGCCTTTATCTCAACGGAGGTCAGCAGTTTTGTACCACCGACGAACGTCGCTACCATGAGATTTTAGTGCATCCCGCGGGTTGGGTGATGCCCAATCCTCGTGAGGTGTTAGTGCTTGGCGGGGGAGACGGGCTGGCAGTCCGAGAATTACTGAAGTATCCCAGCGTTGAGCGAGTCACCTTGGTTGATCTGGACCCTCGCATTGTCGAGATATCGAAGACCTTCGAGCCTTTCCGACGTTTGAATGAAGATGCGTTGAGTGACTCGCGGGTTCAGGTTGTGTCTGAGGATGCTTACAATTGGCTTCAAAAGAATGAAGGTCAGTTTGACATTATCATCATAGATTTACCTGACCCTAGACAGGTCGAGCTTGCGAAGCTCTACAGTTTAGAGTTCTACACGAGCGTACGCGCTCATTTGACGCCGAATGGCGTGGTGGCGCTGCAATCCACTTCACCGATTCATGCGACACAAGCCTATGTAACAATCTGGGCGACACTTCAAGCGGCAGAGCTGTCCGTCGTTCCTTATCGCCTCAATATACCCAGCTTTGGAGACTGGGGTTTTCAGATTGCGGTGCGTGAAAAATTTATGAGTGAGGACGAGCTTCGAGAGAAGTTAGATCAGTTTGAAGAAACAGTTCCCACTCAAGTTGTGAATAGAGCTGCGGTTCAAGCCGCGACCCGTTTTGAAAAGGGCATTTTCCCAAGTGACCTTCACACGGTTCCTATTAGTCGTCTGATAGAACCTCGGGTGTATCAGGCGTACAAAGATGCCTGGAAAGTGGACCCTTAGTCCACCAAAGGAAATGGGTATGAGTCTTATATTTGATCCAGACATCAGCGGATTTCTTTTATTGGCCGGAATATTTTGGTTTGGGAAAAAGAAAGGTGCTGACAAGGAACCGTCTGTTCAGACGGTGACTCCCGAAGAATTCATGCGTTCCCCCAAGACCGAGCTTCCACTTGGCGCGACTGTCAACGTGGGCAGCGACGTGTACGTCGTCGAAAGCCGCGCGAAATATTGTGAAATCGAAGACGGCGACGAAGAAGATGAGACCTTGGTGTCCGAAGAGGACTTTTGGTGGGTGCTCACACTGGACTGCGATATCGAGGATGATGACTACTTCTTGAGTTGCGAAGAGAGCGATGAAGGCTACTGGGAATTCTGGTTTTGTGCAGACATTACCGACGAAGTTCTTTCGCTCAGTGCTTTTCAAGGTGTTTCGTATCATGACGAAAATGGTGCACCTCCCGAGAGCTTTGAGTATCAAGGCAAAACCTATGAGGTTGAGGCTGAAGAATTCGACGAAACCTACTTTGTGATGACGGAGCATCGGGCTCGAAAAGCCAAAGACGACTATTTTGTACAAGCAACCAGTTACGTTGAGCGCGCCTCCGATGGGTCTTTGGGCGAACAATCCATTAATTTTGAGATGTGGGAATCAGGAACGGTCGTGACCATTGGTCAGCGAGTCAAATCCGTAAAGCGATTGCCGTAGCAGATATTGCGAGTCTAAAAAATTTATTCGCCGAGGTACTTACTCGTGAGGTCACGCCAATATTTCTCATCGAGTCGCCGGGTGAGTAGGGCGGTATTGATCTGTTCACGCAAGTGACTATTGGTCGGCATGCCGATCGCATAGCTTTGCGCGTCAAATAAGGCCTCTAAGATTCGAACCTTGCCGCGCATTCTGCTCATGCTGTGGTACTGCAACATTGGACGGTCGTACACAAAGGCATCGATGTCTCCAGAAGCAACGGCGTCGAGCCCAGCGGGTACATCGCTGAACCCCACGGGCCGGATATTTTTCTTCAGCAGGTAGCGTTCACTTGACGATGACTTAATGGTCCCAACGGTGACTTCGGGGAGGTCCTCTGGTCCATTTACGCCGGTTTCGAGCTGGCTTACGGTCAACGAGGAGGCTAGTCCGGCGGTAAAAAAGGAAATGATGATAATGGCGGCGAACATCCAAATTAAGCCGAGGATTCGTCCGGCGAACGTTCGTGGAGCGACATCTCCATAGCCGACCGTCGTCATTGTAACTGCTGACCACCAAAAGCCGTCCCAGATGCCGGTGGCGCCCTCCGCAAAATCCTCGCTATTTGATTTGCGCTCCACCAACCAAATGAGAATTCCGATGCTCAGTAATACAGCCACCAAGCCCGCTAGGTAGCGTATGAAAGACCCGGAAAAAAAAGAAGTCAGTATCTGTGAAATACCTTCAGAATCTCCCGGTGGCTTTACGGCAATCCCCAGTCCGGTAAAGAAAAAAGCGTGCGAAAAGTCGAAACGTTTTTCTCGGTCGGCGTTAATGGTGACTGCGGCAACGGCCAGATCGGCTTCTCCGGACTCAAGCGAGTTGAGGAGGCCTTTGAGATCATACTCACGGTATTCGAAATCGAGGTTGAGATCTTTCGCTATATCGTTCCATAACTCGACGCTAATCCCTTTCCACTGACCATCTTCACCCTTCATTGAAAAAGGCGGCGCGGATTTTGTGCTTATAAGCAGTTTTTTGTTCGGCGCCGCTGTCTCTGACGTCTCTTCCGCGAGCGAAGATCGTGGACTCATTAGGCAAACGAGGCTGAGTAATCCAAGTTTCGCTATGACTTTTCGAAGGTTCATCTTGCTGAAAAACTACTGTAAATCGAGTTGAGATTCAAAAAGGCCCAATACGGGAGCTAAATGTGCAATATGTTTGATTTGAACATTCGAGCGTGGGCTGGCCAAAGCCAGTCAATTCCAAAGATTTGTTACATCCGCGAAGAGGCTGTATGTCAGGTTTTGTTGGCGGCGTGAGTGAATGATCCTGAAGCGGGTGAGGCGATCACTGAATCTGGTCACTTGAAATGTTACTCTTCGAAAACAGGATTTTCAAGTCGATGCTGATGAGCTCTTTGTCGTGCCTCGATTCGATTTTTGATTTCTTTTCTGTCTTCTAAAACACTTGGACTCTCCAAGGGACCAATTCCCCAGGCTTGGTTTCGCGGTACATACCAGCCTCGTGCAAAGATGGCCCGGTAATAAATAAGTAACTGCTCCAAATTATCTAGCGTCGCTACTTTCTCATTTCCGCGAATGTTGATGTACGGAGAGTCGTTGATGTCAGGCGTTGATGGTTGAAATATCGTGATTGGAAATCCATCACCGTAGGTTTGATCGACTTGAGTGAGCAACTCTTCGGGGCCCGCAGCACCATAGGGACGATGTGATTCTATGTTGTGGTGCACTCGACGGAATTGGCCTTTAGTGCCTTGATGAGGCATTGCCTTATTCAAGGCCAAAATGCAGCGTAAGGTGCGCGGCGTGATGTTACCCATATGCTGGTCTTCCCAGGCTTCGCCCATACCGTGGCCACCACCGGTGGACTCTCCACCGCCGACTGCATTTAGGATAGCAATTTGGTCGACCTTAATTCGCGTGCCCGTTTTGGCCCACAAACCATCATCTTGAAGCTCCCAGCTTGAGTATGTTGTGCCTGCACCCGGTGATGAACCCGTGCGTCTCTTGTATGCTTTTCGCCATCCACCGGCCCAGGTGTTCGGCAAAGTGGGGTCGAGTACTGCATCGAGATTTGTGTATTGCCAGTTTTGAATTCCGACAATATTTCCCATCAAAGGGTCACGACTCACCAGGCTGTAGTCGACATTTTCCGCGGACAGTGGTCGCCCCTCGGCGTCTCGAGGAACTACAGGACCATATCCGGCCCCAAAGTTTTCTTTCCTCGGGCATATTGACCAGAGGTCATAGTCTCCGGTCATAGGTAAGTCTGTTTCCCAGGCCGAAGGTGGTGTCATGACTTCGAGTGGATAAAAGGTTTTGCTCTCGTGTGTGATTGAGGGCAAAGAGAAATCGATGGGTGCCGCGTCCGCTCGGTCTATGACAAAGCCGCTAGGGGGACTGAAATACAAACAGTAGGGGCGTTCGCCGCGAACGAACTCGGTTTCTCCAAGGCCTGCCAAAGTCGGGTCTGACGTATAAACCGCGAGAAACAAGAATTCTTGGCCGTCTCTAGGGCGAGTGGCTTCGATGAGATAGTCGGGATTTGTGGTGTCTGTTCCTTGCGCGGGGCCTAGCGGGGTTTCAATCGTCTTTGTGACGTGAGTAGCCGTCATCCGTGCGATCGCGCTGCGAGTCACAATAGAGCCTTCGCGATCTTCTGCGTCTCTTCGGTTTGTACAAAGAGCGTCTAACCATTCTTTTTTCAGACGGAGTGGTAGCTTTCGAAATCCATGCTCACTGATACCGTTATTGTTCGCCTTGATTCCTTTCTTCTCTTGTTCGGTGAGACCGCCTTTTTTGCTGAGTTCAGAACGATAAGGAACGAAGCCGGCCATGGGGCCCCAGTCTGAACTTTTACCTTTGACGTGAAATGACTTCGACGGAAAATTGAGCTCTAACCAGGGCAGGGACCAGGGGCCGGTTGACCGGAACATGATGATTTCATTGTATGTTGTCGCAACGCGACAAATCGCGCTCATGTCCGCTTTGGTCATCCCGTTTCGAGGATGCTCGTAGCTTTTTTGCAGTCCTATCCATGGCGTAATTCGCGGCACACCTTCGCTTTAGCATGAATGGGCTCGTGTGTAAGGCGTTGCGAGCCTATCGAGTTGCACAATACCCGAAATTTGCGCTGGCTCCTGGAGTAATAATGTCGTTCCAGTGGACTCCGCCAAAGCGAACTTTTCCTGAGGTCCCACTGGCTTGGGCATTCCAGTGATTCGAGATGGTTCCATCGATATCGAGTTCGATGACCCAGTCTTCGTCCATCGCTCCATTATTCGTTACGGTGACATTGTTACAGTATCCTGCGCCCCAATCAGAATCGGTTCTCACCTGGACATCAAGACTACTTTGTGCCGGCGGGTCTGGCTCGGGCAAAGGTTCTGGTTCGGGTGGTTCAGGTTCAGGCTGGGTATCAACGGGGCCTACCCGCGTCGTAATGTGGGGGCTTGAAGCGATCGAAATAAGAAGAGCTTTTATGTCGCCACCGGATTGCGCAAAATCACGCTGAAGAGAGTCGACCAAACAAGCTCGCTCTTCGTTTTTATCAATGCCGTAGGCGTAGCGGAAATATTGCTTCGTGAAACAATCGAAAGCGTCTGGGCTGGCGGCCAGATGCTGTCCTAATTCTTGCGTCCCTTCGAATTCCCCGTTGCTGCTCGGTGTATCGATAATTGCGCCTTTGGCGTCGATGGGGTGCCCAGAATCATCGTCACGAGTTCGCCCGATGCCGTCGAAATATTCAAAGGCAAATCCAATAGGGTCGATCAAACGATGACAGTCGACACAAGGTTGAACGTCACTATGTGCTTTGTAGCGCTCTCGCGTGGTGAGCGATGGATCTAGGTCTGGTGGGTCTGCGTTTACACCGGGAGGTGGTGGGGGAAGCTTCTGACATAGGATTCGTTCACGGACAATGAGTCCTCTGTGAATCGGAGAAGAACTATTTGGCCGGGCATGAGTAGCAAGAAAGCTTCCTTGCGTGAGCAGACCGGACTGACGTCCATCTTGGACCTCCACTCGCTGAAAGGACTCCATTGAGCCCGTGCTGCTATAGTCATAAAAAGCGCCAAGCTGGCTATTGACGAAGGTGTAATCTGCGGTGAGCAATTCACTAAGTGTGCCTTCGCCAGTATCAAACACGTGGTTTACAAAGCGCTTGGTTTCATTCTTCATGGCGGCTCGTATCTCTTCGGTGAACTCAGGATAGGTAATCGCGTCTTTCGGAATCGTTTTTAGGTGATCGAGATGCAGCCATTGTCCAATAAAGTTTTCAATCGGAGCCTGCGCCGACTGCGAATCGAGTAATCGACGAGCGTGCGCTTCAATTTGGGCTTGAGTTTGAAGTTCATTATCTCGTGCGGCCTGCATGAGCTGAGCATCTGGCATTGACTCGGTCAAAAAATACGAAAGCTGTGAGGCAATTTCGTAGGGACTCAGCGTGTAATTCCCGTCAGCAACATGCGTTCCTAATTCGCTTCGGTATAGAAAATGAGGGGACTGCAACATCGCCGTGATGACCAACCGAATGCCGTCTTCAAAATCCGAGCCTAGTCGGTAGAGCAAAATATGTCGGTTTAGCTGAGCCGTTGTGAGTGGTTGTCGATAGGCGCGTTCTCCAAATTCGGTCATGAATTGTCGGGCGCAAGTCTCCGTCTGTTCGGTGCAGGGCAAGATGTTGGTCAAAACGGCAGATTGTGCAATTGACGTGGCCGCTTCGCTGAGCTGGTCCGCAAGAAGTCCACTGATCACTAAGGCCTCAGCGTTGTTGTTGAAACCGTTCACGACTAAGTCCGTGACGAAGTCTTTTCCGAAACTGGAGTCTACGCCGAGGAGGTCTTTTATGGTGTTGTCGTACTCGCGACCTGTGAGTCGTCTCAGGACCCGCTCGCCGGGCTTAACTTCCGTACACGGCGTGTCGGTTTTTTCTTCAGGAGCATCGCATTCGTCTGTTTTGACTTGAGCAACAAAGCTCTCAAGGGCGCTGTATTTGCCACTGTCTGTGGCAATAAGTTGCCCCCCGACATGCCCTTGGGGATGTAATAATGTGGGCTTGAGAAGCAATAATGAAGTTCCCGCAAGCTCTTCCAAAGCAACATCCTTGAGTGCTTGATATGATTCTAATCGGTCTGCATGATTAAGAACCAATCGGGTGGATTGGGCCGTGCCTGAGGCATTATGGCAGCCCACGCACTGAAGTGACAGGATGGGTTGCCAAATTTGTTCTTCAAAGAACTTCATTTCCTTGTCGCAGGGCGCATCCTTGACCGGCTCAGTTGGCTTCATCGGTTCGGGTGTCGCAGGCGGCATCGGAGTCGATGGCGTCATGGTATTGGCGGGTGTTTGCACGGGAGGCGTCGCAACTGGCGCCGGTGCTTCCTTGGAACAAGCGAACAAAAAAGAACTGATAAACCCGAGATAAATTATTTTATTTTTCATTCTTCTCTATCCTCTCAAGTTCTCTAGAACGCCGGTTCCGAATGACGGTTCTCCAAACGTTGGATTGTTCAATCCCATTGATTGGCACAGGGAAACGAGAAGCTTTTGGTGGGGTGCGTGGTCGTATTGCAGATATCGTCCAGTGGAGAAATACCCATTACCTTGCCCCGCGATAACGAAAGGCACAGAAAGACAATCGTGCATGCGTGGGTCACCCATTTCTTTGGTCCAAATGACAACCGAGTTCTCTAGCATTGTTCCCGTTCCACCCGGTTCAGGAAGTGTTTTGAGACGATCAATGAGGTAGGCGAATTGCTGCGCAAACCATCTCTCAGTGGCCACAAAATCCTGAATTCCAGCGACATTACTGTCACGGATATGAGAAAGCGCATGATGGCCTTCGCTGATTCCAAGCCAGCTGAATACGGTGGGGCTCACGGTATGCGACCATTGAATCGAAGCGACTTTGGTCATATCACAGGCGAGGGCGGCGACCAGCATGTCCATCTGGGCACGACCGACGTCTGGAAAACTGTCATTTGCGGTATGCGCGGTGCTGTTGATCATGGGTACCGAGCAGCCGGTTGTCGGTGTTTCGTTACTCGTGTTGAGATTTAATTCCATATCGCGAATGGCTTCGAGATGAAGATTGAGTTTGTTGGTTTCGATTTGCCCAAGCCGAGATTTCAGGTCCTCCACTTCGCCGCGAACGAGATCGATGATGCTTTGCTTTCGCATCATGATTCGGGTTCGTTCACTATCGGTCTGGCTGACGTTGCCGAACAAACGCCGAAAGCAACTGTCTGGATTGTCATCCGGCGGGACCATCTGGCCGCTGGTGCTATAAGACATTCTCGTTTGAGTGCTGCCGCCCCAAGCGCTGGTGTGTACGCCAAATTCTAAGGAGGAGAACCGGCTTTGTTGCCCGACCGCAGCGGCCACATATTGGTCGACGGATGCGCCGCCGGTCATGGTTGAGGTCCCTCCACCACCGGTCAGCATCGCCGCCATACCGCCCTCGTGATTGGTGGCATTGTGAAAATCGATACCGTCTAAAACGAGTAAGTCAGACTTGTGAGAGGAGAGTGGTTCTAGAATCGAGCCCGCTCCAAATTGAAAGTTTGTTTCCGTTCCGGTGGGTCGCCAGTATTGGTGAGAGGTTCCGTTCGGGCTAAAAAAGATAACGAGACGTTTGGCAACCGGTTGGGTTTGGGCAAATCCGCTTCGCGTGAGCGCGGGCAAACCCAAGAATGCTCCAGAGAGCCCCTTTAAAAAGTTTCGTCGACCGATCGATGTTGGGCTAGCCATAAATATCTAAACCTCCGTAAATATTGGTGTTCTAAAAGAATTAGCGACTGTTCACCCTTATAGAGGGCGGCTGAAAGCGATTCGGGTCAAACCGATGAACGATTTTCTTCATTTCTTCAATCTGCGTACAATTGTGCACGAGTGGTGGGTGTATTGACGAGTTTGGGCGGAATCGTGATGGCCGCAAACCTGGTTCTTTTGGCGCCGATACCAGAGGAAATGGTTGAGCGGATCCAAGGCCAAGTCAGTGACCTCAATTGGCAGGTCACACGCTTGTCGTCCACCCCACAATCCGCAGCAAAACCTTGGTTGAGCATCCAATCGAGAACGGCTTCGATCACGGTCGATATCGCGGTTTGGGTCGAGACAAGCACACAGAATGTCAGCCGTCTTTCGATTTATGAACCTTCAACCGGTCAACTCAAAGTACGAGCGATGCGAGGGACTACAAAGCTCCCAGCGGCGAAACTTTCGGCGAATTATGAGGCTTTGGCCCTGGCAATACGAGGTCATCTTCAAGCCTTTGAAATGCGCACTCGGATGGTTTCCTTATCGCCTCCGAAGCGTATAGAGGTTCGAGTCGATAAACCTAAAGAGCGTCTGAAGCCCCCTGTGCCTCGTTCCACCTATTGGGAAACGCGAATGGCGCCGCTCTATGTCCTTCAAAGTACCGAGTCATTCCAGGATGTTGGAATTCAGTTCGGCCTCGCTTGGGGGCAAGAACATTGGGCGCTTGCCTTCAAAAGTGCTTGGGTGCTTCCCGTCGAATTAGCGGATGAGTATTCGAAGCTCTCCATTTGGTCAGCTCAGGCGCAGCTCGGTACCGAGTGGATTCCTTACCGCAGCTCGAGCAATTCAATATCGCTGTCTTTTCAATCGGGACCCCAAGTGTATGTCGGGCAGGTGGAGACAGTTCTTGCGACGGTTCAAACAGATGAAGTGGAACCTGTCTGGGCTTTGAGAAGCGCAATCGGCGCGGCTTGGACGAGCTATTTCAACGACTTATCTGAAGGCTGGGGTCTGCGTTTGGGCTTAGAACTTGGCTTCGTCGCTGGGGCTCCGGTGTATAAATATCAATCTCAAGAGACCGTCATCGCTCGCAGCGAGGTGTGGGTTTTCCAGCCTCAATTGAGTGTGGGACTTACGTACCGTAAAAAAAACAACTAACTTTGACCCGAAAGGGTGAGTTGCACACTCCATATGGGTAGAGGACGAGAATTAGATCGATGAACGGCAATGAACAGGCAAAGCTCGTTGCGTTTGTTGACCCGAGGATAGCTAGGGCGGCCGCCGGCGATAAGGTAGCGGCACAACAGTTGCTCAAGGATATCTTGCCTCGCGTGAGGAATTTGGTGCGCTACTTGGTAAGAGGTGACGGAGACGTCGATGACATGACGCAGCAGGCTCTGTTGGCTGTGCTGCGGGGTCTACCAACCTACCGTGCGGAGGGAAAATGGTTGTCATGGGTAGACCGAATCACGGCTCGTGAGGCGCTCGGCTATCAAAAGAAGAAACGGAACACTCAGCAGAAGCTCCAGGCCTATCAGGAAGACCTGTCAGTTCTTCAAGAAAATACGTCTGCTCGAAGCGAGTACATGACGCGCAGAGACCTTGCACGGCGTCTAGACGAGCTCCCAGAGGCACAAAGAAACTGTGTCGTACTCCACCATGTGGTTGGAATGACCGTGCCCGAACTATCAGAGCACCTGAAAATACCGTTTGATACGGCAAAGAGTCGACTGCGCTTAGGTATGAAGAAGCTCAAGGAGTTACGTCATGAAACGTGATGAAGACCTCCTCAGCCTAGATGGAGATTTGGGACCTGCCAGCGCGATCTCGAATAGTGATATGGATGCGCTCTTGTCGTCCGTAATGACCAAATGGGATGAGTCAGATTCAGTCGAAAGAATTCAAAGTCGTGTGTGGCCAAAAGCTGCGTCCTACGTTTTGGCATTGATCTTTGCTTCATCGACGGCAGCAACGGCTGCGTGGATGTTCTATGAGCGACCATCGCCTAAACCTTCGAAGAAGCAGCCCACAAACGCCGTTGTTATTCAGCCGAGCCACGAGGATGGTTCGAAAGCAGAAGTTGAAAAACAGCCAGTTGAGCCAGAAACGATAAAACCGGATACGGTCCCGTCAGAAATTGAGACGCCAAGAAAACGACGCGCGACAAAACGAAAGCCCAAGGCGGAAGATCTTCTCAAACAGGCGAACCGTTTACGCCGTATTCAGGATTGGCAGCGTGCGGCACGCGCCTACGCTCGAGTGAGCCGTCAATTTCCCAATAGCGATTCTGAGTATGTGGCTTTGGTCTCAGAGGCGGAGATTCGCTTGAGTCAGCTCAGCGAAGTCACGCGCGCGAAAACGTGTTACCTGAAGGCACTAACGTTACGCCCGTCAGGAATTTTGGAAGCTGAGATTCTGTTTGGGCTGAGTCGAGTTTACCGCACAATGAATAATTCGAAAGAGGAACGCGTCGTTCTTCAGCGCTTACTTTCAAATCATGAACATTCGCCGTTTGCGGCCTTAGCCAAACATCGACTGGAGCAAATGTGAACCGGTTGTTTTTAGTCCCGGTGCTGGCGACGTTAATCAGCTGTCAGCAGGAGCGCGTTGTGGCCACGATCGGCCTAGATGCGGCCGAGCCAAGCAAAGACGCTGAAATACTCATCGAGGATGCAGAGGTCGCCCCGGATGCTTTATCGTTGGATGCCCAGCCTGCGGATCTGGGCGTTGCAGACGCCGGGATTGTTCCCGATGCGGGCACCGATTATTGTGAAGGCTCGGGTCCACCAATCTTCGTCGGCGACACGACAGAACTTTGTAGCAATCAATTGGCCGTAACCACGTTTCGTTATGCACTTTGCTTATGCGACGGTCATACGGCTTCCGCTCCAGTGAGCATTGACGCCTTTGATAGCACCGAAGGATTATTCTCTGACCCCGAGTTGGGTGGTTCTATCGGTGTGAATGGACGCATCCAAGCCAACGCGGGATATTCGGCCACCGGTTCGCTTTGGGTTTCGAGTGAAGGCGGTATTACCAGCTCCTTACCTATGAACATCATGGCAGACCTAAACAACCAGGGGCCAATGAGTGGTCAATCTGACCTGACGGTTGGCAATAATGCGAAAATCGGTGGCCCTGTAGAATTGCGTGATTTGGTCGTGGGGAGCACTTTGACCGTTCCACAATCCGAGAATGTTAACGTGACGGGAAACTTTTCCTACCAAAGTTTCCAAAGAGAGCCGGTACAAGTCGAGCCTCCCTGTGATTGTGAGCCTGATGAATTGGTGGATATCGCGGGCTATGTTCAATATCACGCGAACAACAACGATAACGATATGGCCGGGATTGCAAAGGACGCGCTCGACGGTTTTACAGAGACAACCACGATCAGTATTGATTGTGGACGCATCTATTTCTCTCGAATCCTTGGTACTGGTCCCCTGCATATAAACGTGTCTGGTCGAACTGCGATATTTGTCTCCGGAGAAGTCAATCTTCCGGATGGATTTTCGATAAGTTTGGGGCCAGATGCTGAGCTTGATTTGTTTATCGAAGGTCATCTTGTGAGTTCGAAAAGAGTGGTTGTTGGAAATCCAGCGGCGCCTTCGAGCACGCGGCTTTATTTGGGCGGGCAGGGCAGCTTTCTACTCAGTTCGAATTCGGTGATCTCTGCCAATGTGTACGCCCCTGAAGCTGAACTCGTGACAAGTGGAACATTAGAGGTCTTTGGTTCTTTGTTTTTGCGGCGTTTGAACACTTCTAGCCCGGTCAATATTCATTATGACAAAGGGGTTCTCAAAAAAGCGGAAAGCTGCCCCGACGATGTTAGTACGAATGAATGTGAAACCTGCCGTGACTGTCTGAATCAGGCCTGTATCGCAGGGCAGTGCGGCGAATGCCGCAATAACGATGATTGCTGTTCTCCTCTGTTTTGCCAACAAGGAGTCTGCGTTCCGTTTTCACTCTAGGGCTTGAGCTCAGAATTTACCAAAACCTATAAAAAAAGCGGCCGTCACCAAATGAGTGACCGCCGCTTTTTGGCTCATCAAAACGAGTGGACTGAGTGAACAGCCGAATCGTGTTGAAGCTTATGGAGCGTATGGCATTGAAGAGTGATGAAGGTTAATTCGGACCTTACCTTCATCATCCAAGAAATAACCAAACGAGTATTCTACTTTGACTTCGTCGCCTTCAGGGGTCGTGAAGAAGTAGTTACCCATAGCCATGCCTACTTTGCCTTCGGTCAGGATGTCGACGTTCTCAAAACGAACTGCTGTCCAACCTTTGATGGCAAAACCTTTGTCTTCTGGGCACGCGTTGTTGGAAGCAACGAAATATGAAAGTGCATCGTCGAAAGTCGAACGAAATTGCTGCTCAGCTGCAAGCGTAGGTTTGAATAAAACAGGGGTCATTCCGTACGCATATAGATTCGTTACGTGATCGTGAGCTACTTGCGTGTAGTCTCCTCCAGACGTGTGCGCAGCCGCGATTGCGACGATGCCGTCTCCCCATTGTTTTTGAGCGTCTTGGATTTGTTCCTTAGTAATCATTGTTTCTCCTCGTTTATCTCGAAAGATAATTTGTTTTTCAGTCTTTGCTTGTCCTTATCGAGGATTCGCAAAGAAGGATTGTTTTTCATTCGGAATCGATAGCTAAACTATGTCTCCGATTAGTCACCTTTCCGTGGTATTTGACACAAATAATGTCGCCTCAACAGAGATATTTCTCCTCGTCTAGGTGCTTAGTTTCTTGAGCTCAGGCCCAATAACTTTGAGTTGATTTGTGAATGGTTCTGGCTCAATATTTACGATTTCTACCGTGATATTTCGCTCCTTCGCATTCGCCTCAAAGGTTCGAATGATTTCTTGCACGTCGTAATTGATGTTTACGGTGTTCGAACCATCGATAATGACTGAGCTGCCATCTGGGATTTGGCCCAAGCTGCTCTGAATTGAGGCTTTGTTGAGGAAGGTGACATCTTCTGCGAGGGCCAAACGAATTTTTCCGTCTTTTAGGTCCTCCGCTGCGTTGAAGATGAATGGCTTTTTGTAGTTGTTGATAAGAATCTCAACCACAGCGACCACAACACCGAGAATAATTCCCATGAGCAGGTCTGTAGCAATAATTCCGATCACGGTGGTCATGAAAGGAATGAAGCTTTGCTTTCCTAGAGCATACATTTCTTTGAATAGAGCAGGCTTGGCCAACTTATAACCGACGATAAACAGAATAGACGCCAAACTTGCGAGAGGAATCATGTTCAAAATATGCGGAACGGTCATCGCACAGGCCAGCATGATAATACCGTGCAAAATTGCGGACATTTTGGTTCGGCCACCGGACTGAATGTTGGTTGATGAACGAACAATAACTTGGGTGACCGGAAGACCGCCGATGAGACCAGAAAGAAGGTTACCGACGCCTTGCGCTTTCAGCTCTTGGTTTGGCGGTGAAACTCGTTTCAGAGGGTCAAGTTTATCTGTTGCTTCAAGGCAAAGGAGTGTTTCCAAACTTGCGACGACGGCAATGGTTGCGCCTGTGATCCAGATGGCTGGGTCGAGAATGCGGTCAAAGTTAGGGAAAGTGAACAGTTTGAAGAATCCGGCGAAGTCTTCTGCGACTGGAATCGCAACGACTTGGCTTGGTTTGAGCGCAAGGTCTGCGTTGCCTTGAAAAACCAAATTGAAAACGATACCGAGCGATACGACGACCAGTGGTCCTTGAATCAATTGAAACGCCTTAATCGCTTTCATGAACGGCCGTTCCCACAAAATGAGAATCACCATTGATACCGAGGTGATGATAATCGGTCCTGTCGTCATGCTTTCCATGATGGCCGAAACCTGAGTAAGCCCTAGGCTCTTGTCGTATCCAAAAGCGTGCGGAATTTGCTTCATGAAAATGATGATACCAATCGCAGAAAGCATTCCCTTGATTACGGAGTTCGGGAAGAAGTAGCCAACGATACCCGCGTTAGCGAAACCAAGTATCAATTGAATAACGCCACCAATGACAACCGCGGACAAAAAGACATCGAAAGCTCCGAGGTCCTGGATGGCTGAAAGGACGATGACCGCGAGACCAGCCGCAGGGCCGCTCACGCCAAGTGGCGAACCACTGAGTAGACCAACGACGATGCCGCCGACAATACCGGAGATGATTCCGGAAAAGAGTGGGGCACCAGATGCGAGTGCAATACCCAAACAAAGGGGCACCGCGACCAAGAAAACGACGATCGAGGCCGGGACATCATTTTTTAGGCTGCTAAACATGCCTAAATCTTTTGCTTCTGAAGTTTGAGAATTCATATTGTTCTCCTAAAAAATCCTGACTGACAGTGTCAGTCTTTAGTCATTCAATGATTTGAATGGAATTAGTTCAATGGGGCTCCAGCTTCCGCTGAGCCAAATATATTAACGATTTGGGGGTGGAGTTGGCACGTCGCTGATTGCACCTTTGCCGACCATATCAGACGACTGATAGTACTTCGCGCGGAGGACCTGAAAAGTATCGAGAGCATTGTCGAGTTCCTCGTTATCATCCTCGAGTTCCTTTTCGCTTTTTTCCTCGAGCTCGCTTTCACTTTCGTGTGAGGGTTGAGTAGGTACCGAATCGCTCGAGTCGCTCTTTTTTTCGTCGTTGCCCGCAAAGAGAGTCGTTTGGTGGAGGGTGTCTGACTGAATGGTTTCATGGCGTTCGATGCGAGAATTCGACGCGTGAGCATAACCTACACTGAGCGGTACCAAACTTTGCCAACACAACAGCAAGCTGAATAGAACCGAGAGTCCTATTTTGGCCGCTTGAAGATGTCGGCTGCGAATCACGCGCTATACATTCAATAATCCGGATGGAAAGTCTAGGTGTTTCGAGCAACTGTTCGCTTGTAAATGTGTCAAAAAACTACACGAATCCCCGAATACTTGATGGATTCAGGCTCTCTCCGCAGACCCAGGAACTGGCTCTCAGTAGGACTTAGGGTATTAACTAATTCTTGAGCGAGTAGGTGGAGACGAAAGCGAAGCGCTTAGAAAGCTTTATTTCTCTCCATCTGGAGGGCCAGGGACCAATCCCACGTCTTCAATAAGAATGTCATCGGCTCCGCCATTTACGGCGACGGGATCCAACTTGACCTGTTTCTGAGGAGGTTTTTGCGATTTGACAGGCAGCTTTTGCCAGATACCGCCTGAACTGAAACACGACCAAGCCCAAGGCACCCATTTGAGAAGCTTGTTGGCCAGCCAGAGTGCCCATCCAAGCATGACCAAGCGCCAAGCAAGTACAGGTACGGAATAAATCTGAGCGTTTGGTAGCTTTGAGCCGACTTTGTCGGAGTACCAACGCAGCGTCTCGCTTGTAGATTGCGCACCTACGACTTGCATATCGACATTGAAGATCAAGTTTGAGCGCACTGCATGGAATAGAATAGCCAAGGCTACGAAACTCGCACCGCAAATGACCAGCTGTAAAAAATTGGCCTTCCAAGCGCTCTTTGTGGGGATTGTGCGTCGCCAAGCAAGCAAGGCAAACCATCCGAGAATCGGAAACAAGGATACGAAACTGAGTTGAGAAAGACCCAACAACAAAAGAAACCATTCGTAGTGTTTGATAGGCAGCTGTCTAATTTGCCCCAGGATGATGGCACAAATAAGCAAGAAGACGAGGTAACTCCAGAATAGAACAGCGGGCCCCCAATCTGGTCCATTGGTCCAAAGCAACCATCGGTCTGGTCCAACGGTAATGGTGAGATTGCTATTGACCGCGTCTGAGCCAATATCGATCTCAGGCATCGATTCCCCGAAGTTACGATCCCACTTCTGTTGCCATCGGAGCACATAGGTTTGTTTCCCTGGTTTGAGCGGTAAGTTCACGATTCCATTTTGGGGTCGAATATTCCGCACACTGTCTGACTCAGTGACCGTCTGAAGTTGCGCGCCTTTGGGAAGCGTGACTTTTTGCCAGCCTCCCTGAGATGCCCGAATGCTCATCGATAGCTTTCCTTCCAGGAGTCTTTTACCGGGAACAATATCGTATCGTACCTCATCAACAGTGGACCCTTGTCCAGGAGCGCCCGACGGGCGGAGAATATCGATGGTCAAGCTTTCACTCGGCCAAGGCTTGTACATCCGATGGTAGTTTTTCTGGTTATCAATAGAGCGTATGGAGGCGATACCTTCAAAATTACATCGCCAAATGCGGCTGCATTCGACTCTCCAAGTTTCGGACCATGGTTTTTCAGATGGCATCTTAAGACTGATCTGGGGTGTGATCGGTAGCTCGCTGACGTATTCGACCTGATAAACACCGCGCGGAAAATCGACCAGAACCAAGCCGTCCTCTACGCGCGTTTGTTCACTGATGATTTTTTCATCTGCGATGAGAGGTACTTTGAGAAGCTGCGGTCGTTCCGCATCGAGACGCCTTACTATCGTTGTGATCTGCCAAGGCAGACCGAGTGCGAGATCTCGATCAATCGTAAACCATGGTGGTAACTCAGTTCCACTCCCGGATTGCTTATCTGTCTCGTTGGTTTGCGTCTTTCGCGTGAGCTGAAGAGAATTATCTGGGATACCGGTTTCACTAATTCCGTCGACACTCCAATCTTCGCTGGTAAAGCGTACGAATTGAGGTGGAGTCTGATTATCGAGCTGAACAGTAATCACATTCTTGTTTGGAAGCTGCGCTTCCACAGAGACCTTGTGGGTTCCCTCTGGGTGTCGAAGTACGAAGAGTCCTCCGGCTTCACGTCGAATCTGTCTTGTCTCTTTACCGTTGAGTAAAATTCGACGAGGTAACAATGCTTTACTCGGGCCAGGTAAGCGCCAAAGGCTGTCCTTTTGTGCATGAAGCTCGACGGTCATGTTCCACTCTGCACCTGTCACATTAATTTCCATTTGATTTGCGACAACACATGTCCCTCGACATTCGCTGTCGAGACGAATCCTGCGCTTTAGTTCATCAAGCATAGGTTCGAGACTATGAGACCCATTTATCGGACGAACATGCTCCACATTTTCTTGGTTTTGGAGTGGAAATGGTTCTGCCTGGGCTTCTTTTGAAAAGAAGAGGCCACCAGCAAACATCAAGACGAGAACACTAGAGGTTGACGACCCTAAAAAATTTTCAATTTGAAAGGGTTCGTTGGCTTTAAGACCCATTTCACGAATACGGAATAGAATTCCTGCGAGTAAAAGCAGCAGAAAGACTCGAACCACGCTGAGTACTCGACTGACTAAAGGAGAGAGCAGCCATAGTTCGACCTCGTGATCTTTTTGTACGGGGCCAGACCAAAAAAGATGCCAGGATTTCCAAGACCATCGAGGGACACCTGGACCGGTCTGCACGATCGCATTGGGATCGACTTGTTGAATTTGATATTTGCGGACGTTGTAATCGGTATATCTGCCTCTTTTCGACTTTTTTTCTGACATACTTCGCTTGTTTTCTTTTTGAGGAGCAAGCGCACCAATGAGCCCTCCGCCACCGGCTCCCGTTCCTTTAGCTCCCAGGTCGCCAAATCCGTCTCCTTCTGCGTCTGTGAATTCATACTGCTCTGCCAGAGGATATACTCGCGCCATGCCGGTACTCGATGCCTGCGGGAACAATGCGAAGCGAAGTTGGGGTTCGCTAAAGTCGCCGAGTAATACGACGAGACAGAATAATGATAATGCTCGATAGCCAAGTGCCAACTGCCGAAAAACGCCGTCTGGGACGACGCGAAGAAGCGCCAAGCTTGCCACGACATGCACCCAGGTTTGTTTCGGGACCATGGGTTGGTCGTGACTCAGACCGAGCCCAAGGATTGCTACGATCATCCAAGGCCATCCGCAAAGTTTGCCAACTGCGAGCGCAACCATAAGGACCATGAAAAAGTCGAATAAGGTCCAAGAAGAAAGCCAGCCACCGCTCATACTATCGACGCCACTGGCTCCAAGAAGAGTCCAGCCTGGCGGTAAGTTGATGACCGCTTTGAGGCTCTGCACATCGTGCTCCCATCCCACAATCTTTAGGCGTTTTTGTGAGTTGTTTATGCGGAGATCCGCAAGGAGATGAAGCTTTGAATTGCGAATTTCGACGCCATTCTTTTTGGATTGGTCGTTCTTCGTAATTAACAAGTCTGAACCTTTATCGCTCACTCTTCCAAGCTCTCCGTTGTCAGAGTAGTCGAGTCTCCATTTCTGATTCATGGTTCCGCGGATTTTATCTCGCACGGTGTAACCGGTTCCGTCGATGTCCAGCCAAAATTCTCGCTGCAAATTGAGTTCGTTTGGAGCATATTCAGCTTCTCCCCGCCGCGTTTCAGTGAGCTTGAGGGTGGCGCCGGCTTCTGCCAAGAATGTTGTGTTTCCGTACCATTCTCTCGGCAGTGACGTTCGTTCTGGGTCGACAACTTGCAGGCCCGAGTATTCGACCGACCGAAATTTTTCATTGGGAATCCATAGCCAAACCTCTTGCGGCTCAAACACCTCTTCGTCGTGCTTGGGAACGGTCCAAGTAAGTGCATTATCAGTACTGATAGACGTTATTTCAACCGTATGTGTTCCTGGCTTTGCGTAGACTTTGAGAGATCCCTCCGTCAGCATTTGCGTAGGAAGCTGGCTCTTAATTGCGATGGGTCGTCCTCCCGGAAGAAGTACTTGCTTCAGGTTCACGTCACGAGCACGACCAGAAACTTTTAGATCTAAGCGAGTCACGATGCGAAGCGGGATTCCATCTTCGATCTTTCTGTAAATAGCGACCTTGAGCGAGTCTGTTTCCAGTGCTTCCGTGTTGGTGCTGGTGCCGTCCTGAAGCCAAAGTCTTCCTTCGACGTCGACTCGAGGAGACGGAAGTTCACGCCCTAGAAAAGTTACACGAAGTTGTCCGGTATGGGGTGAGATTTTGAGGAACTCTGGCGTGCTCGGCCATGCGAAAGTTCCTTCAACGATATGGCTCCCTGCCGGAAGCACAACACCTGGCGTATCACCATGCTTCTGTACCAGAAGTGGTTGACCTCGGTCGTTTTTGACCTTTTGGGGCCAATAGGATGCATCGCCAGGCAGTCTAAGAAAGGCCGTTTTATCCAGCGAGGCGGTGAGCCGGAACGAAGCGGAAGTCTCTTTGACTTCGAGCTTGAGCTCTCCAGGCCAGACGCATTCTCGACCACCCCCGTCGATACGTGCACAGTCGATATCTGAAAGCTCATATTTGACCCATTCGACCCACGGAGCAAGCGGTTCGGGAACAGTCAAAGGTGGGGTCTGGGCGTGTGCGACTGTGTTCGCAAGCAAAAATGTGCTGACGGAAAGTAAGGTGAGTCGCAAGGCTTTGTTGGTTTTCATAAAATTTACACACATGGGGTCGCCTTTTTTTTATCTAAGTCAATGTAGGTCGCCGAAAATAGTGAATTATTATATTGGACGTCACGTGTAACTTGTGGGGCGCGTCTGCTTTGCAGGAAGAATGGCCGCTGCCTCGCGAAATATTCCCCTCAGTGACCTCTTTTGTTAAAATTGTAACTTTTATCACGCCTCTGATTTGAACGTACGAGACCCGCTATCGATCTACGGATTGTAAGTTCCTGTGATATTTGTGGGCGAATGAAAAAAGCTAACTAGGAAGGGAAATTAGGTCCCAAGCGACAGCAACGAATAAAATGCCGAACCCGCCAATTTCCGCGACGATGAGTGCGTACATCGAGCCTATCGTAAGTGGCCCCGGCTCAGCGAATTGGTTTTCAGTATCTCGTTTGAGACCGTGATAAATATAAGCTGCAATAGCGACTGCAAAAAAGACAATCGGCGCGAGCACGCAGAGCAGCGTGATCAAATCAGACAAAGGGCTCCGTTTCGCAAATTCGGCCAGAACAATGCAGGCGAAGGAGTACATCAGTGCTGCGCGATGGGCGATATCGACGTAAGGATGTGCTTGATGGTCAGGCGAGGCTTGAACCTGTCTAAATTTCCATACGCCGGTCATCAGTCCGGTAAGCAGGAATGTACCGCTACAAATAATAGATAAATTCTCGGGACTCATCACCTGAGTCCCGAGTGAACATGAAAAGACCCTGAATGTAAATTCGGTTGAACCTTTAGTGGACTCGCTCAAGAGCACCTTCGATAGGCGCGGTCTGTGGGCGGCAAATCAGTTGGCGAAGGTCAGCGGAACGACGGGCGAATTCGTTGAAACGCCGGCGGGCTCCGGTCACGGGGTCATTCACGTTCACGCCGGTCATGAAGGCTGAAAGCGCAGCGGGTTGATTTTGTTCACGAGGCGCGATGTGAAGAAAGAAGGTGTTTGTTTCTCCGCCATGGCATCCGTTGCAGGTGTTGAGGGATAACTTATGACGGGCGACCGGGTCCCTGATTTCACTTGCGGTCCAAATATCAGCGCCTTCGTTTGTGACTGCGCCTCCGCGAAAGTTCACCGTCCTTTTGTTTATACGAAAACGTAAGGGTACCCGATGTTTACCGCGGCGTATGTTACGTTGGTTTCGGTTGGTCCACGTGGTCAAGGTTTGCGTTTCGTTCCATCGGTTAGCGGGTGTATTTTCCACGGTGCTTTGAACGATGTGTCCACGGCCATTCAAGCGAAATTCTCTGAGTTCCCAAGTTGGATGCAGTGCGTTTTCATTCGACCGAATTTGACCGATTGCACTCCCGTTGGGTTTCCCAGGAAACGCATTTCGTCGGGTGAATCTGTTGGTGATCGTTTGGAGCTTGTTGCGGTACGCAGCGGACGCGGGTGGCATGTTGCCAAGTTCATGCCAGTCTCGTGCCCATCGCTGAACGTCCGCGCGATTGTTTGCAGGAAGCTTGTATTCCAAAATGATGGTGAACGGACTTTGTTGAAAGTTATTGTTGGGTTTGGGTTCGGGCTGAGGTGGAGGCTCAGGTTCACTCGCTCTTCTAAGTGGTTGGGGCCCAACCGGACCAGAAGAGCCGGGCATCAGGACACCGAATACGAATCGGCCTTCACCTGCGTTGCCTTGCGATAATTTTCGTAAGTCCATTCGGTTGACAATCGAAAGGAGCCGAAGTGGCGCCTTCTTGAGGTCGAGTTTCCCGTTACGAAGTTTAGGCCACGCCTGAAGTAAGCGATTGATTTCGGTTCGCGCAGGAATAGTTTGGCCGTTGACGCGTTGAGCTCGACCCCATTTGGCAAAGAGGCTCCGGGTGAAGTCTGACGGGTTTTTGTTTCCCGCCATGTTGGTCATCAGTTTTCCGAAGTGCCACGCACCATCCGCCGGATTCGTTCTGGAACCGGTCCAACGGGTTCTGACTCGGTCGTTCACGACGGGCAGGGCACGAATCACGAGTTCGCGCCCCGGATTTACCGTGGTGCATCGATCGTTTACGAAATCCCGTTGTCGCGCCGCTTCTTCTTCAGCGATGAGGGTCGACTCGGTTTCTAAAGTCTCTTCATCGAAGTCCATCGGCGCTCCGCAGGCTCCGAGCCCAACTGCCAAGGTGAGTGGTAGACCGAACCCGCCAAGTATCGGCAGTCGCTCTGTTCGTCTTTTCCTGCAAAGTTTCTGTGGGTTGGTAAATATTGAATGCATTGTCTTTCTCTCCTCTGTAGGTCTAAGTAAGCAAATGCGGTGCCATGTGTGTGCTCAGCCCGAGAAAGCATTGAAAACAATGGTTTATTGGTTTCTGTGTGCTGAGGATCACAATTGAAAGTTCTTAGCTTTTTGAGATCGTCCTCAGAAATTCATTGAGAGAGGAGCAAGCATTGAGCTGAACGTCGGATTATCGCGGCGTCATCCGATGACCAATTAACCTTATTTCAATAACTTAGAGTCCAGGTTTTGACATCTGCTTCGCTTGATCAAATTGTAGTGTCAGCACGTTAATTTATCCCAAGAATGCGATTGGGATGGGAGACAAATAATGATGCGCAGCATTCTTCTCACCATGGGTTTCGCTTTGGCCGCGAATACGGCACTTGCCCAAGACGAAATTGAGGTACCTAAGCTCTTACCGGTGCAGGGACATATCTTGGATTCAAACGACCAAGGCCTTGAGGGCGAATTATCGATTCGGTTTGCTCTGTACAGTGGGGCGATTGGAGGTGAACCACTCTATCAAGAGACACGTCCCGTCGAATTCAAAGACGGTCATTTTATGGCATATATTGGAGATGGGGGTCAGCTTGATCTGTCGATTTTCTGGAAGCATTCAGCGGTGTATCTGGGCATGACCGTTGCGGACGATACGGAAATGCGTCCTCGGATTCTGATGGCTTCGGCTTCATACGCAGCCTATACGAAGTATGCCAGTGACTCGGCCAAGCTCGCAGGTCGAAACTTTGAGGAATTCGCGCTCAAGAGTGATGTGACTTTTACAGCAACGAATGGATTGAGCCTTAATGGTACGAGTATCGGTCTCGATAGGAGCACTGTAGAACAATGGTCGAGAGCGGCTTGTTTTGACACCGAACAAGAACTCACTGCGCAGCTCGATGATAATTACATGTCCTCTGCATATACACCTGATTGGTCTACTCTCACCGGCATGCCTCCGAGTTTTGCGGACAATGTCGATAATGACACGGTCTATTCGGGTGGAACCGGGATTAATCTCGATGGTACAAGTTTTAACCTTGACCAGTCTACGGTGGAAAATTGGGCGAAGAATGCAGCGATAGATACCGAAGCCGAAATGACGGTATTGCTAGACGATAACTACTTGTCCCAATCTTACCGCCCCGACTGGACAGACATTCGCAATATCCCCGCTGGATTCTATGACGGCGTCGATAACCAAACGAACTATAACGGAGGCAACGGCATCAACGTTGTTGGCCAGACTATTTCCGTCAATCCGGCATCAATTTCTAATATTATGGCCCAAAACAATTTCGTGAAGACCAGTACTTTGACCGCGTGTGTTACCGGGCAGGTTCTACAGCGAAGTGCAAACGGTTGGGTTTGTGCAACGTTCAACAATTCTAATCCAGGTGGAAACACAGGCGGCGGTGGCGGCGGAGGCTGCTATACGATTTACGGAGCTGACGGAACTTTGAACTGTGCGAACAATTTTCAGAATGTCTTCTACGGTTGGGCGTACCAGCTACTGCAATCTGTGGGGCATGGCGGTCCGATCTGTGGCTCTGAATCTACCTGGTACAGTTCAGGTGGTGCGAATGCGCTGAACGTGAATTCTGGCGTGCGAATGCGGTGTATGACCTGCTGCGGCTGATAGCCTAACTATCGTGAAGACCCAGGTAGCTCATTCGAGCTTTTTCTTGTCAGGAAAGTGATATCCTGGACTGCTGGTCAGGCGACACGGCTAAACACCGTGGTCCAAGCTCGAGCCTGGACCCAAGTTCATGTTGCCGGGAGAGAGAGATTTCATTACCAGTAAGCATCATGTCTCGCTTAAACTGCGCCGCTTTTACGTGTCTGTTTTTTGGGCTCGGTGTGTCGGCGGTTTCCGCTCAGTCGTCCAATAGAGGCCCCAGCGTGGCTCGCACTCCATCGCCAATGAGATGCAACCATCCTACGACTGAACTTCGCGGAACCGTAACCTTACAACGTGGTTGCTACTACGAGCAGTCGTGTGAAATTGATGACCCGAATACGACCCGTGATTGCGATGGAGCAGAGCTGCGCATTTCAGGTGAGTACAGCGTTAACATCAAGAAAAATGGTGACCGTGCAGTTGTTCGAAATTGTTACATCATCGGTAGTCGTGGAATTGCTGTACGAACCCGCAACACGGCTCGAAACGGAGAGACGCCAGATGATGTTCGAGCGCTCGCGGCTTCTGATGTCGTATTAGAAAATCTATATATTAGCAGCGATGAACATGTTGGCGTTCACTTGTTACCGCACACGGTAGGTGTGACGGTGAGAAACTCCATACTAACTGGGAATAGCAGTTCCGGCATCTACATGTCTCCTTACGGAAAAAACCATCGCATTATCAATAATGAGATATCGAATAATGGTCACACCAAACCCGATGGGGTTCCCAGAATTGGCTGGTACCGTCGAGAAGGTATCGCAATCGACGCGACTTCAGAACACCTCATCGAGAACAACGACATTACCGGAAACGCTTTTGGTGGGATTTTGCTCTATAAGAACTGCTGGGAGCACGCCGCAGATAATCCAGGTAGTCGCCCAAGAACGGAGCACGCGAGCAACAACATTATTCGTAACAATCGATTTGGTGACCAACCGTTTGGAATATGGGTTGCTTCCAGACAATCTCGAGACTTACGCCAAATGAACTGCGGTGACCCCACGCCTTACAATAATCCGATTCGAACCAATTCTGTTTTTCATCCTACCTATTCGAATTATCCGTCTGCATACACTGAGGGCTATGTGTTCTCTTTGTATAACGTTTCAATTTGGCCGGATTTTGCTGAGGAAAACGTCATTCAAAATAATCTCTTCGAAGAGCATAGTCGTGGTGGAATTCGCGTGGAGGATGATGAAACGGAAGTCACCGGAAATTTGTTTATAGGTGATTTCGATTATATCTTTGTCGGCGCACCTTTTCGTGCACGGCTTGAAAACAAACCGATTCTTGATACCAATATTTCGAACAATTCTTTTCACAGTCCGCAGGGCGAAACCTTTCCGAATCGATTAGCACTTATTCCAGACGAACATCTAAGGACAATCCTCTTAGACAATTACCGCGCTTGTGACGACGGAAATGGAGGCTACATGCGGCACGGAGTTCACATTGATGTTCCTGTTCCAGCCAACGCGTCGTCGAATTGCACGAATTTTATCCGCATTTGTAATGATGGTACTTTAGGTAATCCGGTACCTCCACCAGGTTGTGGAATGTCGAACCCGGATGCGGGAACATCGTCACCTGATGCAGGTATTACAATGGATGCCGGTACACCAAATATGGAAGAGTTAGATGGAGGCGCCGAAGATGCTTCTGTTGAGCCTGCAGATGCTGGAGTTGCCCCAACAACGACTGACGCGAATTCTTCGGCGATGATGGATAGTGGTCTAATGTCATCGACTGCCGACGCGGGAGTTGGTTCGTCGACCGAAGGAGATGACCGTGTAATAGCTCCTGCGGTCGAGAGTCCATCGTGCGCTTCGGCCTTGTCATCGGATTCATCTATGCTCTTTATCTTGTTGGGACTGCTGTTGTGGCTGAAACCCCGCGCGCGAGACTGAGTGAACAGTTTTGATAGTTTGAGAGAGCCGCGTATTTTATCGAGTTATCTCATTCGGTAAAATGTCCAAAATATCTATGAAACTAAAAGTGAGACGTTTTTAGAGCGTTCAGTGAATGTCTAGACTTATTGCCAAACCCGAATCAAATCACGAAGAGTAAAGTTTCCGTCTTCCTCCAGTACAGAAACCGGGTGTTGACCCAGTGGTCCCAGAATGCCGTTTGCGAGAGGATGAGCGATGAGCCAGAGCCGAATCGCGCCATTGCAATCACGCCAAATTGTCCGGCTACCATTTTGCACAGAGCCGGTGGGTGTGCTTTGCGGACAGGCCAGCGGAACTCGGAGTTGTTCGTGAGCTACGATCTCGTTCACGAGATTTGGATTGATAAAGGAATTACCGGAGGCATTGACCAGTGTTTCACTCACTGTCCATTGACCTGCGTTGAGAGCATTGGTCGTTTGAAGAACCCGATCTCGTTCACCTACAATCGCCCAGTAAGGCTTTGTGCCTGTACAGGGTAGGGGAGAGGCTTGACTCCGGGCATAGCCCAGCGCTGGAGGTCCCGCGATGCTCATAAAGGCGGTGAATTCCGTGTCGGCTTCGCACCACATTCGGTGAGTCATCATTCCTCCGTTCGAATGTCCGGCCAAAACAACGGTGTCCGTGTTGAGCGTTTGCTTGGCCCACTGCGCCAAGTCTGCCAGGTACTTGACGTCGTCCTGACCAGAATCCATCACATGATTCGACCAGGTGGCAGCACCGCCGCTAATTCGAGCGCCCTGCGGAAATATCCAAGCTAATCCGGCTCGATCCAGCGCTGATTGATTGATCGAATCAAGTCCAACCTGAGTCAGGCCCATCTCTTTTGTTCCTCCGCCTCCGTGTAAAAAGATGACGGTGCGGCTAGGCTGGGTTGAGGTCATCACGAGATCGAACAATCGATCTGGTTGCGCATTGATGGATAAGTCGGAGTTTAGACCCGGACTAAATTGAGGTGAAGTGCCCGCGTCAGTCGGCGGGACCGTTCCACTGTCTGATTCTTCCGCCGCATCCACCATCGAACTTCCTGCGTCCTTTCGGTCTTCGACGCCGGAATCTGGAGCCTCGGCGGCTGCGTCACGAGTAAGTTGAGAACTCGAGTCTGTCGCTAAAATGCCTGAGTCTGCTTCAGTGGCATCCGTCGATGGCTCTGAACAACTCAAAGTGAAGATCAAGAGTCCGGTTAAGGCGGTTCTCAAAAGTCGCATTCGGGTAGACTATACAAGCTGACTGACAACTAGGTAAAGAGCTTGCCGTTATGGAAAAATACGTACTATTTTCGAGGCGAGGACACTAAGAGTTCCTGCATTACTATGACCAGCTTATACGAACGCTATATTCTCCCGCACTGTATTCGCTGCGCTTGCGGCAGTAAATCCATCTGCAAACAAAGACAAAAGGTTGTGCCTGAAGCCGAAGGCGTCGTGCTCGAAGTGGGCATGGGCAGCGGCGAGAATCTGCCGCATTACGATTCAAATAAAGTTGAGATGGTTTATGGGCTTGAACCCTCCGAGGGAATGCGCAAACTTGCCAGACCTGCTTTGGAAAAAAGTGACCTACATGTTGAATGGATTAATCTGCCGGGAGAAGAGATTCCACTCCCTGAACAATCGGTAGATACTGTCCTGCTTACTTACACCCTTTGCACGATACCAGATCGACCTGCTGCGCTCTCCCAAATGAAACGGGTGCTAAAACCCAGCGGTAAACTCATCTTTTGTGAGCACGGACTCGCGCCTGATGAAGATGTCGCAAGATGGCAAAAAAGAATTAATCCGATATGGACAAGGTTTGCTGGTGGATGTCGTATCGATATGCCAATTGTGTCTCTTATTCGAGGTGCTGGCTTTGAAGTTCCCGAGTTTACGGAAATGTACCTGCCAGGTACGCCAAAAACGCTTGGTTATAACGTGTGGGGAAGCGCTTTTTCTCGCTCGGGGCACTGATTGATATTAGCGACAGCCTGACGACTACCGACTTGACCTCAAGAGCCAAAACGCCGCGAGATTGTGGCGGAATCGCTGTTCTTTCTTGCCTTAAAGGGTTTTCTTGGTATGTCAGAGGCTATGAAGCGCATTACGAGTTTAGTCATTCTCCTTGGTATTCTAACAGGCTGTAATCTTCTTAATGGTGAAACCACAATGATGGAAGATCCTCAGATGCCGGACCCTATGATGCCGGACCCTATGATGCCGGACCCTATGATGCCGGATTCTCTCACATTGGCGGGAACAACAGGAAACGTGACCATCGATTCAGCGCCATGTTCTGACTCAGACTACGAATACCAAGCATCCGGTGGCGTACCTCCATATCAGTATTCATTCAGCGCGCCTATGGAACTCAATGCAGTCGCCGAGTTGGATATGGCAGGTGCTTACAAAGTATCGGTCAATGTTGGTGGTGTCGTAGGGAGTTGGGCAATGACGGTGTCCGTAACGGACAGCGCAGGAAACACGGCGGAGAAGATGGTGGTCTTTTCAAATATGACAAGTTTCATCGTCACAGTGACGGGTGATGCCTTGGTCGAAACGATGTCTCCGGCTTCGCTGGTGGCGACGGCCTCCATGAACTCGGCTTCGAACACAACGCGGTTCAACTGGACCGTGCAATCGAGCCCCATGGGGTCCAGTTCGGCGCCGGGAACTATGCTCATGGGGACAATCAATGCAGAGAAGTCAAACTTAGAATTTACACCCGATGTGAGCGGAGAATACGTACTTGATGTGGAAGCTACGCAAGGTTCGTGCAGGGCGAGTTCGAGCTTTACGCTTGAGGCGCGTGAGGATTGCACGTCTTCTGTGACTCTCGTGACGATGCCGACCAAAGTTCAGGTGGGACAACAAACCGTTGTCAGCGCAACTTATGATGATCCTTCGGGCAACGAAACGTATCAATGGCGATGGACAAAGCCCAACGGGACTCAAGAAGCTCTCATGGTTGAAACATTTGAGAATCAATCAGGCGTCGTCTATGGTGCCAACGCTTATCTAACACCAATGACTCGCGGCAGTCATAGCCTTGAGTTCATTGTTATTGATGGGCTCTGTCAGTATTCGGACACTGTGGAGCTCGAAGCGGCACAGCAGCGATTCATTCTTGACGCGCCACGAACCACTTATCTAATCGACTCATCTGGCCAGGACTGGATTGAAACACGCTTGCAATATGGTGACGCGGATTCGCTCAACACTGACTTATCGGATTTTGGTGGACTTCCCGGCGTGAAGACTAATCTTACGCTCGAGTTTCCGGAGGAAAATATTGAGATTGCGTCTAATTGCTCCAGCGCAAGTGGTATGACGTGCGAGTGGTGGGATTCTCGGGGGCCAGCGATGGGGAACCTCACGCCCGTTTCTCCTTCATTTGATGGAGTTCTGTTCACGACCGGCGGTGGAATTAGTGGGATTCTTTCCCAGGTTGCGCCTTCGACGAGAACTGTCCCAACAATCTTTATCAATGACGCTCGGCCGATGCCGCTCATCGCGACGGCCACCAAGACATTTCATTTTCGTCATCGTCAAGAGGTCCCCTTTGCGCTGTATAATAGTACCAATAATCAACTCTATCCTGGAGAGGCGGCTATTTCAGAAGGCGACACCATTCGCCTAGAAATCACTGCTGGGTATTTCAACGCGCCTCTGACCTTTGAGGTAACGAGCAACAACCCGCTGATTACACTCTCCGCCTCCACCATTGTTTTTCCCGCTCGCTCTGAGGGAATGACCAAATCGATTACGCTGACGGCGGCCCAGGACATGGATGTGGATGATTCGGCGGCCGTAATCAATATTCGTGAGATGAACAATGCGGGATTCGGTGATTTGGTAACCGGTGATTATGCATCCTACACGCCGGTTTCAACGCAAATCCATATTCGGGATGACGACCGAATGTCGTCTTGCCCAATGCTGGCGACAACGAGTTGTTGGGCAGAGTATATGGTTCCTGCAAATGGCGCATTTTACTGTGACAACCTCTATCGAGACCGCTTAGCTGTTAACGTGACAGGCGGGAGCGGAGACTACCAATTCTATTTTCATCAGAGTGACCGGCAAAGTTTTGAGAATCTCGAAGGTCCACTTATCCCAAGTTACGTAGATTCTGTGGTGGGGCTCTCAATGTCACCTGAAGGCGCCGTGTCTGAATGGGTTGCCTGCCAGACAGGCAGTATTTCAAGGGATCCTGAGGACGACATCAAACGTTGCGAATGGGATGTCGTTGTAGTCGATAAAACCACCGGTTGCGCAATTCGACATTATGCCTCAGGCACAAGTCTCAACTAATAGCTTTATTGCGCGTTGAAGCAGTCATAAGTAAAACCGTTTCCTTCGACCGGACTGAGACTTAGCATTTCGTCGTTTTGTAGAATGATCGGCGTTTGTTTACTTGCGCCCGTCGGAAGCTCGGCTAACTTCTTAATTTTATATTTGTACGGCCATGTGATGCTGTATCCGCTGACAAAAGGCCTCACATCTTCGAGTTCGAAGGGAGGAGTGGGAATAGGCAGCAAAAAGATATCGGAGCTCTGACCAGAAGGCGTTTCGATGACGAAGTTATTCACGCTCCGCCCCGGGATTTTGTAATATTCGGGTCTCTTTTCTCTCGCGGCTTTTTCCGCGGCTCCCGTCTCCGCCACAACAATTCTCGACGAAAAAAGACGTGGGTCATTTTTACACTGAGGCGTCATACGAATATGGAACTCTTCGTCCGCGTAAATCTTGGATGGAACATCGAACTCAAGACTGATTTCGTACAATGAACCGGGGGCTACGTCCTTTAATCGAATCATGTTGTACGCAAAACCGCCTGGGTTCATACCGGTAGGTCCATCGACCCATTCCTCTCCGGTGCCAACC
>JAYZDF010000059.1:0-7672 GCA_036337945.1 Myxococcota bacterium
AAGGGAGCAGTCAATTCACGTACGTCAATGACAATATATTATGCAAGTGATGTTGACGTGTACGTGAGGCGAATGATCGGTATAGCATATACCTTAGAACAAGAGTAAATTACTCTACGGTCCAAAATTTACTGAGAAGCAACTTAGGCGGTTTATGTTTCTCTAGCCTTCCTCGAATGACATAGGTTTTTCCAAACTCAAACGGATGGCACTCGATTTTGTTAAGCGGGCCTTTACAGCGAATATCTTTATAATCCCAGGTACCACCCAAAATCATAGGCCAATCATCAGCACTCTCTATCTTTTTTCCGGGATCAATGACCATGGGGCCTTTGCAGAACTGGCAATCCTTGCAATATGTTTTCCATTCTCCGCTCTCAGTATCTTGACGACAGCGTGCACCGGAAACAATTTTTGTTCGAATCGTAATTGTTTTGCCGTAGTGAAAATCTATATCGCTGAGTATCTCCTCTACCGGGACTCCTTTGGGAGGTCCGCACGCAATCAAAAAAAGCGAACAGAGTATCAATAGAGCCGACTTCATCCAATTCGAAATATTCATGAGCTTTTCGAGAGACATCATTGAGGACGTCTCAACCCTTGGCAACAACTCATGGCCCAAATTTCATCCGTCCGAACCGGAAAACATTATGAAAGTCGCCAACATTGGGCGGAGACCAAGCGGTGTACTCACCCTTCAGTTTACCGTTCTCACGGTATTTTTCGATGCGAAACGCGTTCATACGCCATTCGTCGCCGGGCTTTGGCGGGTGCTTAGCCCATTTCATTTTTGCGAATGGAACAATCCATTCACTGATATAACCGACATCTTTGTCGTTTCCTTGATTGAGCGTACCTTGAACAGTTGTGCCCACCCGCTGCTCCGCGTTGTAGCTGACATCCATACCTTGTCGTCGCCCTGTAAAGGCAGCGTCGAAGATCACTCCTTTTGGCGACGCTTGGAGCTCGAAATAGGGTCCGATATTTGGCGCTTGGGCATGAGGCATAATAAACAGTTCAACGGCCTCGTGGTTATAGATGGGATCATCTCGTTTCTGATATACGCAGCTGACATCGTGATCTTCTGCCTCAAATGAAACGTACAGGTTGTTTGCGTCGTAAAGGAGTCGGAGCTTTGTTCCGTATTTGTGTAAGACCTGTCGTCCGAGAGAGTCCGAAAAAGTGAGGACGGGTGCTTTCTTCCAGTCTTCCTCATTCAGCTGTCCGTCAGCAGAAATCGTCGCCGTTGTGCGCGGAATGATCACCGCTTGCAAGTTGTCCTGTCCGGCTGTCTTCTGCTTTATTGGGAGAGTCCTTTTGTATCCAGCTGTAGAGAGGGTTGCGATCTTTGCCCGATCCTTTCCGTCGTTTTGCCCAGGTCGACCAAATACTGTCAGCCGATCTGAGTCTTTGAACAGACCAGCAAAGAGTTCTATCTGCTTGCCCTCGGCCTCTGGTGGTAAGCGGAAAAAGTGACGCACCATCATGATTTTTCCTTCGGGCCATTGACTGGTTCCGCGTTTGTTTTCGGGATCGGGGAATAGGTCCTCAACAACAACTCTTGCTTTGCTAGGAGTTTCCCCGTGTAAAAATATCATCAGGTCCCGGCCAACACGGTGATGACTCCTAAAATAGTAAGTAATTTCAATGTTTTGCCCGATTTTTATATTACTCTCTGGCTCGATATCGACCCCGAGCAGATCGATTCGTCCTTTGCCGTCGCGATCCAAAAAACGAATGTCGAGTTTTTTTTGGGGTTGGGCGGTTTCGATTTCCTGGACAGAAATCGAGCGTTTCGATTCGCAAGCTATGGAAAAGACGAGCACTCCATAAATCGCCCAAATTGCCAAAGGTCGTTTTCGGCACGTTCGGGAAGCCCTAGACCATCTCGTTGTATGGTCGGAAAACGAGCCAAATTTGGAGAATAATTTCAAAAAAATCGACATGAAATCTTCATACATCGGTCTGCCGTCGTACGACAGACTAAGTTTTGAAGCGCATGATGCCCCCTGGACAGGCGTCGTATGCTTGCAAAGCCTTCGTTGACCGTATGGCTCGAGGGTGCTAGCGGCTCGTCTGTCATTGGTTAGGTCCGGGTGCGACACTCTCGCATTAGTCGCCGTTACATATCTTACGATTTTGGGATCGTAAGTATGAAATAGCAGCTAAGGATCAACCCAACGTGTGAAATAGTACAAATATTTCCACACGTCGTGATTGGTACGATTTCTGCTTACCTGGAACAGGGACGCAGTCTGACCGTATCAGAATGCACACCGGATGAGTGTGCAGCGTGAGAGGGAGAAAAAAGGCTTTGGAGAAAAACAACCTACGCCGAAACCTAAGATTGGGAAACCGCCTTATCAGTATGGGGCTGTGTGCAACTCTTTGTGTGTTGGGGGCAAACTTCGCGTCCGCGCAATCGACAGAAGAAAACGCGTCCTCTGCCATGGACGAGCTTTCGAACATGGAAGCAGGCCAAGCGCCCACATCAACGACATCTGCGCCTGCGACATCCGCGCCTGCGACAAAAACATCTACTGCTGGTGGGGAAGCGATCGAAACCGAAGCAAACCCGGTTCCCGCCGTCACTGAGCCAGCCGCGACAAAAGAACAGGCAACTCCCAAAACGACCGAAGCGACCAAGGCGGTTGACGTGCCTAAAGCACCCGACGCGAACCAGCCGGCGGCATCAGCGGACACAAAGGAATCATCGGGCACGGTTGTAAAAGCTGACGCGTCCGCCAAGAAAGGCGGGAAGGCGGGAATGATTTATGACCCGACTCACCCGGACGCTGATGCAAATGGATATGTTTCCACCAAACCAGCGAAGCCTTGGCGAATCAACTTAGGGCTAAGCCAAAGCCTTGGTGCCGGCGCTTTTGTGTCCGATAAATTCGCTCGCACCACATCGTACGGATACCGCGTCTCATTTGGTGGCTCGTACAAACTTAGTAATATGTTTCGTGGCTCTGTCGGAGGGTCATTTGATCAGAATTTAACCACGACGTATAACGACCTCGGAACCGTGCCTCGGCAGTTTTTCTTCCGTGACATCCGATTCGGTGTAAGAACCAGTACTTTTTACAAAGAAAAGATCACCGGTATTACCGTCAGCGCCTCTGGATTTTTCACCCTCCCAACCTCTAAGCCTTCTATTTCGACGGGACGTATTACGCTCGCGGGTGCCACCGGTATCTTCATCCGGAATTTCGCAAATGTCGGCCCAGGTAACTTGACTCTCATTTTCACGAGCGGATTTTCCGGTGCTCTTGGTGCAGCTACGCCAAAGATTAGCCCAAGTGATGCGCCATCGATCTTCAATAGCTGTAACGATTTTACGTTGAGCGGAGACGCCTGCCAGACTCAGAACCCAAATCTTGCGTACAACTTTGCGAACCGCTTTATCGCGGCCTACTCATTTTTGAAAAAATTCAATCTTACGGGATGGTTCGGATTTTCAAACTCTGTCTTCCGAGACATCACCGACAGCCCATTGGATGCCATCGAGTACGACGTTCGCGAGAGCGATTTTGCTGTCGACCAACCACAGCGTTTCGACACAGTGAACAGTGGCCTCGAACTCGGTTACGGCGTCAATAACAACATTTCTTTAGCGTTGGGTGCATCAACAGTGATGAACCCGTTTATCCAACGAGAGGATAATCAGTGGGGACTTCGATTTGTCCTCTGGGACACGGAGACAACGTCCAATAACCTCTCATCATTATATTTCAATATTAATTATTTATACTAGATCATGAAAAGTGCAGTGAACAACAAGGAAGGAAATCGAATGAATACGAAGTCCAAAATCCTCGGATTTCTCGGCGGCGCCAGCATGGTGCTCCTAGGAATGGGGACTACTGGTTGCGGCAATCGTAACCCAGATATCAACACCGTGCAGCCTGGCTACGTGAAGAAGTCCATCTTCACCACCGGTGACGAATGGTACATGCGACGTACCATCGTAAAGAGTGAAACGACGAACCGGTATGCAGTTGAGGGGCAGGGCGACATCATCCTGGACCGCGTTAAGTTTCGCATCGAACAGAACGTTCTGATCGCATACCGTGCGTACGAAGCGATTCCTGGTTCGCAAGACCAAGAGCGCGAAGGCAAACGCAATTTCGAGGGTTCTATTCTCGCGAGTTGGCCGATCATCAATCACTTCGATATTGTTCGCCGTTACAACGCGCAAACGGGTGAAGAGTTCAATCAGATCTCTGAGAATACCTTCGACCGGCACTGGTACGAACGAGACTACATGCGCGTAGACTTCTCGCGCAATCTCGTGAATGGAACCATTGCATCCGGACGAAGTGCTTATGACTTCCCAGTAGAATTCCTCTCTACCGGAAGCTACTTCCAACACTGCGATGCGAATCCAAACGATATCTTCTGCTCTCGATTCACCGATGACACGATTGATATCGTCGACAAATCCTTCCTAGGTATGGATTTGATCAATTGCGCAGCTTTCGTTGGCTACTCATACTCTGGTTATCAAAACTGCGGCTTCGGCGAGGCAATGGTTCGAACCAACTTTACCCGCATCAAAGAGCCTTCAGATTTTATCCCTCGCGATTACCCAGAATCTTATGTTCGCACCGGACCTGATGGAAAACCAATTTACGACGAAGAAACCGGCGAAGTTCTTCGTGAGCAAATCTACGAACGGTTTGGTTTCTTCCGACTAGAAGTTCCAACCTACGACCGTGGTTACGGCACGACTCAGTCTGGACGTCTATTCCGCGCTCTCATCTTTAACCTCTGGGAAAACCACACTGACGCCGCGGGCAACGAACTCCCCTACGCGCAGCGGACGCCAAAACCCATCATTTATTATCTAAACGCCGAATACCCACCTCGCTGGCGTCAAGCTGCGAAAGAGGTCGGTGACGATTACAACCGCGTCTACAGCGAAATGGTCGCTGACATGATGGGCAAGAGCGTTTCCGAAATTCCAGACATGTTCCAGGTTCGGGACAACGACTGTAATGAAGGGAATATTCGAGCCTTTGTTACGTCGAGCAGTGAAGACCTTCTACCTGTCATCAAGCGCGGTGTTTGCTCTGCTGATGAAGAATGCAGCAATCCTCTCGACCGTATTGGTATCGGTAACCTCAAGAAAGTCTGTACTGTTCTCGAGAACGCGACTCGTGACCCTGAAACCCGCATCCCAGCATTCGATTGGCAGCGCGAAGGTGACTCCAAGTACAATATGATGGTCTGGCTCAACAATCCACAGCAATCGGGTTGGGGTGGTTACGGACCAATGTACGCAGATGCTAGAACTGGTGAAACCGTTTCTGCAGCGGCACACATCCGTGGCTTTTCTTACGAGCGTGCCGCGGCGAACATTGCCGACTACATCGAATTCATCAACGACAAGAAGACGATTGAAGAAGTTATTTACGGGCAAGACATCCGTAAACAAGCGTCACGCACTGCTTCTCGAGTAGCTCGTATGTCGAACGAACTTGTGAGCCCCGACGCTATCGCTCGTATCGACGGACGCATGGCTCGATTGGGTGAGAATGTGGACGAGCTTCTTCCTAAACTCGATCCAAATTCTCAAAGCAACCGTCTAAAGAGAATTGAGGGTACACAGCTAGAAGCTGACCTTGTTGATCCATTGATCGCTCAACTCGTCACAGATGGTAAATGGCGTCCAGGCGACGAGATGTCCGACGAACTTCGTTATCGCGCGTCACATCGCGGATGGACCGAAGTTGAAAACCCACTGTCTGAACTCAACGAACGAAATCGTCAGGCCCTAACGAATGCGGGCTTCTGCTTCCTGGACCATGATTTTGATCCTCACTGGGCAGGTCTTGCACTTCAACTCAAAGATTTAGACCGTGAAGACATTTATGAGTTCGTCGGTAACATGATGGTCAAACACGTTCTGGCACACGAAGTAGGACATAACGTCGGTCTCGCTCATAACTTCGAAGGCTCATACGATGCCTTGAACTATGACGACGATTTTTGGGCGGTTCACTGGAGTACTCCAGAAGAACGTGTTGCCAACCGCTATGACGAAAAACGTAACACCACGGTCATGGAATACATGTCCGCGAAGGGTGCATTTACGCCAGAGCTAGGAAAGTACGATATTGCGGCTCTTCGTTTTGCTTATGCGAACCAGGTTCAAGTCTTCAACAAGACGGATGTCGACGGCGGAACGAACTTCCGACGATGGCGTTATCGCTCAGACTACAACAAGATTCCTGAGTACCTTTGTGCAGGCAACGCGAACGCTCTTGATTCAGCACTTGGAAATGGTCAAAGCCCTTGTACTTCTGTTGAAGAGCAACAAGCCCTTATCAAGGACCGTTCTTGGGTAAACTTTGACCCTCAGAACCCTCCAGCGAACGAAGTTCCGTATCTGTTCTGCGACAACTACTACAATCGCCGGACGCCGTTCTGTGCGACCTTCGATTTTGGCTCAAGCCAGCGAGAAATCTTCGCGAACTACTACTCAATGTGGCGCGATTACTTCTTCTTCAACAACTTCGTACGTGACCGCTTGTCACCACTCGCGTGGTCACCGAATCAGGCGATCTTCTCTGTGTACTACGCGATGATTCACTGGTCGACTGTGGGGCAGTACTACTACTTCTTCCAAGCGTTCGACCCATCATTCAAGGGTACAGACCTCGAAGCAGACATGCTTACCACGGTATTCCAAGGTTTGAACTTTGCTTCTGAGGTGGTTGCAACACCAGAGCCTGACCGATTCTGTCCATGGCCTGGTGTTTCGGACCCACAGGTTTACATTCCTTGGTATTACATCCCGGACAACTGTGATCCGTACTCAGAAATCAACAGCACCTACGCGATTGAGAACGAAGCCGTACATCTTCCTCTCGGGCCAGCACGTCCGGCATCTCTCGGATTCACGGATGACTACATTGATTGGTCTTGGGCATTCGTTGGCTCATACTTTGATAAGTTGAACGTGATGTGGTTGCTCGGCTCTGTCCGAAGAAACCTTTTCATGCGTTTTGATTTTGAAGGTGGCCAGCTCGGGTACCACGGTCGATACAACTACAGCGTCTACCGAATTCTTGAGCCAGAAATTCGTGATTTTTACGAAAAAACAATCGTATTGGATTCCTTCTTGATCAATTCAGAGGTTGCTCGTGACCTTGGTTCTTACTGGTGTCGCGATCAAGATTCACCGGAATCTGCCTACATGGGATATTTCGAACCTCGTCAGATGGTGAACCCTGTTAGCGGTGAAGAAGCGGAAGCTCCAGCCGACTGCCAAGACGCGGCGTTGATTTATCCTCGATTGCTCAACAATATGCCATTCTCGGCGCTGTTCTTCGCACATGCCTACTTCTCGGATCCGTTCGACACGGCGCTCGACATGGGCAAATCTATCAAGATTTACGTTGTCGGTGCGGACGACGAATTCCCAGATTGGGAATCATTACCGCCAGACGAAATTTGCTCTTGCGTAGATTCACTGACCGGATTGGACTATCGCTCCGTTCGTCAGCCTGAATCACTCGGTATTGCCAGCTTAGGTTGCCGATTGATTGAACGCACATGCGAAGCACAAACTGCTTACGAGCAGGATGAATCCAGTGACTGGTATCGTGAGCGTTGGCGCTCATGGTTTGAACGACTTGAGAACGCTCGTAACCTATCGCGCGTT
>JAYZDF010000060.1:0-31094 GCA_036337945.1 Myxococcota bacterium
TTGATGACGGGGTAACCTCACCCAATAAACGTTTCGTTGGTGCAGACGCATCTCTCCTATTTGACGCAAGTGGAAATCCAGCAGTTGCGTATCAGGATTCCAGCAATATTGATCTAATTTACGCGCGTAAAACGGCAACCTCGACCGCCTGGTCGACCGAAGTTCTCTACGGCGGCCCGATGAGCATGGAACTGATGGGTACGGCGTCAGGCTTTTATATCTCTCAGGGAAGAAGAAATAACACCGCCTATATCTCAAACGTAGACGTGGATTTTTCTGAAGAAGGCGCCCTCCTACTCAACTTGACAGTCCTCTCGAAAGACCTGAACTAGACGTACTCACAATAAACCCAGACAAAATCATCAAATACGCACATAATCCTTCGTTTTACGGCAGGTAGAGCTTGACTCCTCGATCGATAAATCCCATTTTTTCGGCGGTCGTCACGACCTCGCTGTCCGAATGATTGAAATCAAAAATCTAACCAAAAGATATCGTGAGCATGTCGCCGTTTCCGATATAAGCTTTTCGGTAAAAAAAGGAGAAATCGTTGGGTTTCTGGGTCCAAACGGCGCTGGAAAATCAACGACCATGCGCATTCTAGTTGGTTGCATGCCCGCAACCTCTGGCACCGTTACCGTCGACGGAATAGATGTTTTTGATTCCCCGCTTGAAACAAAAAAGAAGATTGGTTATCTGCCTGAGATTCCACCGGTTTACCTTGATATGACCGTCAGGGAGTATTTGGCATTTGTGGGGCGTTTGAAGAAAGCAGGTCGTGGAAGAGCATTGAAAGCGGAAGTCGAGCGAGTGGCAACACTGGCCGGTGTAGATCATATTCTGCCTCGCCTGATTCGAAATGTATCGAAAGGCTACCGCCAAAGGGTGGGTCTGGCTCAGGCCCTCATAAATGATCCAGAAGTTCTTATTCTAGACGAACCCACAGTCGGTCTGGACCCAATTCAGATAGAGCAAGTCAGAAAGCTTATTTTGGAACTCGGAAACTCAGGACGCCATACGATTATCTTGTCGACCCACATACTGAGCGAAGTCAAAGCGACATGTGACCGAATCGTAATGATTGCTCATGGCAAAATTGCCGCCGACGCAAAAATTGAAGACTTAGAACGAGAGCACGACGCACCGCTTGAGCAGATATTTACCCAACTTGCGATGGCGTAGGAGAGCAAAGGGATGAACTTTATCGCAATTGCTCGAAAGGAGCTCAATATCTACTTTTCCACTGTCATAGCTTACGCTGGTTTTGGCGCGTTTGCATTTCTGATGGGTCTTCTCTTCGTTGGTCAACTCAACCGATACCAACTTTCAACCCAATATATGTTGAGTCGGCAGCAACCTGAACTCCTCGAACGATTGAATTTCAATGATGAAATTATCACGCCTATTTTATCGACGGGAATTTGGATGTTCCTCTTTTTTGTCCCATTTTTAACTATGAAGCTCTTCGCTGAAGAAAAGAGCAACCGCACCTTTGAGCTACTCATGAGTGCACCCATCCGAACCATAGACCTCATTTTAGGTAAATTTTTCGCCGTCAGTGTATTGATGATAGTGATGTCAGCGATTCCGCTAATATTTCCATTGATACTCCACGTATACGGCACCGGAGCTAATGGTAGTGGCGTCGAGTGGGCACCTGTATGGAGTGGGACCATCGTCGTATTTTTGCTGGGACTCATGTTTTGCAGTCTGGGAATGCTTTTCTCATCACTCACTGAATCTCAGATTGTTGCGGCGCTTCTAACCTTCGCTGCGTTACTCATCAGTTTCATGCTTCCCATCCTTGCCACCCGATTAGAAGGGAATTGGCGAGAGCTTATTGAGTTTGTTGCACCAGCCACTCACGTGCGACGGGGACTTCAAGGGCGTCTTTTCTTAGAGGACTTTGTTTTCTTCGCCACCACAATCTTCACCTTCTTGTTCCTGACCCATCGAGTCGTGGAATCCCACCGCTGGAGATAAGTCGTGAGTACCGAACCTATTCAGGCCAAGTCCCAAGAAGGAAAGCTAGAGGAAATATCCGTATTATCAACCATCGGGTTGATCGTCGGAGTGCTGGGTATGAGCTCCGCTATTTTTGGGGTCGCAGTCTATGCGATTATTCCAAGTGCTACGCAGATAACTTTGATCAACTTGTTATTTGCCGGTGCAGCCCTGCTCTTTTACGGCATAACCAATTGGTCCAAGCTTACTAGAGTCGCTTCTGGACGTTCAACCCCGCTTGTTGTTCTTGAAGTTGTTCTCATTATTGGCGTCCTTCTCACAACGATAGCCATTAACTACTTTTCTCGGCAATCTAGCCAAGAGTGGGACCTCACTCGAGACCGACTATACACACTCCAAGAGCAATCTCTTGAGGTCATTAAACGACTTGAGACCGACATTCAAATTATTGGTGTTTACCAACCAAACGATAATCGACGAGCTCAGCTGCAAGAACTCGTGGACCTTTATCAAAAAGAAAGCGCAAGGATCTCACTGAAGTTCTTGAATCCAGTGAGCATCACACCGGCCGAGTCCAAGAAGTACAGTCTCGGCACGAGCGAACTAAGAATCGTCATAGAGAGTGGTTCAGGGAGACAAGTGAAGATCTCGGCTGCACGAGAAGAAGATATCACTAATGGTCTCATTCAAGTCGCGGAACGCCCCGAGAGAAAAGTCTACTTCCTCACTGGTCACCGCGAAGGTGCGATGGACGACAGTAAATCTAAAACCGGTTTCCAACGCGCAGCACAAGACCTCATCGATGATGGCTATACAGTAGAAAGTCTCAACCTAAGCGACAAAGATAGTCTCCCCAAGGATGCAACGACCTTGGTCGTCGCAGGTGCTCGAGACCGATTTTTGCCAAACGAAGTTCAGACAATTCATGCTTGGCTAAAACGCGGAGGTCGTGTTTTCTTCTTGCTTGAAGCCGGTATCGAAAACGGACTTGAAGCTATATTCAGACCCTTCGGTGTAGATGTTGGAGACAATCTGATTATTGATCCCAATCCGGCCTCCCGAGCTTTAGGATTTTCGAGAGGAGACGCACCTATCGTCAATCGGTTCGAGCAACATCCCATTACCAATCCGTTACAAGGAACCACGGTCCTATTCTATTGGGTCCGAAGTGTCGCGCCTAGGATGGGCCTTGCACGAATTGAGGCCTCTACCCTTATTCAAACCAGTGAAACCAGTTGGGGAGAGACGAAGTATGCTGCTGGAGAGGACGTCGAACTTGACGATGAAGACATTCCAGGGCCGGTTCCAATCGCGATAGCTGTCACCAAAAAAACGACAACAATTCCCAATAGAATAAGCGAAGAAGCCCGCTTGGTTGTCATCGGAGACAGTAGTTTTGCGACCAATAATTTTTACTCGGAAGGGGCCAATGCGGACCTATTCAACAATACGGTCAATTGGCTCTCGGGAGATGAAAGTAAAATCACCATTCGACCAAGACGTCGTGGTGCCTCCCGAATTCCTCTAACGGAGCAACAGCATGCGGGGATTGTGTTCTTCTCGGTGAACTTGTTGCCCCTTCTCATTGTGGGCGCAGGACTGTCTGTATGGGCAATTCGTAGAAGGAAGTAATGAAGCGGGTCAAAAAAGCGCTCTTGTCTTCTAGTTTAGTGCTCGTAATCGGAGCAGGTGCTGGAGCGTACGCATGGTTCGAAGGTTATAAAAAAAATCAAAAGCTGGAGTCCCAAGCAGAACAAGACAAAAGGCTCTTTTCTTTCGGCAGAATACATCTTGCTCGAATTGAACTCAAAAACGAGCACGGACTGTTCGTGTTCGAAAAAAACGACAATCACGACTGGATTATCACTTCACCCATTAGTTGGCCTGCGCATCAGGACGTGGTGAATCAAATCGCTGATCAGATGGCCGCTATCAAGTCCCACGTCGATATAACGAACGATGCCTCACAAGAACAGCTGCAGCAATACGGCATAAGTAAACCCACTGTTTCCGTCTCAGTAACTCGGAAAAACGGCGAACAATATGAACTAAGGGTTGGACTCAAACACAATTTTGAAAACGGTTACTACATCAGTGATCAAGACCAGAAACGAATTGGTTTAGCTCCCGCCCACTTTTATGACCTATTCACACGAGCCCTGGATTCCTTTCGAGCCAAGCACGCTCTTCCGTATAGAAGTGACCTCATTACCAGAATCAACATCCAAAAACACGACCAACCCAAAGTAACGCTCGAAAAGAAAGACAAAGCCTGGTTTGTAAACGAGAAACCCGCGGATTTTACTGTGATGAGTAAGTTTCTCATGATTCTTACTCGAGACCTTCGCGTAGAGAACTTTGAGACAGATGACTTTGACGTGACATCAAAAGAGCAGCGCAAGCTCTATGGATTCGAACCTGAATCATTCAAACTCGAAGTTGCTTTGAGCGATGCAAAAACAGTGCAAACGTGGATAAGTCAGACACCGGATGCTCTCGGTGAACGAGGACCTTTCCTACATGTCGTTGGGACAAATTCCGTAGTGAGAATCTATGAGAATTTTTTGTCAGATATCGACAAGGACGCATATACCTTTCGTGACCGCAGCATAAGTCGCTTTGACCGAGATGCTGTTAAGTCAATCAAACTGAAATATTCGTCCGGAAAGAGTTCACAACTCGTCAAGAAAGGTGAAGACTGGGTGTTCGAAGGATCTAGCCAAAAAAAAGCAAAACCATGGAGAGTCGACACTCTGGTGATGAAGTTTTCCCGTTTGAGCTCGGATGAAATTGTGACTGAGGCCGCCACGAAAGACGAAATATCCCGTTGGCAACTGACTAACCCAATCCATCAACTCACATTCCTAGACGCAAATAACCAGGTCCTTGGAGACGTTCATATCGGCAAGCGGCGAGACGAAAATCATGTGTTTCTTCGATCAGGGAACAGTGACCGAGTAGACGTCATCTCTATAGAAAGCTTAGCTGGACTTCCGGACTCGGATGCGTCCCTAGCCACCGAGTAATTATGGCTGAAAAACACGAGACGAAGACATGTCCAAATTGTGATGCGCTCATAACGCCACAGCTGGATTATTGTCGGCAGTGCGGGACGTACTTACACGGTACAGCTTTAGAAGGATGGATATTTCAGAATCTTCTTGGAGGATATATGAGCGGCTCTCCCGGAACCGCATTATTATGTATCCTTATTATTTTATACTACGCCCTGATGACCGTTCTTGCAGGCGTTGATTCTTTTCTGGGCTTCACGAGCTACTCGCTGATCCAGCTCGGAGCAACTCACGGGCCGAGCATTATGCAAGGTCAGTATTGGCGTTTTGTCACCAGTATTTTTGGACATCATGATCTTCTTCACATCGCCTTGAACCTCTGGTGCCTGGTCACGGTCGGCCCGATTGTCGAGAAAATCTTCGACCGAAAAAAAATGATTATTCTTTACCTTGTGACAGGTGCCCTCTCCATGGTGACGAGTCACGTTTGGTATGTCATTGTTCAAGGTGGACCGGCTACAGCTGTCGTGTCAGCCGGTGCTTCAGGTGCCGTTTGCGGAATGATCGGCGCCGCATGGTTTGGAGCCAGGCGTCTCGGGAATGAAGCAAGAGATATTGCTGATGGCATGAAACGCTGGGCGATTCTCATGGCGGTCTGGGGCTTTTTTGTACCCGGTATCAACAATGCAGCCCACTTTGGTGGCTTTGCTTTTGGTGCGGCGCTCGCCCAATTTGTTCCACTCGGACTAGCTCAAACTGTTCAGGTCCAGCGCGGTTTATCGGTTCTAACTTTTGGGTTAGTGGGAGGCTTTTTATTTTGTTGTTTCCTAATGCTGAAAAATCTTCACGGCTTCCCTGCGAGTTTTGAAGACGATATGCAGCCTCGAGCCATTTTCGGGCAAGTGTACTCAGATGGCGCAGCTACCGATTATTCTGCTCAAGCGCGATACCTAAGAGAATGCCAAGAACTCTTACGAACGGACAATATCGAAAAAGCGATTCACGTTTGCGAAGTCAATGCACGACTCAACCATCGAATCCCGCAGAGCTACATTTTTCTTTCGATTCTTGTTGAGCAGCAAGGAAACTCAAAAAAAGCGGACCGTCTGAAGCAGATCGCACGGCGTATGGTCGCTCACTGACGAAACCAAACGAAAACATCACCGTATCTCACTCGACAATACTTTTAGGCACACTGACTTACCCAAAAAGCATTCATTGCACACTGATGAACGGGGGAACTTCATGCTTCGCCTCTGAACTAGGGGATACGTTAAGCTGTTCAACCCTTGCGGAGATCCCGTTTTCTGCCCTTTGCTAGACCATTTTTATACGTCAGATTAGTATGGGAGACGGTGGGTTTTGATAAATATTTAGGGCAAAACATAGCGCTCTTCGCAATCATTCTATTTATTTTGGGTACCGGATGTGACGAGGCCGGGGTGCCGACACTCGGTGGATCTTTTGGAGGAGACGCCGGCGGCCGCGAAGCGGTCCTCTGCGACAACACTGCGGCGAAGCCGTGCCCCGAAGGTCTAGAATGCGTCAGCGGTATCTGTATTGAACCTGTCAGTGAACCGGTCGATGCTGGTCCTCCGCGTCGAGGAAATATCGAAGTTTCGCCCGAAGCCGTTGATTTCGGAGCATTCGATTTTGGCACCGTAATCGAACGCCGTATCACCATCAAAAACATTGGTGACGCAGAGCTTTTTCTCCTCGAGGTCGCGCTGGAAAATGATCCCGTAAGTGAGTTTGCCACCGAAGTCGCCGAAGCCCTTCCCGTCGGACTGCAACCTGGCGACGCAGTAGCTGTTCGCATTGTTTATACACCTCGTGACGGAACCGCAGATAGCGCCCAGCTTCGCATCGTCTCCGACGACATTGATCAGCCGACTATCAAAATTCCACTGACTGCTGAATTCAAAGGGACAAGTGAAATTGCAGTCGTCGATGATCCTCGAAGAAATGACCCCGAAAAACAGATCATCGATTTCGGCCAAATACCGGTGGGAGAATCAAGAACACTTACGATCTATGCCAAGAATATTGGGGCAGGATACTCACTTCTCGAAATAAGTGACGTACGAACAGAACCTAACCCAAGCTTAGTCTTCGATGTGGAAACCTCATCCTCGTCGCCAACCTACCTAAATCGTTTCCGTACGTTAGCAATTTGTGAATCCACGGGCGTGTGCCCAGAAGGAGCGCAGTGCGTCGATGGTGTCTGTATCCAGGCCAATGGTGCACCCATCGACACTTTAGCGATAAACGTCACATTCACGCCTCAAGTTGAAGGAATGGTGCAAGAGACATTGGTGATTGCCAATAATGAGTCAGATGGCGACGAAGCGCCCCGGACAATTGAACTCATCGGCGAAGGTACATATGCACACTTATTAGTATCTCCGGATCCTATTGACCTTGGAACCGTATATATCGGATTTCCAAAGACCGTTAACGTAGCACTCGAAAACACAGGACTTGACCAACTCGATGTGAATCAGGTGTCCGTCAGCGACGCGAATCTCTTGGCGATTGCATTAACATCAACGCTGCCTACCTCCGTTGGTCCTGCTCAAGAATTGAACGTTGAGCTGACCGCGAGCAGTCCCTCGACTGGGCCAATTTCTGAAACGTTACAAGTAGTCTCCAGCGACCCCGATTTGCCAATAAGAGATATCCCAGTCACCGGAGAAGTCATTGAGGCGCCGTATATCGAAACAAGCACAGGCGCCATCAATTTTGGCCACGTTCATATCTTCAGAAGTAATCCAGAATACATTGAACAAACCTTTTTCATCCGAAGCACCGGTGGCTCTCCGCTATCTATTACCGCTATGAATCTAAGTTCAGGAAACCAAGGACCCTTTGCGATTCTCCCTTCCGGATTCCCACCGCTCACGCCAGGAATTATCGCGCAAGTTGTCGTCCGCTATACTCCACGAACTCTTAGAACGCATAGCGATACTATCGTGATCACCAGCAATGATCCCATGCGGCCTAGAGTCGAAATTCCGCTCGCAGGCGTAGGCGTAGACCCAGAAATCGTAGTGCACAAATCGACGCCACCCACCATGCCCGCCAGTCCAATTGATTTTGGAACGGTCTATCGTCAAGCACGCTCCTCCGAGATAATTCTCTACGTCCAAAACAATGGTGTTGGTCCCTTATTTTTACGAGGTGTTCAGTATTCGGCAGGCTCAAGTTCTGATTTTGTCTTGTCTGGTACTCCACCCCTTCCTGCTACCCTACTTCCTGGAACGAGCAGCATTGCACTCACTCTCGAATACGCGCCCAGTGCTATTGGTTCGGATTCAGCAGCCATTGAGCTCTACACCAATGATCGAGATCAGCCTGTTACTACCGTCACTCTGTTGGGTGAAGGCGTCGGTTGTGCACCCAATACTTGGGATATAGACGGCGACCCGCATAACGCATGCGAATACAGCTGCGTTCAGGCTAGCCCACCCGTTGAAGTATGTAACGGAGGAGACGACAACTGTGACGGCGCTATCGATGAAGGCTTCGATATTGGCGTATCGTGCGACGGTTTCGGGCTATGCGGCGCTGGAGTGATTGAATGTGCAAATGGAGACTCAAGCCGCTCAACTTGCTCGACGAACCCAGGACAATCTCAAGACGAAAGCACGGTCGAAGTTTGTAATTATCAAGATGACGATTGCGACACAGGAATCGACAATGGGTTCGACCTCAATATCGACGTAGTCAATTGCGGTGCCTGTAACAATGTTTGTACAGCCACCCAAGCGGTCACCGCTTGTTCCGGCGGAAACTGCGAAATCGATAGTTGTCTTGGTAGCTTCAGAGACTGCAACACGGTTTACGCAGATGGGTGCGAAGTTGACGTTTTAACCAGCACGACCCACTGTAACGCCTGCGGTCGTAATTGCATTGTCGCCAACGGTGTTCCTGAGTGTAATGTTGGACAATGCGAAATCTCGTCATGCAACATCGGTTACAACGATTGTAATCAAAACTACCAAGATGGTTGCGAAGCTAATCTGAATACGGACGTAACGACCTGCGGAGACTGTAATACAGTCTGTACTGTCGCCAATGGCATTCCCGAATGTGATAGCGGCAACTGTGCCATCGCCGGATGCGTTGCTCCCTGGGGAGATTGTAACGGCGGTTACGCCGATGGGTGTGAAATTAACACCAATACTTCGCTGACCCATTGTGGTGCCTGCAATAACCCATGCACAATAGCTAACGGCACTCCCCTTTGCTCGAATGGTAGCTGCATCGTCGGAAGCTGTAACCCCGGATTTGCGGACTGTAACGGTGACCCAAGCGACGGCTGCGAAGTCAACGTCACCTCAGACAACAACAATTGCAATGGCTGCGGAAACGTTTGCACCGCGGCCAATGGAGCGACCGAGTGCTCCTCTTCTAGCTGCCGAATCACCAGCTGTGATCCTGGCTTCGATGATTGTAACAACACCTATGGTGACGGATGCGAAGCAAACCTGAATACGAACGCAAGCAACTGCGGTACCTGTGGAATTCAATGTCAGGTCGCAAACGGAGCTCCGGTTTGTTCCGGCGGAAATTGCCAAATCGCAACGTGCACAGCACCATGGCTCGACTGTAACCTCAATTACGGCGACGGATGCGAAATCAACAGCAGCAACGATGTCAACAACTGTAATACCTGCGGGACCGCTTGCAGCGTCGCTAACGGGACCCCAGGCTGCGTCAATAGCGCCTGCGAAATTACCGCATGTACTGCACCGTTTGACGATTGCAACTTAGATTACGCAGACGGATGCGAGATCAATATAGACACGGACCTTAACCACTGCGGAAACTGCGGCAGCGTTTGTTCCCGCAATAATGCGACCGCACAGTGTGCGAGCGGTAATTGCAGTATTCAAAGCTGCAATGGTGCGTTCAGAGATTGTAACAATATCGACTCAGACGGTTGCGAAATTAATACTGATAGCGATCTCAATCACTGCGGCGCTTGCGGAGATATTTGTGCATTTACCAACGCCGCGGCCAACTGTGCGGGCGGCAGCTGTAGCATGGGTGCATGCAATGCGGGTTGGGTAGACCTCAATCAAGACCCTGTCGACGGATGTGAATACCAGTGCACATTCCAAAGCTCCGTCGACTTACCTGACAGTAGCTTCGTAGACGCGAACTGTGACGGTATCGATGGCAATATCAACGATGCGATCTTCGTCTCGCCAACCGGGTCTGATACCAATACCGGCCTTTTGAGTGCTCCCGTTTTGACAATTTCGCAGGGCATTACCAATGCTGCTAATCAAGGCATCTCGACCGTACTCGTGGCAGCGGGCACCTATATAGAAACCGTAACAATGCAAAATGGAATCAGCGTCTACGGAGCCTATTCGGGTGTCGATTGGTCGCGAAGCTTTGCGAATATCACCACGGTTCTTCGAACAAGTTCCGCCCAGAATATGTTTACCGTCCAGGCCCAAAATATTTCCGCAAGTACCGTTCTCGATGCGGTTCGAATCGTCACCGATAACAACGCAACCAGTTCCGGCAACGCTTACGGAGTGTACGTAACCGGCTCAAACAACAATCTGGTATTGAGCAATCTAACCATCGAAGCAGGCAATGGCGGTAACGGCCAAAACGGCAACACTGGCGGCAATGGCTCCGGCGGCGGAAACGGCGGCGGCGGACAAAGCGGTTGCGATGGCTGCAGCGGTAATGGAAACGGCGGCGGCGGCGGCAGCAGCGCTTGTAATAGCGGTGGTAACGGTGGTCGAGGCGGCTACGACCGTGGAACGAACGGCTCAGGCGGCCAAAACCCAGCAGGTCCCGGTGGCGGCGGCGGCGGTGGCGGTGAAAGCGCCCGTCGATGCAACTCCGGACTTTGCGCCAGCGGTTGCGACGGCGGACGCGATACCGGAGCCACAGGCGGAATCGGAAGCCCGGGCGGAAACGGCAGTAATGGTGGAACCGGCCAAGGTGGCGGCGGTGCCGGTTCGATGAGCGGCAATCACTGGGTTGGACAAAATGGACTCACTGGCGACACCGGCCAAGCTGGCGGCGGCGGCGGTGGTGGCGGCGGTGGCGGCGGTGGCGCTGCCCGATGCCGACAAGACTTCGGCTGGCTGGGCTGCTCAAACGTTGCCGGTTGTAATCCGGACCGCGGCGGCGGTGGCGGCGGTGGCGGTGGCGGCGGCTGCGGCGGAAACGGAGGGAACGGCGGAACAGCCGGTGGCGGCTCCTTCGGTATTTTCTTGGTTGGTTCATCTCCTCAGATTTTCGCCAACACCATAACCACCGGTGTTGGTGGAAGCGGCGGGCAAGGCGGCGGCGGCGGACAAGGCGGCAATGGAGGCGCAGGCTCCGGCGGCGGCGGCGGTCGTGACGACTCCGGCAGCGGCGGCGGCGGCGGCAGCGGTGGACGCGGCGGAAACGGCGGCCAAGGCGGCGGTGGCGGCGGTGGCGTCAGCTTCGGAATCTACCGCGCCAACGGCTCTTCACCGAACATCGGCACCAACGTCTATATCGTTGGTGGCGGCGGCCAAGGCGGCAACAACGCAAGTGCCGGAAATTCGGGGAACGTGTTCTAAAAAAGGTTTATTTCTTCTTCTTCATCATCTTCGCCCAGCTGTCTCGCAAGGCGACGGTTCGATTGAAGACCAATTTTTCAGCAGTTGAATCTTTGCTGTCTACGCAGAAGTAGCCCGTTCGTTCAAACTGATATTTCGCGCCGGCTTCTGCGCTCTTGAAGCTCGGTTCAAGTTTCGCGTTCTCTATGATTTCAAGCGAATCAGGATTCAAGTGATCTAAAAAGGTTTGGCCCTCTTCTACGATGTTCGGGTCTTCAACATTGAAGAGTTTGTCGTACAAGCGAACTTCAGCATCAATCGCGTGCTCGGCGCTTACCCAGTGAATAGTACCCTTCACTTTTCGACCGTCCGGCGGCGTGCCCCCTTTGGTCTCAGGATCGTACGTGCAGTGAACTTCGATCACTTCACCGTTTTCGTCTTTCACGCAATGAGTGCATGTGACCAAATAGGCCCAGCGCAAACGAACCTCTTTGCCCGGGGTGAGCCGGAAGTACTTACGTGGTGCATCTTCCATGAAGTCGGTTTTCTCGATGTATAGTTCTTTACCAAAAGGAACTTTGCGAGAGCCCATCTTCGGAGGATCATCTGGGAAGTTTACCGCATCGAACTCTTCGGTTTCTCCTTCGGGATAATTATCGATAACCAATTTGACCGGATTCAGTACCGCCATTGCTCGAGGCACTTTGGTGTTAAGGTCGTCACGAATCGCATATTCGAGCATCGCCATTTCGACGGTGTTGTCGCTTCGGCCAATACCAATCTTTTCACAGAAGGTTCGAATCGACTCTGGTGTATATCCTCGACGTCGCAAACCAGAAACGGTCAACATTCGCGGGTCATCCCAGCCTGCAACGTGGCCCTCTTCTACCAGCTTGAGAAGCTTACGCTTACTCATCACAGTGTAGCTTAGATTCAGCCGAGCGAACTCATACTGCTTCGGCTGAGATGGCGTATCTAGCTCGTTGATAAACCAATCATAAAGCTCGCGATTGTTTTCGAATTCCAGCGTACAAATAGAGTGCGTGATTCCTTCGATAGAATCAGACAAGCAATGGGTAAAATCGTAGAGCGGATAGATGCACCATTTGTCTCCGGTTCGGTGATGAGACACATGACGGATTCGGTAAATGGGAGGATCTCGCATCTTCATGTTGGGATCCGCCATATCGATTTTGGCACGAAGCGTAAGTTCGCCATCCGCAAACTCACCCGCTTTCATGCGAGCGAATAAATCGAGATTCTCTTCGACGCTCTTGTCTCGGTCTGGACTTGGCTGACCGGCTTGTTTGACGGTTCCTCGATATTCCCGCATCTGCTCTTCTGTCAGACTGCAAACATAGGCTTTGCCTTTCTGAATAAGTTCAACCGCAAAGTCGTAGAGACGATCGAAGTAATCGGCCGCATGAAATAGATTTTCACCCCAATCGAAACCCAACCAGCGAACATCATTTTGAATGGAATTAACAAACTCCATGTCTTCTTTTGCGGGGTCGGTGTCGTCAAAACGCAAATGACACACGCCTTTTTCATTTTCTTCCGCGAGACCAAAGTTGAGACAAATGGATTTCGCGTGACCGATATGAAGATAGCCGTTTGGCTCTGGCGGAAACCGTGTCACTACTTTTCCGTCGTGCTTATTATTCTTTAGGTCCTCAGCAATAATTGCTCGAAGAAAGTCTTTGGGTGGAGACGCTTCAGGGGCTGTCATACGCGCCTTTTCTCCTGTTTATCCAAAACATTCAAGGATTCACATCATCTCGGTCGCTTTTTAAAGTGCGGTGTACTGACTGAGACCCTTTGGAGTTAGCCAGGCGATTAGGATTGGCAATTAAAGGATGATGTTTAGTTGGCCTGCATCCGGTAAGCAGATACACGCTTTCGTTCGGAGAAGGCTCTCCTTCTAATTTTTTCCAGTTCGGCCCTCGCTTGGGCAATTTCTTCGCGGGAAGGTTCATCAACTACAGGTTTTGATTCTGGGACTGGTACAGGTTTAGAAACTGCCGTTTTTCCTAGGCTTTTAGATTTTGTAGCCAGCGCAACGGGTGTAGTGGCGGCCGGGATAAGGTTTTCTGCGGGTTTTGCTCGAATGGGTGCCATCTTCTGTGTTTCGCGACGAGCGAGTTTTCCTGATTTACTCTGAAGACTTACTTCTTCGATGAAATCGAGTTCCTCGATCTTCGACTGCACCTCAGATACCTCGAGAAGCTTCAACGAATCCGATAATCGCCTCGGTTTCTTTGTAAGGACCTTTTTACGCGGACGTTTGAGCGATTTCTGCTTTGCTTTTCGTGAAACTTTTCGAAGCTTTTTTCGAAGCTTCAATTTTGGCTGCACCTTCTCTTCATCGGCAATGTGCGGAATGGCAGAAGTCTCGGCATCAATCGGCGACGAAATCAGGGCTGACTGTTGGACTTCTGCGGATGTTTGATGCGAACGAACCATCTTGAAACCAGCATAAGCGCAAAGGCTCGCGATTCCAGCGGCGACCAGAGTTTGGCCTAATGCACGTTGCCAACTTGCGATGCTTTTGAATCCGCTCTTTGCTGTGGCATCTGTGATTTCGGTGGATGATGCGTTCATAGCCTGGTCGGGCTTCCATTTTCGAAGCTGGGCAAGAAGCCGAGCCGCAGTTGGACGCGCCTCTGGATCGCGTTCGAGCATGGACATCGTCATCGCAGAAAGATTGCCGCCGCTTTCCGGTGGTTTAGGGTCGGCAACGAGTTTTTGCACAAGAACTTCCGTCAGCGGTCCAACAAATGGTGGCCTACCCTCTAAAATTTCGTACAAAATCGCACCAACTGCATAAATATCAACAGGAGCGAGTATTTCACTGGCAGAGGCTTGTTCGGGCGCCATGTAGTGAGGCGTTCCGCAGATTCTGTTGACCTCGGTGAGGCGTGTAAGGTCTGGGTCGGCCTGAGCCATTCCCGCGATTCCAAAGTCGAGTATTTTTACCAGGTCTCTCCCTTCCGACTTGGTAATCACGATGTTGTCAGGCTTTATATCTCGATGAATATATCCAAGGGCGTGAATACGTTTGAGTGCTGATAGGATTTGAGTGACCACATCAACAGTTCGTTCCATCGACATTTTTTCATCTGAACGCATCAGATCCTTCAAGGTAGGACCCTCAGCGTAGTCTAAAACCATGTACAGCAGACCGTGAGATGTTGTTCCGGCATCAATGACAGAAATAATATTGGGATGCTCTAACTGAGAAAGGATACGCGCTTCACGCCGAAACCGTTCAGCAACTTGTGGTTTGCTCGCGATATTCGGACGAAGAACCTTGATCGCATAACGTCTGTCCGTGAGCGTAGTATGTTGAGCACGGTAAACGTTGGCCATTGCCCCGTCCCCTACGGCTTCGACGAGTCGATATCGGTCGATAACCTCACCAACCAGCGGGTCGCGACTCAGCGTTATGCCAGACTCTATGTGGGTCCGATTTTCGATCATAACGTTCGCGCTCTCACTCCTGGCCCTTTCAGCGAAAGCTTGTTCGCGTTTGGAGCCTGCCTTTCCAAGTTATGGAAACGGTCAGGAGCATCGCCGACTTAAGGACATCCGTGAAGAAAATCACACTTTTTTCGTTAAACCCTTATTAAATCAAATTTTAGGCGGATCAAGCTATCTCGTATTTTGTTGAAGCGAAAATCCGGAATACAATCAGTTCGAAAGCTGAGTTAGCTACCCACTTGGTCCGCAAACACGGGGTGAGACGGATATGGAACTCCCTGAAAATAATACCATAAAACCTTGCCAAGCCGAGTTAGCTAACCTACTTGGACGGTGTGGTTGCTGTAAAATCGACAAACGAATCAAACTATCAAGTTGCAGACATTACTCTCGCCGACTTTGGACGAAAAGAAATTCGGATCGCGGAGACGGAAATGCCAGGACTCATGGCGATTAGAAAAGAGTTTGCTGCGGCGAAACCCCTCGAAGGCGCTCGAATCGCCGGCTGTTTGCACATGACTATCCAGACTGCCGTGCTGATTGAAACCCTGGTTGACCTGGGGGCCGAAGTGACCTGGACGTCTTGCAACATCTACTCAACGCAAGATCACGCCGCGGCGGCCATTGCGGCTGCTGGCATTCCGGTCTTCGCTTGGAAAGGCGAAACCGAGGAAGAATACACGGCATGTATCGCGAAGCAGGTCTACGCCTTTAGCGGCGGCAAAGGACCAAACCTAATTCTCGATGACGGTGGCGACCTCACCATCTACCTTCATGAGAAGCATCCCGAACTCTTTGAAGGTGACGATGCGATTCGCGGTCTTTCTGAAGAAACGACAACGGGTGTGCATCGCCTGTACGAAATGGCACGAGACGGTAAGCTGAAATGCCCTGCTATCAACGTCAACGACTCCGTCACAAAATCAAAATTCGATAACCTATACGGCTGCCGCGAATCACTTGGTGACGGGCTCAAGCGAGCCACCGACGTAATGATTGCTGGCAAAGTTGCTGTCGTTGCCGGATACGGCGACGTAGGCAAGGGTTCAGCGCAGGCACTTCGTGCTCTAGGCGCACGCGTTCTTGTCACCGAAGTCGACCCTATCTGTGCTCTTCAAGCAGCGATGGAAGGGTACCAGGTTGTGACCATGGAGGACGCAGCACCCGTCGCCGATATCTTCGTCACAGCGACAGGCTGCAAGCACGTGATCAACTCAGACCACATTGCGGTCATGAAACACGAAGCCATCGTTTGCAACATCGGCCATTTCGACAACGAGATCGACATCGGCTGGTTGGAAAATAACCCAGAGGTCACCGAGGAAAATATCAAGCCACAGGTTGACCAGTTCATCTTTGGCGACGGGCGGCGCATCACGGTACTTGCTCGGGGTCGTTTGGTGAATCTAGGTTGTGCCACCGGGCATCCTTCGTTCGTCATGTCGAATTCGTTCTCCAACCAAACACTTGCACAAATCGCTTTGTGGGAAGACAAGGAAGGAAAATACGAAACAGGAAAAGTATACGTTCTTCCGAAGCACCTCGACGAGAAGGTCGCAGCGCTTCACTTAGATAAGCTAGGAGTCAAGCTAACTAAGCTGACCGATGAACAAGCTTCATACCTGAACATTTCGGCACAAGGCCCATTCAAACCTGAGTGGTACCGATACTAAACGGAAAGTACACACGGACGTTCTGTTTCTTGAGCGGAGCGAGTATCGAGATGCTACTTGCTCCCCTCGCCCACCTTCTCTAGAATTTCAAAAAACTACAATTTCTTGAACACCGCGACCGTGCGGTCGAGAGACAATGCACTATTCGACGACGAGTGTTCGTCGACCGACGATTCAAGGGCGCTGAGAAGTTCTTCAGCACTCGAACGAATATTTGATGTGAGACACGCTTGTGCTCGCTCCCAGCCAAAAGGTTCACCAGCTCTATTCTTTGCTTCGATAACCCCTCGCGATAAAACGACCAGAGTATCACCGCTTGCAGGCATAATCGACTGCGCTATTCCTTCTGCAACCGCTTCTGTACCCAAACCCGCTTCTCGTCCTGTCATAGCGAAAAGTTCATCTCGACTGCTCATATAGAAAAAACCAGGAGGATATCCAATGTTGCAATATTCCAGTCGACCGCTGTCAGTGTCCAGTTGCAGATAGAGACACGAAAACCTTGATGAACCCAACTTGGATGAAAGGAGATGATTCGCCCAGTTCATTCCTGCCGAAACGTTCGCAGATTGCGCCAAGCACGAGTCAAGAATAGAAACCGCCTGTACCGTAAAAAGTCCAACGGGCTCGCTTTGGTCACTCACCTCATAAAAGCCGACACCCGATGCACCCGCCGGTCTAAGAATAGACGAAATAACATCCCCCGTTGAGAGAGGAAACTTCTTAGAGCTAACCTTAACGCTCCAGCCTTCTAAGTTCAGTTCAGAACTGGACAGCTGCTCACGAAATGTCGCAGCGCGACTAATTAATAGCTCCTGAGATGAGGCAGTAGGTTCAATCTTTATCTGCTCGTGAGTCTCAGCATCCCCGAGAGATTGTTCAACAGTTTCCTCAACTCGAGTTTGCTCAATCGTTAAGACTTCACCCTCGTCAGTATGGCCAATCAGCGTTTCATCCGTTTCTTCTATTTCGTCCTCATCGTCCTCATACTCTTCTTCAACCTGAATAGCAGGCGCTGAGATCGCTACAGAGGCCACTCTCATCGGGCGAGGCGCAGCAACCATTTCGCTAAGCGCACTTTGCAGTTCAGGCGAGGAGAGCGACCTGACGAACGTCTGATCACCGTCCATCGGTTCTGGAGAAGAAACAGCACGAGGACTAATCACCCCTTCAGAGAGCATATCACTGCTGCTTACTGCACGACGCATTGTTGCAATTTCAGCATCACTCACGGCAGGTTCGTTCGCTCCACGAATAACGTGGTTTACCAAAGCAGAAAGTCGAGATTGACCAGAGTCAACATCAGGCCAACTCGTTTTCCAAAGAGTTATGAGTTGTTCTAACTGCTCAAGCATCTCGCCTGCAGACTGCCACCTTGCTTCACGGTCTGACTCGAGAGCCTTTAAAATAATCGTATCGAGTTGGGGAGGAACGTTGGGATTCAACTGAGACGGCTTTGGAAAACTTTTTGATTCGATCACTGAAAGGTAATCTGCAACTGAGTGGTCTTCTGTTGGTTTAGAATTACAAAACAACTCAAAACCAACGACACCCAGTGCAAAAATGTCTGCTCGGCAATCAATCTCTTGGTATGTCATCACCTCTGGCGCCATGTAACCGAAAGAGCCCTTCATAATTCCGGGCATGGTTTCGGTCATACGTCCTTTTGCGCGGACCAAACCAAAATCTGTTAGTTTTACATCTCCTTGCGAAGAAATGAGCAAATTAGATGGCGTAACATCACGATGAACAAGGTTATAACTTTCACCTGCCTCGTTTTTCGCATGATGGGCATACGCAAGAGCACTACAGAGAGACTTCAGAATATGCAGAGCGACTGCAAGGTCGAGCTTTTGCGATTGTCTCTTATGAATACCCAGTAAGTTGTCGAGTGTTCCACCGTGGACATACTCAAGAACCAAGTAGTAATGGCCGTCTCTTTCATCAAAATCGTGAAAGCCTACGATGTTCTGATGGCTTAGGTTGCGAACAACATTGGCTTCATCCGTAAGCATCTCTACGAAAGCCGTATCCGTTGCCAGTTCTGGACGTAGCAGCTTAATGACGAAGAGTTGGGAAGACGACTCCGCATTGCGGTCACAAGCAAGAAAGATCTCGCCCATGCCCCCCCGAGCAATTTTTTTGATCAGCAGATAATTGCCTATCGTGCGACCTGATGAAGTCACATATAGTGAATAACAGCAGCCCAAGGTAGCGTCAACGGGCAGAGAGAGCGACGCGTCACGGAGTGGCCGCCTCAATCACTTTTCATAGACATCAATGAGTTCTTCCACCAACGAATCCAGCCAATCAGACACTTGTGGAACCTCAATCGAACGAAAGATTAACGGCAAGGTGGTCGCGGCAATTGTCTCAGTCCGACCGAGTAATTGAACAGTCAACTCAGGTGCTAGCTCTTTCAGTGGACGCTTCCCGTAGTTCTCGAAAAAGTGCAGAATCTCCTGTTCCATCGCCTGAGAAAGGTTGGTGTTTTGAGGAAGCCCTTCAAAATGATGCTTAATCGCATCTTCGAGTACTTCAAGCCTGGCTTTGTCGACACCCGCAGTATGAAAAGAAAGCTTTTGTTCAATCCCGTACCGAAATAGGTTGGCTCTCATATTTCTAGAGGTAGGAGAATCAAGCTGGCCCGTCGTAAATTCACACGCTCGTGCAATAAGTGATTGACTCCTTGTACTCAGAAAGGCGCGAATCTCGGGCTCGATAATTTTTTCTAATTGACCTGCAATTTTCTCAGTCAAATTTCCCGCTAAACCTAGAGCCTTAAACCTCCCTGAAGGTAAGCTTCGTAAGACAAGTCGGGGAATAATCGTAGAAAATTCGCGGAGTGCTGAGTAGATACTGTCAACAAGTACTTCACTGACTGCGTCTTGACGGAAGAACTCTTCTATCCATTCTTGTTGAATGATACCTGGTGATTCAACAACATCGACTAAATCCTGCACCGCTGCGGGTGTCGTCCAATCTGCAAACGTTGTGTTTTCAATCTTTAGTCTCTCGATGAGATAATGAAAAAGTGGCGATGCCAACTCTTGTTGAATCGCGTTCATGACGTCTCGCGTCAGTGACTCCGAAACGATTCGCTGCAAGTCGTCCTTGGAGATAAGTTCGCTTACTGGCAAGTCGACAAAGCTCTCAATGCTCGCATGCAGCAAACTTTTCCATTCCGATGCAAACCGCTCATTCGACAAACGTTGCTTTAGCCACGCTTTGGCTGCGTCGCGATTATGATTCGATGGCATCGGTCATCCTTTATTCTATCTAGGGTGGAGCATTCGCAGACTATTTAGGTGTCGTTCAGAAAATCAAACAGAGCACCATCAATCTTTTCTTCTGAGTCCGCGACATTAGACTCCATTTCTACAGGCTCTTCCAGTAAATCGTCCATATCAAGTTCTGGTTGCTTGTCTTCATCTTTCGGATTGGAATTAGAGTCCGCTTCGCCTAGCCACGGCATTGCGATGACGTTCTGCCCTTCAAGTGAGTACTCACCCGTGGGTAAATTATCTGGCGGAGAAGACTCTTGAGCTGAGTCATCATCGGCGATGGCAGTAAGAGCAGATATCGGTAATTCGGCAGGTTCACTTTCAGAAGCTGGTTCGGATGCCAGATTGAATTGAATGTCAGGTACGGCCATAGCTGACGCGGATACATCATATGTGCCAGCTTCCGTGGAAACGGCCTGAGGTGCTTGCTTTTGAGGTATGGCGGTATCCACATTCTCCATGGGCAAGTCATCAAATAAACCAGGCTCGTTTTCGGAAGGGTTATTTGGAACGCTGATTGAAGTCGGCACTGTCACCTCTGCGCCTGGAACAATGCCGCCCATCATTGCTCCCCAGTCCTTCGTACTCGTGGAAATAAACGTTGAGTCGTTACCTTCTTCCTCTGTATCGTCTGCAGCTTGTTCAGATTTATGTTCTGAATCAGCGCCCGGTTCAGCTCCGAGTGGCGCTCCGAGTTCTAGAGAAGCGAGGTTTAGTTGAGGCACCACTTCGCCCGGTCCAAAGACACTGTCTGAGAGCTCCTGCGCAACACTTTGTGGTTCCTGAAAAGGCATGGGAGCGCCTGGGACGGAAGAAGTTGGAACATCCATCGGTCCGGAGTGCAAAGCGGCTGGCTCAGGAGGCACTTCTGCAGAACCAATCGGAGGAATACTTGAACTCATCAGCGCATGTTCTGGTGCTGGAGTATTCGAAGCAATCTCGGGGGAAGGCAGTTGATTCTCTTGCCCCGCTATCGGCGCACCTCCGTAAGCAGCTGGAGCAGCTCCATACACATCGTTGGTGGGCGGATATTGCGCCGGGCCACCGGTTGGAGCACCACTGTAGGCATCATTTCCTGGAGGATATTGGCCAGGTAGACCGTCGGGGGATGTACCGTAAGGATCCGGAACGGCACCATAGGGTTCGTTCATCATCGATGGATATTGGCCCGTTGCACCACCAGGCCCGCCACCATAGGGATCATTTCCTGGAGGATATTGACCAGGAGCACCGCCATAAGGGTCCGGCGCGGCACCATATGGATCACTCATCGGAGGATATTGGCCTGTTGCACCACCTGGGCCGCCGCCATAGGGGTCGTTCATCGGAGGATATTGACCGGGCGCGCCACCGTAAGGATCAGGCGGGGCACCATAGGGGTCGTTCATCGGAGGATATTGACCCGTCGCACCACCAGGCCCGCGACCGTAAGGGTCGTTCACTGGAGGATATTGACCTGTCGCGCCCCCGGGCGCACCACCATAAGAATCTGTTGGAGGGTACTGGCCAGTCAGAGCATCCTGAGAATGACCATAAGGGTCATTCATTGCAGGATATTGACCAGTCGGACCTCCATAAGGACCACTCATCGAAGGGTACTGGCCGGTTGGAGCACCTGGAGCAACGCCACGATAAGGATCATTTATCGAAGGATATTGACCAGTCGCACCACCGGGAGTAGCAGCGTATGGATCGGATACAGGCTGTCTATCCGCAAAAGGAGGTTGTGATGTCGGTGGCCCTCGCCTGATGTTCCTGACATCAGAATTCGCCACCGGATACCCCTGGTTTTGAGGAGGACGACTAAGGTTGTTCGCAACCGGAGGCGACGAATTTACCTGTCCGGCTTGTACACCTCGCCCGAGGTCGGGATGCTGACCGCTCATTTGAGAAGGATGATTTTGTATAGGCTGGCTCGATCCTGATGCAACCGGGTCGAAGCCGTAACCGGGGTTCGGTTGCGCCTCCGGAGGACGCGAGGAACCTTGATGAGCAACAGGTATCTGTTGAATTCCCGAAGGTGGAGAGATAGGTGCGGAGGCCGCGCCCGCATCTACCGGCTCCATACCTGGCAAGGGTGGCAAATCAGCGAAATCACCTGGATTGCTCTCCTCTCGAGCACCCCAATTGAGCGGGGGAAGTGAGTCATCGTCTTTCATTCTTTCACTTTCAGCGGTCGATCCACCGTTCTCCAGAGCAAATGAATCGGCATTGTCTCCCTCGCTTGTGTCGACTGCAACGCCAACTACCTCCTCGGAGCCTTCCGTCTCCTCAAGAGTGTAGTCCACTCCGGGATTCTCATCCAGCGGAGCAACATCCATTTGTAACTGAGCTCCAGGAATTATTTCTCGATTTTTGAAACTAGAAACAAGAAAGGCCGCATCTCCACCAGATGAATCGATTTGCTCTATCCAGCGAACCGCACTTGATGGAACAAACAGGGAGCTGTTGTTATCGTCCGGATCGTCGACCTTCATCCAAAATCCTAAACCATCAATTTTCTCGAGTTTTCGTCCATAGAGGATTTCCTCGTCCCGAAAACAGACGCGAATCGCAGTGCCTGTCTTTCCTTCGATGAATGCACGTAGCTTTTTTCGTTCGCTATTCCCCTGCAGAGAGGCCACGCAAAAAATAGCTTTTAGCGATTCGATGGGAATATTGATAGCGTCTGAAGCAGACTGTGGAACCATGCGATAGACTCTCTCGCCCACATCGAGCCCAAGACCCCGTCCGCGCTCAATTCGTCCGCTCTTGAAGCGACAAACAACTTTTTCCTCCTCGGACTCCAACACTCGCTAAACTTGTTCCTTTCCGTGGGAAAAGACCCTCTTTTCCCACCCGATCCTAAGTCTGAACAGGACCTTCCGCAAGTTACTAAATTTCCTCGTTTTCGGTTCAGCTAAGAATGTTTTCAGGATCTAGCCCGAGAGGGCTTATGCTTGCGTCCGAAATCGACTATGGTGCGCATAAATCATGAAGGCCAACGGATTACTTGTAGGGTGAAGTGTGACTAAAGACGAAATAAGTTTATTTGAAATCGTCGAAGATTTTGGGATCAAGGCACTATCGGTTCGCCCGATTCGTGGTGGCTTAATCAACGAAACTTACGCGGTACGGACATCGAGTAGTGGTACGTGGATCCTTCAAGCGGTCAATCCTATATTTCCGCCTGAGGTCCAAGACGATATCCACAAAGTAACGGAGCACCTTCGCTCAAAGGGGCTCAAAGCGCCGAAGCTAAGACCCACCACGAACAAAGCATTGTGGTTGAGTGCTGGTGGTAAAGTTTGGAGGATGATGACCTTTATCGAAGGTGTGTCGGTGAACCGAGCTACGAGTAAAAACCATGCCAAAGAGGCAGGACGCATTCTAGGTGAGTTTCATTTTGCTCTTCGTGATTTCGAGCACGCCTTTAGCCATCAAAGGCCAAATATTCATAATACCGCTCATCACCTCGCAACGCTCTCAGAGAGCCTAGAAGATTCGGAATTTGCAAATCACGAGAACCGCGCAGCGGTTGTAGAACTTTCAACCCAAATTCATGACCTCCTCAAGACCGTGAACCCACTTCCTAAGCAAGAGCCTCAAATTGTTCACGGCGATCCAAAGATCAGCAATATCCGATTCAATCGAGATATCGGGAAAGCTGTCTGCCTCGTTGACCTCGATACCGTCGGGCCTATGGGATGCCTTGAAGAATTAGGTGACGCATTCAGATCCTGGTGTAATCCAGCGCCCTCGGGAGAAGACGAACAGTCTCCCGAGTTCTCTCTTGAAATGTTTGAAGCGGCCGTTACCGGATACTCAACTTCCGGAGGCGGTGATTTATCTCCAAAAATCTCTGCCGCAATCCCTGATGCAACACTAACTATATCCTTAGAGTTAGCGGCCAGATTTGCAAACGACGCCCTTCACGAATCCTACTTTGGGTGGAATAATGCTCAGTTTGCTTCACGCGGCGAACACAACCTAATTCGATGCCGAGGCCAACTCAATCTGGCTCGATCGCTTAGCGAAAAAATAGAAGATGCACGAAATATAGTGGCTACTGCGTTCACCCAATAATGAGTACTAAATCAAAGCAATGACAATTTTTGATAAGATCATCAACAAAGAGATTCCAGCGAACATAGTATACGAAGACGATATAGCCATTGCGTTTCACGATATCGCTCCGCAAGCGCCGACTCATATTCTTGTCATACCGAAAAAACGAATCGACCAAATTGAAAATATGAAAGAGGAAGATAGACTGGTTATCGGACATCTTTTTCATGTTGCAACTATCGTTGCGAAAAAGGTTGGCCTGGAAAATGGATATCGGCTCATTATTAATAATGGAGTTGAAGGCGGGCAAACAGTGTTTCATCTGCACATCCATCTTCTGGGTGGTAGAACTATGTCATGGCCTCCGGGCTGAAATAGAAACCGATGAAAATTGCGCTCCTTACAACTACGCTTACCGTCCTATCGTTCGTATTGTTGTTTTTCTGGATGGCAGGCGGTATCCAACTTCCAAAGCGAATCCCACTAGAGCCGAAGACGTTCGAGTCTCTCAATGACCATGGAACAAGTTCAAGCAGTACCTCGATCAGTGTTCTCAGCTGGAATATTGCATGGGCATACGGACAAGGAAGCGAGGGTTCTGGTCCAAGCAAATCTCGTCAGGATCTGCAGAAAAACCTTGTTGAAATTGCTGACCACATCAAACATATGAACGCGGATGTCGTCCTACTTCAAGAAATCGATTTTGACAGCGATCGGACTTATAACCTCGATCAGGCAGAATTCATTGCGAAGAATGCAGGCTATAAATATTACATACGCGGGATCAGTTGGTCTGCCAATTACCTTCCCTTTCCCTATTGGCCTCCGAGTGAACACTGGGGTCAGATGCTGTCTGGTGGCGCAATTCTCAGTAAACTGCCCGTTCGAAGCGCTGACGTCGCGCTTCTCCCTAAACCGAGTGCACAATCATTTTTTTACCGGCAATTCTATCTTTTTCGCTATTTGATGCGTTGTGAACTTTCTTGGCAGGGGAAAAAGCTCAGCATCCTAAATACCCATCTTGAAGCGTTCGATCAGGAAAATAGAGAGATACAAATGAAACTCGTGTCTCAGGCGATCAACGAGGATCCAACATCAATCCACATATTTGGTGGAGACTTCAATAGTGTACCGCGCGAAGCACAGCTAAGACATGGTTACCCAGACGAACCAGAAACAGACCATCGAAATGACAAGACGCTCGAGATACTTCTCAGCACTACACAACTCGCGGAGGCCGCCGCTGCAGTTACAAAGCTTTCTATCGAAGACAGATTCACGTTTCCAGCATCAGCCCCGAACCGTCAGCTTGACCATTTGTTTATTAGTCCACAGCTAGAGGTGCTCAATTTTCAGGTCTCAATAAAATCTACACTCGCCAGCGACCATTTACCCATCTTCGGTCGTTTCAAACTTCGAGAAAATCACTAATTATTGTCGGGAGATCCCTTCAGTAAACCACGGGTAATATCAGTTTTCTGAGAAGCAAAAGACAAAAATGCCGACTTATTGAAATCTGTGAGGAAAACCCAGCCGATTTTCCTCGAATTGTACATCTGGCATGTTTCAAGCATAAAATGTGGTGAACGTGAAACCCACGAGCTCAAACACAGTCCGACGACTAGGCGTTCTCGCGACCTCACTCTTTTTCATCAATGCCAGCTGTGGTCGCGATGTGCCTTTTGTTTGTCTGACGGAGGGGACCTGTTTTTCATCACTAGAATACTGCGGGAACTTGGACATTGAGGGGAACGAGCAGTGCGACGATGGAAATGTCATTGACGGAGATGGATGCAACCAATTTTGCCAAATTGAAGTTTCAGCAACATGCGGGAATGGGAGCCTAGATCCAGGAGAAGAATGTGACGATGGAAATGTCATTGACGAAGATGGATGCGATCAATTCTGTCGAATTGAAGATTCACCCAGCTGCGGGGACGGGAACCTAGATTCAGGAGAAGAATGTGACGATGGAAATGTCATTGACGAAGATGGATGCGATCAATTTTGTCGAATTGAAGTCTCGCCAACCTGTGGGGACGGAAACCTAGATCTAGAAGAAGAATGTGACGATGGAAATGTCATTGACGGAGATGGATGTGACCGATTTTGTCGAATTGAAGTCTCTTCCACCTGTGGGGACGGAAACCTAGACCCAGAAGAAGAATGTGACGACGGTAATCTCAGAAATGGAGACGGATGCAGCGACAAATGTAAAATAGAAGAGACTCCTCTTTGCGGAAACGGCCAACTCGAATTCGGGGAACAGTGCGACGACGGCAATCGCAGGAACGGAGATGGGTGTGACGAAAACTGCCAACTCGAACAGATGCCCGCTTGCGGAAACGGAATCCTAGAGTTTCCAGAAGAATGTGACGACGGTAACCTCAGAAACGGAGACGGATGCGACCGAGACTGCAAACTAGAACAAACGCCCACCTGCGGAAACGGGATCTTAGAGTTTCCGGAAGAATGTGACGACGGTAACCTCAGAAATGGAGATGGGTGCAGCGATGAATGCAAAACCGAAAATATCCCCATCTGTGGAAACGGCCAACTCGAAATTGGAGAACAATGCGACGACGGTAATCTAAGAAATGGAGATGGGTGTGACGAAAACTGCCAGGTAGAGCCTTCACCACTTTGCGGAAACGGACAGCTCGATCCAGGAGAATTATGCGACGACGGTAACCTCACAAATGGAGATGGGTGCGATGAGAACTGTCGAACCGAGGCAATGCCGGTCTGCGGGGATGGAACAATTGATCCAGGAGAACAATGCGATGATGGAAACACGCGCCCCGGAGATGGGTGCGATGAAAACTGTCAAGTCGAGATACCTCCGCGATGCGGAAACGCGATATTAGAGCCGGGAGAACAGTGCGACGACGGCAACCTCACAAACGGAGATGGATGTGATGTAAACTGTCAATTAGAGCCACCACCAAGTTGTGGCGACGGTAATTTAGACCCCGGAGAGCAATGCGATGATGGAAATATCGCGAGTGGAGACGGGTGTAGTGCACTCTGCGAAACCGAGCAATGTGGCATAGACCTAGACTTGGGAACGCTGACGCCCGGTAGGACGGCAGTCCAACTTATGGATATTTCAAGCCAGACTGATGACGTTGACGCATGCGGGCAAGGGCGAGACAGAGTCTTCAGATTTGAGCTCACACAACCCACTACCGACCTACAACTTGAAATCATGCAGGTCGGTCGACATCGCTTTGGTCTATACCGAGCAACAAGCCCGATAAGCTGCACGGATTCCCTCTCGTGGTGCGATAGTTTTGGCGGTGCTTCCGCGGCGCAAAATATCTTCACAGGTTTGACTCCCGATTCCTACTTGCTGATCGTCGAAGAAGAATCCCCGGGAACAGGAAGTCCGGTCTCGATCGCGCTGACAGTCTTGCTCCCACTCCCCACATGTGGAGATGGCAACCTAGATATGGGTGAAGCTTGCGATGATGGAAATACAATAGACGGAGACGGATGCTCGGCAGATTGTCGTAGCGATGAAACCTGCGGCAATCGTATTACAGATAGCTCTGTGGGCGAGGTGTGTGACGACGGAAACACAATAAGCGGAGACGGCTGCGCTGGAGACTGTCGCAGCAGTGAATTCTGTGGAAATGGGACAGTTGACCCCGGACTCGGTGAGGTTTGCGATGACGGAAATGTATTCAGCGGAGACGGATGTTCAGCCGACTGTCGAAGCGATGAGACGTGCGGTAACGGCGTTTTAGACTCCGTCAATGGAGAAACCTGCGACGATGGTAATCTTGTCAGTGGAGATGGATGTGACTCTTCTTGCCAAACAGAAATTGGTATGTGCGTGGTCGATGAAAATATTGGACCTCTGCAGCCCGGCGTTCCGGTTGTGAGGTCTCCGAACATCGCTGCGTCAGGCGACCAATGGACCACAGACTGTAGTATGATGGGCCCTGAATTTGTCTATACCTTCGAGATAACGAGACGAGCAGATGTCTTCGTGCAATTCACGCAAACCGGTCAACACAACCTGGGTCTTTACCGCGAAAACGAAGTGACTCAAACTTGTAACGCAAGAAATGGTGTATGCGCAGCCACAGGTCTCAATGACCCGCTTAACATCAATTTTCGAGGACGTGCTCCTGGGCGATATTTCTTGATCATTGAGAGTAACGGAACGAGCGTGGCGGGAACAGGAAACATAGCGCTTCTTATGGAAGGATGCAGTCCCGACTCTGATCTCGGCATTCTCCGCAGAGGAGCCAACATCCAATTCAATGCAGATACAAACACCGGTAACCGGGCCTTCTCCGCAAGTTGCAGCAGCGCACCAAGCGGAAATGAAAATGTACTTGCCTTCTCAACCGTGCAGCAACTGGATATCGATGTTCAATGGAGTCAAATAGGAGACCACGTCATCGCTTTGTATGAAGAAAGTGGAAGTAACTGTGACGATGCGCCAATTTCTTGTTTTGACCCCGTTGGGGCTGCCGTTGGTTCCACAACATTTCCAAGAGTTCCACCGGGCGACTATCTGATCTTACTTGACGCTGTATCCCCTGGTGATGAAGGTAACGTCACGCTGCGACTTACCGGGCGCTAGGAGTAACTTGAACACACAAAAAATCCTGGAAGAACTCCAGCGAAAAAAGATCGAGTGGGAGATGGGAGCTGACCTAAGACATGGGTTCACTTCGCATCTGATTCGTTGCCAAGATTTTAATGGGGCACCATGCTTCTTCGTGGGAAGCGAGCTGAGCTTCGAAACAAAGCTAAACGCCGTCATTGACGCGATTTATATGCTTCAGCTCGAAGACAACGAAAGAACAAGTTTTGAATTTGGGCTGATGTACGGTGGCCATTCCGAGCAAGAACTCTTGATGCAAATTCTTGCGAATTTGAATCAGCTTATTCACGAAAAGGTAAAACTCGACGTATTTGTGGACTTTGAACGGGTTGCCCTTCCCGCTCCATCCAATTTTGACCAACTCTCACAAAGTCTCGAATCAAAGCTGGCTCTCATTGATAAAAATAGAGCTAAACCAACTCTTATCAATGAACTTATCGAGGCTTTCAACGACCCCGCATTAAAATGGTCGACCACGAGTCTGAATAACAGCTGGGTCGGCCGTCTTGATGGAATTCAATTCTGCACCGTCAACAATCATGGAGAGATAAAACTCTCTCTCGACGAGAATCCTCGCGCTAAACGAATAATGCTTGAACAACTTTCGCTACACGGATTTGATTTCGATTCGAATGTTGACCGCCTCCTGGGAAAAGATGAGTTAGAACAGCTCATCGGTATTCTCCAAACCGAAGAAACCACGAGTCGTCTACAAGAATGTATTTCAGCCCAGCGAGTCCGCGCACGGGTCATGAGGAAGAAAGCCAAACTCATTCCTGGGCAGTCGATATGCGAAGATTTACCGTGCTTTTGGTCAAATAGCCCCGTCTATGAGAATACGGCACACTTACTTTTTTGTGACTCGGATCGGAGCTATGCGGTACATTTTGAAATTAGCACCGGCGGGCGAATTCAAAACAACTATAGATACGGCATACTCAAGACTGCTCTAAACGCTCATTTTGTACGTACCGCACGTGAAATTCACCCATGGCTGGAAAACCAGGGGATATCTCCCGAGTCGTGTCTCCCAATTCTTGCTTTCCCGAAACTCACGAGCGCCCGTGCTCGTTCCAGGTTTTCACAACTTACTGCTCTTGCTGAACTTTTTGGGGTAAACATCGTCCAGGTAAAGGGCTCATCTTTGTAAATAGCTGCGGCAAACCTGCTGAGGTAGAGCCATCAAAATATGGTATAGTCACCGAAGTTACCGTGCAAATAAACACGTTCAGAGCTTGGTTCAATAATACAATTCAACAGGGCGTCGGAGCTGCAAAGCGCGCGGGACTTGCTGTCGGCAGACGTGTCCGACCGAATTCAGACCGCATCGATGAAAGCACTAATGTAGGAGAAGACGAATCAAGCTTTGGTGGTGGTCGAGGACATCGCGCTTGGTTCGATTTTGTCGAAGAATACATTCGGAAATTTAAGCGCTTTTTTGAAAAGAGTACTTTTCAGCGCTTTCCTCGCCTCGATAGCTTTATCCGAAAGTTTTTAGGTCTGCCTCCGCGAGAAAAGCCTAAAATGGTCAATCCATTTATTACAGAACAGCGTAACTACCGCTTGCCGAGCAAGCCCACAGCGGAACAAGCTGAAAATTTTCGGAGGCAAGTAGAATCAGGTCGGTATCGAGCGCAAACGTCTGAGAAAAAAAACCTTCGCGAGGATTCTTAGTTTTAACGTTACCGTCATTTATATTCGATTTGTGTGACTTCGACCTCAAGAACACCGGCTGGTCGCTTCACCGCAGTGACGTCGCCTACGACGCGGCCTATCAATGCCTTACCCATGGGACTTACCATTGAAATACGGCCACGTTTCACATCGACTTCATCAACACCAACGAGCTGATACGTTCTTTTCTCCCCGTTTTCGTCCTCAATCGTTACAGTTGCGCCGAATTGAATCTTTTCACTCTTGATCCTTGCTGGATCCACAACCTTGACGCGATCTAGCAACGTCGAAAGAAAACGCATACGACGATCGATTTCTCGGAGGCGACGCTTCCCATAGATATATTCAGCATTTTCAGAACGATCACCCATAGCAGCGGCATCTGCGACTTCTTGAACAACGCGCGGCCTTTCGACGGTCCATAGCTCATTTAATTCATCAGAAAAGCGCTGATACCCCTCTGGAGTAATTTGACTCGTTCCGTTCACCCTTTCCTTATAGTAGGCTCTGCCTTGAGAGAACAACCCGTGGATTCGCTAAACAATGCCTTAGATACTCATAATTGGAGGCTCAGCCAAAAAGTTGGTCCTACCGCCTCAAAGTTCTTTTCTTCTGCTTACCAGGCAATCAACCTCAAAACGGCTCAAAAGCACTTTCAGACCGGAGACAGTATTCTCCCGGGGAGAGTTGCTCACAACCTCGGTAATAACGCTCTGTCTTCGGTGACAACGATGGGCGTCGAAGTATTTCACACCATGCTCAGGCTCAGTAAACAG
>JAYZDF010000061.1:0-8715 GCA_036337945.1 Myxococcota bacterium
ATATTTGTAGACTTGCCGCTCTTCTTTACTGGAGCCGGAGGGCATGTATAAGGACAGAATACTAAGGTTTCCGTAGTCGGCGCGGATGAGTCTCCCTTCGCAATCAATGTGAGGCCATCCACCTCCCTTTATAACTTCGTCGGGGGCTACCTTCGAGTATATCGCGACACCAGAGTATCCCTTTTTTTCCGCATCATAAAAATAACTCTTGTATCCTTTGGGAGCCAAAATATCTTCACCAAGTTGGTGAACTTGAGCCTTGGTTTCTTGGACGCAGATTACATCGGCCTTTTGACGTTTCATCCAGTCGATAAAACCCTTCTTAGTGGCCGCTCGAATTCCGTTTGTGTTGATGCTAATGACCCGCATATTCGCCTGTCGCAATAGCGCTGTCGTTCCCGATGAGCAACTGCTTTTGGGCTTTGCTTCCCGGGCATCGTGTGTTTCATTCGTTCAGTAAGTATGAATACGGATGGCGGGGCCCTAAATATTTTTGGAGCAATCACTCGATATTTTATTCTTTATCGGAAGTTGGTCATCGCCGTTGTGATTTCGGTTACCGCTTTACTCGGGTATTTTGCAGTTCAAGTTCAAACGAACACGTCAAATGAATATTATTTTCTTCCTGGTGACGAATTTCTAACTCGTTACGATGACTTCAAAAAAACATTTGGCAGTGATGAGTATACTTACGCAGTTTTTACGTTTGATGATGCACTGTCTCCGGAGTCTCTAAGAACGATTCAGGCGTTTTCCAAAGCGGTTGAGGACGAAGTACCTTACGTCAGTTCCATTCAATCGATAATCAGCGCCGATGCGATTGTAAGCGACGAACTTACCATTACAGTTGAGCCATTCATTGACATGGAGCGACTCGAAGATACCGACTATCTTCGAAGCAAGCAGAAAGAAGCTCTCAAAAATAACACATACAAAAACTTCTTGGTCTCCGAGGACCGAAAACACGCAGGCGTATTAGTTGAACACCCCATGCGTGAAGGTGACGATAAGTATCGCGCGGAAATTTGTGAAACAATTCGAGCGATAGGTAAACGCCCTCGATTTCGCACGGCATCCGTAAAATTTGTTGGGCCTACGATCCTAGATACCGACGTCGATGCCACCATGATTCATGAAAGTCGATTTTTCATGGCCATTTCTGCAACCCTCATTTTTCTGATCATTTTGCTTTCATTTCGTCGTTTTAGCTTGGTTCTGGCCCCCTTTATCGTCATCGGTGTCACTGTAATTTGGGTAGTTGGATTGATGTCGATCTTCTCTTTTCCGATTACGATGATGTCTTTGGTGTTGCCGAGTGTGATTGTCGTCGTGGGGTGCGGCGATGCCATCCATTATATTTCCGAGTATGTTACCTTGACTCGAGAAAACTCGCATAGACAAGAATGCTTGATCAAAGCGGCCGAACTGACTGGTATGCCTTGCTTATTTACAAGCCTCACTACAATGGTTGGGTTTGGTTCCCTGATGGCTATGGAGCTAAGACCTGGTCGAGAAATGGGGCTGTTTGCAGCAATCGGAGTTGTTCTTGCTTTTGTGGCAACTTTTACGCTTTTACCTACGTTGCTCTCCTTTGGTCGCAACATTCAAGAATCGACAATTACTGAGTCGAGACTAAGAACTCTTTATCGCGATTGGCTCAAGCAAATTGCTTCAGTATCGGTCAATTATAAGTCCTCCATCGTTAGTATCTCTCTATTTCTCTTTATCCTGAGCCTCGTCGGTCTCACAAAGATTGAGGTCTCGGCTGACTTTCTGCGAGTCTTTGACGAATCAACTCGAATTCGAAAAGAGTACGAATATGTTGACCGTCATCTTGGTGGTACAAGTTCGTTTCAAGTCGTCGTCGATTCACAAAAGACGGACGGGCTATTCGATCCAATTGTCCTCCGAGACTTTGACCGGTTTATTTCATGGTTGGAAGCACGACCAGAGGTTGCGTCAACTCAAAGCATTCTCGATGTGTTCAAAGAACTCCGAAAAGTGGGGCATGACGGCGACGAGAAATTTTATTCTGTTCCTGAATCTAAGCAAGAAGCGGCCCAACTATTTTTGCTCTACGAAATGGGTGGAGCGGAAGAAATAGAAAAAATTCTCACCGATGAGCGCGATCGAGCAAGAGTAGCGGTGCGTACTCAATCAATTTCGACGGCAGCGTCGGAAAAACTTCTTCAGGACACAGAAAAATGGGCGCAAGCAAACTTGCAGTCAGTAAAAATCAGAACCACCGGTATGGCACCCCTATTCGTTAGAATGATCCACTTTATTACAAGGAGCCAAATTCGAAGCTTTGGTATCGCTTTCGTGTTTGTGTCCTTGTGTATGGTTTTGGTGTTTCGTTCTATACCTTTGGGTATTTTGGCTATGGTGCCGAACATCTTTCCTGTCGTTCTCACTTTTGGGGTGATGGGCTGGGCTGGAATAACGCTTAACTTGGGAACCGTTATGATCACCTCAATTGCCATCGGAATTGCCGTCGATGATTCGATCCATTACGTCAGCCACTTTCGAAGGCATCGTGCATCCGGGCAGAATTTGGTGAACGCCATCGAGGAAACAACTCGAGGCGTCGGTGTCGCACTTTTGAATACATCTCTGGTTTTAGCTTTGGGATTTTGTGTCTTCGGCCTCAGTGATATCAGCCACTTAGTCAATTTTGGTACCCTGACCGCCCTTGCTGTTGTGCTCGCTTTGCTCGCGGATTTCCTCTTATTACCTGCCGTACTTTTGTCTCTATCTCCGCAATCTGACGGTTGATCAATTGAGTACGTCAATGTCAGAACAAATCCCACATGCGGTGGCTTGCTCTGATTTCAGCTTTTTTGTTTAGCGTAGCTTGTGATGACACAGAGCTTTACGTGGCTCCCGAGCCGATCGACTCGGGTGTATTTGCGGATGCTTCGTCGCCTGACCCTGATGCTGGTTTGGTAGACGCCGGTTTTATTATGGATGCGTCACAGCCACCTGAAAAAGCGCAAGAACCCATTTATATTCATACAGGTGACACGCTCTACAGTTATGAGATTGAAAACAATCGCGCGGTCGAAATTGGGCAATTTAGAGACCGCGATGGTCCGCTTGAAGGTATCGTCGACATTGCGATTGATCTCGATGGAAAGATGTTTGGTGGAACAAGAGACAAGAAAATCTATTTGATCAATGCTTCCACTGGCTATTGCGAATATCGGTTTAGCTTCGACGATATTTTACACGGTCTTACTTTTCTTTCTGACGGTAGCTTAGTAGTTGCAGGTGAGCGGGTGAGTATTATTAATCCGACCACCGGTGAGCTACAGCTCGAAATCGCCGCAGCACAAGAATATGAAACATCTGGAGACATTGTCGGACTCCCCGATGGGATGTTGTATTGGACTGTTCGTAACAATAATAATAATCAAGCGGGCGATGGTGTTGTGCGTATCTCGCCGATCTCGGGCCGCATCGACTGGATAGGCGAGGCGTCTGTTCAGCAGATTTACGGTCTAGGATACGCTGAGGATAGACTGTATGGTTTTAGCGATGACGGCATAGTTGTAACGATTGATCCTCAATCTGGGAGAGTGCTCAATCAGCAAATGCTTAGCGGTCGATGGTGGGGCGCGACGACGAACCCTGTGTTCTGGTAACTCTAATACCTTTCTCTATCTTTTCCTCTTCGTTTCAATTGTATTGCTGGAGTGCGTCTCGCAACTCATTCTGCACTTTATCAGCGAGTTCAACGGGTTCGATTACTTTGGCGAGAGGTCCCCAGCTCAAAACCCAGCTTGTAATCTGCGTAATATCAGAAGCATGAAAACTTAGCTGAATTTTATCTCCAGAGGTTCCGGTAATGGTTTGGCTCTCGTGCCAAATTCTCGATTGAATGAGCGTTTTTGCATCCGCTTCGAATTCTATTGTCACTTTCTTCCGAGTGGAGCCGTGATGAAGCCCAAATGCGCCTGAAAAAAATGCATCCACTTGAAAGTTTTCTGGGATATCGAACGTTGCGCCTCGCATATATTCTGCGTCTATAAAACGCTCGGCCGCGTAAACATGCGGCGCTGAGTCAGTTTCAGGGCCTTCTCTTTGACCAATCACATATAGGCCGTTTTTATAAAGGACTAATGCGTAGGGTGCTAGAATTCCATCTTTGGCTCTCCCTTTGCTTGGGCGATAACGGCATTTGATCTTCCATCGCCGAATGACTCCGGTGAGCAATGCGTCAAGAACATCATCTTTGTTTTGGTAGATCTTCGTGCCATGGTCGGGAACAAACAAAAATCTGCCACCAAATTGCTCAAGATCTGCTTGCTGTCCGTCCGGTAGGGTCGATACGATCTTCTCGTAGATACTTTGAATATCTTCATACAGTGGAGTATTTTTCATGACGTCGAACACTCGCCGCGTAGCGAGTAGAGTGAATCTTTCGCGAATACTAAGCCGAAGTTGGGTAGGTTCCGATTGAACCAGTGCTACACCTGTCTTCGCGTCAACGGTCGTTGGCTCGAGAGAGTGACCCGCTTCCGCCAAAACATCTAAGTCTCGTCTCACTTGTCGTTCGCTGATCGAAAACTCTTGGGCCAGGCTCTCTAAACTTCTTCCAAATCTTCGACCCTTGAGTCGGTCTAACATCTTAAATACTCGAACAGATTGCGAGTACTTACCTCGTCGACGTCCAGCAGTTTTCATTGACATAATCTGTCACGATTAAGCACCTACGGGAAGCCAAAATCACAAAATCTCATCATGAATTCATTGACTAAATGAAGCCTGACTATCCATGTTCGCCTCGCCCCTAACGCTATGAAGATTCTTTATGTCACTCAAGTGCGTCTGGATGAACCGTCTGGAGCGACTCGACACGTTTTATCCTGTGTTCGAGAGCTAGCGGTTCTTGGTCACGAGGTCCGGCTTATTGCGCCCGGAGAAGCTCACGTTGAGCGAGCGCGTCACATTCGTCCACCGGCAAAATTGAAACCGGGTATTCGAATGGAACTGGCTCTTGCGGCATTAGCGTCTAAGCAGGCTTTGTTTTGGCGTCCCGACTTCGCGTACGTGCGAATATCCGCCTCTACGTCTGCAGTGGTCGCTTCGCTCTCAGCATTGCGGATTCCTGTTCTGCTCGAACTCAACGGACCTATCTTAGACGAAATGGAGCGCATGGGCCGAGGGCCTGGAATTATCGAAACCGTAAAAGGCGTATTGCGCAGCGTGGTCGCACAGTCTCTTGGAGTCGTTGTGCCTTTACCTTCCGTTGGCGAGCATGCGCAAAGCGAGCTTGATGCGGACACGATTTATCTGATCGAGAACGGTGCAGATCTCTCTAATGCTACACCTGGGGATGTCGGCGAAGCACGCAAAGCTTTAGGTTTGCCTCAAAACCAACGCATCATCGCTGCGATCGGAAATCTTGCGCCTGAACTGAGATTCGATCTGTTAGCTGAGGCGCACAGAAAGATACCAGGAGTGATGTTACTTGTCGTAGGCGGGGGCGCCCAGGAAGGTTTTATTGAAGCGATGACTATGACAACAAGGCCTTCTTCTCCTGTTGTGTTTTTAGGGCGTCGCTCGCACGAAGAAGCTATCCTCGCGGTTCGCTCCGCTGACGTGTGCCTTAACATGCGTGATGGTTGTTTGGGGACAAAGAGCCTCGAATACGCAGCAGTCGGCAAGCGGCAGGTCGCGTTCGCTACCGAAGGTTCAGAGCGACTTGAGAGCATGTACTCTGGGCTCTCAGCAGTACATCTTGTACAAGAACGGTCGGCCTCGGCTGTTCAAAAAGCGATTGAGAACGCATTACATGCAGAAAAAAAGATGGGCCCATTACCTTCGCATGCAATTGAAGAAGCACGCCAATCACTAGGATGGTCGGCAACCGCGCAGAAAATTGCCGAACTTCTTGAGTCGCACATATAGCGATATCAAAATGTAAATCGAATCGTATTTTTCAGTTCAATATCAAGGTTTTCTTCTACTTCTGGAGGCGGCTCACTATCGTATCGAAGGTTGAATACCACAGCCAAGGATAGCTGCTTCGTGACTGCGAAACTGAGTATAGAGTCACTTATGAGGCGGTAGTCACTAAACTCATCTACGCGTGGTTGAATATATGCGGTATTTAGTAGACCAACTTTATTGTCGAGAAATTTTACTGAGAGGCTGGCATAGTTTGTGAGGCGATGGTGATTCGTTTCGACGTTGGGTTCGGCCACATCTAAAATTTCATGTTCAAACATATAACCTGAACCTAGATAGAGATCAGCGAATTCTGACTCCAGAGCAGCCCATCGAAGTCCAAGTCCTCCGAGTGCTCGGAATTGAAGTCGAATCGATTGATTATATTGAATTTGTGAAAAGACTTCGGGTCCGAAGCCGGGCCAAATCATGTACTCGTACCGTGCATGGGTAAAACTTCGGTTGATGAACACTTCAGTTCCATTCGCAGTGTCTTTTTCAGCAAACGTGAGTTCGCCAACAATAAACATAAGCTGTTTCGTTGTTTTGTCGCCCGCAGTCGTTGCTGTATTGGATTTCGCATTTTGTAGCGTCTCGTGTTGAACACGGAAAGATGCGTCCACCCTGAGTCGATTTACGTTTCCCTGTCGAAGGATAACGCTTGTACCCACATTACCTGAAAAACCTTCTTCAGCCTTCTTCGAGCGTAGTTTCTCTGTATTTATCTGCGCTTCGCTCACCGTTGCTGTTGTCGATAAAGCGGAGATAAGAAGACTACTCCAAAGTATTCGAGATCGCACGCACACGTCTTACGCACGATTACTCATCGTGACCAGTTGAATTTCTGAGTTTGGCTAATATTGGCTTAATAACTCTCTAGGCAATTACACCACGCACATTATGCTCGAGAGCTTGACCTGTGGCTTGGTTGTTTGGTGATCTTCGTCGACGTTTTAGATAAACGAGTTCATAATCGCCCGAAAATTCTTGATGCACGTCACCCGTTTGCGGATCAATCAGCCACGGCATAGCGAGTTTTTCGGGAACTTTGACTCGTTGCGGTTTTTCAGCGGTGGTGAATAAAATGTCGCCGAGCGCGGTGATCACTCCGTGGTTTGATTTCGGATTCATGAAGTGATGATGAAAATGATGTTTTCGTAACCATCGTCCATATCGTGTGATGGGTGGATGAGAGTGTGCGCGTCGATGCAGAAATTCGTAACTGAGATAACTGCTCGTGAATCCGGTCGCGAACGCCAGGCTGACCTGCCATGCGGCGATGATGAGACCTAAGGAAAAGAGAGAGACGATCACAAAACCGGCGACTTTCACCTTGTCGCGAATTGGAGCAAAGTAGTGTGCTTGCGCATGATGCTTTTTATGGTGCCGAGAAAACGGCAGAGTTGTACTTTTGCCATGTCCCACAAACCGATGAATTAAATATTCGGCGACCCACCAGCCAAGACCTCCGACCATGAATGCGCCACAATAGTCCCAAATACTCTGCATGACCATTAAGTGAACACTGTTCACTTAATAAATCAAGTGCATACTTGATTAGATAAATAAAACAATAAAAATGGATACTTACAAGCGTGGTTTACACCATCCTCCAAATTCTTTTTCAAGAAATATGGCCGTCGCGAGGCTGATATGGTCACATCCGTGAGCCGCGATGACTTGAGTTCCTAGTGGTTTCCCTTCTGAGTTCAGTCCAAGAGGTATCTGCGTGGCCGGTAGTTCAAGAACGTTGATTATCGCAGTGTATTGCCACCGGATCGGAAGGTGGAGAGGTTGATTATGGGCGGGAGCGGGCGAGGGATAGGATGGAAATAGCAGCACTGTATTGGGCTTTAGGAGCTGCGCAATCTCTGACTGTAACTGCCGAAATGCTTGCCTCATTTGTTCAGCTCTCCGAGTCATCTTTGCAGATATTTTCTCAACTAAAACAAGGCCAAGTGAAGGAATCGTGAATTCGCTTTTTCCGAATAGGAACCGCAAAGTTTCATTGGCCAAATTGAAGTTCCTCCCGTTGCGGAGATGGTCGACGTAAGGAGTGATTGCCGCTTCACTCATGAGCGTGCTCCAAATTTCGAGGGCGTCTCTAAACCCTCGGAGACGATGGGTATGTACCTTTGCACCAGCACTCTGCAACGCGCGGGCAGCATCTTCCTGTCGCTGCATAAGATCATCACTTACAGCAATACGACCGTTATCTGGCACATTGATCACCTCTAAGTCTCCGATAGAAACTTGACTAACGTCGGGAATCAACCTGTCTTCGCAATGGCCATCCTTATCGCTCGCTCCCGCAAAAATCCTCACTAAGGGCTCTAGATCTTCAGCCTTTCGGCATAAAGGTCCGGTACATAAATAGTCTCGCGCATTGCTTTTGGCCGGTGGATATTGACCGTGATTAGGGATGAGACGTGAGGAGGGCTTATGTCCAAAGACGCCGCAAAAAAAAGCAGGCATTCGAATCGACCCACCTACATCCGAACCAACCCCGAAGACAGATGCCCCCGACCCGATAATTGACCCTTCTCCTCCGGAACTTCCTCCCGCAATACAATTTTGGTCATAAGGATTGTTGGTTCGACCATATAGTTTATTGTTGGACTCCATCCACATACAGAGTTCAGATGTGTTCGTGACGCCAAGTGGAATCGCCCCGGATTTACGAAGTCTTTGGACGACGACAGCATCCTCTTTTGCAATGACCTGCTCACGACTTCGCAATCCTGCCGAATTTGGCATCCCCGA
>JAYZDF010000062.1:0-99575 GCA_036337945.1 Myxococcota bacterium
CTGAGAGTGTATGCAATCCAACCAAACCAGTTCCATCGGTTTTCTAGGCGAAGGAAAAGTTCCATACCATATGCGCGCTGCAGTCCGGTTGGACGATAACCTACCGGGCGCAATGCTCCGTTGATGATTTGTACATCTCGAGACACCTGAGGTATGTCATAGGCGTATCGATAGAAGCCCTGGATATCGAGATTTAGGCGCTCAATGATATCGAGATCGAAGCCTCCAGAAAACTGTTCAGATTTTGAAAAAGGTAAGTCTGCGTTTAAATACACTTGCTGAGGAAACGCGGGCTGGCTGTACTGTCCAATTTGAGCCTTTAGAGACAAACGATCAAAAGGTTCATAGCGAGCAGTTAGGCGAGGATCAATGACGAACAAAGTTCGCCCTTCCACCAAACGAGGATCAACCAATAGCTGCTGCTCGGCGAAGTAATCGAGCATCTGTAACCGGACTCCGGGCCAAAGTGTAAGACCTTTTATAGGACGGACCTCAAACTCAGTAAACAAGCTGGCTGCCATAGTCGGTAACCGCACAGAGTCTCTTATGGTTGGAGGAGGTCCTTGTGCGGGAGTGGGAAACCGGGTGATTGTATTCAGTCCGGGCAAGTTCAGGTTTGCTTCGAAACCAAAATAGAAGACATCTCCGCCGGCCGTAAAATCCAGCCAGGGCAGTAATCGCGTTCCTCCATGGACGAGAAGGCCGGCATTGATGGATTCAGCCGCCAGTTTGAATTCTTCCGTTTCTTCGGTAGGTGGTGCGGTGCTCTCGGTTTTGTCGATTCCGATAATGGGTGACACTTGGAAAAATGTGTTTTCGTCCGGTCGATACGTGAAACGGGGATTAAATCGGTGAAACTGAGTACGAGATTGTAGGCTCGCGGAATTACCACCCGCATTGCCAGCTGCGATAAGTTCGTCATCTGAGCCATAAGTGAAGAGCGTCAAACTCCTTTTCTTGTCCCCGCCGATTGGAACATCGTAGCGAAGGCTATAATCGTAATAACGGGGGGCTAAGACTGCAGGAACATCAAAGATTTCGGTCGCCGCAGCAAAAACACCGTCGATTGCGCTTCGTCGGATACTAAAGATGAAAGAGCCATCTTTCGGATCATCAGTGGCTGGGCCTTCAACCATGACGGACACGTTCGCTGGAATAACCGTCAACATGTCGAGTTTGGCTTCGCCGTGAACGCGGTCCGTTTTTGGTGGTCTTGTCTTTAGTTCGATAGCACCGGCACTGACCAATCCGTATTCAGGCCCAAACCCTCCCGGTAAAAAATTAATTTCCTTGAGAGTGCTAGCATTAATGACGCTGGTAATGCCTCCAAGACCGCCAAAATGAAACAAGATAGGTATGCGCTGCCCATCGAGGAAGACACCCGTATTTTGAGGTGGCGCTCCTCTCACGATGAGAAGACCGACTCCATACGGAGACCGAGCGACGCCAGGAAAATTTTGAATGACGCGAATGGCATCGCCTTGAGCTCCAGGTATACGCTGAACTTCTTCGAGTTGAATCGTTCGTCTTGCAACCTCCTTGCGGGGCGCCTCGGCCCGCACAACAATCTCGTAAGGATTCTTCTGCCGACGTCGAGCGAAGTAAGCGACCTCCAAAACCTCTGTCGAACGGAGCTCTTCGGTCACGGAGAGCTTTGTAAAGAAAGGCGCAGTCACTTCAACCTGGTAGGTTCCGGACTCAATTCCGCGAAATTTGAATCGTCCCCTTGCATCAGACTCTGTTGACGTTCGAACACCAGCGGTACTGGTTGGAACAAGAGTGACGGTAGCTAAGTTTAGTGGCAAGCGACTGCCGGCTTCCCGGATGGCACCAAGAAAATTGATAGGTTTCGGCGCAGAGGGCTTGGTAATACTGGAGGTTAGAGTTGTTTTTGAAGGCGGTGGCTCGAAGACAAACCGATATCGATAAGTGATGCGAACCGGCACCGGACCAAGTTCGCCGGCTTCCGCGGGACTAAATTCAAACCCAGCAGCAGCGGCCATTGCAGCAGAATCAAAATCTCGGCCGCCAGATTCAATGAGTTCAACCCGTTGAACAACACCTTGGGCATCAACGTCGAGAGCCATGACCACGACACTTTCTTTTTGGAGCTCAAGCGCTGTTTTAGGATACGGAGCTTGAACAAACTTTAGAAGCTGCGGCGGTTTTGTGAGTTTTGCGGGCTTGGGTGCTTCCTCCTCAGCCGCGACATAGGTCGCCACCGTAAGACAAAAAAGTAAAAGAAGTGGCATGAGGCCCCGCACAAAGATTGAGTTACCCAAAACTTTTCTCCGCTACAACTCCACAACCTTTTCCCTACGGGTAATCACCGAAGTAGGCTTGGGACCAGGCCTAGTACGGAGGTAAGCTCTGCTTGGTCCTAGACTATGCGATTACTGAGGCATGCACACAAACAGCGTATATGTGCGGCTTTTACATCCGTCATCAAAAATAGTGCCGCTGGCGAATATATTCGGCCAGAAAAATTTTTTTCCTCAATGAGTCAGGGGATCGAAAGTCTTCTTGATGAAGATATTTTAGACCTCAGTCCTTTGTACGCATCGTTTGGGGGAAGAAATCCACCGAGCGTCGTCACTGGGGCTTTTATGGCTTTTGAAGCCACCGGTAAAGACCTGGGTTCGCGAGGTCGCCTGCCGAACGCTATTCAACATTTGCCGACCCAGCTCAAAAATTAAAGCGTACAAGCGTTTCAACAAAGCGTTGCGCGCAAAAGCTACAATCAGGCTTTACCTCTTTGCCATATTGACTGGCTAAAGCAGCTCGAAACGCCGATGCAGCTTGCTAAATACAGAAGCAAAATCGAGCGTAGTGACCGGCAATTCAAAGCCGTCTCTGTCTCGGATGCGTCAAGAATCACTATTGCTGACGCGGCGACCTAGGCAATCAACGCTTGAAGCTGGCGGACAAAAAATTAATTCCGCACAACTCATTGAGTTGGCGGAATACGGTCTCGATGGAAAGCAAACAAAAGCAAGAAAACCGCTTGCCTTGGTGATAGCCACGCTCCTCCTCCTGGTCGCCGGTATTTTGTATTTGAATCGACCGATCAAAGGGCGCCAGACCGAAAACTACGAGTAACTCGTTCCTCTAATGTCAGCAGAAATAGTGAACGGAGCATTCTTTGGTGTTGTGGATGAGCCTCGCTAGGAAAAACTCTCGAATGAAAAGAGAAAGCAAGTAGCTCATTCGCTGGGTGAAATACTCGAAAAGGAACGACAACTAAAGGATGCGATCATTTCGCGACCGAAATAAATACAAAGTTGGTTTCGAAACGACTTTCGACCGATTTTTATGTTTTTTGTGCTACGCATACGCATAAGGTAACTGCAGATCATGCCGAAAAAGAAAACCTTCTTTCAGTGTCAAGAATGCGGGCATCAGGCCGCGAAGTGGCTCGGTCGTTGTCCAGACTGTGGAGCATGGAACTCCATGGTCGAAGAAGTGAAGCCCACCAAGACTCATGATGCACACGAGAACCGGAGCTTCCGAGTTCCCGAAGCACTAACCAATAAAAATTCAAAACCGGTACCTTTGGCAGATATTCCCACTGATGCAGCCGAACGTCACGATACCGGAATATCCGAACTCGACCGAGTGCTGGGTGGCGGCCTAGTTCCTGGTTCACTCGTATTGGTTGGTGGAGATCCAGGAATAGGTAAGTCAACTCTCTTGCTGCAAGCTCTTGGCCAGCTGTCGACTCGACAACGCAAAGCGCTGTACATCTCCGGAGAGGAATCTCCGCAGCAAGTGAAACTTCGCGCGCAGAGGCTAGGCATTGGCGGAGAAAATATTCATCTGCTGGCAGAGACAAGAGCTGACCTCATTGCCCAGGCAGTAGAACGTCAGCCGCCATCAGTGGTCGTGGTTGACTCCATTCAAACCGTATTTGACCCGAAAATTAGTAGTGCTCCGGGGAGCGTGTCGCAAATAAGAGAGGTCGCCGCCCGCTTTTTGTATTTGGCGAAAGGCCTACAGGTTCCGGTTTTTTTAGTCGGGCATGTGACCAAAGGGGGAGAGTTAGCGGGACCCCGCATATTAGAACACATGGTCGATACCGTGCTGTATTTCGAGAGTAGCCACGGGCAACCGTTTCGAATCTTGCGAGCACACAAAAACCGATTTGGTTCCACGAATGAAATCGGGGTGTTCGAAATGCGAGAGTCTGGGTTAGAAGTTGTACAAAACCCATCAGAACTGTTTCTTTCAGAGCGGCCGGAAAATGTGCCAGGTTCCGTTGTTCTTCCAGCGATTGAGGGGTCACGTCCGGTTTTGGTCGAAGTTCAAGCCCTTGTCTCCCCAAGCAATCACGGTAATCCCCGGAGAACGTGTCTAGGCTTCGACAGCTCTCGAGCAGCGATGCTGGTTGCGATTCTCGAACGAAGAGCAGGTTTGGATCTCCTTGGCTGTGACATTTTTGTAAACATAGCCGGAGGGATGAAAATAGATGAGCCCGCATCAGGTTTGGCCGTCGCTACGGCCCTCGCCTCTTCTCATCGAAATCGGGCACTTGCAAAAGATGTCGCTGTTTTTGGGGAAATAGGCCTAGCCGGAGAACTCAGAGGAGTCACCATGCCGGAATCGAGGCTGAGCGAAGCAGCAAAACTCGGTTTCACTCGAGCAATTATTCCTAAGGCCAACCTAAACCGCTTAGAGACACCAAAAGGAATTGAAATTATAGGCGTCCAAAATATCGAGCAAGCGCTTGAAGCAGCGCTCGACGACTGAGTAAGAAATGTGCCACAAAGCACAATCATGAAAGCTTGGTCTGATTTCGGTGAAATTGCTAGCTCAAAAATTCGTGTTGTTTTTACGGACATCGACGACACGCTAACAACAGAAGGGAGACTAACCCATCAAGCATTCAAAGCTCTATGGGACCTGCACGCAACAGGAATCGCAGTCGTCCCGGTCACTGGAAGGCCCGCTGGCTGGTGTGACCATTTTGCGAGAATGTGGCCCGTGGCCGGAATCGTAGGCGAAAATGGCGCTTTCTATTACCGATACAACGAAGCAAAAAAAAAACTGGAATCCGAGTACTTATTAGACCCAAGCGAACGCTCAATACTTCAAAAAAAACTCTCTAAAGTTCAACGTAAAATCTTGCGAGCTGTGCCCGGTGCAGCAGTTGCCAGCGATCAAGCATTTAGGATCCACGATCTTGCAATCGACTTTTGCGAAGATGTGCCCGCTCTTTCTAAGGATGAAATCCAGAAGATTGTTGATATTTTTGAAAAAGAAGGCGCAACGGCAAAAGTAAGTTCAATTCACGTCAATGGTTGGTTTGGCTCATGGGACAAAGTTTCTATGATCAAACGCATTGCAATAGACGTTCTTGATTTGAATCTCGATCGACCAGCACATAACAGAAAAGCAGTATACGTGGGAGACTCCCCGAATGATGAACCAGCGTTTGCCTTTTTTAGAAACAGCATAGGTGTGGCAAATATTCGAGAATTTACATCTCAGCTCATTCACCCACCCAGATATGTAACGAAGAAAAAAGGGGGCAATGGTTTTCAAGAGGTCGCGCGTAAAATCGTTAGAGCACAGAAGAAGTAGGTGATGTTTTGTTAGAAAACTTCTTCTATTCGGCCTGGGCGGCCACGCTTTGTCTCCTTACTATTATTGGTATTCGAGAGGAGAAGGAAAAAGATCGCGAATCGTGGTGGTTGCCTTTAGATGTGATAAGCAGCCTGGCGTCAGTCGTTGCGCTTCTTTCTTTTAAAGCCGAATTCATCCAACAGTTTCTTGGGAAAGCTTTATTACCACTTTCACTTCTCGCAGGGGTAGAAATCACGATGAGTGCGTATTTAGAAACGAAGGATATCGAACCAGAAGAAGATCTCACTGAAGAAGAAAATCGCTTTCTTATTATCTCCGGTTTCGTAATTGTTCTAGTGGTCTTTTGTGGTGCACTTCTGTTGGGAATGATCAGAGGTCTTTCGGCGTGGACGACGACTAACGCGTCTTAGGCGATCCAAACCGTCTTAGTATTTACGAACTCCAAGATACCCTCTCGCCCTAACTCTCTGCCAATACCGCTTTGTTTGATTCCCCCAAAAGGTAAACGTGGATCTGATTTAACCATGCCATTCACAAATACGGCTCCAGCATTGAGCTGCGCGGTCAAACCGTCTACTAGAGAGTGGTCTTGCGTCCAGACACTTGCACCCAGTCCGTAATCGACCGCGTTAGCTAAATCTATGGCCGCCTTTTGGTCTGGCACTCGAATCACCGACGCGACCGGTCCAAAAATTTCGTCTTTGATTATCTTACTGCTCGCAGAAATATCGACCAGAAGAGTGGGAGGATAATAAAAGCCTTCACCTTCAGGAATAGTACCACCTGTTACACAGCGAGCGCCCTCGTCTACCAATTTTTGAACTTGTTCATGAAGCGCTGTGCGAAAGCGAGCTTGTGCGAGAGGTCCAATACGAGTTGTTGGTTTCAGAGGATCTCCCATAACGAGAGCCCCCATCGCGTGAGCGAATCGCTCGACAAACTCGTCGTGAACGGCGTCTACGACAATCAAACGTTTCGCAGCAATGCAGCTCTGCCCATTATTCAAGAACCGAGAGATGATTGCGTGCTCGACCGCTTTTTCTAAATCAGCATCTTCGAGGACCACAAAGGGGTCGGAACCACCCAATTCCAACACGACAGGCTTGAGGGCTCGGCCGGCAGCTTCGGCCACGGCCCTACCCGCTCGGCCGCTGCCAGTAAGCGTAACCGCAGCGATACGCGAATCAGAGATAAGATCTGCAACAGGGTCAATATCAATCACCAAGTTGGTGAGTAGAGAAGATGGGAAGCCGGACTCCACAAATAAGGACTCAATCGCTTCAGCGCACTGAGGAACATTTGGTGCATGCTTTAGTAAAGTGCCATTACCGGCCATCAGGGTTGGCGCAGCAAACCGGAAGACCTGCCAAAAAGGAAAGTTCCAGGGCATGATGGATAATACAAGCCCTAACGGATCGTATCGGACAAAGCTTTTGGAGGCATCTGACTCGATTGCTTGTATACTCAAGTAGTCGGCCGACTTTTCTGCATAGTGCCTGCAAACCAAAGCGCATTTGCGAACTTCTCTCTCTGCTTCAGCGAGAGGCTTACCCATTTCAAGGGTCGCCAGGCGGCCAAGGGATTCTGCACGCTCTTCCAAAAGTTCTGCCATGCGCATGAGAGGGCGGCAGCGCTCCTCGATCGACAAAACTTGCCAATCTTTTTGAGCAAGATGTGCGGACTGCACGCGCTGCTCGATTTCATCCTTGCTCATGCAGGCGTAAGACTTGAGGACTTTTTCAGTCGATGGATTTACTGATTCAATATTCATTTGTTTGTAACCAGAGGATTTCGCGGAGAGAAGACCTGCGCAAGGACTAGGAGAGACATTTTGTATTATTCTTTAGAGATTCTTTCAATCGCGCGGGGGGCGACAACCTAAGACTGCTCATTTCTTCCTTGAAGGTCTCAAGATCGGCGATTTTAACTCTTTTATTGTTTTTTCTTTCCCTGCCAATCGTTGATGCTCTGCGACCTTGATAATCGTGACACGGAAATACCAACGTATCATCAGGTAAATTCATCAGCTTATCGAGGCTTCGATGCATTTGCTCAGAGTTTCCGGTAGGGAGGTCGGTTCGACCGCACACACCAATCAAAAGCGTATCTCCGGTAAAGACTCGATCGGGTAAAAGGAGACACATAGAATCTCTGGTGTGACCAGGAGAAGCAATCACATCAAACGTAGTCCGACCAATTTGAATCTTATCGCCATCTTCTAGGTGTTGGTCCACGCACGGCGCGGGAGAATTGCGATGCATCAACATTTTTGCTCCGGTCGTTTCTTTCAATCGAACGGAACCGGAAAGATGATCGGCATGCGTATGAGTTTCTACCGTATATTTCAAGTTCAGGTTTCTTTCAGAAATAATGTCGAGGTAGTTATCGACCTCTTCTCTGACTGGATCGATCAAAACGGCTTCATTAGTGTGCTGATCAACGACTAAATACGTACGGCACGGCTTGTCTGGTTGAAGAACTTCAAAATCGTAACCGTGTTTCGTCGCAAGACCATTGTAGTCACTCACTTCAGCTTCAGGACTCAAGGACTCCATCCATTGGTCTGCGCACCGACCGGCAAATTCCGCGCTTACTGAATCGCCACGCGTGCGATAGTGCCCCACCCATTTATGGTTGCGGACTCTAGTAATAAATTTAAGCAAGCGCTCAACATCACTATCATCGTTATAAGCGCCAAAACTTGCACGCGCGGCACCTGCAGGCCTCTTTGAACCAGTACCGTGGGCATAATCAAGTAAGCGATCCATATACATATGCGCACAAAAACGACCGTTTCGAACCGCGAGACCACCTTCTTCAGATAGAACTGCGGCAGTAAGCATATCGGAGACACCTTCAACATTAAAAGAAACGACGCCAAGTCGATCTTGTGGATTTTTCGGCCCATAAACATGGATGCCGTCGAGGTCCTGTAAGGTATTCATCGTTTTCTCTAAAAGCGATAATTCATGCTGGCGGATTTCTTCCATACCGATGGACTGTAAAAACAAGAGCGCTCTTGACATTGCAACTACGCCTGCAATGTTCGGCGTCCCACCTTGATGGCGATCGGGAGCAGGAAGGTACTCGGCAGAAAAAGAGCTGACCTGCGCCGCAGTTCCACCACCGGGTAGGTAGGGAGGTGCTTCACTCATGAGCGCACGTGGTCCGTACAAAAACCCAGCTCCAAAAGGCGCATAGGCTTTGTGACCAGCACCGGCGAGAAAATCAATATGCTCTATATCGGTAGGCGGCTTAACATTGATGGGCGCGTGCGCGAGAAGTTGAGCTGCATCGACGCAGATCAGTGCTCCGTTTTCGTGAGCGAGGCGTGCGATTTTGTGGATGTCAGGCATATAGCCCGTAACATTAGAGCCGCCGGTAACACTTACGAGCTTTACATCATTCTTGCGTAAAAGCTCTTCGAGATGATTAAGGTCGAGACTACCATCCTGTGACATTCGAGCTCGGAGAACAGAGCCCCTTCTTCGGTGAGGTAGTTCATTAGAGTGATGTTCCAGCTCAGTTGTTACTACTTTTCCTGGAATATGGGCCATGACGTGACTCGCAAGATCAATGGACTGAGTAGTGTTCGTCGTAAAACAAACACAACCATGTCGAAGTTCAGCACCTATAAAATCTGCAACAACGTAGTAGGCTTCTTCGAAACGCTCGGTGGCTCGCCGAGATAGAATATGGGTCCCACGATGGACGTTTGCATATTCTCTTTCCATGAGTTCGATATATGAATTGAGTACGGACTGGGGCGCATGAGTACTGGCCGCGTGATCTAGATACACCAAAGGTCGCTCGCCACTACCAAGTACAGGAACGCGTCGGTTAACAATCGCAAATTCACGCCGAACGTCATGCCAATTTAGCTTGGCTCCCGACAACAAGCACACCGCTCCGTCGCCTTCGATCGGCAAACCGCTGTGGCGCCAACGCTCAATACCGCCTTCCAAATAATGGACATTCTGATATCCCATTTTTTGCAGCGTATCGCTCGCAAGGGCCGCTCGACCGTCATCGGCGCTGTAGACACACACTTGCGCTTTTTGATTTGGAATATGTTCGTGAATGTGTCTTTCCAACATGCCGCGGGTGAGCAGGACCGCGCCAGGAAGAACACCTTCTTCAGTTTCCTGACGTTCTCGGCAATCCAAGACGACCACGCCTTCTCGTTTCTTGAGTTGTTCGTTGAGCTCATCGCAGGTTTTTGCAGGAACACGAGCCATCGCGTCCTTGATAAAATCTGCGTACGTTTGGGGTGCTGACATAACAGCAGCATTTTATGACACTATCGCTAAACTAGCTACCTCTACAGAGCTTGCGACTTGGGCATCTCGACGCTCGGAATGACCATGAAGAGAGAGAAAGAAATATCGAGAATTCGTGGAGATTTTATTCAAGGTGAACGAGATTTTGTGAAGGTTTTTGAGAAAGCGAATGAAAAATCGCGACGCTTAGGAGGATGCTTTTTTTGGACTCATCGCGTCATAAAAAGTGACGACTGGCTCGAAAAAAAGACGACAGTCGCTATTCTTTCTCTACCTTAATCCAAGTCAGACACGGGATACCTGAACCGGGTTCAGATTCAATCATGGTGCCCGTCATGTCCACCGTTCCGGTGCTGAACATAGACCAGTCTCCCTCTTTGATGAAGTTCGACCCCGGCTCCATGCTTTGAGGATCTGGACAACCAAGTCCACCAAGGACATACATTTTATATTTATCTCCCGGTGCCGCCATTGCGTTTGCAGGAACAGGGACCTTCACACCAATCTCCTTGATGGTGTTACTACTAAAGTCGACCGCTGCAGTTCCTTCAGGTGAAAAAGCGTATAACGCGTCCACCGATCCAGGATCTTCGACGAAACAGAGATTTTGCGGACTGACGGGGGCAGCGGCTAGGAGCGAATAGTCACCGTAGTAATTGCTTGGGGCAAGGGACAAAGTAAGCCCACTGGCAAACTCTACCTCTCTCGTCATCGCTTTGTCCCCTTCGGCGGGCAGATTCGGCGCAGGCACCGTGGGGTAAAGAACCAAAGATTCATTTACATCATATGCCGATTCGGCATTATTCAAATCCAGGTGGCAATACATCGTCGCTCGATCTTCACCAAACTGAAGATTACGCATCGTCATCTCTAAGAGACATCGGTTCGCCTCTGGAACTAAGACCTCAAAAGTCCCATCACCAATCGAGTCCGCTGGCGGCAAACACACTGAAATCGTCGAACTACAATCCCAGGCTCCCGTAGACATATCGGATTCACACGCGATGAGACAAAGTTGCGCCCACGCGCCTTGAAGTGGACCGCCCATTTCGTCGGTTACTTTTCCGCTCACTGTCGTAATCCATGAAGCTTCCATGGGGCAGGTTGGGTCACGAGTAAAATCCACACCTGCATCAGGATCTGGCATAGGTGTCGTTCCCGCATCCTCATTCGTCGCAACGCCTGCATCAGAGCTAGGCATGCTTCCAGAATCCGGGTTCGTCATACTCGTTCCTGAGTCACTGGAGCCGCCATTACCCATACCGGTACTCATTTTAGGATCGTTGTTACAAGCAACGACCATGAGACTAATTCCTAGAAATGAAGTGAGATGATTTTTCATGAGTGATCCTTATTTACTATAATCGCGTGACCAATTCTGCCTTTGCACCCGCAAATTCGGGAAAATCTCGACAAACGCCCGCAATACACTTAATTCCGCCGCGCTGCGTGCCAGCAATGGCGCGCAATCGAAGCGTTTCGTTGATTTCCCAAGATAATATTGCCGCCAAGAAGGTGTTACTTACACCTTCGGTGGGGTCTTGAGTGTCGTATCCAATCTCAATGGTTAGCGCGGCGGTTCCCGACTTTTCGATACCGATGAGGGTGCTACCTCGTTCGAACCGGTTTTCTTCTAACGTTCGAAATTCGTTATTACTCACCATATGAAAAGCGAGGTCATCATCCAGAACATGCAAATAGTCAAATTCTGCATGGGCCAAGGTTCTAATTTCGCGATCAGGTTCGTTTTCTTCGCGATAGCCGCCAGACAAATAGAAATGAGATGCTCCGTCCTCAAAGACATACTGAAAACCACCAAATCCGTGAAACTGCGTCAGATTCGCATCGTCTTTGTTGATGTTGTTGATGCGGATCATTCCATTCACATAAAGCAAAAGATCGATGTCTTCTAAGCTACGCTCGATTCGAACGCGCGTTCCAAGCGTATCAATGTTTTCAAAAACTTCTTGGTCAATCCTCTCTAGCGTCGGTGCATAATTGAAATCAAATCGACGACGAAGTGCGGTATTTCTACTCCCTCTCTGTTCCCAATCGTTGAGATAAAGCGATTCAACCAAGACGATGAAGTCTGAAATAACGACGTCCGCTGTCGCATACGCGGCATAGCCCGTCGTGGGCTCCTTTGCGCCCGCTACATTTCGCTGTTGAACATCAGCTTCAAAATAAAGCGACAAGTCATCAGTCAAGTCCGGCAGGTTCAGATAGGTTCCACCAGAAAAGTTGCGGTCCTTTGCACCTTTTTCAGAAATTAGCGCCTCAGGTAAAATTGTTTCTTCAGGTTGAGTAAAGATGGTCATCAAACCCAACTGAAAAGCGTCGAATCCTGCAAACTCATAGTGCCCACCAGCCAATAGATCACCGGTGTCTTCGATAAACTTTTGCGAAATAGAATCAAGATTTGCTGGATTGAAGACCGCACCAAACAATGACGCACGATGCTTCTCGCCCATATACTGTATTTGCCCGCCACGAAGACTGAGATCCAGACCCGCTTCATCAACTTTTCGAATAGCAAGCATGATCCCGCGGCCCATTTGCCGATAAAAGTCGCCGGCCAGAAACTTAAAATTTTTGTAGCGGTATTGAGCGGTTATTCGTTCCGGTCGAGCATCATCGACAAACTCATCGGTTGGAGGACCATAGAAAGCCATCACGTCGAGACGAGTGGATAATGTGAGCTGCCCGCGAACTAGCTTCAGATTGAACCGATCGATAATCGCCTTGTAGTTGTCATCTGAATCATCGCCATTGAGATTATTCGTACGAGCCTCAGTGGTGAGAGTATTCGTAAGGCTGACTTTTGTTTTTGGGGTCTTGTCCGTTGCGGACCAGGCATTGAATGTAACTAATTCTGCGGTCCCAATCACGCAGAATAAAAAAGCCAAGCGGGGTCGCATGTTGCAATCCTAGCTTGGACCGGGCTCTGCTAACAACTTTGTGATCTTCGCTAAAGCCTTAATCTCGTCACCCTTGGCAAATCCTTGGTGATCCGCCGCCAATCGACCGAATCTGTCGACAAAAAGCGTGTAAGGATTGGTTCCGCGAGGATTGAGAATGGCTGCGACTTCACCCTCTGGGTCTTTTAGGATAGGCATCTTCAGTCTCTTACGCTTGATAATCGTCTTCGCTTTAGCAAAAGTATCAGGTCCATCCGTATTGATGGCGAGAACCGTCAATCCATCTTTTTTATGCTTTTTATAAAATTTATTGAGGTGAGGAAGCTCTTGCAAGCAAGGTGCGCACCAGGTCGCCCAAAAAGTGATCACCACGACCTTCCCTTTTTGAGCGGAAAGTTTAACAACCTTTCCTTTTGTATCCTCAAGAGAAAAATCGGTCACTGCGGTGCGATCATTAATTTCGATGTCTTTGGCCTGAGCAGTGGAAAAACAAACTAAGCTAATAGCAATTGCAGACAAAAAGTGGCGAACTGGTTTCATCTTCATCCCCCTAACTTCGCATCAATGATGGCATCAACGACGCTTTCGTCAAATCCAGTCATGATTTTAAGAATTTGCATAGTATCAACGTCAACCAGCATAACCATAGGCGTCGCGTTTCGGTCGTAATACTCCTGGAAGAGAAACGGTTCATCAGCGACAACCTTGTACGACAGGTTGAATCGTTCTTGCCATTGTTTCGCGTATGCAGGTGTAGCAGGCTGCTGTCCTGCATCCTCAAACGTCGCTAACAAAATATACAGACCCTTAGCATTGAACTGATCATGGCGAGCCTGAAGCTTTTGCTGTTCTTCGATACAACTGGTGCACCATCCAGCGGAGGTTGAGATGAGGAGGAGCTTGTTCCCTTCGTCTGCGAAAATTTCTTCGAGTTTGAACTCGGTTTCATCGGTATTTTTAAAAGAAAGGTTATCGATAATCGATGTTTCGTCTTTTCCATACGGAGCCGCAGGGTATGCATCTCGGGCAGCCTGATTCATCGTATTGTTATTTCCCGAATCACTCGTTTCTCCACCACAGGCACTTACAGCGAGAAGCATCGCGGCGGTCGCAAGGGTCGAAAATCCGGGCAGATTTGAAATTTTCAGCATGGCCAAGGATACACCTGTCTTTGTCTTCCGCAACATCCGTCAAACGACAAAATTTGCCGTGAAACCCCGTTTTTTTTGGGGTTTTTGAGGTCAATTGCGACCGGGGTATTGGACGAGCGATTCCCGAATAATATTTATCGCTTTTTTCAGGGCGTGGGCATTGAGAACATAGGCGATTCGGGCTTCGTTTTGGCCAAGTCCCTCGGTGGCATAAAAGCCTGCCGCAGGAGCCATCATCACCGTTTCATTATCGAGGGCAAAATCGGTCAAGAGCCACTGACAATAGTGGTCGGCGTCCTCAACCGGAAGCTGCACAACCGTATAGAAAGCGCCTTCAGGCCGATAAAGGCCGAGACCTTCTATTTGACTGAGACCCTCGACCAGAACATCTCTTCGGAGTTGATATTCCTGAATGATGGGATCAAAGTAGTTTGGCTCAAGTTGGTACGCAGCCGCTGCCGCTTTTTGCGCGATGGTCGCCGGACAGAGTCGTGCAAAGCCCATCCGGGTAAAAGCGTCGGCCAATTCGGGATTCTTCGTCACCGCAAAACCAATCCGGGCACCACAGGCAGAAAACCGCTTAGAAACGCTGTCGGTCACAATCACTCGCTCATCGGCACACGGGAGACTTAGAGCGCTTCGGAAAGTGGCGCCGTCATAAACAAATTCTCGATAAACTTCGTCAGAGATCAAATAAAGGTCGTGTTCGGTCGCAATTTTGCCGAGCATTTCAAGCTCTTGGGAGGTGTAAACTGTACCGGTCGGATTACCAGGGTTCGCCAAAGCAATCGCACGAGTTTTTGGACCTATCGCTTGAACAATCTCGTCCGCAGTTGGCAGATGAAAACCATTTTCAGCGCGAGCCGTAATAGGTTTAACGTGCACATCAAGCATCGCAGCAAAGCCGTTATAATTTGCATAAAAGGGTTCAGGGACGAGTATTTCATCTCCGTGGTCTGCGACAGCGGCAAAAGCAAAAACCAAAGCCTCGCTACCACCAGTCGTTACAAAAACCTGTTCTGGCGATACCGGGTCTCCAACGCGATGAAAGTACTGCGACACTGCCTTTCGTAGCTCGGGCAATCCAGCTGAGGGACCGTACGCAAGAACAGCATCATCAAAGGTACGATAGGCATCCATCATCGCTTGCGGTGTTTCAATATCAGGCTGACCTATATTCAGGTGATGAACGTGAACGCCTTTCTCTTTTGCAGAATCCGCAAAAGGCACCAACCTTCGAATGGGTGACGCGGGAATGAGTTGAGAACGTTTAGATGTCTTTGGCATAAATTTGATCCCTTCTTGGGCCGCACGCAGTGGCATAAACTAATTTTCAAGGATTGAGAACCTCGACAAATCAGTGAAGCAACAGGGAAATAGGCTCTGATCGTCCGTTATGTCTATCAGGATCAAGTAAGATGTAACAAATGTCCGAAATCTATCAGTTTTGGGCCTTGCTCGCTTACAGTGCTAGACCTAAGATACCGTAGAGTTTTTTGGTTTTTGACCAATTCTCAGGTAAACCGTTGAGTGTGTCGTCTGAACGTCTTCCTCGCCTTGGGCGATACCAGGTCCTCAGTAAGATCGCTGAGGGAGGAATGGCAGAAATCTTCCTCGCGAAAGCCATTGGTGTCATGGGGTTTGAGCGTCTTGCGGCGATCAAACTCATCCGTCCTCACCTGATGGAAGATTCCGATTTTGTGAAAATGTTTCTCGACGAAGCGAGGATCGCAATGCATTTGCGGCACCGGAATATCGTCCAGACAACAGAACTTGAACGTGTTGATGGGACCTACTTTATTGCGATGGAATTCGTACACGGCGTTAACGTGTACGATTTATATGAGCGGATCGCTGCACAGGGACAATGGATCGAGCTTCCCATGGCTTTATACATCGTCTCTGAAGCATGCAAAGGCCTGCACTTCGCGCACATGCGCACCCACCCCGATGGACGGCCTTTAGGAATCATCCACAGAGACATCTCTCCGCAAAATATTCTTTTGAGCTTCGAGGGTGAAGTGAAAATTATGGACTTCGGTATTGCCCAGGCAACCGACAGACTTCACAAGACGCAACCTGGAATTGTCAAAGGTAAGTACCAATATATGGCACCTGAGATTTTACAGGACCGGAAGGTAGATCACCGAATTGATGTCTTTGCGGCGGGAGTAGTCCTTTATGAACTGCTTACCCGCGAGAATCCATTCGCGGGTGCAACAGCAGTTGAAACAATTGAGTCTGTCCTGAGGAAACCTGTCATTCCACCAACTGAAAAATGCGGTGTTGGTTCACGCGCATTAGATTCCATTATCCTTAAAGCTTTGGCCAAAGATCCGGACGAGCGATATTCGTCTGCAAGAGAACTATCGGCGGTCCTAACAGATCATGGGTTGGGCTTAACTGGCGCCCGCTGGGATATTGCATCCGGAGATTCAAGCTTAGCCCAGCTTCTTCAGTCCTTATTCCCAGACAAAATTGCGCAAACATTCACGCCTTCGAGCGCAGAAGAAGTGGTCCTGCCACGGGCCCATCACTACACCGATTCGCAAGTAGACCTGAGTGTCGCAGATACCAACGACGAACAGCTTATTCTTACAGTGGATGGCTCAGGCGCAAACGTTTCTCCCTTAGATGTGACATCACTTACCCCATCTATAGAAGCGCATGACGATGAAGACGAAGTACAGACGGCGCTCGCGTTGGATGCAGACCCCTACAGCGAAGAGTCAAAAGAGCCGACAACACACACTGCGCTGGAGGAACCCGTCACGGACCGAGCGCTAGAGGCCATTCACGATGAGAAAGATGCAAGTGGTGGCGTAACAATTCTTGACCAAGGCGCAGATCTGGAAGCCCTTCGTAACGAATATAATAGTGAATCAGCCAACGCCCTCCTGGACCGAGGACCGACAGTGGCTCCAAAGCGAAAGGCTGACCAAAGACCTGTTCGCTATGACGCACCACCGTTGCAAAAAGAAAGGGGTGTGACCGAAGAATCATTAATTACTCCCGTCTCAGCTTCAAATCCGGACTTTTACAACTCCCAAGCCTCACTCAGAGCATCTCGGGTCGCGAGAACTGTTTCCAATCAACAATACGTAGACGTCAAAATTCCCGCAGCAAGACAAGCGAACATAACAACAGGAGTTGAACACAATCAGGCACCTAAGCATTCTGAACTTACGCGGGCTGCGTTTGTGATGCTTGCGCTATCCTGCATCGTTCTTGCTATCGTCGTCTTTTACCAACCCAATCGTGAAATTTTAACGATTCCCATTCATTCCGAGCCGCAAGGTGCGACCGTAGTCATCAATGGAGTTGTGCAAGAGAACCGAACTCCATTGAGCGCGCTAGTACCCAGTGGTCGGACGTACCGCGTTGAAATTTCGGCGCCGGGCTTTCGAACATTCTCAAAAGAGTTCTATGCAAAGGGAGATTCGCGGATCAAGATAGACGCGATCTTAACAGCAAAATGAAGAAGTTTAGATTCTTACCAGTTTGGCTAGTCATTTTAGCCTTTTGTTTCAGTATGAACTCATCTCAAGTGAGCCATGCCGCTAAACGACCAGATCCGGTTGTTGCAACACTGATGTCGTTGGGAGCGACAGTCCTTCCCGTTGCACTCGGTGCAATTCTGTGGACGCAAGATCGCGGAATCGATGAAGGCTTCAGATACGATATGGGTTTTGTTTTTTTCACGATTGGGGGTGTATTCGGTCCATCAACAGGCAAGTTTTATGCGGATAAAACGTCCGATGCTTGGGTATCGATGATTCTGCGTGGATTGACCGCAGGAATAGGCTTATCTGGCTCGGCCTTATGGTTGAGAGGAGAAACGGCCCAAACCAGAAACAACGGAAGAGCGATGGCCGCTATCGGAATCACAGCAACGGGGCTACTTTCTATTTATGACATTTGGACGGCAGGAAGTGCGGCCTTAGAAACCCAGAGAATGAGAGGTTATGGACCAGGGAGCGAACAGAGCATGCTGAAGGACCTCAGCAGCGGTGACAAAGCAGGGGAAAAAGAGATGAGAGCACTTATCAGGCTCGCGCAAGCTTCAACTATTGAGAAGCACCTACCCCGACCTCAACTTCGGCTTCAGGCGCATTCTTTGCGCTTACTTCAGCAGCCAACTTCACAGCTTCAACTTGTTTCTTCTCAACTTCCGCCAACTGAATCAATGTACGGTCGAGATTGATCCGAGCGCGAGTGTAACGAGGATTGGTTTTGATAGCTAATTCAAAAGCATCTCGAGCATCTTCGAAAGCGTCGATCTTTTCATAAGCTAGCCCTAAATTGTTGTACACGAAGTAAGGTGTCTCATCGCCAAATAACTCGACGGAAGCTTCAAGTGCATCCACGGCTTGCTCGCCTTCACTCATTTTGACGTATAGAAGACCAAGATTGTTGTACATCATGGGGTGAGTGGGTGCGATAGCAATTGCCTGACGAAAAGCATTCTCTGCGCGTTGCCAGTGGTATTGCATCATTGCAATTCGTCCTGCGACATTCCACGCCATCGCATTATCAACATCAATTCGTAGAGCACGACGGATTGACATCCTGGCTGATTGGTAGTCTTTTTTTGCAATTTGAACTCGTGCCAACTCTACTTGAATTTCGGAGTTATCTGGGTCGAGTACACCAGCATCAAGGAGAGCCTCTTGAGCAACCTTATAGTCCTTGAGTTCTCGACCAAGGAGCGCCACCTGATAAAGGACCTCGCTCGTGGGAGTATTGACGAACAAATGTTGACGTAAAGAGGTGTATGCTTGTCGCAGGTTTCCTTTTTCCAGTTGCTCTTCGGACCTTTCGATAAAGTTTACGTCTTTTTCCTCCGTTGAGAGGGCGACGGCAGAAATTTTCTTAGGTGATTTTGAATTTGACTCGGAAGAAGAGGCAACCACTGATTCGGGCTTGGCTGTTTTATCAATCGACTTTGCACTGGCTCGGATAACCATCGGCTCAAAGGTATATTCGACACGGATTGACGCCGGGGGTTCTAGTGAATCTGTAGATTCAGCAACCACGTCTGGCTGAGTGGTCAATTGAATCTTTTGGTCATGTTGTTGCGCAGTTTGCTGAATTTGAGCTTGGCTCAAGGTTTCTGGTGAGTCCTGACTGGCAATCGTATCCGTGACCATAATTGCACTGGTCAATGTAAGTGCTCCAGCAAGAACACCTATCGTGATCTTTTCATTAGGGGTGAGGGGTTTATATGTTTTATTCATTATTGATTCTCCTTACTGGGAGACATTTCAAAAGGTATGCCAAGTTCTTTATTCAAGTAGAAACAACCACTTACATCCTCCAGGTTTGAAAGTGGGTGAAAATTACCGCGTGATCTGTTGTGCGATGAGCCACAGGGTGAAAGTGAGAATTTATGCGGCCTATAGCTATTTGTGCAAAGCGGTCTTCTCGAAAGCCGCGTTTTGATGGCTCCTTAGGATGCCTACGATTTTATCGTCTTTGAATTCGAGAATAGTCGGGGACAACGTATATTCACTGACTAAAAAACTAGCTTCGAATGAAGGATCCGAAGCGGATTCAAGATAGCCCAATGGCCGAGGTGTGTTGATTCCAAGAGTACGAAGTCGCTGACTCCACATATACCTCTGCTGAGCCCGGGAGTGTTGAACTGGTCCGGTGATTCGACGAAAACCTTTCCTTGGACGAGGAGGAGCAAACCGTAAAACCACATCGACAACTTCTCCATGTGCAAGACGAAGTTGGGCTGTTCGCTCACCCAGCGGACGAATGAAAGAAAATCCTGGTGGCATAACCTCTCGCCAAAATTCGTTCTCGATAGGTTCGACAAACTGATGCTCAACCAAACTTTGGAAAAGGCTCTCTAGATGAATCAGTTCTGTGTCGTGGGTCCCGACCCAAGGGTGGTCAGAAGAATCGATAATTTCGAGGGGCTCAATCTCGCCCAAAACGTCCTAACCTTCGCTCTTACGGCCAGAAGATGTTTTTCCTTCCACCGCAAGCAAATGTAGATCAGTCACATTAGTGTCAGTGGGTCCGGTGTTGACTCGGGCTCCACCTTTTTCGAGTGCATTATAGCTATCAAATCCAGCGATCGCTGCATCTACATCAACCCCGGCTTCAACCATTGATTCAAAAGAAGCACCGTCGACCAAACCACCTGCAGCGTCGGTTGGACCGTCAGTACCATCCGTTCCGGCTGCTAGGAAAGCCATGTGATTTTCGCCTTGCATCGCTTTTGCCATTAGCAGCGCAAGGTGTTGACTCCGGCCGCCTTGTCCGACTTCCCCATCTTCAGGAATCGGTAAGGTAGGCTCACCAACCGCAACAAAAACTTCACGACCTGTTCCACTTCGAACCATTGATCCGGCGCGAGCAATATAGCCTTCGACAAGTTCAGTTGCATCGCCTTTGATTTCTTTGGTTGCACAACGAACCCTAAGCCCCATAGCTCGAGCTGCTCGAGCAGCCGCCCGGAGAAGAACACGGGGACCACCAACGACTGCAGCAAATGCTCGAGACAGTCTTGGATCGCCTGGTTTGGGCGATTCAGAAATCTCACCCTTTGCGCCTGATTCGAGAATTTCGATCACGCTTTCAGGAATCTTATCCCAAACGCGAGCCTTCTTCAGAGCCGTAATGGCATCTTTAAATCGAGTAGGGTCAGCGACCGTAGGACCGCCTCCGATGGTCGGTAACTTGTCACCAATGACATCGGATAAAGCCAACGTGAGCACGGATGCTGGGGCGGCTTCTACTGCAAGTCGACCGCCTTTAATACGAGAGATATGTGAACGAACGCTACTGATTCCAGATGCGTCCATTTCACTCTTAGCCATCACTTCGTCGAGCGCAACGGCATCATTAAACCCAATTTGAGGGATGGGAGAAAACAGAAGCGCACTGGCTCCACCGGAAATAAGAACCAATAAAAGGTCTTCTTCGCCAAGCTCAGAAACTAGCTCGACTACATCGTCTGTTGCACGAACCGATCGGCGGTCCGGAATGGGATGTCCCGCAACGCGAACCTCAAAGCCCTCTACATCTCTTTCATAACCTTCAGTTGTAACGATCATGCCGAAGCTCATCTTCTCTTTGATGGCTTCAGGAACGGCTTCCGCCATGGCCGGGGCGGCTTTACCCACGGCAATCACCCCAACGGACTCAATCCGGTCAAGTGCGATGGCTCGGCGACCTGCACGGATTGCCCCGCTGGACACTTGCAGTCGCGATTCTACCGCTTTTCCCGCATGGGAAGCTTCGAGGGCATCCTTGTAGATGGCCATCAGGTCCTCGGCTAGTAACGAACGGGCCATGGATGTTCGTATACTTTGGACCGGAGCAGAACGCAAAAGAATCAGCCAAATGATTGAAATCTATGGTTATTTTTTTTACGGCAGGATGTGTCTCAGATTAAACCCTAAACGGAGAGGAGCTAACCAAGGGTTTCAACGTAATTCTTACTGTGTCGCGGAGCGTAAATTCGTGTATTTTCGGGACATGTCGAGACGTTTTTTCCGGCTGTCGCTTCTGAGCGCGATCGTAAGCATGAGCTCTTTCTCCCAGAGCGCTTCCGCAATTTGTACGCCAGACAACCGCACAGATTGTGTCGATCGATTTCGCGCTTACACTGGCACTTTAAACTTCTTCGCGAGCGGAGGTTCTTTTTCTGAAATCGACGATCCTACAGACGATCGTCCAGGTCGAGAGGTTTCCATCGGGGAAGTAGAGATACCATTAGACCGAATTCCACCAAGAGCGGAATTGGTAGCTGCGTTCTTATATTTCGGTGGTTCGCTTTTTCTTGATAACGACGGCAACGATACACCAGACCAGGACGTCGAAATTCTCGTGCCGGGAAGCACAGAATATCAATCAGTGAAAGGCGATACTGTTTATCAATCAGGCTCAATCCCCGGTTTTCCAGAGGTTAGTCTCTATTCTGTTCGGGCGGATATCACGGAAATTCTCATGCAAACTGGAGGGCCGATGGGAGGACAATATAAAGTTAGAGACTTCGCTGCAGATATCTTTAATGACCAAAGCAAGCATACAGTCGCTAACGCTTCTTTTTCTATTGTGCTCATTTTTCAAGAACCGCGTCTCTCACCGCGGACCATCATCATTTTCGACGGTATGCAAGAAGTATTGGGGTCGACTGTCAGCCTGGCACTCTCTGGCTTCACAGTTTCAGAAGTTCCTTCAGGCTCGATGACTATTTACGCGCTGGAAGGAGATTGTAATCCTGGACCCGGTGACTGCAGTAATGGAAATAATCTCTCCGGAGCAGAACGAATTCGAGTGTCTGCAGACAAAACCGAAGATGAGGCAAGTTGCCTTGCACGCACAGTAGAATCAGACCAAAATCCGATCACGCTAGAAAACGCAAGTAACCCCAGAAACGATATATTCAATCGAACAATAAACACCGTCAGCCCTCCGCTGACAAATGTGCCCGGTACAGATATCGACGAATTCGACATCACCTCTGCTCTGGCGCCAGGTGACACCTGCGTCACTGTAGAGGCAACCACGCCCTTTCCGACCGGTGGTCAAACCGGTGAGCTGATTGGGCTCGCTTATGCTATCGTTGGGATTGATGTTTTTGCGCCAGAACTACGAGAAGACTCGCGGATCGAGGTAGGCGCAGAAAACGGTCGATTTTTTGCGGAGCACAATCCAGGTGACCCTCTTCGAATATCGTACGTGGTGAGCAACACGGGGAATTTGACGGGTACAGGCATAAATATAGAGGCCGCACTCCCTCGCGGAGTTATTGATTTTGAAGTCCTTGAGCAACCAGAAGGCGCTTTTGTGGAGGTAGCAAAAGAAGGAGGAGATGCAGGATCAGGTCAAATCTCGGTATCAAATATTTCTGTCCGTAAGGGTGAAAGTGCCTCTGTCGTTTTGAGTGTGCTCACGCAGTGTCCGTTAGCCGAAACCACCGAACTTACGTTTACAGCGAGCGTGACTGCACCCCTCGAAGGTGGCTCGGGTGTTCAACCCGTTGAAATGACAACCATAGTACAAAGCAACCGGTGCGGTCCTAGATACTTTCTTTTTGGAGACGGGGGATGCCAATCTGCTCCATTTGGCGGGCGAAAAAACTTTTTCGTTTGGCTCACGGTAGCCCTGATGGGATTCGCTATGCTGCGAAAACGTCGTTGGCTTGGCCTGTTTAGCGGCCTAATCTTCGCATTAATATTTACAGGATGTGGGGAGCCAACAATCCCTGACCATCTTGATCGCCCGCCTGTTGATCCTATTGGGCTAGCATGTCCGAACTATCCAGGGATGGTCATCATTCCTTCCATTAATGGCAGCGATGTTTTTTGCATGGACGCGTACGAAGCCTCGATAGAAGAAGGACTGAGTTTAGGAGCCGTTGATCAATCTACGACCAGCTCTTCTGGCGATGGGTCAACCACTGCATCAGCAAATTCTGTACGATTTACACTCCCCGCGTCCGGCGTAAGCTGGTTTCAAGCCAATGCTGCGTGTCAAAACGCAGGCAAGCGACTTTGCTCAGCCGTAGAGTGGATAACAGCGTGCCGAGGAGATCAAGATCGCACTTATCCCTACGCAGAAAACTATGAAAGAGGAACTTGTAACGGACACGACTCGGGCCGAAGGGGGCTCGTGCAAAGTGGTTCTATGTTTGAAGTAAAGCTAGACCCGCTCACTGGCAAAGATCGAGCTTTCGGGTGTGTCAGCCAACACGGCGTATACGACCTTAGCGGAAATCTATGGGAATGGAACTCAACACAATATCTCGATAACACTCGTCGCGGTCTCGCTGGCGGGGGCTACAAGTCGAACCGGACAGGCCTTCGCTGCGTCACTGAAGATAACTACGCATTACCCAATGAAGCGAATGCTACATTCGGATTTCGATGCTGTGTAGACTATCCTGTAGGGTTCTAAAAAAGCTAGAGTCCCGAAGTAATGACTAGTTAGGGCTATGAACGACGTTAATGATCGCTGGCGGAGTCCATCCTGTCGTCAGGTTATCTGTCTTAGTGATTGAATACTCAGTGCCAGACTCGGTGAGGACAGTACTCGCTCCACCTTGGTCCGTCGCACCGACAGTACTGAGACTATAACTTCCAGACCTTGCGCACATCGGAATCGGCAAGCAACCCGCAGATACAGACGGGCTACCTTCATTGAGCGTCATAAAAAAGCTTGGCGAACCGCTCTCGTGCGTCAACTGAACTTGCGTTTCTCCAAGCAAACATGCGTCATCGTCCACCGCCAAATTAAAGTTTACCGCGGTGCCGAGATCTTGTTCCAGAGTGACCTGGGTTTGGATATCGGAGAAATCTGGCGATGCGATATCCGAGCCCCCATTCAAAGCCTGAGAGGGTGAAGCTACCGTTGTAGCTTCCCCATCGGAACGGACGTAATTCTGACCCGCCGCCGCGGAGTACGACACAAGACGCTGAGCTGAATCAACAAGCTTGATTGAAGTAATCGACCAGTTTCCAGATCGGGCACAAGCAGGAACATTTATCGAAGCGGTGAGCTCACCATTGTTGGGTGGGCTTCCAATCGGTTGCTCATACATGCCGGTCAACGTTTGGCCAAGGCTACTTGTCGCGGTGACGTAGAGTTTGTGAAAGTGGCAATCGTCAACCTGATTGGTTACTGCCGCAGTGACATCGATACCGCCGCTTCCATTGACTGAGCTTACGATGTTTGAAAGCTGAGGAGACGGTGCTTGAGTGGATTGAGTGCCCTGAACAATAATCGTGGCTCCAAGGATTCCTGCCGACGTAAGAGGGTCGCCCTTCTTATCTGCGCGTTGTAGAATGTTGCTCCCGTCAGGCTCGTAGTAGGAAGTGTTGCCAGCAAAATCACGGAGGTGAACTTCGAGCAACTGGTAGCGCCCATTATTGGTGTAACAAGGGCTGACCGCAGCGTTAATCGTGACGGTCACATTTCCTGAGGAATTATCGATGCCTTGCCCCGGCGTGAGGTTAAGCTCAATTCGTTCCGGCGCTTCGCCTACACTTGGTGCCCCAGACGGACCAATCACAACTTTCGCTGAGGCGAGTCCACAGGTTTCAGTCACGGTAAAAGTGACAGCAAAAGGAGAGCCACTTTGTACTGTGGCTTGGAGCGGTTGATTGTTGACTCTTGGACTCCCTGCAATAGCTGGGGCATCAGTATCTTCAGCGGTGTTCAACAGCTGAGGAAAATCACAAGCATTGGGTGCAACGAAAGCTGCATCGGTTGGTCCCATCATTCCGGCGTCCATACTGGCCGTTGAACCCGCGTCAGTTGCGGCAGTAGTTCCAGTGTCGGCCATTACGGAAGCGTCTGGCTGAGGCAAAATGGGATTATCCCGCGGCGCAAATTGGCAGCGGCCTGAAACACAAATATAGTTGAGCTCGGAGTTCGGCGAAGTACCAAGAGGGTTACATCCTTGAACGTCAGCGTTGCCGTCTTGGTCGGTATCCTGGTCAATATCCACCTGACATACCAAGTTCTGGTTTTGAGCGGCGGTGCAAGTACCATCGTAGCATAGTAATCCAGACGCACACTGCGTGATGGAGGTGCATGCGCTTCCGGCCGGGAGTTTTGTATCCTCGGAGCATCCAGCCAACGCCGCTATCGTTAATGCGGCCAAAAAAACGAAAGAAGTACGCGGAGAGGAAAAACGAGCTTTTAGGTACAACATGTGTACGCGTACTCTAATGCCCCGGCCGAGACTTCGCAAATTTACGGACGCAAGGCAAAAGGACGCGCATTTGATGGATGAAAATCTTCCTGCAAACCGTCTAGGCCTTGGAGCAGTAAAAGCATCCGCTGCTCAGCACCTAAGCTTTGGCAGTGCAGGTCGGTTGCAACACGACACGCAGCAGCAACACTTTGATTTTTCGGATGAAATCGAGCCAAGGTGCGCTTCATGGCTGAGCGATGTCTAGGTTGAAAACCACTCGCGCGAAGAGTCTCGGGAAGGCGCAATGCTTCAGAACCCATAGCTACAGTGGCTGCACATGGCCAATGCTTAGGGATAATCTTAGCAGAGCGTTCGACGACTGGAGATCGTCTTGGAAGAGGAACATTTTGTTCAAATCGTTCAGTTCGCGGGCGCAGGGAAACTCTCATTCCTTTACTCATCTGAAAGAATAGTGCCAGGTTCGTAACCTGCTAAAATCATGAGGTTTTACACTAGCTTAAGAATTTTTCCGGAAATGTCCGAGACCCGAGGTAAAGATTGTTCCGGACAAAGCAGACAGCTGACGCTTATTAGTGGGCGGCGCGGTAAAGCGCGTAAGCTGCCTCTTCGGTAAGTTCACGAGGGTTTCCTGGCGCACAGGCGTCCGCCATTGCTTGAGGAACCATCTTTTCAAATTGATCTTCTTGCACGCCGACATCTCGAAGGCGTTTTGGAAGCCCCAAACGACTCATGAGACTCCAGATGGATTCGAGACAGTGCTGCGCGCGCGCCTCGGTGCTTCCTTCTTGGGGACCATTCAAAGCAGTGTCTACAGCCGCGTAGCGCGAAGCCGCGACTTCCAAATTGTATTCAATCACGTGCGGAAGCATCAGTGCGTTGGCGAGTCCATGATGCAGACCCGCTACTGCGGAAAGAGGGTGTGCCAAAGCATGACACGCACCAAGATTTTTTTGAAAAGATATTGCTCCAGCAGAAGCTGCCAAAAGCATTTCGTGTCGAGCACGAATATTATTTCCGTCATTGACCGCGTTTTCAAGATGGGTGCCCACTCGAGCGATGGCCGATAGAGCAAACATGTCTGCGAAAGGGTGGGTGCCGCGCCCAACGTAGGCCTCAATCGCATGCGTGAGCGCATCAATTCCAGTAGCAGCAGTTATGTGTGGAGGAAGCCCTGTTGTGAGCTCTGCATCCAAGATTGCCGTTTGCGGCATCATGTGCGGAGAAAAAATCACGACTTTCACGCCGTCATCGCCCAAACTAATTACACTACTGCGACCTACTTCGCTTCCAGTTCCTGCTGTCGTTGGAATCGTAATTATAGGGGGTTGATCGGCATCGATACGTTCGGCGCCATTTTTGAGATCATCGTATTCAGCCAAAGGAAGCGGGTGAGTGACTTTTAGTCGGATCGCTTTTGCTACATCCATCGGTCCACCGCCGCCGAGGCCAACGATCAAGTCCGCTTCATTTGCATGAAAAGATTCGACGCCTTCAAGAACATCAATCTCAATAGGATTTTTGGATACACCGGTATAGCGCGCGAATGGAATCTTCGCAGCAGACAGTACGGCTTCTACCCTTTGAACGATACCAGCTTGAACCAGACCCGGATCGCTCACCAAAAGAACTTTTGTGCCTCCAAGTTTTTTTACTTCGGTTGGAAGTTCGGCAGTAGCCCCGGGTCCCACGATCATATCGGTGGGAAAACTCATACGAGTGACATCAATCATTTTTTCTGAACTGCTCATCTGATTGGAATAATCGCGGGTATTGATTTTGGGTCAAGTGGTATTCACCCAGATTTTTCAATCGGGCGAATCAAGCGCCGGTTTTTCAGAATTCGTTTTGACCTTAATTTGTTTATTGTTCCGACGTGCTTCATCAACCCACTGCACGGACACGTAAAGAATTCCAATGATTGATAAAAAGGCTGCTAGAAAGATCATAAGCACCGGTCGGGCCTTTCGTTTGTTATTCATCCACCTACCCTCGACATGTGAACATCGTGATGTTCATCTCGTCCTGACACATAGAATCCATGGCGCTCATCTTTTCCAAAAAGCGAAGTTCGAACTGCATTAGCGATTTGGATATCGTCAGCTTCGCTTCGAAGCAATGGCAAAAGTGAAAGACCGTCCGGAGAGGCGAGACAGGCTCTGATATCACCTTTCGCTGTGACGCGAACGCGGTTGCATTGTTCACAAAAGTTTTCGGTGACGGCACTAATAAAGCCAACTCTTTGATTCGGATTGATTGGATTTATCAAATAGTTCGCTGGGCCGCGGCCGAGTGTCTTCATTTCGCTTTTTTCTAGATTCAGTTCTTGGGCTAAACGAATTCGTAATTCTTCAGACGGTACAACACGCTGTTGGCCAAATACGGCACCATACCCAATGGGCATGAGCTCGATAAAGCGTGGCGTTATCCCTTTGGACCAAGCCCACCTGACGATGGAAACGATTTCATGGTCATTATGACCGCGAATAACCACCGTATTGGTTTTGATTTCTTCAAAACCAGCCTGAAGAGCAGCATCAACCCCCCTAAGAACTCTCTTCAAATTTCCACCACGGGTAAGAAACGAAAAAGTGTTCGCATCTAAGCTGTCTAAAGAGATGTTAAGACGCCGGAGTCCTGCAGTTTTTAGCTGTAAAGCGAGCGGCTGAAGAGCCGTCGCGTTCGTTGTCAAAGCAATATCATGGATTGAAAGATCATGATGAATACTGTGAATAAGGTCGACGATACCTTTTCTTACCAGCGGTTCACCGCCGGTAATTCGGACCGTTTCGACACCCAATGATTGGAAAACTTTGACGAGGCGGCTGAGTTCTTCAATCGAAAGGATTTCGTTACGAGGGGATGCCGCAACACCTTCGGCGGGCATGCAGTAATGACATTTGAGATCGCAGCGATCGGTGACTGACAGCCGAAGGTACTTTAGTCGTCGGCCTTGGCTATCGTTAAGCCAACCCGGGACTGGCGTTGGGTCAGCAAGTACTCTCAATCGAGTCACAGCCGTAGCATACTCAAGGTTTCGGAGGTTCGGCTATAGAAAGTCGTGCTTTAGGAAGACAAAGGGCGTGAATTTAGGGTTGTCCGCAGAAATGCGCGGGGTACCTGAGGGAATTAGCGGACGTCAATGGCGAACTTAGCTGAGTCGCCTTTGACTTGGTAAGTTACTTGAATGTTTTCGAAAACTCGTTCCGCAAGCGTAATCATCGTTTCGCTGGATAGTTTTTGGGTCGAAAGATTTTCAATCCGCACCAGTTGATAGGCGTGGACTGCGGAAATGAGCTGGTTGAGTGAAGGTTTCGTCGATGCCTTTGGTTTTGATTGGACACGAAGGATGATCTCGCCGGATGAAATCTCCATCAAGGTTCCCTCGATGGTATACGTTTCTACTTTCTCGACCGGTGCAGACGGGGTTGTCGGTGACGGATTTGGTGCAGCGGTAGGGGCTGGAGTCGTTGCAACAAACGTCTGGGCGTTTTGTTTCGACTTGGTGACTGAGGGCGATTGCATATTCGTGGCTACGGAGTTTTTCTGATTCAGGCTGTTCACGAGGCTCGTGACAAACACTTGAGTCGTGCTTTTCGTACTGTTTTTGGTTTTCTCTGTTGGCTGTTGAGCTTGTTTCGATTTGGCGGAATCGTCTTTTTTCTGCTCATTCTTACTGATGGAGGTGACAGACTGCTTTGAAGAACTTTCATCCTCTTGTGAGACACTGGCTTGCACCGCCGTTCCCAAAAATAGAGACCCGCAAAAAGCCAGTGAAAATGAGAGTTTAGCTGTTGAGTTCCGCATGATGATTCCTCCGTCGTCAGCCGATCTATCGGCGAATGCTCAGAGGCACTTAAGGCTTTGTGGGAAAAAGTCTCAGAATGGTTTGAAATCAGAAGTCGCGAGGAGTGCTTCTAGAGGGTTTTTTCGGCTTTTTATGTCTAGACGTCTAAGTTCGACACATCGAGCGCGAAGCGTTCGATGAATTGCCGTCGAGGCTCAACCTGGTCACCCATGAGGGTTTCGAATACGCCATCTTCTGTTTCTTGATCAGACAGCATGACCTTCAACATCGTTCGCTTCTCCGGGTCCATCGTTGTTTCCCAAAGTTGCGAAGGATTCATTTCACCGAGACCCTTATACCGCTGAATGTTCTGGCCTTTTTTACCCACAGCATAAATCCGTTCGACCGCGTCGATGAGCGTACCAAACTCTTCGGGCTCTTTTTCACCAAAGGTGACCACATATGGCCCAACCAATTCTTCGAAATGGCCGTAATGCTCTTTGAGCTGAGAATAGTCTGCGCCAGCCAAAAACGCGCCATCAATCGTCGTGCGACGCAAAGATCCAAGCTCACGGGTTTCGATATTGATCGTCGGATGGGAAGAATTTGCATTAATTCGCCACTTCAGACCATTCATCATCTCAGGTTGGTGTTCCTCAAAATGCTTGAGCATTGGTTGAATCACCTTCTCTTCAATTTCCGTGGTATCTGTCGAGACCTTATCACCCACCATAGATTGTGGTCGCAACAAATCAACATCGAGTTCGGTATGTCGAAGAAGTGCGTCCACGACGCGCGAATCGCGGCGACGATGAATCTTCTGCAAAACAGCGCGGAACCGAAGTACGCGACGGGCAAGATTCTTAAGATACTCACCGGAAATGGGGTCCGCACCGGTCGTGCTCAGAATCGAAGATTCTACACCAAGCTTCAACAAGTGATCATCCAATGCCTCATCGTCTTTTAGGTAGAGTTCTTTTTTACCCTTTGCGACGCGGTAAAGTGGCGGTTGAGCAATATACAAATGGCCTTTTTCAATGAGCGGGCGCATTTGCCGATAAAAGAAAGTCAAAAGAAGGGTACGAATGTGGCTTCCGTCTACATCAGCATCGGTCATGATAACCACACGACCATAGCGAAGTCGGCTAAGGTCGAAACTTTCTTTTCCTATTCCAGTTCCCAGCGCTGTGATAAGCGTGACGATTTCCTGAGAGGACAACATCTTGTCAGGACGAGCTTTTTCAACGTTCAAGATTTTACCCTTGAGCGGAAGAATCGCTTGAAACTTTCGATCGCGGCCCTGCTTCGCAGAGCCACCTGCAGACTCACCCTCCACGATGTAAATTTCGCATTTCTCTGGATTGCGTTCTTGGCAGTCCGCCAATTTTCCGGGCAATGAGGCGGTTTCGAGAGCGCCTTTTCGTTGAACCAGTTCGCGCGCTTTTCGAGCCGCGATTCGCGCCCGGGCCGCATCACAAATTTTTGAGACAACGCTTTTTGTAAAGGAAGGATTCTCAAGCAAAAACTCTTGTAAGCGAGAACCAACCAAGCCCTCGACCGCACTTCTCGCTTCGTTATTGAGCAATTTGTGCTTCGGCTGACTATCAAATTTAGGATTAGGAAGCTTTACAGAAACAACCGCTGTCAAACCTTCACGAACATCGTCACCAGTCGGTTGGTCTTTCAGGTTCTTCAGTAAACCTTGTTTTTGCGCATGATTGTTGATGGTTCGCGTAAGCGCTGTTCGTAGACCACTCGCGTGCGTTCCACCCTCATCATTATATACATTGTTGGCGAAACAATACATGTGCTCGGTGAAACCGGTCGTCCACTGGAGTGCAACATCAATTTCTACACCGACAGGAACGCCTTCCGGTCCAGTGACTTCCATCGATGACGCGAATGCGATTGGCGACTTATGTAGAACTTCGCGATTGCGATTGATATATTCTACATACGAGCTGACCCCGCCTTCATAATGAAGAATTTCTTTACGATCATCGCGCTCGTCAAACATTTCGATGTGAAGACCGCGATTAAGAAATGCCAACTGTGTCAAACGACGGTGAAGCCGGTCAAAATCAAACTCTACAGTACTAAAAATAGTATCGTCGGGTTTGAATCGAATCGCTGTACCAGTTTCGGTGGTCTCGCCTTTCACCGTAAGCGGACTGTCTTTTGTCCCAGAAGATGATGCTGGCTTACCGCGCTCAAATCGCATCCAATACTGGCGACCATCGCGTTGAATATCGAGCTCAAGCCACTCAGAAAGCCCATTCACACAAGAGACACCGACACCGTGCAGACCCGCCGAGTGCTTGTAGGTCTCGTTGGAAAATTTACCACCGGCGTGCAGGACCGTCATGACAACTTCGGCCGCACTTTTGTTTTGGTCATCTTTCCACTCGATCGGAATTCCGCGACCGTCGTCCGAGATGGTAACGGACCCATCGAGGTGGATCACAATAACAATTTTTGAGGCGTGCTTTGCGAGCGCTTCATCAACACTATTATCTACAACCTCGAACACCAAGTGATGAAGACCTGTTTCGTCGGTCTCACCAATATACATCCCAGGACGTAATCGAACCGCCTCAAGACCCTCCAGAACTTCGATCGAACTGGCGTCATACGCTCGGTCTTCAGGGGCTGTTTCGGCAACGGTTGAAACTTCTTTTGCGACGTACCTTTCTTGGGTTTCGCCGTCCTTATTTTCCTCGGTATTCAAGACGCTCGAACCTAGCACGTGCAGGCACGGGGCAAAAGCGAAAAAACGCGACTTTTCAGCACTTTATCGTTTATTTTGAGCGCTTGATCTACATGATTGCAAGGGCTCAAAAATTACTGAAAATTGACTCTATCGAGGAGCAAAATCCGCGGCACCAAAGGATAGAAAAGTGAGCCAAAGAGAAGAAAAGAATGCAGCAAATTTTGACCAAAATTTTGGTGCCGAAACGGAATAGAAATAGCGCAAAAAAAGGAAAGGACATATGGTCCGGAATAAACCCTTGCTCCGCTGAGCCTCGGGATGCGACGCATCGAGAATTTCGCTGGAAATGGGTTCAAAAATCCGCGTTGAATTCGAAATCGAGACGTTGAAGATTTGACGCAGTAGTGATTCTCAGTCATCGCTTGAGTCGTGTGGTTTCGTGACCCACTTATCGCTCTTGGAGCCCTCGTAGGAGCTATCGTTACGGCACAGGTCCTTTTCGCGGGGCCATATCTTCCGTATATTGATTGGTCGAATCACTTAGCTTTGATTTCGGTCCTCGCTCATGGGGGAGAATCGGGAGCTCTCGACTTCATGACAAGGTCTTGGGCACCGACACCCTATTTATTTTTTTATGGGTTAAGCGCGGGGTTTGCTCAATTTACGACCGTAGACGCAGCAGCCAAATTATCACTGGTCGTTTCGGCCTTTGGATACACAATGAGTCTCAGCGCGCTGGCTGCTGCATTAGGCCGAGATCCTCGACAGGGACTCGTAGCACCCCTCGCCTTTTTTGGCGTGAGTATGGGTTACGGCTTCGCCAGTTTCGTATTTGCCACTCCTTTTTTGTTTTTCACTCTTGCAGCTGCTGAACCCATCTTTCGGGAAAAGGCCAAACCGCATCATAATTTCCTTTTGGGGCTTTGGCTGATTTGCGCCTACTTGGGACACGCACTCATTTTTTTGACCGCTGCCCTCTTGCTGCTTTCTCGAGGAATCTTAGGGGTCCTCGTTGAAAAGAGATTTAGGCCCTGGTTTCAAATAGGTCTGGCATCGCTGCCCGCAATTCTTTTGGCGATACCGGCGACATTTGAACACGTGTCACAACCTTGGACCGAGGCTGGGAGTGCGGCAGAAGGTCCCAAGCAATGGTTTTATTTCGTAAGTATTTCGCAGCATATCGCTGGTTTTTGGGGGCATTTGCTGGAGCGCGGTTCAAGCGCTCATATTTTGGTGATGAAAAGCGCCGCGGCATTGTGGCTCGTTTGGCTCGTCATTGGTTTTTTTAGGCCTCGAGCGCGCACAGGTGCGGCGCGCCTCAGCCTTTTGGTTTATGTCGGAGGAATCACTGCTTTATTTGTGGTTGGCCCGAACTCAATGGAATGGCCCTCTTCCCTTTGGATGATTTATCCCCGCTTTGGGGTGATCGCCGCGATGGCTTTATTTATTCTTCCTCGACCGGGCTTTCAAGGACGCTGGGGCGTCCTATTTGCTTCTTGCGGAATTGTCTTGGTGATGTGGAATGGCTCCATCAACCGGAGCCATATAGAGAGATTCAATCAATGGGCTAAAAAATACGAACCGGTTCGTAAACTCATTCCAAAAGGAGCAAGAGTACTCGCTCTCACGGTGCCTCAGGGAAGAGACTTGACTCACAATCATCCGGCACTTGGATCTCTGTATTTTTATCACATGGTCGATGGGGCGAGTTATGTGTCTTTCATGTTTGACGCAGCCGCACTTCCTATTCGCCAAATCGATCGAAGAAAGCCAAGAGCACCTTTTTGGAAAACGCCGCATGCATTCGATCCGAAGATTCATGGAATTGATTTTGATTACTTGGTGCTACGGGGGAAAGGGCTTGTAAGCCGAACCGATCGCGCGGCGTTACACACCAAGCTCGGCTCCCCCAATGGTTGGACCGTGTACAAAACAAAAAACCCGAGTCCAAGACCGGGAAAACAACGCTGAGCGAACAAGTTTTTATTATTTCGGAAAAAGCAGGAAGCCCTTTGGTAGCGCCAAAGCACTTTGACCTAACGAGCCGCCTTTGCGGACTTCCCGACTTTTTTTGACCGACGAGCTTTTTTGGCTGGCAGCATCGGCTTGAGAAACTGGCCTGTATGACTTTTTTTGTACGACGCAATTTTCTCAGGTGTTCCTTCAACGAGTATGCGACCACCACCAGAGCCACCCTCAGGTCCGAGATCAATAATCCAATCCGCGGTTTTGATGACGTCTAAATTATGTTCGATGACGACAACGGTGTTCCCTTGTTCAACGAGACGGTGAAGAACCTGGAGAAGCTTGGCAACATCATCAAAATGCAAGCCTGTCGTAGGTTCGTCTAAAACAAACAACGTTCGTCCGGTCGACCGTTTTGAAAGTTCTTTTGCCAGCTTTACGCGTTGAGCTTCGCCGCCTGAGAGCGTCGTGGCTTGTTGTCCTAAGCGAATATAGCCAAGCCCCACATCGACAAGTGTTTTTAGCTTCTTCTGAATTGCAGGAACCTTAGAGAAGAACTCTAAAGCATCGGCAGCCGTCATTTCGAGAACGTCAGCAATCGAGGCGCCTTTGTATTGAATTTGCAACGTCTCACGGTTGTATCGTCGCCCCTTGCAGACCTCGCAGGTTACATAAACGTCTGGTAAAAAGTGCATTTCAATACGCTTGACGCCGTCCCCTTCGCAAGACTCACAACGACCGCCTTTGACGTTGAAGCTAAACCTTCCGGGCTTATAACCTCGAATTTTTGATTCTGGGAGAGCCGAGAAGATATCGCGAATGTGACCGAATACGCCGGTATAAGTGGCTGGATTTGATCGAGGAGTTCGTCCAATCGGTGATTGGTCGATGTCAATCACCTTATCAATGGCGTCCAGGCCTTCGATCGACTTATGTTTAGCGGGTTCATCTCGACTTCCATAAATATTTTGGGCAACGGCTTTGTACAATGTCTCATTGACTAAGGTCGATTTACCGCTTCCGGAAACGCCGGTGACACAAACCAGAACACCCAAGGGAAACTCAACATCGACGCCCTTCAAATTGTTTCCGCTTGCACCTCGTACCCATATAGACTCTGGTTTTGGTGTACGACGGACGGTAGGTACTTCAATCTTCTTTCGGCCCGAGAGGTATTGACCGGTTAGAGATTTCTTATCTTTTTCTACTTTTGACGGTTTTCCTGCGCAAACGACATCACCACCGTGGCGACCTGCTCCAGGACCCATATCGATCACCCAGTCAGACTGACGAATCGTGTCTTCGTCATGTTCGACAACCAACACTGTATTCCCGAGATCACGAAGTCGCTTCAAAGTAGCAAGTAATCGCTCGTTGTCACGTTGGTGTAAACCAATTGAAGGTTCGTCCAAGATATACAAAACGCCAACAAGAGAACTGCCTATCTGGGTTGCCAATCGTATTCGCTGGCTTTCACCGCCTGACAAGCTCCCTGCTTTTCGGTCCAAAGTGAGATAGTTGAGACCCACCGCGCTCAAGAAACCGAGTCTTTCGTTAATTTCTTTGAGGATTCTTTCACCGATTTGTTGTTCCGTCTCGTCTAACGAAAGATTGGCGAAAAACTCGAGCGCTTTTTCAATCGGAAGTGCGGTGAGTACGTGAATAGGAATGTCGTCGATGGTAACAACTCGAGCCTCAGGCCGAAGTCGTGCGCCATCGCACGAGGGACAGGTATGAAGTCGCTGATAATCGAGCAATCGTTCACGCACACGATCGCGTTCAGCATCACGCAAACGCCGTTCAAGACTCGGGATCACACCCTCGAAAGGTTTCTTAAAAGAATATCGACTATCCGCGCCACGATAGGTCACCTTGATTTCTTCTTCACCTGACCCATACATGACAATGTCTCGAAACTTCTTCGGTAGTTTCTTCCAGGGCTTTGCATAGGATTGTTTGTAGTGATTACATAGAGCGGATAGCACCGGGTTGTACCAGGCCGCTTTTCTCGCCCAAGGGGCAATCACACCTTCCGCAAGAGATTTATCAGGGTCAGAAATAATAAGTTTTTCGTCAAAACTGGAAACTTGACCGAGACCACTGCACGTCTGGCAGGCACCTTGGGGACTATTGAAAGAGAATGTACGCGGTTCAATTTCCGGCAACGAGATTCCACACTCCAAGCAGGTAAGCTTTTCAGACCAAAGGGCTTCATCCTGAGTATCATGGTTAACAATGCGTAGAAGGCCCTCGGATTTTTTTAACGCCAGCTCTACAGAGTCAGCGATTCGCTGACGCGCGGAAGGTTTCACTACGACGCGATCTACGACCACGTCGATATCGTGTTTTCGTCGCTTATCGAGTTCGATATTTTCACTGAGCTCCCGCATTTTTCCGTCGACACGGACGCGAGCAAACCCGTCTTTTCGAAGCTGTAAAAACATTTGTCGATACTCGCCTTTGCGGCCTCTGACCAAAGGCGCCATCAATACGAGTCGGGTTCCTTCCGCCTTAAGCATGAGACGATCAATCATTTGTTCTGCAGTTTGTCGGGACACTGGTTTGCCGCATCCCGGGCAGGCAGGACGGCCTACGCGTGCGTAAAGCAAACGCAGGTAGTCATAGACTTCGGTCACGGTCGCGACGGTGGATCTTGGGTTTTGGGAGGTTGTTTTTTGTTCGATCGCAATCGCCGGCGACAAACCTTCGATGGCATCAACATCTGGCTTACTCATTTGGTCGAGGAATTGACGAGCATAGGCGCTGAGCGACTCCACGTATCTGCGCTGTCCTTCAGCGTAAATCGTGTCGAATGCGAGAGTGCTTTTCCCTGAGCCAGACACGCCGGTCACCACAACTAACTGGTCCCGAGGAATGTCGAGACTCAGGTCTTTGAGATTGTGTTCACGTGCGCCACGAATTTCGATGCTTTCGGAGGCCATAGACTAAAGCAAGGTGTAGTCACCAAAACCCTTAGTGAGCAACGAATACTTTAGGTTGTGGACAATCCTTGATCTCGAATTTTTCGAATTTCCTCGGGGGAGTACAAACGACCAGTGGGCGAATCCATTCCCGGGCAGTCTTGCCGCGCTTCATTCCAAGCATCCTCATCATCGAGGAGTTCGGACCAAAACGGAAAAGTGCGGCATTGAGAAGGCTTGACAGCATGGACTCGACAACGAAGCTTATCGTCCAAAAGTGGACAGCCCTTCCCTTCTTTCGCAAGCAAAACAGGCTGCTCTGACGCGGGGTCATACTCCACCCGAAATGTCGTTCGAAAGACCTCCTGAGTCATTTTGAGATGAGCCGCCATTTGCGTAAGCTCCTCAGTATGCAGGTAAACGAGCCCGTCCTTGAGACAGCAATGACCGCATTGAGTACAGGAAAAACGGCGACCATTGAGGATGTGTAAGGCGGAACTCACGGGTGAAAAATAACACATCCTGAGTTCAAACCGAGAAAGTCATAGCCTTTCGAACCGTAAATGCTACGGTCAGATATATGCCTTCAAGAGCGGAGAAAACCCTTAGGGAGCACGAGCGACTCCTAGAATGCGAACGGCGATTATGGTCGGGCGGGTATCAAAGAATTGCAGGACTTGATGAGGCTGGCGCTGGTCCCTGGGCTGGTCCAGTCAGTGCTGGCTGCGTCATACTCGACCGGAGCAAACTGGACACACTCGTTGGCGTCACTGATAGCAAAAAACTGAGCCACGAAAAACGAGTTCAATTTGCCAAACGGATTGAAGAAAGCGCTTTCGCGTATGGCGTGGGGATCGCTAGCCCCGAAGAAATAGACACAATAAATATTCGGCAGGCGAGCCTCCTTGCGATGCGCCGAGCGTTGGAGAATGCGGTCGCGCGATGTGCCGAGGTGGACTATTTATTGATTGATGCTCGAAAATTGGAGGGTGTAGAGGTTCCGCAAGAAAATATCATTCGAGGAGACTCAACCTCCCTTTCGATCGCAGCGGCATCTATCCTGGCCAAAGTACACAGAGACAAAATTATGTTTGAAGCTGCCAAAAACTTTCCTGGTTATGGGTTTGAGAAACACAAAGGATACGGAACCAAACAGCACCAAGAAGCCCTCGATGAGTTGGGCGTCACGCCGATTCATCGCAAGAGTTTTGCCCCTGTTAGGGTCCGTCTTGAAGCAGAATGATGCCGAGCATCACAAAATATTGAGCTTGGGCTCTCGTCATCTGTTCTCAATCATGACACTCCTTAGGGGTCTTGGCTGAGAACATTCCATTCGCGGGCCGTATTGGAAAATACGACCTGGTCAAACGATTGGCAGCTGGCGGCATGGCCGACATTTGGCTAGCACAGGAATTTACGCAAAGAGGTTATGAACGAACAGCCGTAGTGAAAACGATTCGAGGCGACCTCGTCGATGAAGAAGATCTTATTCAAATGCTTTTTGACGAAGCTCGAATAGCGAGATGTCTGAAACACGAAAATATTGTTGAGCTGTATGAGGTTGGGGAAGAGAACGACACCCACTATATGGCCATGGAATTTGTATTCGGTCGAGATTTGCGTCAAATCCGTGATTTGTGTCTTGAACGCGGGATAAGGATTCCTAATGAACACGTTGTGACCATCTTGATATGCGTGCTGAACGCATTGCAATATGCCTACCACGAAGCGACTTACGACGGACGTCCACTCAATGTTATTCACAGAGATGTGTCGCCGCAAAACATCATTATTGGCTTTGATGGTCAGGTTAAACTTCTCGACTTCGGTATTGCCAAGGCTTCTGCACAACTTTCTCGAACACGAGCTGGGGTACTCAAAGGCAAATATGGTTACATGTCTCCCGAACAAGTCGATTTGAAGCCTCTTGATCAGCGGGCAGACCTCTTTTCCGCAGGGATTGTGTTGTGGGAAATGCTCACGCTCCAGCGCCTGTTTTATCGCAAGAACGAATATGAAACGGTTCGAGCAGTCTTAGACTGTCGGGTTCCCTTTGCGAGAACAATCAAAAAAGATATCGACTGGCGGTTAGCAATGGTCGCTTTTCGAGCTCTCCAAAAGCGGACGGGCTGGAGATACCGGAGTGCCGAACACATGGCGGAGACCTTGAAAAAATGGCAAGGGTACAATCCGAAAGGTGCACATGCACGGCTAGCCAACTGGCTCTCTGACCTCTATAGCGACAACCTCAGAGCAAGAGACGCAAATTTATTACGAGTGACCGAAGAACCCACCATGCACCGACGCATTCGAGACGCAGGTTTCGAACTCGTTGAGGAACCCACCTATCGGGGAGACCGACCCCTACCCCCAGCGAAACGTGCGCGAGCGACTACACAAGTTCAAGGACCGCGCGGGCGCGCGGGTTGGATGGGACTGATATCGTCCATTGTGGAAGAAGGAAAGGGTTTTTACTTGGTGCTTTTACTGATTATCGTGACCGCTTTGGCGGTCGGTGTTTTTCTTGCCAATATTCAGGCCCAGTAGTCGGACACGTATTCAACTGTTTTAGACTTGCCAGCCGAAGTGCTTTTTTGTGTAGTCAGACCTCATTATGACGACTGCACGCGAGTTACTGATTGAAATGCCGACGGAAAAATTTGCGGAGATCATCAACGCTTCACCGAGAAACTTCCGTGAAGAGCTGTTCCGTGCAGCCGGTGTAAAAGCAAAGTCCGGTATGTTCGCGGTCAAAAGTGCCAGCAAGAGCACGATCAAAGCAAAGAAACTTCATGAAAGCGTAAAGAAAGGCTTCGAAATAGAAAACGATGTGGGTGAAGAACTCATTCGAAACTACCTGTTTACCCGACGAGACATGCTTGGAGCTGCGTTGACAGCACTGGGCGTAGAACACGATCACGGTCTAACGGACGAAGACCTAGATACGATTGTAGAAGAACTCTCATCTGAGAAATCAAAAGCACTAAAAGCCGAACTAAGTGAGAGTCACAGCCCATTTGATGTAGACCTGTATATGCGGTTCATGAATTTTCCGGGAATCTAGATTCTTCGGTAAATCTTTTTCACAAATCAATATGACCTATCAGCCTTCGTGAGCCTGTGCCATTAATAGGGTTGTGTCGAAGTTCCGCCAACGACCTGCTCTGGTTATTTCCGTTATTGGTACCGTCACGCTGCTGGCTATCGGGATTTGGCTCCTTACTTCTTTTTTGGCTCACTTTTCCTCAGTTCCTAATGACGGATACTTAGGAACAACAAAAACTACGACAATCAGCGAGACCGCCCCTCCCCTTCGCCTCGCAAACCAAAAAGAAGAGACACGTCTAAAAAGGGAACAAAGTGAGTCGGGCAGTCCCTTTTCAAACATTAGAGTTTCAGGTCGTGTCTACGATGCAGCAACGAGTCGCGGAATAGCGAATGCGATCGTAACAATCAAAGTTTTGGATAACGCTATTTTTCCGGGCGCCGATCAAGACGCGAGAAAACTCACTGTAGAAACTGACTCCGCTGGTTATTACGATGCGAAAGGAATTCCGCCGGGCCTATTTGAATTCAGAGCAGAGGCGACTGGATATTTTCCCAACACAGTTCAAATACGAAAATATGACGTGATTGAAAACGATGAGGGCATCGACCTCGCCTTACGAGAATCAATCGTCGTAGAAGGCCTTGTTCAAAATGAAGCGATGCAACCGGTAGAAAACGCCAAAATTATTGCGAGCTCAACGATAGAGAAAAGATACATCACCGCAGCTGACCCGAACGCGAGAAGTGATCGATTAGGACGCTTCATCATCGACCCTGTTTCCAAACAAACGAGACAATTATTTGCCTTTCATCCTGACTATGAACCAACACTCGTTTCTATTCCCGCAGGAAAATCCGCGGTAAAATCCATGAAAATTACCTTGAAGAAAGGACACGAGCTTTTCGGGAAGGTCATTGGAAACTCCGGCCCTTTAGTTAACGCTACAGTGGGCTTCGAGTTTTTGAGTACAGAAAAACAGTCACTGTATGTTCAAGGAATGGAAGACCAGTTGAGCACAAAAACAAATACACTCGGTGAATACCAGATCCATGCATCGACGAAGAAAACGCAAGGGCTGTTCGCTGTCGCAGAAGGCTATCAAAAGCAGAGAAAGAGAATAAAATTTAGTCAGGCAAAAGAGCAAATTGATTTTAATCTGAAGCCCGCCAAAACAGCTTCGGGGCAAGTTGTCTTGCAAAATGGGAGGCCTGTCGTCGGTGCGAGGATAGGTTTTCGTTCAGCGGTGACCAATGAGAACCAACAGCAAAACAAAAGCGATACTGGGATCGCCAGCGCTGTTGGAACAACAGATCGCAAAGGGAATTTTTCAGTGAGTGGGATCGGCGGAGAGCCACCGTATAATGTTTATATTCGTGCGCCGGGCGCGCCTTCCCATTTTGACCTGGCTGACGACCTCGATCGCCCTCTTCTCTTTACGATCGCATCTGGCTCGAGCATCAGCGGTCGAATCGAAGCCGCAGATACCGGAGACGCGATTACCCGCTTCGCCTACTACGTATCAGGTTCATGTGGAGCCAGAGGAGGAGGTCAAGCAAGTAGCCCGTCCGGCAAGTTCGTCATTGATGGTCTCAAAGCAGGAACGTGTACGATACGCTTTCGAGCAGAAGGCTATGCGGAATCTAAAATTGAAAATATTGAGCTCCTCGCAAATGAGGAAAGAAATGATTTGGTCATAGGTATGCAACCCGGCGCGAGCATTTTTGGCCAAGTACAAGGGACAAAACAGGACAAGAAAATCTATGTCTTCGCGCAGCATTACGAAAACGGAAAAAAATCGAGATTGTATTCAGCGCGCGTTGAGACAGATGGCAGCTTTCAATTTGAAAATCTGCCGGAAGGCAATTTTCAGCTTTATTTACAAGGCTTTAGCAGTACTACTCCTGTGACTCTACGGGCCGGAGAAGCAAAATTAGACATTTCTCTCATCGCTTCAGATGAGTAAATTAACTTAAACCGGTCACAATCCAAAATACTTTTAGTGGTCTATAACACCTCTGGTAAAGCCCCTCTGCCGTTATTATGTTGCGCCGCAGTGCTTCGGATACCATTGTTTGTCTCTCAGAATTGGAAAATTAAATATATTAAATAATTAATTTCCTAAAACTCATTTATATAATATTTTATTACCAATGGGTCGGCCTCGTAAAAATAAAACAAACCAATTTGCAGTCGCTCTTGCAGAGGAAATTGAGCTGCAAAATGAGTCTAGAATTAATTTCAGAATTAGGCAGGAAAGAGTATTTTTTATGGAAAAAATTTTAAGTCTGACAGAATATATAGAGAAACTTGAAGGTCGAATTGAGAAGCTAGAAAGTCTAATTCAGAAACAACAACGAAGACCACTTGGGCGATGGGTGCCAGGTGGGCCAGGGCGGCCCCCAAAAGATGCCGCAGAAAGAATCGCCGCTTTCACGAAAAAAAGTGAAATGAACGGAACGGAAGTGGAGAACAAAGATGTTGGGGGTTGATGAGTTTGAAGCGTTCGTATTCAAGGCTTTGGAAATCGAACCATCTGAAGAGCTACTTGATTCCTGGGCGATAAGCTATGAGAAACTTCAGTCTCGGCTCACCCGCAATCGCAAGGAGAGCCTTCAAAAGAATTCAAGCGCGGCGGGCGAGCAGGGCGCGGGCGACATTGTCCGCGGTATCGTTCATGCGGGACGAACCTTTCGTATTGCTCAACGTATCTTGAGTATATATCCACCAGCGGCAGGACGAATGCTAGAGGTAGGGGCAGGCATAGGGCCCTTTGCGTTCGCTGCCCACAGTATGTTCGGCGAGCCGGTTACTATTCTAGAGAAAAATCGACGGATGCTCAGAAATGCTCTGAATCTCTTCGAAGCGGCTGAAATGGACGTCCCGAAGAGTATTCATGGAGATGCAACCCAGCCCATTACCTACCGTCAGTACTCTGCGGTATTCGCTCCTTTCGTGCTCAACGAGATTCTTACAAGAGTAGAAAGCGAGGACGTGGTCGGAGCGGGGCGGAAACAGGTTAAGAGTTGGTTGACGGCTTGTCGGAGAGGAGGTCGCCTTTACATTCTTGAGCCAGGAACCAAGGAAGCGGCTCAAAACCTCCAACGTCTACGGGAGACACTGAAGGACGAATTTCAAATCATTGGGCCGTGTACACATGATTCTGAATGCCCAATGCTGAATGGAGAGAAAGATTGGTGTCACGTCACTTGGCGTATAGAGTCGGGGAACTGGGCTCAAAAGATCGCGGAAAGAGCGAAGCGCAGATTTCAAGACCTTCATTTCTCTTGGCTCATACTAGAGAACAGAAGGCCACAGCAAAGAGAGCCGGACAGCTTGAGAGTCATGGACGTCCGAAGAAATGATAAGAACAAACTTAGAGTGGTGACCTGCGGGACGAGCGGGCTTGAAACATTGGTCGTTCAAAAGAAGAACCGAGCAACCTACGAGGCATTCGATGATTATCAGTCGGGAGATGAGCTACGGGTGACACTCAGTCAGCTAGAGAGGAAAGGGGACGGGTTCAGAGTGACGAGTGAAGAACAGATAAAGCATCGACGGTCAGTGATGCAAAGCGTGGCCACTCTTTTGGACAACCAGACCTAGGCTAGAGACAAATGTTCCACGTGAAACATTCACAGATTGATTCACAGGCTTGCAAAGGAACGCAAAGCGGCTTGTCAGAAGAAAAATCTATCATTTTCGGATCCTTATAATGCAGAGAACAGTGTTCCACGTGAAACATTACGTGAGTTATCCACAGCTCACGAAAACGTGAGCGCTTCAAAGACATGCTTTCTTGGACATATCGAAAGCCTGATCGAAGACGAGAGAAACGTATTTCACGTGAAACATAAAAGTAAGAACGCCTGGAGATAGGGCAGTGTAGGGTTTGAAAACGCCCGAACCGGATGATTTTAACCTCTTCAGAGACTTATCTAGCAACATGAATGATTAGACCGATTCTGATGAATAAAGAACCGAATCTTAGAGTTCTTCTATCTTAATGAGAGATCTCTCATTCTGCCCTACACTTCTCGAGATTTGTAAAATTAGAGATGATACATAAGAATAGTCTTTTTACGCTCCTATCCAGCGGGCCTGTCGTGAAGCGATGGGGAGTTTTTTTCTATAAGATTCCACTCAGAAGCAAATCCGTTTTATTACTCTAGTCGCAACGCTATTTCGGTAATCCAGAATCCGGCTGGGAAACAAAATCATTCCGTGGACTAAGGTACGAAGGTTTCTTCACAGGCTTATACGACTTGAAATTTTTAGGCATAACGTTTTTCGAAGTCTTCTGCGAGTCGCGGGCTTACAACTTTGACCATCGAGAAAAGTTATGCTCGGCTTCGGAGGAAAGGAGAAAATAAACGACTCAATACTTTTTTGGAACCCAACACCTCCTCTAACAGAGCATCTTACCACTCATGATAAGCAAGATTCTCTACTCCGTCGCCAAACCGCGTTCATATTTCGTTTCGAAGTTTTTTTTTTAATGAAGAAAAGATGACTCGTGAATAAGAACTAAACATCTGTTTAGTTCTTATTCTTGCCGATCCCCAGTATCTGTTCGAGCTCATCTAATTCTCGATGAAGAATTTCTGATTCAGGATCGACCTGTCGCTGTTCTTCAATCAAAGCGGGAAGACGGGAACTGTTTGGGAGGGGCGCCTCCAGCAGCATCGGCGCATCTGTAGAGCTTTGCAACTTGTCTTGCAAGCTTTCTACCGTTTGTTCAAGTTTCTCGATGTGACTTTCGAGAGCTTTGAATTCATAGCTGCGGGTTTCAGAAATTTCGCGGATTGCGTCGAGGAAAACTTGACGTTCCTCATGAACCGCCTGAAGAAATGTGGAACTCAGCCATTCTAAGTCTTCTCGGCTCAGTGAGCTCCCTTTTTGAGTTCCACGGGCTTTTTCAGCAGAATAATACGAACCTGATTCACGATGCAGCGCTTCTTCAACGTCAATCGCATCAATGCGAGTCTCCCAGCCAGAGTTTGTCTGCTGAAGACGGCGCCTTGGAAACTCACCTTCCTTAATTCGGCGCTGAAGGGTTCGTCGAGAAATCCCGAGTCGCTCAGCGACCTCTTGTAAACTGTATGATTCTTTCGTCGTCATGCACTACTGACGGCGAGCACGAACAACCAAAAGATGTCCCATTTGAGCCAATGGTGTTTGGTTCAAACGATGATCGATCTCGAATAGCCCACGCGCAACAAGCCGCTTAGGAAGCATCTTAGGTAAAGGAAGGAGGTCAAGTCCAGCCGCGAACAAAATTCCTAATGGATGCTCCGTGAAACATTCTTCAACAACGAATGATTTTGCGATCAGTGCCTGATACTCCTCAGGTGAATAGGCATGGTGATCATCGGAAAAAGAATCATCGTCGTGACGCAAACGGTCTTTGATCGGTTCAAGCCAGGCGAACTCTCGAGGATCCAGAAATAGGGCAGGGGCGCCAGGCTTGAGAACTCGAGCAGCCTCCTTCAAAGCGGCCTCCGGATCGTGCAGATGGTGAAGCGCTCCGCGAGCAACTAAACCGTCAAAAGAGTTATCCTTGAACGGTAGAGCAGCAGCATCCGTTCGAACCACCGCATCCAATCGGCGACGAGCAGCTAGTAAACAAGGCAACGAAAGGTCTGCACCTACGACCTGTGCACCTGCGCGACGAATTGCTCCACCGGCAGTCCCTGTCCCGCATCCTAAATCAAGAACAACACCTTTTGGATGAGACATGCGGGAAGGCAGATCATCCGCAGAAATTCGGTCCCAATGGCAGCAGAGTTTTTCTTCGTTTTCGTAATACTCTTCAACCGCATGACCCTGTGCACTCATCTCGATATGGTGTCCTTCGCTTAAGGTTGTTTCGTCTACATAGTCATAGACGCCTTCAACCTGCTTGGGCGGAGGAACCTTAACCAAGGTATCGATCAAAGAGCTCCACGTGGCAGCTCCAGCTTCTCCTTGGTTATCAAAGCTCGAATTAGTATTTTGTTCAGGTTTCATTGCAGTATCATCCATTGATTACAGTTCGTTTGTGGTCGGAGCGTCCTTACGATGGTCTAGCGCTGCCTCGACTCGTCCGCGCTCTCGCGATAAGAACTCGACAACGTCTTCGTCCGTCAGCTCAAGATCGCAAAGCGCCCCATTGTAAATTTCGGAGCGCGATATACCCGCCCTCTCGAGCTGAACCTTTAAGCAAGCCGCCCCAAACAGGCGCTGTTCGCGTGTCCGAGGCGGCATATTTTTCCTTATGAATTAGGCTGTGCTTCGGTCTCAGTAGAGTGTTCTGATTCAACAGATGCAGCTGCCGCTACTTCTTCTACCGTCGCTGAAGCCTCTTCTGTCGCTGGGGTCTCTTCAGCCGCTACCGCTTCTTCTTGATGAGAGTCACGACCGCGACCACCACGACGTCGACGACGGTTATTCTTCTTCGTGCGAAGCGCGTCTGGCACAACGTGGATCCGGCGGAATAAACCTTCACCTTCGGACATCGTATCAGCGTCTTCTATCGTCATCACGGTCTGGTGAATGGCGCGACGGTCTGCAGCTGTCATGGGTAGAATCGTAATGACTTTACCGAGAGAATTTGCTTTCTCTACAAGCTGCTTCGCGATTGCGACCATTTCTTCGTCAATATTGTCTGGGAGTGACTTTTGAGGACTTTTCGCTGCTTGCTTTCTGCGCTCTGCTGCTTCAGCTTTCCGCGTTGCGATTCGTTCGGCGACAGATTCTGCTTCAACTACGATATGCTTTCGATTGTCCGGAAATCGATTTACGATCTTGTTCAACAGGAATTGAAGTGAAGGTAGAGCAGGAGGACGCGTTGACCCGAGGAGATCAGCAACGGCTGTGCTGTCTTCGGCTTCATTTAGAACCACAACGATTTGTTCTTCTTCATCGCGAACCTCAACAACGACAGGCATACCAAGTTGATTACATAGCTCCTCAGTCACCTCTTTTGTTTGCGCCGCTTTCTCGGGAGCTGGCCCGGTAATTCCTGGGACTCGAACTCGTTCTTCTGCCGCTGGTGCGCTTGCTTCACTGGTTTCAGTGGCGTCATCTGATTCAGCCGCTTCCGCTTTTTTAGGTGCTGGCTTTTTCCTAGAAGTAGCTTTCTTTGGCTTTTTTTCTTTCTCGCCAGAAAGGGTTTCTTTCTTGGCTTTAGTTTCTTTGGCCGCAACGCTTGCGGAAATGATCACCGGTCGAGCGCCCATACCAAATAAGCCGGCTGACCCTTTATCAACAATGCTAAAGGAGAGCTCTTCTTTAGTCACTCCAAAATCGGAACACGCAAGTTCAATCGCCTCACGTTCAGTTTCTGCTTCAAATTGTTTTTCTGTTGCCACTTGGCACCTCGCTTCGGGAATCTTTTGAGACCTCTAAAATGTGAATGCTCGCGACAAAGCTGTTATTTTGCCTGGCTTTCAGCGCTCTTGAAGTATTGGTTCTCTTGTTCCCCTGATAGTGTAAACTCATCTAAGGATTCGGTTTTATGGATGACCGTTTCCCCAGCTTCAAACTCCGAAAAGTTTGCTGGGCAATTAGATAGTCATCGCCTGCTCAATGGTCAATTGGCTTTCGCGAATTTATGAAAATACAGCGAGAATTTAGGAAGACAGCGCGGCAGCGGCCGGGGGAGTACCAGCATCTTTGTTGATGAAGTGCTGCTGGACGATGGTCAGGACGGTGTTTACAAAAATGTAAAAGCACAGTCCGGCCGGTAAGGCGATCATCATGGCTCCGAACATGATCGGCATGAAATACATCATCATTTTCTGTTGCGCCGCATCCATAGTGGTAGGAGTCATCTTTTGCTGAAGGAACATGACAACCACCAAAATAGCGGGAAGAATCCAGTAGGGGTCTCGAGAGGTAAGGTCTGGAATCCATAGAAACGACTCCTGGTACAGGTCAATCGATACCCAGAGAGCCCGGTATAGGGCAAACCAGATAGGCATCTGAATGAGCATCGGTACGCAGCCACTGGCTGGGCTTACATTATGATCCCGATACAATTTCATCATTTCTTCGCTCTGGCGCTGTCGATCGTCCGGAAACTTTTCCTTGAGAGCGTCGATCTGAGGCTTCAACTTCGACATCGCCCGCATCGAACGACCGCTGCGTTGGTTGAGCGGAAAGAGTGCAAGCTTCACCAAAACGGTTAGGCCAAGGATAGCGATCCCCCAAGAACCACTCAGTCCATAGATAAGAGCCAAAATAGCGAGTAGCCCCTCACACAAAATCGCCAAATTGAGACCCATGATGGTGTAATCCACCGCAGATTCGAGCTGAGCTTCACTTCGAGTCAAAAGCTTCGGTTTTTTCACACCGAGATACGCGGTGAATTTATGTCGCTTCTCCTCGCCTGGCCGCAAGGTGCTTTCCGCCATCACTAATGCCGCGCGGGCTTGCTGGCCATTCGCAGTCAAACGGCACTCTGCGGGATCATCATCACGATGAATAATCGCAGATAGAAAATACTGACGATCCATCCCGACCCACTTCACATTTTCTGAAAACTTCTCAGATTCGCTGACCAATTCTTTTTGGGCTTCTCGCTCGACAGAGCCATCAGTGAAGCACGCTCCGTTGAGATGATCGGGAGGAGGCATAAACATCATTCCGCCTTCTTCCATCACTTCGGTCAGTTTGGAGGAGGTTGAAATCTCCATCACGTGTCGCTGAGGTTGATCGCTATTGTTGCGCACTGTAACGGCCATTTCTATTTCGAACGAATCAGGAGAGATATCGTAGATCCGTTCAACCTCGATCCCTTCATCCGTCTTATATGAATAGATCACCTGGTTTTCGCGAGGGCGACGAACCTCGTAGACTGGTCGAAGAGGAAACCGGAAAGTCGTTCCTTCTAAAAATTGAATTCCAGCCATTTGATTTCTTAGATCCGGGGCATCCAAGTTCGGTTGCGCTAGTCGAATCGGATCTTCGGTTGGCTGATTGTCCGCATCTCGCTCCTTAAACGAAGGGAGCTCGAACAATTGAATTCCACCGCCTACATTCGTCAGCTGTAGCGAGTAAGGTATTTTTTCATCCCCCGAATCTACAGAACCCGAAAATTTTTCAATCGACTCAGGAATAACTTTTCGCGGCGCTTTCGCAACCGTTGTAGTCGTCACCTCGCCTGCCATTGTGGCGGTCGTTGCTGTTTGAACATTTTCAGATTTCTCCGTCGTAGCCACAGAAGCGTTTTTCTTCGGTGGCTTTTGGGGAAAGAGATATGTCCAAGTCGTTAGGACGATCACCGATAGTATCGTCGCACGTAGAATCCGTTGATTGTTCTCTGATTCTTCCATTAGCTTACTCTTCTTTTATGGATGATCAATGCCGCCCGGATGAAACGGATGACATTTCGAAATACGTTTCATGGCTTTGATTGTACCTGTCCATAATCCGTACTTTATAATTGATTGTTTCGCGTATTCGCTACACGTGGGATGAAAACGACATGCTGGGCCAAAGGCATGCAGGAAAGGTGATAGAAGCTTTTGATACGTCATCACGACGAACAATAAGAACCGAGCAAGAATCGACAAGCTTGATTTCTCCTCGCGATTAGTTGTCACTGTGTTCATCGTATTACGTTGTGCCTTTACGTTGCTTTTGGACTCGTTGCTCGGCCTTCAGGATCGCAGGGATCAGATCGACTGCAACATCATCCAAGCCGTTCAATGCGCGCTGAGACGCGTGTGGCTTGGCTATCACTACAAAGTCAACTGTTGATAAGTGATGCTGCAATCTGCGAAAACATTCTCGTAACATTCTACGAACACGGCTTCTTATCACAGCATTTCCAACTCGTTTGCTTACTACGCAACCAAGACGCGGTCTTGTTTGTTTTTCGGAAATAAACGCAACGACGGTAAAGCAGCCGGTGTGAACGCGAAGGCCTTTTTTTTGTATCGTTAGAAATTCGCGCCGTTGGCGAACTCGAGCCGCTTTTGGAAAAGCACCACTCTTAGACAATAGAGCGAGGGTCGACTTAGGAGCGTGATCTGATGGCGTCATAAGTCGCTCACGAAAAATTGATCCTCCGCAGATACTCTTTAGAGGATACAGTGAAGGCTGCTCTTATTTTTTGTAAGAAACTGATGCGAGTCGCTTACGCCCTTTTTGACGTCGAGCGTTGATCGTCTTTACACCGTTTTTGGTGCTCATGCGCTTACGGAAACCGTGTTTTCGTTGGCGGCGGATTTTCGAAGGTTGAAAAGTACGTTTCATAACTATCTCCGTTCAGAGCTGGCTGTATCGCCATAGCGCGCTTAGCCTGTCAAGCGATCGCTTCACACTAATGTGTGAGAATCTGATCTTTTTTTTCATTTTTGGTTTGATTCATATTCACAATTTCCGTAGTTGCGGCAGCTCCTGGCTCAGGCTACTTTGCCAGACTCCCGCATACGCTATGAATGCAGATGCGGGAACAAAAAGGGGAATATATCAGGTGGAATTGGCCGAAAATCAGCCCAATTGGATCCAACTTAAAGACGCTCTTGCTCGTCGACTTAGCCCACAGGTTTGGGCCACATGGATCAATCAAATCAAGTGCCTGGAAGATAATGGAAAAACCCTCAGGATCGGGCTACCTGACACATTCAGTCTGAATTGGGTGAAAGATCACTATCGTCACGTCATTGAAGAAGAACTTCAAAGTATCGGAAGCATCGACCTTCTCTTCGACCTTCACGAAGTAGAAAAGGAGAAAGAACCCGAACCTTCTGAAGCCCCAAGCAAAGTCGAAGAAGCCTTACCTATTCCCGAACCAGTAGAAGAAGCACGACCGACATCTTTTCGAAGTAATATTCCAACGCCTTCTCGTCCCCAACTGAACCCTCGATACATTTTTTCCAATTTTGTTGTCGGGTCCTCGAACGAACTCGCGTGGTCTGCGGCCCAGGCTATCGCCGAAAACGACCGCCCACCATACAATCCGCTGGTCATCGTGGGTGGAGTAGGGTTGGGTAAGACCCATCTTTTGCACGCCATTGGGCACATTTTCCAAAAGAAACGCCCTCAGGCTAAAATTCAGCTCAAAACCAGTGAAGCCTTCATCAATGATGTCGTTACCGGAATCCAAGAGCATCGTATGCCGCAGGTCCGCTCTCGATATCGCAACTGTGACCTTCTTCTTATCGACGATATTCAGTTTATTTCTGGAAAAGGACACTGTCAGGAAGAGTTCTTCCATACTTTCAACGCCCTCTACGACGCTCAGAAACAAATTGTCGTTACCTCGGATCGTATGCCGCATGAAATCGCAGACATAGAGCAGAGAGTCCGTTCGCGTTTCGCGTGGGGGCTCATTGCCGACCTAAAACTCCCTGAATTGGAAACACGAATCGCAATCATCCAACAAAAAGCCGCCAACGAAGGGCTTGAACTTGATGAAAGCGTAGCAAAATTCCTGGCGCAGTCCGTTCGGTCCAACACAAGAGAGCTGGAAGGCTGTATAAACCGCGTTCACGCCATCGCTTCTCTGCGAAAAACCCCTATTACTGTGAGTCTCACCAAAGAGGTCCTGCAGGGTATTATTAGTGACAAAAGCCAGGCCCTTACCTGCGACAGTATTGTTCGCGCCGTTGCTGCACACTTCGAGATCCGAATATCTGAACTGAAATCGACAAAACGCGCTCGAAATATAGCGTTTCCCCGGCAAATCGCGATGTATTTATGCCGAAATCATACCAGCGCGTCTTATCCAGACATTGGAAACGCCCTTGGCGGCAAAGATCACAGCACAGCCATCAACGCCGTGAAGAAGATTACTGAAAAAATTACCGAACCCGATGTGCGAAACCACATCGAAGAAATCGAAAGACAATTGCTCGATTAGAGCCACAGAGTATTGAAGAGAATTAACCACATGATGTTGTGTGTAACAGCCAAAAGAGCGTCTATAACTTGTGTACAGAGTTGTGATATGCGTGTGGAAAAGAAACGTGACGAGTTGTACACAATTTATCCAACTTTAATTCACAGTGAAGGGTTGTCTATGATCGAGAATCAAAACAAGGATTTACAAAAGTTATCCACAATTCACAGCCCCTACTACTACGATCAGTTTATTTAAAATACAGAACAGACTAGGACACAGAAAAATATGGAATTTAGCATCCCAGTCCAAGAACTCGCAAAGGCTCTCCAACGCGTTCAAGGAATCATCGAAAAGAAAACCACCATGCCAATTTTGGCAAACGTACTTCTTGAAGCATCGAAGGATGGTTTTTTAAGTGTAGCAGCTACCAATCTTGAGATTGGCCTCACTGGAAAATACGCCTGTGACGTTGCTCAAGAAGGTTCGATTACTCTTTCGGGTCGTTCACTGTTCGATATTGTCCGTGCGCTTCCTAAGAAAATCGCAACACTAAAAAAAGTGAATAATGATTGGGTAGAAATTAGTTGTGGGAAAGTAAACTATCGTGTGGTCGGGATGTCTGCAGAGGGATATCCAACCTTACCAAGCTTTAGTGATGTTGAATATTTTTCACTGAGCAGTGATGCGTTCAAAGCGATGATTGATAAAACGCTCTACTCAGTTTGTACGGACGAAACACGATACAATCTAACCGGAATTTACTGTGAAGCCTTGGCGGATGGAGATGGCATTCGTATGGTCTCAACGGATGGTCATAGACTATCGATTGTCGAACAAAATACAAAAGATCAACCGCTTATAAAGAAAGGTATTATCATCCCTAGAAAAGGGATGATCGAATTAAGACGTCTTTTGGATGATGGTGAAAGTACCGGACAACTAGGCTTCAAAGACAATAGTGCTATCTTCGAAAAAGATGGACTCACACTCACTATGCAGCTCATTGAAGGCGAGTTTCCAGATTATAAGCAGGTTATTCCTCAATCTTGCACTAAGAAAGTTATCGTCAATCGTGAGCTCTTCCAGTCTGCTCTCAAGAGAACTTCACTACTTTCACCAGATAAAGCCCAAGGAGTTCGACTTGACCTCTCAAATGGCAATTTAGCGCTCTCTGCTCATAATCCCGACGTTGGTGAAGCAAAAGAAGATATCGAAATTTCTTATGATGGTGAAGAACTAAAAATTGGGTTCAACTACCGCTATATTTCTGATGTTTTACATGCACTCAACCACGAAGAAGTTGAATTACAACTCTCCGACTCTCTTTCTCCAGGTGTCATCATTGGCGCTGGTACTGAAGACTATCGCGCCATAATTATGCCGATGCGATTATAATCTTTTTCTAAGTAATCACGATGCGCATCTTGTCCGCGCAGATCTCTAATTTTCGAAATATAGAATCTGCAAAGCTAGAATTTTCCCCCGGCGTCAACGCTTTGATAGGCCCCAATGGTCAAGGGAAGACCAACGCTTTGGAGGCGCTTTATTGCATTGCTGCCTTGAGACCATTGAGAAATGTAACTCGTGCCAATCTTGTCCAGACCGGACACAAGGTCGCAAATATAAAGGTAGACGTCTCCGTCAAAGCCACAGGCCTAGAGCATGAATTGCAGCAAACTCTTACCTCAAGTAGTCGTAAACTTAGAAAAGACGGAAAGACGACCGATGCAAATAATATCCTAGGCACGCTCACCGCTGTTGCCTTCACGCCTGATGACCTTGAAATATCGAAAGGCAGTCCGGACTTACGAAGAAAATTTATAGACCGTGCTATCCTCAACACTCGGCCGGCCTATCTCGAGACCGCGCTCACCTATAGTCGAGCAGTTAAATCGCGAAACAAACTCTTATCAGACGATGGTGACGAGATACTCTTGGATGCCTATGATGAAACCGTGGCTAAAGCTGGCGCTGAAATCGTTCATGCCCGGAAAAATTACTGTTTAGAATTCACTCCCGACGTTGTCAGATTTTTTGAGGAAATCGCCCGACCTTGCCCAGAAATAACAATTAATTATTCTTCAACGATTGACGAGATCATCGAACTTGAGTCCCTTGATAAAACGACCGAAAATTTCATTGAGCTTTTGTATAATCGTCGTCAAAAAGACCGGTGGCGAAAATCAACCACGCGCGGTCCGCATCTAGACGACCTAAAGATTCAATTCGATGGTGTTGCTGCCAAAACTCGTGCCTCTCAGGGCCAACACCGAGCGTTGGTTTTGGCGATAAAGCTCGCTGAAATTGTTCATCTAGAGAGGAGTCTTGAGGAGCCACCTGTTTTATTACTCGATGATATTTCCTCGGAGCTTGATGCTATTCGCTCTGAACAGCTTTTTGCCCAATTGAGTGATATAGATGCTCAAGTGATCTTGACGACCACCCACGAATCCCAAATTCCAAAGTCGCTCCGTGATTCACTCGAGCCCACAAGAATTTATGATGTTCATTCTGGGAAGTTGTCTCCTCGAGCTTGACCATCCAAAGTGAGCATTGTTAGCGAGTCATTATGGCGATCGATCGCGATAAAATTAGTGCCTTTGCTAGTCAAAAAGGTTTTTTTGGTTTTGAAGCTTCTGACTTTGACGCGTACGAGCCAAAAAAATGGTCATCAAACGCGTATACCTTGGCTCGTCGGACGGCGAAGGATAAGGTTCTTTCTGTAGCCGCGACAGTTCTGTCTGAACTTGCAAGTCATCTTGAAGGGCTCGAACTTTTCGGATCGGATGAAGCCCCAACTATTTCTAATGGACGAAAGGTTGAAGCTCAGTGGGCGTTCTTTATTCGTACATCAAACGATCGCAATATTTTGAAACCTAGATTGCAAAAAACTGATTTAGGAGCGGCTTCTCTTTTTGATATTGCATTACAAAACCAACACATCTCTGTAAGTATCAAACTCGATCATGGTGGTGTTACCATCGGAGTAGATATACCTTCTAAAGCCACCGTCGATCGCGAGAACTTTCAGCTCGCACTCGAAGATGAATCTTTTCAAGAAGCTTTTTTGGCTTCTCTTCAACTTTTACCTGGGGGCTCAACCATAGGCTTTGAAGAAGACAGAATAGACTGTTTATCCCTGGATACAAGCCATTTGGCCAAATTTGGTGAAATGCTCAATACGAGCGAAACGCCATTTTCAATTCAAAATCATATAAACGTTGATGAGGCGATAGAAGTTAAAGAAGCTCTCTCCTTCAGTATCGCTGACGCTGTCGAAAAGCTTATTCCTTTGTATCGACAAATGGCTTGGTCGCCAGAACACGATCGTATTCAACTTCAAAAACAGATCAAAAAAGTTGAGAAGACAAAAGAGAAAGAACACGTTGCTTCTTTTCAGGTAGGTGAACGAGTAACAATTATGTCTGGATTGTTCGCTGGCCGGGTTGGATATCTTCACGAGATTAACGATTCAGGAAAAGCAAAAGTGATGGTCGGACCCATTGCTGTAAACGTTGATGCCAAAGATCTCAAAGGCAATTGATGCTCTCGGTAGTGTAATATGAGCGACAAAACTTCTTTCTCTAGCAGGTTTCAAACCTTACTGACTCAGTCGGCTTTATCCGCCTCCGTCGGTGCGGCTTTAGGATTTCTTTATGTCCAATTTAATCTCCCGCCAGAATTGATTGCGACGAAGAAGCTTATTACCGGGGGTTACGCACTCGCCGGGGCTGCTGCAGGGGTAGTAACCCTTAGGTTGGCATTGATTGGCCGTGAAATCCTGAACGATTATCGTCAAGGTTCCTAATTGTTATCTTACATGGACAGTTTTTTGACTACAGTGTCATACATGTCACACTAGGAGCATGAGCAAAGAGCAAAGTGGAGATCAATTTTCTCCAGAAAGCCTAAATCATAGTTCAATTCCACCGACCAAAGATAGCCGAAACGAAAGACGTTCGGAGCGAAGAATTAATCTTGATTTTGAGACCGCGGTGCCTGTGCTTGTTCGAAATGACGAGCAGATGTACTGGGGTCTCGCCCGCAATATATCTGAACACGGGATGCTTATTCAGATGCAAAATCCACCGCCGATGGGTACGCAGGTCGACGTCACTTTGACTGGAATTAGAGGGATAGGTCACGACGATGACGCTTTTGAACTTACGGGCGAAGTTCGTCACCATCTCGCGTGGAATTACCACGCTAAGGGTGTCAAAAAAGCTGTCACCGCCGTGGGTGTCCGATTTTGTCGTCGGATGAATCCATTCAACCCTGAACGGGGATGGATTCACTAGTTCAGTGTTCGCGTTTTAGACTCGAATTGCCGCAGCGAATCGATTTGGGTCAGCTTTGAATGCTGCCAGTTCTATGCCCGGCCGAGCCTGAATATGCGCACTCATTAGAGCTGTTTTAATCTGCTGATTGAAATCCTGAGGGATACCAATCGCGCGTATTGGTTTTTGCGTAACCTGCGACGAACCGATGAGCGCTTGTGTCTGAGGATTCAAGCGCATGGAACCATTTCTAAAGGTATTTACGCCTTGAATATTGGCGATATGACTCTCGCCTCCAAGCTGCACCGGGAATGGAAAATCTCGCGAAGAATATCCGCGTTGTCCATTTTCGTTACTTTGCCCACGGGAACCGTGGACGATTTGATCGTGATTGAGACCTGCGACTTTCACCTGACTACCATGCCCCGCGTGAATGGCAGAGACTTCTTGCTCTGCCGGCGACGGCTTGGCTGGTTGAATCGGTCGAAAGGCAGGAATTTTATTCGCTGTGCCCATGACCGTGTATGAAGCACAAGCTATGCCAACTCAGATCTCAGCGTATAACTCTACGACAACCACCGATCAGTGTGCACTCTTGCACCGAAACCGTTGCAATAAACCCGAAAATTGATTCGGGAAAGCACTAGTATTGTGCACTCGTTTCACCGATGAACCATGTGACATTCCACAGAACGTCTTGACACGAGAAGACGTGCGTCTCAACCTGCCCAAAGTGCAGTCCGATAAAGACCGCAACAACTAAGAAGGAATAAAAAGGACACTTTATGCCAAAAGACGATCAAATAGAATGCGAAGGCACCATTAAGGAAGTTTTGCCAAACGGGATGTTTCGAGTGGAAATAGCGCCTGGTCAAAATGTACTCGCTTATGTTTCCGGAAAAATGCGAAAATTTTTCATCCGCATTGTTCTTGGAGACAAAGTAACTGTTGCCTTGTCTCCCTATGATCTGACTAAAGGCCGCATCGTTTATCGCGCGCGATAACCTTATGTTCCTGCGCCAACCTGTGGCGCTCAAAAATAGCGCAACTAAACTTGCAGCAATTTTTTTCGGACTCGTTAGCGTACATCTATCCTGCGCACACGGCACTTCAGCTGTTACCTCTGAGATATCAAAAAAAGCCCAAACTCGAACCAAATCGACTTCGCCGGTAGTCCTTTTATCCAAAGAGTTACCGAATTCGAGTAAAACTGAACTTATCCCTGACGTAATAAAGAAAGCCCAAACTGCTGAAGAGTGTTTTGCGCTCGGTCTCCAATTTGAGCGAAACCGAAACTACCGTTCGGCTACTCACGCTTATCGTTCCTCCCTAAATTTCGAACAAGATTTTCATCGCGCCCGAATAAATCTTGGACTTGTACTCGTCAGGCTTCAGTCTGCAGAGGAGGCCAAAAAACAGTGTCAGCGTGTAATTGATGCTGTTCCCGATTCCGCTCTCGCTTGGTATTGTTTGGGACTCAGCCACTTTCATAAAAAAGAGTTTTCTGCAGCTCAAAAATCGTTTTCTCATTCTCTTGAACTTAGGACTCCCGCACCTGTTGTAAGGTTGCAGTTGGCTCGGTCTCATCTTGAACTTGGCCAAATTCAAAAAGGAATACAAGAGCTCTCGCTAACCTCAAGCGCGGCAAGAAATCGCCCCGAAATATTACTTCATATCGCAAAAGAATTTGAAGGTCTCAGCCGGATAGAGGACGCAGAAGCAACTTATCTTCTTACTCTCAAGCAATCCCCGAAAAATTATTTAGCCGCAATTAAACTCGCAAAACTATATAAAAAGTCGTCAAGTCCTCAGCGGGCTGAACCTTATTTTAAAAGAGCCATTGAGGTGCGACCAACTAGTGTTTCAGCCATTCTTGCTTACTTAGATTGGAGATTACGAAGCGCAATGGACCTAAAACCGGCCTTATTGCAAATCGACAAGATCACTAAGATCGACTTAAGGTACAAAGTAAAAGTAGCCTATTACTTTTGGGTCGATGGTCAGCACGACAAGGCGCTCACATTTGTCCGCTCAGCACTTGCTCAAAAACCGAGCACCGGCCAGCAGATTGCTCTTGAAAATCTTAGACAAAGAATAATCCGTAAGGATGATCCGAAACTTTCAATTCCCTATTACTCACCTAAGCCCGTAACGCCCAAAAAGCGTTTGCCAAAGTCCCAAATTCCTGAAGAGTGAGCGTCTCGGCTCGCCGGCTAAGTTCTATTGGGCACGTATCCGCGACTCGTTGAACTTGTTCTTTGTCAAAGGATGAAAGTAACGAATTTCTGAGCGTTTTTCTTCGCTGAGAAAAGGCTGCGCGAACGACCTTTTCAAAAAAGGGTTGATCTTCTACCGCAATCGGAAGGCTTTTGTTCCAATCAATATGAATGACGGAAGACCAAACTTTAGGTTTTGGCCAAAAGCAATCCGGAGGAACGTCGATAACTCGATCTATCTCAGCATGCAGTTGAAAGAGAACGGTGAGCGACCCATACGTTTTCTGTTTTGGCTTCGCAAGTAGACGGTCAGCCACCTCTTTTTGAATCATCACTGTTGTTCGGCCCAAAAAGTTTTTCTGCCGAAGAAAATTAAGAAGTAGAGGCGTTGTCACGCTGTAGGGAAGATTGCCAACCAATGCAAAGGGTCCTTGACCAATTCCGGCAAAAGAAAACTCTGTGGCATCCGCATGAATAATTTTCACCTTCTCAGCAAACTCTTTCTCGAGAATATTAACCAGGCCTCTATCAATTTCGACAGCAACTATTTTTCGTTCGGAGGATGGGCCAGCGCTACTGAGTAGAGTTGCAGTGAGAGGGCCTAGACCAGGACCAATCTCAATAATTTGTTCTTCTCCACCAGCCAACGCAAACGACGCTATTTTCTGGATGACATTTTCATCGATCAAGAAACATTGCCCGAGTTGCTTCTGAGTCCGTAGCTCATGCTTTTCCATAAGCTCTTTCAGTCGACTCTTGATTGACATTAGTCGGCGACCTTCTGAGCCAGTGGCCAATGAGAACGACAGCTCAAGGTCAAATCGACAAAATCACCCTGCTTGAATCGCTGAAAACCAGCCCGCGCAATCATCGCTGCATTATCCGTGCAGTTTTTCTTTGAAGGAAGATAAAGATTATACTTCTCTCTTCGCGCTCTTTCCATCGCACGCTCGCGGAGTCGTGAATTGGCTGCTACGCCACCTACGAAGGCAAGTTCTTTAGTGTTCATTTTTACGCAGGCTCGGAAGGCCTTCCTGACCAAGTTTTCAACAATGGCGTTTTGAAAAGAAGCACAAAAGTCGCGGATTCCTTGTTCGTCTAGCTCGGATTCGTGTTCTTTGAGCACTCGAGCCGCTGCCGTCTTTAGTCCTGAAAATGAAAATTCTAAGTTATCTTTGCCAGGCATTGCCTGCGGAAAACTAAAGCGCTTCCGATCTCCTGAAGCAGAGAGCTGATCAATCTTTACGCCGCCTGGATATCCAAGGCCCAGAAGCTTTGCTGTTTTATCGAAAGCTTCGCCGGCCGCGTCATCTCGAGTAGCACCAAGTAATGTGTATTTCTCGCCTAAGGCGGGCACGTGAACCAAGCTTGTGTGACCGCCCGAAACAATGAGACTCACAAATGGTCCTTGAGGCGTTTTCTCTTCTAAAAAGGTAGCAGCGATGTGTCCTTCCAAATGGTGAATACCAATGAGCGGCTTTTTCGATGCGAGCGCTAATCCTTTTGCTGCTTCAACTCCGCACAAGAGTGAACCGACCAAACCTGGTCCTGCGGTAACTGCTATAGCATCAATTTCAGAAAGTTCAGTACTTGCGGATTCGAGAGCATGTTTTATGACTTGAGAAACAATACGAACATGATCTCGCGATGCGAGCTCAGGAACTACACCTCCGTATTTTGAATGCAGATCAGCCTGTGAATGAACGATATTCGATCGCAGGGTCTTCCCATCATGGTCGAGAACCGCTGCAGCCATTTCATCGCAAGACGATTCGATTCCGAGGATGAGCACTTATTCTTCTTCGCTGAGGGCTTCAATGAAGCTCTCAATTTCATCTGCTCGCGGGTGATTAGGCGCGAGCTTGAGAAAACGAGAAAGCGCCTTAACCGCTTTTTTGTCTTGCTCTAATTCACCGTAGCCAAGCCCAAGCGCCATATATGCTCGTGCATCGCGATATTTACTCAGCTTAATCGCCCTTCGTGCCGAAGCCATACCCGCCTTTGTTTTCCCTCGACTGACTAAGGTAAGCGAAAGTCCTGAATGCGCCTTTGCGTTTCTCGGACTAAGCTTTACCACTTTCCTAAATGCGGCTTCCGCTGCATTTAAATCTTTGCTTTCGAGAGCACTCTCAGCTTGCGAGAGTCGATCTAGGACCTCAGGGTCATTTGCTTTCTTTTTCTCCTTCCGCGGGAGAGTCTTTTTTGCTGGCGGAGGTGGTACGGCGTTTGCCGTTTGAGTAGCTTTCTTTACCGGCTTTGATTTTTCTGGAGCGACTGTTTTCGGAGTCGGTTTCGTCTCTATCTTTTGAACCGCCTTCTCAGCAACGACCTTCACAGCTGGTTTATCCGTTTTTACACTTTCGGTTTGTGCTTCTGGTTTCGTTGTAGTCTGCGGAGTCTCAGCAGCCATGGTCGTAGATTTTGTTGCCGTTGCTTCATTTGCAGGCGGCTTAGAATCTACTTTCGCAATGTTGCTTGCCGAACTCTTCTTTGCAGCGATAGAGTCGCTTGTCGGTTCGCTCGATTTCGATAACTGCAAAGCCACGAGACCGACTACCAAAAGGCCGGCCACTGCAATCATTGCCTGATTGCCGCGATTGGGAACTCCAGCAGCTTCCTCGATTGCATTTTCGTCGTACATCGTGAAGAAGCGATCTGCTGTGTCTTCTCGGTTATGCGCTTCACTTGCTGGTGCGTCCGGTTCAAGCATTCTTGGTTGTCTCGCGAGAGCCGATTCAACTTCTTCTCTCGCTGAGGGTTGAACCATTCTTGGTGAGGCAAATTCGTCACTTGGTGGCGCGATAGGTGCCGGAGAGGCTAAAGCTGGTCGTTCTTCTGGCGCGTTTTCTATTTGAGGTGTTGGTACAGCTGGTAATTGTACTGTTTCCGCTTCGCTATTGGCAGGCACAAGTGGAACATTGCCGGTTGTGACAGTGCGAACAGGTGCTGGCGGTGGAGCTGCGATGTGCCTCACTTCAACAGCAGGTGGCGCAGTCAGGGTACGAGGACGAGGAACTTGTCTCGCGGACGACTGACTCATCGGTCTCCCCTCTGCATCACTCGATACTCGTTTACGAGACGAATCAGTCAGAAGAATCGGCTCATCTTCACCGGGAATAGGGAGACTCGGCGATGAAAAGCCACTGTCTATAGTCATTGGTCGCAAGATTTGTGAAGGTGTATCAGCTGCCGGGATCATCGCTCGACCTAATACGGAAGGTAACCCTGGAATCGCTGTACTTGGTCGTACGGAGGCGAGACTTTTACGTGGTTCTGGCGCTGAGCTGAGCCATGCATTGAGTGATACCGACGAACCTCTAGCAGGCGGAAGTGATGGTCTTGTTCTTCGGTCGAAAAGAACTCCATCAACGTAGAGCCGACTAATTGATTCTAACGCAGGTAAATCCAAGATTGATGTTTCGTTAAGGACATCTCGGGTATTTCGTTTACCGTCGAACAATCGGATGAGCGACTCGACCTCTTCTGGTAGTGCATCGACGGTTTCGCTGAGCGCAGTATAATCAACATCTAATGGAATGCTCAATGATGGCAGCAAGTCGCGAATTTTCGTCCATTGGTCGACTTGTTTCATTCCTTCAACAATGACTTCCTTTAGGCTCACTCTGATGATGTTCTCTCGGCCAAGTGGAGTTGATTCGATTTCGAAAACACCATTGTCCCAAAGCATGAATCGGTAAATGGCTTCTGCCCCGCTGAGTCGTTTGAGTTCGGCATCGATGATGTCTCCATCTCTGCAGTAAATGCGTCCGCTTTCATTTGCCTCAGCAAAACCACCACTTTGTTTTGGGTCAGAAGCGAGGTGAATAATGCAGGTTTTCTTTCCCGACTCTACGAGCTGAAGAAGGTCAACAAGACCTATGTCCTCGAGTGTCCCGCTGAAATTCCGAGATGAATCTAACTCAGTGAGTTGATTGTATGCCTGTCGATCAATGAGAGCTGTTGCGCGACTCACGATCTCTTTGACCCGGATGGGCTTTCGCATGAATTCATCTGCGCCGGCAGAAATAGCTGCAATACGAGCTTGAGGGTCTGTATCCTCGCTCATGATAATCACGCCACATTTGTTGAGGGTCGCGGACGCTCGAATATGACTGCAAAGGTCATAACCGTTGCCATCCGGAAGATCAGCATTGGACAAGATGAGCTGTGGTTGCAGTGCCTCGGATGTGGATATTGCTTCTTGTAGGGTTGCGGAGGAATGTACGGTGAAGCCAACTTTCTTCAGGCTCACCTCCATTACACGCTGACTAGCAAGGTCGGGTTCAACGAGAAGTACGATACTTTCAGTCACAAGTGCCTAGACTCTTTCACGCACCCGAAACCTGGGTCAAGTCGGGCAATCGTCCTGAATCCGAATTCCGTATCTTGACGGGAGGGCTTTTCTGCATGTTACGAATATAATTGTCGAAATGAGTGACCACGAGAAATTGCAGAAGACGAAGCTACTCACCGAATTATCGGCGGGACACGGGGTCACAACTCGAATTAATCCGAGTCGAGCTAAGCTGTTTGTTGCCAATGGGCCAGATAAAGGGAAAACCGTTGAATTGAGCCATGAAAAACTCGTCCTCGGAAGCGGAAGCGACTCAGACATCCAAGTGGTCGACCGAAGTATCTCTCGCCGCCACGCGAGCCTTTCTCGACAGGGTAATCTGGTGATGATCGAGGATTTGAACTCAACGAACGGTACCTACTTTCGAGATGTCCGGGTAGGAGCCATCCACCTACCACTGGGGCAAGAAATTCGTTTTGGGCAGATTCGGGTCAAATTTCTGCCAGAAGAGGAGATTTTGGAAATCGCTCCTTCTTCTCTGCAGAGACTGGGCCCTCTGATTGGTTCAGATCAACGGATGCGAGAAATCTTCACACTCATTGAAGATGTCGGGCCTTCAGACGTGACCGTAGTCATCGAAGGAGAAACAGGCACCGGTAAAGAATTGGTGGCGCAGGCTATCCATGAGTTCTCGAAACGCAAAAATCAGCCATTTGTCGTTTTTGACTGTAGCAATCAACCCCGCGACCTTATCGAGAGCGCTTTGTTTGGTCACATTCGTGGCGCATATACCGGCGCTACCAGTCAGCGGGCCGGAGCGTTTAGTCGCGCAGACAAAGGGACCATCTTTCTTGATGAGCTCGGGGAGTTCGGAAAAGATTTGCAGCCAAAGCTTCTTCGAGTGCTTGAGGCGAGGCAGGTTCAAAAGGTTGGGGCTGATGGTTACGACCCAGTCAATGTACGAGTCATTGCTGCCACCAACCGAAATTTAAAAGCTGAAGTTCGAGCTGAACGCTTCCGAGAAGACCTTTATTATCGTCTCGCTGTTGTAAAGATGGTCCTACCACCCCTTCGTGAACGGCCGAATGATATTCCGCTGCTTGTCGAACACTTTCTTTCGCTTCACGACGAGCCTTGTACGATTGCACCAAAATCTCTTACGACCTTGAAGTCGTACCACTGGCCGGGGAATGTTCGAGAACTGAAAAATATCGTCGACCGGGCTTGTGCTCTCAATCGTGGACGAAGCGATGTCGATATTTCAGCCTATCTCACCGACCTTGATGAGGTTCGTTCAACCAATCATCTTCAAGTCGATGAGTTTGTATCCTTCAAAGAAGCTAAGGGTAAAGTCGTAGCTGAATTTGAAACGCGCTACATTGAAACTTTGCTGCGTCAGCACGGAAACAATATCTCTATGGCTTCACGCGAAGCGGGTATAGACCGCAAGCACTTCAAAGAGCTTATGAAAAAACATGGAATTCAAGCGAATCCTGATGAGTAAATAAGACCTACTCGATGGTTGGCAGATGCATCAGGCTCTCCACAAAATCTCTCGGCAGACTGTTCTCTTCCGCGCCCTGTATGCATAAAGCTCGTATCTGCGGACTGGGCTTTAGAGATGCTTTCGTTCGTCGAGCGAAATATGAAAAAACCTCAATATCTTCATGGGTTTTTCGAAGGTATACTTTGATATTTTGCTTTTGATACCCGCCGAAATAGCCATCGAGATTTTCCACTTGTTTTTCCTCGAGTTCAAAGACAACGCCATGGGTGATCGCGCCTTCTTCTGCCATCAAATTCGGCAGCCCCTCCTGTCTATTCTTCATATTTGGTTTATTGAAGGTGAGTGCGAATCCGTCTAACTTTGCTGCGCCCAATATGGGGCAGCCTCCAATACGATCGAAGGTTCGTTTTCGAAAAGTGTCTGGCCCATAAAGAAAAACGTTCGGCATGCAATTGAGATGGTGGCAGAGATTCAGTGGACTATCCAGCGTTTTGATCGCTAGAAAGGAAAGTATATTATGAGTAACTTTATTAAAGCATGTCGTGGTGAGCCTGTAGACCGCACTCCAATGTGGGTTATGCGTCAGGCCGGTCGATATTTACCTGAATATCAGCAAGTTCGATCGCAAACGACTTTCCTTGGACTCTGTAAAAACCCCGATTGGGCAGCGGAAGTGACGCTACAGCCTCTTCGTCGCTACGGAATGGATGCGGGGATCATTTTCAGCGATATCTTGGTTCCTGTGGAAGCCATGGGGATGGCTCTTCGCTTTGACGAAGGAATCGGCCCGCTTCTCCCCGAACCAATAACCGGTTCGTCGGATGTGGAAAAGCTCATTGTCCCAGACCCCTCCGATACGATGGGTTTCGTCGGCGAAGCGATAAAGCGAGTCTGCGCAGCTGTTCCTGAAACGCCTCTTATTGGTTTTGCTGGAGCACCCTTTACGCTCGCCAGTTACATGATTGAAGGAAGAGGCTCGCGCGTCTTTGATAAAGCGAAAAAGTTCATGTTTGAACAGCCTGAGCTGTGGAAACAAATGAGTGAAAAGTTGGTTCAAACGATCACCGCTCATTTACTCATGCAGGTGGAGTCTGGCTGCCAAGCCGTTCAGATCTTCGATTCTTGGGCTGGCCATCTCAGCCCAGTTGATTACCTGAACTTTGCTTTTCCTTACACGGCGGAGATTATCGACCAAATAAAATCTAAGACCGATGTTCCAGTGATCCTGTTCGCAAAAGGCGTTCATGCTTGCTACGAAGAACTCTCGACCAGTGGTGCAGACGTCCTCGGTGTGGATTGGACGATGCCTTTGGACCGAGCCCGTGAACTGACCAAGAATCGTGTTTCACTTCAAGGCAACCTTGATCCAATAACACTGCTTGGGCCCGCAGACCGGATTGAACAGCAGGCTCAAAGGGTACTCAAAGAAGCAAAAGGGTGCCGAGGACACATTTTTAACCTCGGCCATGGAATTCATAAAACGACGCCTCCGGAACATCTAAAAGTCTTAGTTGACCTTGTAAGACGTGAAGGTAGTGGCTCGACATCGCCCGAGTCTGAATGAAGAAAATAGGCATCATTGGCGGCGGAATTGCCGGACTAAGCATTGCGGAGGCTCTCTGCGAATTCGCGCCGAATCTTCACCCCATTGTTTTTGAGTCCTCCGAGCAGGCGGGAGGAAAAATCCAAACATTCACAAAAGAAGGGTTTGTTATCGAAACCGGCCCTCATGGGTTTTTGGATAAAGAACCAAGAGTCGACGAATTGATCGACCGACTTGGTTTGCGAAGTGAAGTAGTTGTCGCGAATGAAGACGCAAATAACCGATACTTGGTTCGTAATGGTACGCTGAAAAAACTCCCGCTCAAACCACAAGGATTTTTGTTTTCGGGCATCTTGCCTCTATCACAACGGCTACGTGTTTTATTCGAGCCGTGGGTGGCCGCGAATCAAAGTTCGGAAGATGAGTCCGTTTATGATTTTGCAGCGAGACGTCTTGGACCAGGGGTTGCGGATGTGCTCATAGACGCATTCGTCACTGGTATTTTTGCGGGAGACCCAAAAAAACTCTCTGTTCAGTCTGCTTTTCCTATGCTTCGAACGATGGAGAGAGACTATGGAAGCCTAATCAAAGCCCAAAAAGATATGAAGGCGAGGGCGCTCACAAAGCCTAAGCTTCTCAGTTTTAAAAATGGTTTGGGAACTTTGACTCAAGCTCTAGCAAAGAAAGTCGAGGTACGTTGTCAACAAGCCGTCCAGAAGATCCAGAAAAAAGGAACCCGCTATCTTCTCCACACGGCAGATGCCTCCGAGTATGTAGACGCCATTGTTCTTGCTGCGCCTGCTCACGTTTCAGGAAAACTCACGCAGTCGCTCAATAAGAGATACGCCAAACAAATTGCCTCGATACCTTTTGTGCCCGTCAATGTCGCGGTTCAATGTTTTCATCGCCAAGACATCAAACGCGAACTCGACGGATTTGGCTTTTTGGTTCCTCACCTCGAAGACCGGCCTGTTTTGGGTTCAATTTGGGCGTCGACCGTGTTCACTGACCATGCACCAGACGCTACCGTAATGTTCCGAACCCTGGTTGGCGGAAAGCGCCTCCCCGAAAATGCGGAGGGATCAGATGAAGAGATTCTGCAGCGGGTCCGAAAGCAGATTGAGCATTTTTGCGGGCTGAGCGCACAAGCCCGACCGATCGTTCAAGAGGTGATTCGATGGCCAAGGGGTATCCCGCAGTATGAAATTGGACATTCTGAACGTGTCGCCGCGATCGACGCCTTCGAACGGGAAGTTCCCGGCCTATTTTTTGCGGGTAACTCATATAGAGGCGTCTCGATGATTCAATGCATTTCAGAAGCGATCGATGTATCTGACAAACTTCAAAAGTTTTTTGCCGCCGAATAGTTCCTTCTTTTACAGTAAAACGATCTGCTAAATGTAGGATAATGTAGTATGTGTTTGATTTAATTGGGATTTTGAGGCAACAAAGTCACATGTGCTACCGAAGATACAATTGGTCTAAGACCATTGGTCTAGGCATTATACTTTTGAGAGGAGCAAATAGTAATGATCGGATTTAATCCCTACTCACTTAATTCTCATCAGCTGCAGCAAAGCCTCGCCTTTGCGCATATCCAGGCGGGCAACGCCCACTTTCAACAAGCGGGTGCTTTACTGAATGCATTTCAGCCTCAGATTCCTTGTCATCCTTTTTCGGCAAACCAGATGCCTCCGCATGTGGGTTGTATGCCTCCACCAGGACCGGAGTTTTCAAATGCACCCGCTGGTAAAGGTCTTACGAAAAATAAAGATGGCTCAATTACGACGGCGGGCGGCTACACGATTAAGCCGGAAGGCCGGAGCAATGCGTGGAACATCACTGGGCCTGACGGCAAGCAGCTGACTCGAGTTTGGGGTGACCCACATGTTGATGAAGCCGATGGCACTCGTTGGGATTTCACGAAAACCAGTGATTTTGTTCTTCCTGATGGTACTCGAATCCACTGTAAGACGACCTCTGAAACAGGAAAAAGTGTATCAAAAGCGCTGACGATCAATAACGGTAATGATGTCGTAAACATCACCGGAATTGATAAAAACAAGCCACAAACCGGCGAGATAAAGAATAACGGCTACGAATGGAGAGCGAATCATTTCTCAAAGAATCCAGCTCTCGACGAGTTCAAGCTTGGTGGAAATGGTCCTGGCAATGTTCAATGGTACAAGTCCACGAGTGGAATCGAAAAAGGTCTCATCACCGGCGCTCACTACGACAAGAAGTCGAAGCAGTATCAGCAGAAAGTTGATGAATCAAAGAAGTACTGCGTAGACCCAAGTATGACCCCACAAGTTGGATCGCCAGCTTGGGGTAATCAAATGCGCATGGAGATGGCTGATTTGGTGAGTTCGATGTGGATTCATCCTGGTATTAAGCATTATATTGGCCAATTCCTTGCAGCCGACCACCTGACCAATCAATTGGGCGGAGGAGCCATGGGCGGTCTAGGGACCCACTTTGGCGGGTTCGGACAAGCGAACCAGGCCCTTGGTAACCTCGGAAATTATCACCAAGCCAATTCTGCAGCGAACCAGTCTTTGATGGCTCTTCGCTCTTCACAATTCTTCGCGTAGATACAATTCTCGGTGCTCATTCTAATCGGTGAGCACCACAAACGCGCCTTCCCCCTTATCAGTCTGTCCAAAACGCATTATGTTCTAATCGTCCACGAGGCGAACTTTGAAAAAGAAAATTACTGAAATTACAGAAATTCCAGAGATTGATCCCGAACTAAAAAAACTGGCAGAGGCCGACGGCGTAAAAATCGTCGCTCGCTCTCCTCAACGGCTCAAGCAATTTTTAGAAGGCGCGATCACTTTGGGCGAACTCGAAGGCATTGATAAAGACGTTCAGATGAATATCGCTAAGAATGGCTTCACGTTGCTCAATCAGGGTAAGTTAGCCAAAGCCAAGACCATTTTTGAAGGCCTGCTAGCGCTGGATCCGTTTGATGCATACTTTCATACCGCGCTTGGCTCGATCGCTTTTCGAGATAAGGACATGGAAACTGCGTTGAACCATTTTGACAAAGCGCTAAGCATCAATCCTTTTTTCTCTACCGCTCGTGCGCACCGAGGAGAGATTCGTCTCGCGCGAAATGATTTTACTGGAGCGATCGAAGACCTCATAGAGGCGATCAATGCCGACCCGGAAAATGAACAACCAGCTACTCAGCGAGCTCGTGCACTCATCGGTACGATCAAGGAAATCATGGCCAAAATTGAAAAAAATCCCGAGGCAGCCAAATCAGAAGCAGAGAGGGCCTTGAAGAATCAACAATCAAAAGAATAAATGATGCGCCGCCAGATGTTTAGACAGTCGGCAATGGCTCCGAACGACGTCCCCCACAGGAAATAAAACCATGACTAGAAAAAACCGAGTGCTGATTCTCGACGATGAGGCCAATACTCTTGTTACGCTAAAGCGAGCGCTTGAAATGGAGTCCTATGAGGTTCTCACTGCATCTACTATCGCTGAAGCACGAACAAGATTAGCCGAAACGAACCCCGATATATGTCTCTTTGATGTTCGGCTCCCTGATGGTGATGGTATTGATTTGCTTGCATCGCTGATTCAATCTTCTGATGATGATACCCACGCGTTACCGCCCGTGGTTATGATGTCGGGACACGCCGCCATAGAAGACGCAGTCCGAGCGTTACATTTAGGTGCTCGAGATTTTCTTGAAAAACCGATTGGTCAAGAACGACTACTCGTAACGCTAAAAAATACTCTCGAGCTGAAGTCTTTGGAGCGAGAAAACCGAGACCTCCGAGAAAAAACAGGCGCCAACACAACCAGTATTGAAAAGCTTATTGGGCGCTCAGAAGCTATGACCACCCTGAAGGAACATATTGAACGAGTCGCAAAAAGCGAAGGCCGAGTTCTCATTACTGGAGAGAATGGTTCCGGTAAGGATCTCATTGCCCGTGCGATTCACGAGTATTCTCTTCGAGCGAAAGAGCCTTTTATTTCATTGAACTGTGCAGCTGTTCCTAAAGACCTCATCGAATCCGAATTGTTTGGTCATGAAAAAGGTGCGTTTACCGGTGCCGTGTCACGAAAAATCGGAAAGTTCGAACGTGCTGATGGCGGAACACTATTTCTTGATGAAGTCGGCGATATGCCGATGGACATGCAGGTTAAATTGCTCCGATTATTGCAAAATCATGAGCTGGAGCGAGTTGGAGGCACTTCTCTTATCAAAATTGATGTCCGAGTGATCGCAGCCACGAACAAGGACCTTGAAAAAGAAATCGAAGAAGGACGTTTTCGAGAGGATTTGTACTATAGGCTAAACGTTGTTCCTTTGGTTTCTCCGCCCCTTCGTGACCGTAAGACCGACATACCTTTGTTGATCAATCAATTTCTCAGTGAAGCAAGTGCTAGAAACCATCGAAGACCACCAGAACTTTCTCCCGGAGCGATAGCTTTGTTAAGTAGCTATCATTTTCCGGGCAATGTTCGAGAACTGAATAATCTCATCGAGCGTATCGTCATCCTCGTTCCCCGCGATAAAGATATGATTTCCGAAGAAGATATTTCCACTTTTATCCCAACGAAAAAGTATTCAACAAAGAAGAATTATCGCTCTGGCGTAAAACTATCTGAGCTTGTCCAGGATGCTGAGAGGAGTATCGTCGCGCAAGCTCTTGAGGCCCACAATAACGTTGTTGCTGAAACGGCACGCTCTCTCGGTGTCGAGCGCTCCAACTTCCATAAAAAACTCAAGTCTCTTGGTCTGCGTTCTTGATTCTATTTCCTAAGAGCAGCTTTTACTTTTCGCCGGAGACTTTGCAGCTTTTCCTGCTTTCCGCCTGATTCAATGAGTGTGGTTCGATAGCGTGCCGCGAGTTCGGGGTTATGAGCTTCGAGCTTCTTAATAAGTCGAAAAACTTCCTGTTTCGTCGCGGCTTTCTGTTGAACCGGCTTGGCCATAGCCTTGTTTTCAAGTGCTTCTGGCGGTGCTCGCTTTGTCGTCTTTAATGCGTTTTTCTGTGTTTTTTGCTGAGGTTTCTGCACGTCCTTGTTGTCGGCCGTCGGTTTTAAGCTCTCTGTTTTCTTTTTTTCAACCTTCGGCGAAGCCACCGTGTTGATGTCGTCAGGTTGTTCCGTTTTTGCTCTTTGTCCAGTGACGGCTTTCAGCGACGGACTCGTTTGTTGAACCGGTTGAGTCGACCGAAGATTTGTTTCTTGGTTTCTCTTCCTTACGCCAAGAACTAAGACTGCACTTACGACAAACGCAGTGAGTAACAAAATCAATGGTAGTTTTGAGGATGGAGTTGGAGCGACAATGACACTTGAGTCCCGCATGTAAAGTGCATTCATGTGGGCCGGCTGAACATTCGAAGGTCCGGTTTCAGAGCTTGGCCAGTACACGCGGGTAGCAATCGCCTCATAGAATGCCGCGTCCGGCTCTCTTGGAGCAACTTTATCTACGCGAGTTTGTAGCTCGACGTCTTCTCCTATTGAAGAAGGTGTGAGGCGTATTTCTGCCATTGTCGATTCAAGAAGGTGTGGGTCAATTTCGAAAGCTTCTTCTCCGAAGCACTGAACGATCATTTGGCTCAGATCTCGCTCAATTGCAGTCGAGTTAGGTAGATTTCGAAGGACTTCCGAAAGTTGGCGATAAAGCTCGCCCGAGTCTGCATGTCGTCGCTCAGGTTTTTTCTCTAGAGCCTTTTCGATGACGAGAGACAAAGATTTTGGAAATTCAGGTAAGGCTTCGCTCAGCGGGACCGGTTTATGATCAAGTACTGCTCGCATTGACTTCGTCGGTTCTCCGCGCCCAAAAAGTCGACGAAGGCAGGCCATCTCATACATAACGGTTCCTAAAGCGAAGACATCTGTACGTGCTGTCAACGTTCCACCAACGACCTGTTCTGGAGCCATATAGCTCGGTTTGCCGCGAACTGTTCCGACTTGTGAAAGATGATCCTGGACATTGGTTCGAGCTACGCCGAAATCCATAAGTCGTACTACTCCACTGGTATCGACAAGGATATTGTGTGGGGAGATATCTCGGTGAATCAGCTGAAGTTTTTCTCCATTCAGCTCTGCTCGACTATATGCATAGTCCAATGCGTTCGCCATCTTGAGTCCTACGTGAGCGACGATCGATGGTGGCACAGTGATCTTTTGTTTCGCACATTGTTGAAGGAGACTGCGAAGAGAAGGTCCTTGGACCAAATCCATAGCAATGAACATCATTCCGTTGTGGTCTCCTAAATCGATCGTTGGAACGATGGACGGGTGTTGTAATGCTGCTGCGGTCTTCGCTTCATCGAGAAACATAACCTTAGAGTTCTCGTTACTTACCTTACTTTTCAGAACTTTAAGAGCGATTAGTTTTTGGAAGCCTTGAAGCCCAACTTGCTGGCACGCCCAAACCTCGCCCATACCCCCTTTGCCTAACGGAAAAAGGAGTCGGTAAGGTCCGATAATTTGTCCAGCTTGAAGACCTGGCACAACTCTTCTTTACACTGCCTCGAATCGAGGTGCGAGTATCAACCACGACCTAGAAGCCGAAATCAGGCCTTTTTGTGGTCTTTTGCTCGAAGGAGCAGCACCGTAAGGTTGTCAGGTTTTGCTCGAAGGGTACCCATCCGCCGCAGAATAAGGGTGCATATTTTGTTCACCACATCGATCGCGCTATCGGTCTCGCTCAGTATCTTAGCTAACTCATCGGACTCAACCATTCCCGAATCCAAAAGGCCGTCCGACCCCATGAGCAACCAGTCTCCAGGCTGCAAATCCCAAGCATAGGGTGTGGGTTCGCAACCTTCAGGCTCTAAGCCTATGGCGTGTTTAAGACATGCCTGGTCAGGAGGAGGATATTCGTGCATCTCGCTTCTCGTACGCATCTGACCATCTCGATCAAATAATACGGCGCCCGAGTCCCCTGAATTTACAAGGTAAACTGCGTTTGGCTCCAGGTACGCAGCCACTGCAGTAGTGACTTCTCCCTCTTTTCTATCCAGCAAAAGTTTGTGGGCAGAGAGAAAAGTGCCGAGCATGACATCGATAGGATCTACTTCTTCACTCCCATTTGAGGAGTCATTCCGCGCCAGGTTCTGAAAGCCTCGCAACATTGCTTCAGCTGCAAGGGCTGAGGCACGTCCCCTAACTCGTCCTCCGAGTCCTCCTGCTTGATCCAGCGCGACCGCATATACGCGTCCTTGTTGGTCTCGAAAGAGTGCACCCGCATCTTCATTATATCGAGCGTATCCGCGCCCTCTTGATGAATAGATAGCACCCTGAAAATATTCACTTTCTAGCGGAAGCGCTGACTTGCTCTGCCTCCCATCGGCAATACAGGTCAAAGCAACTGAGAAATCTTCGATCTCCTCAATACACGGGGTTTTCAGCGCTTTCTCGCGCTGAGACGCGGAGGTCTCCAAAAATCCGAACGGTAACCAAGTGGTCCAAAAGGACATACTCCCTTGTACCCGTTCTCACTTGCTGCTGTAAATCGAAGAACTACCGACATCTCGAAAATCTCTCGAGTAGAGCGATTGACTACGCGCCCACTAGGCCCTAGCTCCTAGCCATGACTGTAATTGCCGAAGTAACAGCCCATGGGCAAAGTATCTGGTTCGACTATATTCAGCGGAATATGATTTGGGACGGAACACTTCATCGAATGGTTATTGAAGACAGCGTTCGAGGAGTCACGAGTAATCCTTCGATCTTCAATAAGGCCATTGGTGGTTCAAAAGACTACGCCCCAGCGATGAGAGCCTCTGTAGCCAGCGGAGGAACTCCCAAGGATGTTTTTGAGCGTATTGCGATCACCGACATTCAAATGGCCGCCGACGTTTTGTTTGGGGTCTACAATGAAACTAACGGATTAGATGGTTACGTCAGTTTAGAAGTTTCTCCGTATCTTGCGTACGACAGTCAAGGAACGATTGAAGAAGCCGAACGGCTTTGGACTGAAGTTGCACGCGAAAATGTGATGATCAAGATACCCGCGACTGAAGAAGGACTTGTGGCGATCGAACATTGCATTGCTTCAGGCATCAATGTGAATGTCACTCTTTTGTTTTCGGTTGAAACGTACGAAGCGGTCGCTTGGGCATACATAAGAGGACTCGAAGCTCGTGCAGAACACGGCGGAGACTTAACTCACGTAGCCAGCGTAGCAAGCTTTTTCATTAGTCGCATCGACGCGTTGATCGAAAAACGGTTTGCTGCCCTCGAATCTGATGCTGATGAAGAAACAAAAAAACTTATGCAAGATTTGAGCGGTAAGATTGCTATCGCAAATGCGAAGGTTGCTTACCAGTCGTATAAAAATATTTGTGAGCATGAGCGATTCAAAAAACTTGTCGAACAAGGTGCTCAGCCTCAACGTCTTCTCTGGGCGAGCACTGGAACTAAGAATCCAGAATATTCTGACGTTCTTTACGTCGAAGAACTAATTGGTCCTGAAACAGTCAACACCGTTCCAGAAAAGACCTTTCACGCTTTCAAGGATCATGGAAAAAGTGATGCAAAACTACTTGAAGGAATTGATGAAGCTTCTGCTTTAGTAGAGAGCCTTAAAAAAACAGGAGTCGACCTCAACGAAGTGACATCAGAACTTCTCGATAAAGGCGTAATTGCATTTGCCGATGCTTTCGATGAACTCCTGGGAACGGTCGAATCACGACGGAGCGACCTTCTTGATGCTGAACTCAGTTCTGTTTTAGTCAAAGCACCAAATCACATTGAAGAAATTGACCAGACCATCGAGTCACTGCGTAAGAGCGCTTTTGTTCGTCGCTTGTGGCAGCGCGACTCACGTCTTTACGCCGGAAGTGAAAAAGAAGATCGATGGGGCTGGATGATGCATGCAGATGAGTTAGCGGATCAATTGCTAGGTCTCTCTGCTTTCGCCGAAGATTTGGAAGATAGTGGTGTTGAGTACGTTGTTTGGCTCGGAACCGGTGGTTCATCTCGATCAGCTCGAGTATTTTCTTCACTTCTTCCACGCGGCGAGGATGCACCACATTTATTCTTTTTGGAGTCCACGCATCCAGAATCGATTCAGCGGATCGAGAGTCAGATTGAACTTGATAACACGGCATTCATCGTAGCGAGCAAGAGTGGCACGACAGCAGAAACGCGAACGCTTGCAGACTATTTTTGGGATAAAGTCGGTGAAGAGGCCGTCTGGTATGCCATTACCGACCCTGATACAGCGCTGGAAACCTTAGCGGAAGAGCGAAATTTTGCCGGCGTGCTGCACGCAGAACCAGACGTTGGTGGTCGTTTTGCTTCTCTGATCGGCTTTGGTCTGGGTGCTCCGGCCCTGCTCGACCAAGATTTAGGTTCTGTTTTATTTCATACAGAAGCAATGATCGGAAGCTGTCACGGTAGCTCTCCAGCTCCGCAAAACCCAGGTGTTCAGTTAGGTGCGGCGCTGGGTGTTTTTGCTAAAGCTGGTTACAATAAGCTAACTCTTTCTTTATCGCGTGAGTTGAGTGGTTTTGGTCCATATCTTCAACAACTCGTCGATGAGAGTCTCGGTAAAGATGGAAAAGGCTTAGTGGTCATTGATGGCGAATCAATCACTAGTCCCGAAAAGTATGGCAACGATCGATTGTTTGTGTCGCTACTGTTGGGTGGAGAGAAGGTCAGCTCCCGCTTGGCTGCTTTAGAGGCTGAAGGTCATCCACATATCGAAATTCGAATGGACTCCTGTGATATGATTGGTCAGCAATTTTTCTTGTGGCACATAGCTGTCTCTACTGCCGCTCATGTCCTAGAGATCAATCCATTTGACCAACCTAATGTGGAATTGAGTAAGAAGCTGAGTCGTGAATTTCTAAGTTCAGAAACGACGCTCGATTTGAATCTTCCTTTATCGGGTGAAGAAGTTCTTCATGACGATGAAAATGTCACTATTTTCGGAACAAGTACTCTAGGGAGTGTTTCTCGACTTGACGAGACAATCGTAGAATTTGCGAAAGGCGCAGGTACGGGCGCTTATGCAGCTTTACTTGCTTACGTTGATGAAACCAATGAGACTGAAGAACTCCTACAAGCATTGCGCTTGAAGATTCGAAATCAAACGCACTTGGCAACAACTCTTGGTTTCGGTCCGTCGTACCTTCATGCGTCTGGCCAACTTCATAAAGGAGGTCCAGACAAGGCACGCTTTGTCGTCTTTACACCGTCTCTTGAAGATTCAACAACGGAATGTGCCCAATTACTCTGTGCGCAAGCAGCCGGCGACGTTCACGCTCTTCGCCAATCTGGTCGCGACGTTCTTCGCGTTCAACTCAAGAGCACGCTGCGTTCTGCCCTCGGTTCGTCGTAGAGTGTAGCGCCATTGCTTATTGTTTCCTCACTCATAGGAGTTGCTGGTTATATTGACCAACCAGCAATCTCGAATTTACTCTGCTTGATCGTAGGCTCTTAGAAAGCTTTCAGCGAAGAGATACCCAAGCAGCTCTCCCGCCTTTCGTCTGGGGTGAATAAGGTCTTTATTCATTATTCTTCTCTTTGACCAACGAGCGACAGAGCCTTCCTCACCCATTGCTTGATACATGTCCCAAAAAGCACAGCCTTTCTCGACCGCGACCTTTTGTTGAATGTATCTAATTTCGCTGATGAAAGTTTTGCTTACAATCTGGCCGCCTTTCATTTTTCCCGCGTCCATAGGCGACCACAACATGCAATCAGAGTTTGGTAGTGCGTATTGCACGACTTCAATTAGCTTTTTATGTTCTTCTCCGATCTTCTGAATTGTAGCGGTTTTTTTTCTTACTCGCATAGCGTCATTACCGCCGAGCATAATGATTACAAGGTCCGGTTTGAGTTCTTGCAATTGCTCGACGAAGCTTCTTCGACCCATTGAAAGATAAACTTTAGCATCGGCGCCGACAGGACCGATCGAATCATAGAAAAGTCCTTTGTCTTTCCGCTCATAGCTGATTCCGAAGATACGGCTTCCTGGACCTTCTGAACGGATCGTAAGTACCTTCTTTTCCGAACTCGAACTTGATGACGCCTTAGGAACGGTAAAGCCTCGACTCTTTGTTTTCTTTGTTTCCGAATAGGTATCCAAAGTTCCAATGTTTTTTCCGTTGATGCTCAGTTTGAGAACGGAACCTTTTGGATTTGCTAAATAATGAACATAGATCCGCGCTTCATCACTGAGTTTGTATTCGATACTCGCATTATTACCGACAGACTCATAACTCATGCCAGAAAATCCGAAATCGTTTCCGGCTTGTCCTTGATCGACGATGCGTGCTCGTCTCCACGGTCCAGTTCTTTTTAGTCGGCGGCCACCGTAAGGGGCTTTCTGTTCGACGTGAACAAAACCACGTCCTGCATTGCCAAAACGCTCTTGCAATCGTTGCCTAGCAGTGCCCGTGATGTAGTCGCCTGCTATATGCGAGTCGCCCAACTGAAGTATGCGGACGTTGCGTTCGGGTCGTTCTGATAACGAGTCGAGTTGTAGAAAGGTTCGATCTAATGCCTGCCGGTAGCAGCTTCGTGCACTACCCTCTACACAGGTATTTTGAATTCGAATATGAGAGGCTCGCACCGACTTGGCCAAGGATTCTAAGACCCGCATAGGGGTACGAGCTTTTGGTATCAGAGCTGGATCGCTTGGTTCTTCCAGGTTTTCTCGCTGTGCAGCTCTTTTTTCAGCTCGAAACTGAGAAATGCTCCGTTTTGGGCCTTTCCCGTATCGGTTTGCACAACCCAACACTTGTCCGACGACAAACGCACTACAAACGATATAAAAAACACACCGAGTGGTGAGAAGGAAAACACAGCGACGAAGTTTCATTCTGGCTTCCATTATGTGCCTGCTGCCAGGTATCGCTTCCGCTTCAACGAAGACGGAACGTGATTGGAAACAGGCACTGGACGAAGAGATTGCAGGACTTGCACAACGTTTCAAGGGAAGAATTTCAATTTACGTATCTGATCCTAAGCTGGATTTGCACTACCGGCATGACGCCAGCGAACCTATCTACATCGCTTCGGGGGTAAAAGTTCCTTTCATGATCGAGGTTTACCGTCAGGCTTCTCAAGGTCTTATCTCGCTCAATGATAGAATACCCTATAAATCAGAAGCACAGCGTGATGGAGCACCTCGGCTTGGTCGAGTTCCTTTAGGCACGATGTTGAGCGTGAAGAAGCTTGTAACTCTCATGATTCAGGCGAGTGACAACGCCGCGAGCGATATGCTGGCGAATTACGTAGGCATAGAAAATATCAATCGAGGAATGAGAGCTGAAGGCTTTAATATGGTTAACCCTTTGGTTACTCTTCTCGACGTCCGAGAAGGCGTCTTTCGTGAGCTCGATTATCGAGCTGACGACCTCACTAATTTACAAGTTCGAAAAGTTCGGTGGACGTGGGGCTGGAAAAGTCACGTTCGACAACTTGAGAAATTTCTTGGCCGGCCTCGCGGAACCCATACCGTGGATCAACTTCATGCTGCTTATAACCGGTTTTATCAAACCAAGGTTAATCACGTGCCGGTAGAAACGCTTGGAAACATTATTGAAGCTTTGCTTGCGAAAACACTCGTGAGCGAAAAAGCCAGCAGAGAAATGCTCGAGATTATGAGTAATGCCAAGACGAGTCGGAATCGAATGATGGGCAAGTTACCGCGCGGAACCCGTGTGGCACATAAAACGGGCAGCCAGTGGGAGCGCATTTGTGACTACGGAGCCATGTGGTTACCCAGTGGTGAACCCTTGGTTTTTGCAGGCTGTCTCGCGGGTGGTGAGGACCGTAAGCTCGCAGAAGCGACCATGGCCTCAATCGCGAGAAAAGCCTATGACCTGGCGGTGCGCGCCCATGGTAAATCGAATAAATCCCGCCGCTAAGAGTCTAATTGTCTGCGAATACCTTCCATTTATGGGTTGAGTATGACCAGATAGGTCCGTCAGTGCGTCGATATCTGTTAAGCATAATGGCTGCGCTTTTTTTGTGCGGGGTGAACTCGGCAAGGGCCGAAAATGAAAAGGCCCAGTTCGCTTCATGGCCAGGACAACTTCAGGACGAAGTTCTTAAAATGTATCAGGCCGGCTTTAGTGGTCAGATTCATCTTTACGTAAAAGACCTGAGCACTGGCATTCGTTACACGCACAACGCGGCCACTCCGACGTATATCGCCTCCGTCGTTAAGATTTTATTTATGGTTGAGTTATTCGATCAGGTTGAACGCGGTAAACTCAGCCTAGACGATTACGTCGAATTTACATCCGAAGACGTGCGTAGCGGTTCACCTCTTTTCAATTATTTACCGATAGGTGCTCGCCTTCCGGTGCGTGTCCTTGTCGAATCTATGATTCAGCAATCAGACAACGCCGCCAGTGACTTAGTCGCGAACTTGATAGGCTTAGAGCGCATCAATGCTGGCAGTAAAGCACGCGGCTACCGTGGCATCGGGCAGATTACCCGTTTACTTGACGTACGCCATCTTGTGTTTGGACAACTTGATTCTAGAATCGCAGCTTTCACTCCGCGCCAATTTCGTTCCATTGACTTTTCAAAAGGTGGAGAGGCTAAAGCTAAAAAAATCCGCGAATACTTGGGCTCCGGTGGGTCAAATATTACATCCCGTAGTATCGACCGAGCTTACCGCTCCTATTACAAAATGGGATACAACTCGGCGACCATGGAGTCCATAGGACAACTTCTTGAGGATCTCTATTTAGGGGATGTTGTCAGCTCGACCGCAAGTCAAATGATGATTGATATTCTCAAGGGTACTCAAACAGGCGCGGGCCGCATCTCTGCTTATTTGCCTCCAACTACGCCCATTGCCCATAAAACCGGCACACAATATCGAAGAACCTGCGATGTCGGCATTGTTGAAACACCTAATAAAAAGTCATTTGTTTTCTCCGCATGTATCAAGGGCAGTAAAGGCGTTAAGCGGGATGAAGTCATTGCTCGGCTCGCGTATGCGGCTTTTAGCCTATTGAGCCAAAATGAAGAGACGATTTCTAAAGCCGAAAATAGTGGCTCCAAAAAGAAACGAAAAAAGCGTCGTCGAGGTCGCCGTCGAAAGGCGAAGTTATAATCGCTATATTCTTCCGACGCTTTCGCGCGAGGTATTGCTTCGGTCTTCTTTTGATTTTCTCCGCTGCGCCGTCAAAAGGCTCTCCATCAAGAAAAAACAAAGCATCGCTATAAGTAGCCATTGAGAGAATCGATTTGGATCGCTGTTATTTCCCGTGTCCCACGTAAATGCAGATGCCTCCGCGATCTCATTTTGTTTTTTGATATCTTGCCCTCGAAGTGCTGCTATCGCTTCTTGCGCAGTGAGTGTCTCAAGGTTCGACTCTTGTCGATCCACATTCACTACAAAATCTTCTTTCGCGACCCTTTGCGACTCACCGCTTGTAACCGCTTTGACTTGGTAATATCCGGGCAATGCTGTTTTTGTGAACAACCAGTCTTTGTCTTCGAGTTGCGTAGATACTGAATGAATCTCTCCGTTTGGATCAGTAATCTCTAACTCGGACACATTTTTCGGGACCCGGATTCTTCTCGCATCTCCTATCAGAGTGCGGCGGTTATCCGGAGGAGCCAGCGCATCACCGAGATATAAAACGAGTTGCCGAACGAGTGGGACAAAAGCTGGCCGTATCGCTAGGTCGGTCAAATCGCGATCAATAGAAGTTGTGAGGACGATAACTTTACCGCCGCCTATTTGACTTTCAATGAGTGCAGGCTGACCGTCTTCAAAAGTAGCCAGAACGTCCGCGGACCTGTTCCGATTAGGCTGCAGAAGAAAATAGCCTTGAGTTCGAGTTGACTTTAGGCCTTGTAAGGCGTCTCCCCGAAAAACAGACAGTACGGGGTGTGCTAGATTCAGTTCCCCGAGCAAAAGCGAATCATCATTTTTTTTCCGCTCTCTCAATGCTTTGCGTTCCTTAAATCCGCGATACGTACGAGGAAGCAAGCGAGCAAAAACGCCGTTGAACTGCTCTATATCCATTGATTGCGCTGACGAAATCAGTAGGCCTCCTCCCGACTCCACAAAGGTCTCAATCTTTTTTGCATCGCTAGTAGTAATACTATTTACTCCCGCCAAAACAACGACGTCGAATAAATCTAGATTTTGGGCTTGCAGGTCATCTGAGAGGATAATTTTGGGTGCTGGTTGCTCGGATGCTCCTGCCGCAAACGCTCTTTCGAAATAATAAATCTCGTCCTCTTTTGGTAGTCCGGACGGCTGACCATCGATAATTAGGGTTCGTACCCGCGACTCAATATTCACCATCGCAAAGCGTTGATTATCCTCTGTAAGCACATCGTCCTCGAGTACAACAGATACAGCAAACCTCTTTTGGTCCGTGAACGAATGTTCTAAAACCCTCTGGGTTTCATTACCTCCAACAATACTCACACTCGCTTCAGCGACGGTACCGTCTGGTCCCACCCAATTAATGTTCTTCGAAGCGCTCGTTCCCTTTGAGCTTTCGTCGGAAACATACGAGCGAATCCGTACTCGTGCCTGCATAGCATTCACTTCCGAACCGGGAGCCGATAGTATTTCCAATTGCGAAATACCATAGTTATCGAACTCTTCTCTGTCTATGCTTTCGAATACGTTAACGACGCTCGCATTTATCTCCGGCGTCAACGATGCTGCCTGCTGAAAACTGTGTGCAGCAAGATCAGATAAGATGATAATATGCTTAGATGTCTCTGTTGCCTCTTTTTGGCTTTCTTTTTGCGAAACGTCTCCGTCTACCGTGCTCAAGAGTTCCCCGGCTACATTGACTGCGTCAGAGATCTCGGCCGCCGCATACGTCGCTTCAAGGTTTGTGACCGCTTGAAGAAGAGATGCTTTCGCGTTGCTGAATTCTTCGACAATCAATCTGGGTTTGCGTTCAGCCAATACAATGAGCATCTGATCTGATGCTGTCATTTGCTCAATGATTTGACGAGCGATCGATTTAGCTTCTGCAAATCCTGAGCGCCCACCATCCGGCTTTGATCGCATTGATAAAGAGCCGTCTATAATCATAACAATTCTCTTTGGGCCCTTGTTTTTGGCCAAAGCGGAGGACTTGACTCCAGTCATAGGGTGAGCCGCCGCGAAGACAAGGGCTGCGATGAGCAGCATGCGGCATGCAAGCAACAAAAAACGTCTTAGTCGCCACTGGCGTTCAATCCTCTGAACACTACGAATCACAAATTCAATTGCCGCAAATTCATGTTTGCGAGGTTTTCTTTTGTGAATGAGATGAATAATGATCGGAATCAAGGCTGCGAGCAATCCGAAGAGCATACCAGGTTTCAGAAAACTCATGTGAGACTCCCTCGCCCCGATGCCCTAATCGTTAGGTAGCGACTAAGTAATCGAGTCGGAGACTGGTCAGTCCGCACGAGTTCATAGTCGACTCGAGCACTACGCGCGCGAACCTTTACGTCATGAAGAAAAGAGTCCATCTCTTTTAGATATGCAGATTTTATCGCGTGGGCATCGATAGGCACGCTGCGATCTCCCTCAAGATCGGTAAATAAAGTGCTGCCTTCAAATGGAAAGTCCAACTCATCAGGATCAAGCAAATGAAATAAGGTTACATCGTGTCGACGGGCCGCGACTCGCGAGAGAGCTTGAAGTGCTTCCGAATTTGTATCAAGCAAATCTGAAAAAACGATGAGAGACATTCGCTTTGATATTCCCTCTGCTAGTTGATTGAGAGCACTACCGAACCGAGTTGTTCCTGATGACTGTAGTGCTTCTAGTTTAGAAAAAATTTCTTGAAGTTGACCACGTCGGGCACGTGAAGGAACTTCTATGTTGAACTCATCTGCGAAGCTTGCCAGCCCCACTGCATCGCCTTGTCGAGCGAGAAGATAGGCGAGAGCACCAGCGCAAGTCATCGCGTAATCTTGTTTACTAAGCTGTTTTTCTGCACCCTCGCGTCGATACTTCATTGACCCCGAGACATCAACTACAAGCAAAGCACTGAGGTTTGCTTCGTCCTCAAACTGCTTGATGTAGTCCCGATCATGACGTGCATAGGCTCGCCAGTCCAAATGACGAATATCATCGCCCGGCGAGTATTTCTTATGTTCCGAAAATTCTACACTGCTTCCGTGATGTTTAGAGCGATGCATACCATGCAAGACGCTGTCGGCGAGTGTTCGAGCGCGAAAACTCAGAGAGCCTATCTCTGCCAGTACCTCAACGTTCAACTGGCGCTGCTGGCCATTTGTTTTATTCGTTTCACCCATTCGGTTTGAAGCCTTGCACGACTTCTCTTACGAGGTCTGAAGACGAGACCCCTGACGCTTCCGCGTGGAAATTAGTGACTACGCGGTGCGCGAGGACAATAACCGCAATATGGCGAATATCTTCAACACTTGGGGTACTTCGTCCTTGAAGTGCAGCGCGTGCTTTCGCTCCCAAGACTAAGTACTGAGATGCTCTCGGACCAGCTCCAAAAGAAACAAATTCTCGTATTCTCCCGGCCAGTTCGTCCGAAAGATGTTCGCTACAAGATGCCGGGCGAGTTGCTCGGGTGAGGCCTACTGCATAATGAACAACATTTTCTGCCACCGGCACTCGCCGCACGAGCTCCTGATATTGAAGTATCTTTTCTGGTGTAAGTACCTTCTCGAGCTGAGGTCGCTCCTCACCAGTTGTCGACCGGACAATCTCGATTTCGTCCTGTTCGCTGGGATAACCAACGTCGAGCATGAACATAAATCGATCCATTTGCGCCTCAGGAAGAGGATATGTTCCCTCTTGCTCGATTGGGTTTTGAGTTGCAAACACATGAAACGGTTGTCCAATAGAATGTGTCGCCCCCGAAGCAGTCACTTGAAATTCCTGCATCGCCTGCAGAAGTGCTGCCTGCGTTTTCGGGGGGGTGCGATTGATTTCATCCGCGAGGAGAAGGTTTGTAAAAATAGGTCCTTTGACAAACCGAAAGGATCTACGCCCGTCATCGCCTTGCTCCAATACGTCTGTGCCAGTCACGTCCGAAGGCATAAGGTCAGGGGTAAACTGGATCCGATTAAAGTCCAAAGCCAAAACTTCAGCCAAGGTTTGGATAAGTAATGTCTTCGCTAGTCCTGGAACGCCTACAAATAATGCATGGCCCTTAGCCAGCAGAGCTATTAGAAGATTTTCGATGACGTCTTGTTGACCAATCACCCTTTGGCCCAGCGCTTTCTTTGTTAATTCTGCGGCCTCACTCAACTCCCGAATGAGACTAACGTCGTTTGGCGTTTCATTTGAATTTTGGTCTGTCATCAGTTTCCTTATTTTCCTAATCGTACTTTCGTCACATCTTCTGGTGTTGTGGACGCCTCAATCTCTACTTCATGAAGCGTAGGTTCGCCAACCGGTGGAACGAGTTTAATCGTGGTCGGACCTGGCCGTAAAGTGATTGGTGCTGAAGGTGTACTCATTCCGGTGGCTAAGTCACGGGCTCCATAGTCTCCCTTCTGGACAATAAAAATGCGAGAGAAGCCCGAAGATGAAAACTGAACCCGTGCGCCAGACCCGAGGTCTGGTGCACGTGGCCGGAATGACTGTTGCAAAACACCCAGTGCGATTTGTGCTTGCTCAATTTTTTTACGGTTCCCTTCTGGACCTAAAACAGCGAGAAGCAGACTATGGACTCGGGGGTCAAAGGGATTAATATCAATCGCTGTATCAAGAGGCTCCATAGCTTCATCACTACGTTCTTGTCGCACAAGAGCCTCTGCGAGAGTGAGGTTGGGTCCTGGCAAATCTGGCACTCCATCGATAGCGCGCTTTGCCGCTTTCTCTGCACCCGGCAGATCATTCACAGCGAGTGCTATATTGGCAATCTTTGCACTGAGCAGTGGTGATTCAGTAATCGTGTACGCTTTTTCTAACTCTTTCTGAGCTGCCACCATTCGCCCGCGAGCGTATAAAAGATCAGCGGCACGGGCGAACCGTCGAGCTTTTTTCGACAGCCCATGGAATTTGTCGTCAGGGGTGTTGCTTCGCTTTTTGATTACCAGCTCACGGTCTTGCCCTTTTTGTCGGCCTGCTGTGAGAATTTTACGCTTCGGAAGGGCAGCTTTCCATTTCTCTGTAAGCGCTCCAAACGGCATCCCGTGAATTTTTTCAATAGCGACTTCCATGGGCACACCTTTCGATAGTGAAGCGAGAAGTTCTCGCATCCCTTTCCAGCCTTTGCGTTCACAGAGAAACTCGATGAATGTAAACACTTCCGAAAAAGCGAGCGAGGACTCTTCCTGGGTTTCCAGTTTCGCCATTGAAGGATGCATTTTTGCAAATGGAATCAGAGTTCCCTTCTTGGCCGCCTCTTTGAGTCGCTCTTGTGCTTCTACTGAAAGAGCTAAGCCAGGTTCTGCCCTCCATGCTGTTTCCGTGAATTTTGCGATACCTTCATGCAGCCAAATAGGGACGGAGTTTTTGGAGACACCACTGATCAACAAGTGAACAAGTTCATGGGAAAGAGTGTCGCGCCATCGATAGCCAAACACAATGGCGCGAGGTGTGGTCACCATTAGGCGATTCCATTTGCAAAGCGCAATCGTGCCCGAGTTGGCAATTTCTTCCTCCGTGAGCGTTGAGACCGCTGCGAGGGTAGCCGCGCTAGGATAGAACTCTACGATAATCCTTGAGCTTGGCTTCCACCCTAACAACTTGCCCACGCTATCCAAAGTCATCTCAAGCGTATCAATGGCGTAGGGAACAAGCACTGCGTCTTTCCCTGGTTCGTGTCTAACAATAAAGTTTTCGCTTACTGTCTCGACGTACCCTTTGGTTGCAACCTTTGCCGCTTCTGCGAGAGGAGCGTCAGACAATACGACATCTGGTGCTCCATTTTTCTTTGCCGCCTCGAAATAATGTACGGCGCCCGCATAATCAGACGTTTGTAATTTAACTTGGGCCAACAGGGACAGTACGAGAGGGTCGTCGGGGTGCTCGTCGTATAGTTCTTCCGCGATTTCCCGAGCTTTATCGATTTGCCATTCTTGAATCGATTCGAAACCAGCTTTTAACGCGTCTAGAGATGGTTCTGCCTGCGCATTTTGGCTGCCGCCAAAACCAGTGATGAGTGCCATGGCAAAGACGGAGACTAACTTGGCGAACCTTGCTTTGTTCACTTCACTATCTCCTCGTAGTACTCTCGAACAGCATCCTTATATTGTTCTACGGTTCCTTGTTTCGCTGCATCTAAAATTTCTTCTCTGAACTCCGCCGGGGCCTTGTATTGCTCTGGTTTTGGAATAGCTACCTTTTCGTTAGATCGTGGATCTCTTCCTCGAGAACCTTTACCTCCTGGTTGCCCCATTCCTTGTTGTCCAAATGGCATCGGCATGCCGCCTCCCTGCCCGGAACCTTGTTGTCCCATTTGATCGAGGGCGTCTCTAAATTTGCCCAGTGCGTCGAGTGCTTGCTGTTGCTGCCCTCTTGACCCTGTTGCATCTGACTTCCCGAGTTGTTGAGAGGACCGGTTCATGGCTTGCCCTGCTTGATCAAGCATTTGTGGCAACCCTTCTCCGACCATCGGTAGTTCTTGTGACAATTCTGAAAGCTGTTGCTTTAGCTGCTGCGCGCGCTGCTCTAGCTGCTGCTGACTCTTCGCCATTTCCTTCATTTGCTTTTGCTCTTTCTTTGAAAAGAGCTGTTCTTGGTTCGGCATGAGCTTGTTAATGTCGTCCCAGATTTTCTGCATTTCTGGTTGAGTCTTTTTGATTTTTTCAATCGCCTCTTTAGCTTCATTGGCTCGCTTTCTTTCTGTTCCAAACCGATTAAGAGCTTCCGCACGATCTTGAGTGTCTCTTTGAAGTTGCCCTAGGAATTTCATAGCTTGTTCAGCCATTTCTTTTGCCGCGCCAAAGTCCTTTGCTTCAAGTGCCCGTTTAGTGTCATTGACTCTTCTTTCGGACTGCTGAAAGAGGTCTCCTTCAGTGACGTGTGCCCCTGGTTTAGCGTCTTTCATATTTTTTTCAATTTTTTGGATCCGCTCGATTTGTTTCTTTACGAACTCATCTGGATTGCCCAGCCTTTCTTTCATCCGCTCTAGCACTTTCTTCGCTTTTTCTTCCGTTTTTTGGCTCAGCTCACGCTGTTTTTTTTCGATGTCCTTCAGGTCTTCGTACATCTTCTCTGCCTTTTTTGTTATTTCTGAGTACTCTCTTTCGCCGAGCTCTTCCCGTCCATCTCGCATCTCCGAAAGCATCTTCTCAGTACCGTTGAGCATTTTTTCTAGCTCGTTCATGGCATCATCAAGATTACCTTCCTGAATCATATTTTCGATTTGGCTCAGGTTGTCCATTGTGTCTTCGGTTTTCAAAGCGTCTTGGTTCACAAAGTCTTGTGGAATTGATCCACGAACTTTTGAGAGTTCTGCCAAGATTTCACTCATGCGCTTTTTGATATCTTGGATGGCTCTCATCAACGCTTGCTTTTTCTGTTCAGTTGGCGCGTTTTTGTATTCTTCGAGCGCGTTTCGGAGAGCTTCTTGTTGCTCTCGTAATGACTTGGTCAGCTCTTCAGCGTCGAGCATGAGCTGGTCGTTCAGTAAGTCAGCAAGATATACGACGTTTTTTTCTAAATTCCGAACCATCGTGTTTTGCGCCCGTTTATTGAGTCGAAGAGAAGAGGGCGCTCGCTTGCTCGAGGTCCCTGCCTCTCGCTCCGACTTTCTGAGGGCGGTGTCTTGTCGTCTTTGGTCGCGGTTTAGTTCGCGTCGAGTTTTTTCGAATGCGGTCGCCACCTCTTTACGTCCTAGGGGGTCTTTTTTTATCGCAGCAACTGTCTCAATGAGAAGAGTATTGGTTTCGGTTGCTTTACCAAGCATTGTTTGAAGAAATTTGAACAAGCCATTTAGGTCGTTGCCTTGCAGGCTTGTGTTTACTTCCGTCTCAAGGTTGTCACCCAATATGTGAATAAGTGAATCGAGCGCTTTTTGTTGCATCGCTACAACTTCACGGTGATGCTCACGCTCAGAATATATCCGGAGTTCCTGAGTTCGGCTTGCGCCGAACTTCGGGCCATTAACAGTGTCATTATCTTGTGCTTCGACGGAGTAGGCGATTCTGTCGCCCGGCTTGAGTTCAAGTTTAGACAGATCAAAAACGCCTTGGTCTGCGTGTCTTTTCTTGCCAGAACTCGCGGCGCTCAGGAGTTGACGGCCTTCTTGGGCTGTCCCAAGAATACGCCAAACTACGAAGGTCTCGCCCAGCCCAAAATCATCATTGGCAGAAAAGTCTATATCGACGATATCTTTCGCATTTACTTCCAGAGATTCTTCGGTAGGTTTATGGAGCGTCACGCGCGGGGGGAGGTCTACCTCTAGTTCGATACGGTGGTCCGTTTTTTCCCGATAGGCCTGTTGGTCTGTACCTAGAGCTTCAAAACGATAGGCTCCGGCGCGGCTTACGATGAAGCTCGTGCTTACAATTGACCCAGTAGAGTTTTCGGTTACTTTTGCCGCGGTTCTGCTTTCGGTTTTGTCAGCGTCGGTCCCATGAATGAGTACTAAGGTTGCGCTTTGGACTTTTTGCCGCGACGTCGTCTTAATCGTTATCTCTGTTCCGGGTAGCGCCCGAATTTTTCCTGACGAAATTCTTCGACTGTAACTTTTTCTCTTTGCATAAGAAGGCGGGCGATAGGTGATGTGGAATTCGTCGAGTCGTAAGCTGGGTACTGTGGGTGCCAGTCTCTGGAGTTCACTCAAAGAAGTAAGGGCACGCATACTTGCGTGAAGATCTTTTGGACAAATGACAGCGAGCAAAGAAATTGTAGCCAACGCGCTCATGAGGCTTAGGGCGAGTCGTTTAACTTTTGGCCAGTTTTCTGAGGCGACAAGCGATTTGGGATCTAAGGATTGCGATGCATTTGCAATGACTTCAACACTGTGTTGGGTGAGTCCTAAACTCTCTTGATATTTCCCTTCATCCCGAGCGAGCTCAAGTGCAGATTGAATGCTGGAGTATTTTGAGTTGGAGTCATATTTCTGGTCCAGCCATCGAGCGTTTTTAATTTCATCTTTTGTCTCTTGATGAACTTGCCAGACGTATTGATAGAAGACCCAGCTTACGAGAGCAATCAGTCCGAGGATTTCGAATATCGCCAAGTTCACAGCCACGACACCTAAGTGATGTAACAGCGTGCCGATAACCAAGACGACGCAGAATCCTAGTCCGAGAACGAGGCTTCCGTTAAAGTGGGTGGCTCTACGTCGATATCGCCGAACTTGTGCGATGATCTGAGTAAGTTTGTTCGGAAGGTTTGCCTGTGGCATTCGCGATAACGGTAACATGGCTTGGATTCACCCGAGCAAAGTGTTCATATACCATCTTGAGTGAGCGCGCTCACTTTGAATGAAATTATGCGCGTGATCGTCTATGTTGCGGGAGACCAAAACGATGTCTGCAGAGAGTAAAACCATGGACCCAGATGAAAAAATCGAGAAAACCCGACAAAAAGCGCAAGAGAAGACCTGGGTCGAACGTGCGCAGTCCGGTGATCAAGAAGCTTTCCGATGCTTGGTAGAACGTTATCAGCGGCGTGTTTATGCCGTCGCTTATGGAATAGTTCGTAATCACGATGATGCTTGGGATATTGCACAAGAATCATTCGTGAAAGCCTATAGAAATTTGGGCAGATTCCAAGGAAAATCAGGGTTTTATACCTGGATTTATCGCATTACTTACAACTTATGTATCGATTCTATGCGGTCGAAGGGTCGCAGAAGTTTCGTAGAAATAGACTCAAATCGGATGCTCGAAGCGGCTGTAGCCGAAGAGGCACCAAGACAGAGCCATCCGAGTCGAGTAGCCGATCAAAAAGAGCTAGGGGAAATCATCCAAACTGCTCTCAGTCAGCTTTCTGAAAAGCATCGTGCCATCATCGTTTTAAGAGAAATAGAAGAGTTGAGTTACGACGAGATCGCTGAAGTACTGAAGGTTTCAAAAGGAACCGTCATGAGTCGTCTTTTTCACGCTCGAAGAAAGCTTCAGGAGCTTCTCGCTCCCTATGTAGAGGACGGTACCAGTCCAGCTGCTTCCTTTCAGTTGAGCCCTCAAAGGAGCTAAATCTGTCTATGACGAAGAAAGATTCCAATGAACCGGAAGGTGTAGTCAGTACCTCCCAACTGGCTTCGCAGAGTGCCTCGATGTCTCTCATCCTTCAGAGATTGAGAGCTGACGCTCGCGAGCAACTGGAATCTGTTGATTGGTCTTTGTTTCAAGCTGAGGTCGAAGACCGAGTTGAGCGAGAAACAGAGGATTATCTCCGCGCAAAAGATCCGTCGTGGAATACGGCTTCTTGCTTTTTGCGACAGGAATTTGAGAGCCAGGCTGAATCTATTGATTGGTCTTTGTTTCAAGCTGAGGTCGAAGACCGAGTCGAACGAGATGTTAATGCGACGCTTGAACTAGAATTTGAGCCCGACCTCGCAGCTTGGAAGCACTCAGCACTTTCATCTCGCGAAGGACAATGGTCTGCATTTACTGAGCAAGTCATTGATGCCGTTCATCGTGACCAAATCAAAAATGCCCGTTTGCCGCTGGCGGAACAAACAGTCGAATACCTGCGTGAGGATATTGAGGTTTCGGTTGACGCTCAGGAAGCTCGGTTTGAGCGTGATTTTTTCTCTGAATTACAGAACCGCATAGAGGATAATCGCAAAACCTTAGGCGAAAGAATCTTAGAGTTTTTTGGGGCTTTCCTCCGTCCTGTCCCTTTGGCCTGGGGATCTGCTGCTTTTGCCTTAGCGGTTGCTTTGTTTTTTGTTCGAGCGCCTCTGTCTCCCGAGGAATCTCTTCCTGTTGTCGAATCTGAGCATCGCGTGCTCGTAGAGGCTGTTCAGTTTGAGGGAACAGTCACTTTATCTCAATCGGAAGATCTCACGGTGATTTGGCTAGCAAGTGCCTCTTGATTACACTTGCGCCTACTCATTATTCCGGGAATACATAAGGAAGTATGCGAATGATTGAAACATTTGTACCCGTAGTTGCTGTCCTTTCTATGTATGCCCCATCGGTTGAGGCGCAACCTGAGGTGAAGATTGAAGTTCAGGTCATTGAGGCTTCAACGAAGCTGAAAAAGTTCGACCCAAAATTGGCGAAACTAAAGAAAGCTTTTCGAGGCTTTTCTGGAGCGACCATAGTCGATGAATTACAAGCCAGTGTTTCGCAGGGTTCGAGCATCTCTTTAGAGATACTTCGCAAGTCTCGTCTCTTGAAAGTAACTTTTCGAGAGCTCGCCAAAGACGGCAGCATCAAGCTGAAAGTTGCGATCGATGCGTTTAAGTTTTCTGCGGAAACCATACACAAAAAGAAAAATGCAACAGTTGTTGTGGCTCACGAGACAAGCGAAACCAGTGCTATCTTTTTGGCTGTAACACCCAAGCTCGAATGAGCTTACCGACCTCTTCGTCCGCCGCCTTTACCGCGCTCTAAATCGCGAACGTACTCTAAAAAGTTTGCTTGATCGTCAATATCTCGACGGGGCCCGTCCCTTCGTCCCCGCCGTCGCCCGCCAGATTTTCTTCGGGACGGACGCTCTTCTTGAGGTTCATTTGTTTCAGCGGTCTTCTTTTCTGCCTCAATTCGGCCTTCTAATTTACCAATACCGTGCGTGATAAATTGTGAAACAAGGTCATTCAGAGAAACGCCTGATCGACGAGCGTAGTAATTTAGATCTCTTACGAGGACGGGTGCCAACTCGACTTCGAAGGTTGTATCTAGATCTTCTTCATCAATCGGATCAGGCAGTTTGTCGCCCTCTGCCGCAGCGATCATGCGGGCCTCAATCTGTTCTTCGAGTTCAGAGATTGCTTCACCCCGAGTTTCTCCTGAGGTTTCCAGGTCCAGTTCAGGAGCTTTAGCGAGAAAGCTTTCGCTCTCAGGAATAAAACTAATTTGTATCCGATACGCGCGATCGTCTGCCATACGGCCTTCTAGCCAGAAATCTCATTATTCGTCATTAGAATTGATCGTCCATTTTTTGGCTTTTTTTAGCGAGCGACAACGCTCAAAGTTCTTTTTCCGGGATTCCACGTATTTTATGACGGTTTCGGACACTGAACGTCGTGTCTAAGACCTATCTTCGTCTAGGTGTGCCAAAAGCAGTAACTCAATTTGGAGGGATGGAAATACAGAAGGGGGCTCGATCTGCATAGCTCGGAATGTGAATTTCCCGGCTTTCCAGCCAACAACATCCTCGAGACATTGTTGAATTTGTTGCCCATGAATCTTGGCGAAACGCTCTGGAGTCACCTTCTTGGCTTGGACCATCTTTTCTCCGAGGATTGTGTCGCTCATCGATCGACCCACAACCATTCGCTCGAGTTCAAACCGAGTGACAACTTTTTGCATGACCAGCATTTCGGATAGATCTTCCATTCCGACGTTTGAGCGTATGGCAACGCAACGCCCGGTTGAGATGAAAACTTCTTTACTGATGGAGCTGTGCTCGAAGTGAATAGAGCCGCTGACTTTTTTCCGGACCAGATGTTCAAGGGCCTCCGCGACGGAAACATTACGAATATTATCGGACCATTCTTTTGATAAATCGATGTGATCAAATTTTCCGCTAAGCTGTGGTTGTGGGTCCTCTGTTTGAGATGCTTGACCCACAGGAGTGAGGCGAATGGACAAGTTGTCTCCCTTTGTTGAGATGACAGGCAGCTGGGCTGAGTCGGTTTCGATGGCGGACTCGTCGAAATCTTCTTGGGTAAGCAATTCAATCGGTCCCGAGATATCTTCATCTAGAACATAATCGGCAAGTTGCTCGTCTGTTGAGTTGCGAACTTCGTCTATGGAAGCCCGAACCAATGAATCCTGCGACCCTTCTGTTTCCGTTTTTTCGATATTCCGAAGCTCTTCCGAACTACCATTCGTATCAGGGTGCACCATACTCTCGTCAGCGGCGCTTCCATCTCCTGAAGTAGGGACACTCGCAAAACGTGGTTCAACAAATAATTTATGCTGCACAAAAAATGCGCTCACGATTGATGCAGAAACATGCCTTCCTGTCTTAACCAGCCACGTTTCAAGCTGGTCTGCCATGACTTTTGCATTAGGGAAGCGTTCTTCAGGGCTCTTTGCTGTGGCCTTCCGAACAATAGCGACGAGTGGGTCGGGGATCTGTTGCTTTTCCAGGCGATGCAGGGGCAAGTCATGTTCAACAACTCGCTTCATCATTTCTTGTATCTCTAAGCGAGCAAAGCAAGGTTTACCTGTGAGCATCTCGAGTAAGACAATGCCCAATGCGTAGATATCCATTCTTCCATCACACGGTTGCCCGAGAATTTCCTCTCGAGCCATGTACGAGTATTTTCCTCTCACAAGTCCCGGTTGAGTTTGCTCTTGTAGTCGATTGCCCATCCGAACGACACCAAAGTCAGTTAATTTAACTCTTCCATGCCTGGAGATAAGAATGTTTGTCGGGTTGACGTCTCGATGCATGAGACTGAGTGATTCACCGTCGGCATCAACAGCGCTATGAGTATGCTGCAAAGCACGCAAGACCTCGATAGAAACATAGCAAGCCAGTTCGAGAGGTAGCGCCTCTTTTCGAGTGTACATGGCCTCGTTGACTTGTTTTAGGTCTGATCCATCGACGTATTCTAAAGCAAGGCAGGTGCCTTGCTCGTCCTCGGTGAGGTCGAGAAGAGAAACAATATTGGGATGGTCCAAAGCAGCAAGTGCCTTTGCTTCATCCAGTAAAATTGCTCTTTTATACTCGAAGAGTTCATCTCCGCGATCGGCTCTTTTTACGATGGCTTTGCGTAGGAACCCGAACTGAGAAAACTTGTGGGCGAGATAAGCGTCGATCAGCTCGTTGCCGCGAAACTTCGACATGAGTCTATACGCACCGATTTCTTCTAAGGGCTTGCCGTTGGCGGAGGATATTGATGAACTGACTGGGCTCTCATCAGTTTCCGAATCGGGGAACACCAGGTCGTCTGCCAAATGACTTAAGTCATCGGGTTGTGATTCGTCCGCCATGACATCATTACGAAATCACGCGAACCCCTTGTTCGTCAATTTTGCGACCGGTGTATCTAGAAACCAGAGAGGTTCTAGCGAGCAGAGCTAATATTTCTGGCGTAGATTTCGCGGTCGATTCGCTGAAACCCCACGCTTCGATAAAATTCTCGGGCTGAAATATTTGTCATGGAAACCTCTAGGGTCATCGCGGGCATGCCTTCACTCGCTGCATATTCTTCGCAATGATTGATCATTTGTCTACCAAGACCACGCTCCCTTGCGCGGCCTCGAACGAAGATCTCGTCCAAAACAGCAACCTCAGAGGCATACTCAAAACTGTAACGCCTCACTAAAAGTGCATATCCAACCATCTCTTCATCCAATTCTGCGATAAGAATTTTCCCGCGGCGTGGTGAATCAAAAAGGTCTTCGAGAACCCCTCTTAGGCGCTCTCTTGGGTGATGCTTCATGTTCTCTTGATGATGATATGCTTCAAGAAGAACCAGAATTTCTTCGAGGTCATCGCTTGTTGCCCAACGCAACGCATGATTTGCCATTGCCACGGTGCGTACCATTTCGGATCGCTCGGGCCAATACACCTCACCGAATTTTCGACAATCAAAGTCGGACTTGCGAAAGTGCCTCCACGTCAGCTATCCCCTCCATCGTGCTGGAGCCCTCGCTTCTACTCTTTCTGTATTTTTCCGTTTTAGGAGTTCTTTCCCTATTTGGTATCCACCGTATCCTTTTGTGCTGGTGGGCCCGTGACGCTCGTGCTCTTCCTCCCGCCGCCGCATTTCCCAAAAACACCGATGACTTACCGACCGTTTTGATTCAACTCCCAATGTTTAACGAAAAATTTGTCGCTGAACGGGTGATTCGAGCTGCTGTATTAATGGATTACCCTAGGGAAAATCTTCATATCCAAGTCCTTGATGATTCGACGGACGACAGTCGCGCTACAACCCACAGATTAGTCAGTGATCTCAAAGAGCAGGGATATTCGATATCGCTGATTCACCGCAGCAAACGCAGTGGTTACAAAGCTGGCGCTTTAGCGCATGGATTGACCAAATCATCAGCCGAGTTCGTAGCCATCTTTGATGCGGATTTTATTCCTCAGCCCACCTTCTTGAAAGAGACGGTGCCATTTCTTCTCGCCGAACCTCGCCTCGGCATGGTTCAGGCCCGTTGGGGTCATCTCAATCGACAAAGTAATCTTCTAACTCGAGCTCAAGCCATTTTCCTCGATGGACATTTTTCAGTTGAACATCGAGGTAGGAATCAAGCCCAGCGCTGTTTCAATTTCAACGGCACGGCAGGTGTCTGGAGACGACAAGCGATCGAAGAGGCTGGAGGCTGGAGGTCAGTAACAATTACCGAAGATTTTGATCTTTCCTATCGTGCACAACTCAAAGGTTGGAAGTTTCGATATCTAGATGACGTGGTAGTTCCTGCTGAGCTTCCTGAAAGTTATCGTGCCTTTCGCTCTCAACAAGCACGATGGGCGCGGGGGAGCATGCAATCATGCCGGCTTCTTCTTTCTGACGTTTTGGGCGCGTCTCATTGGTCTTTGTCTCGCCGAATTGAAGCTCTCATTCACCTAAGCAGCAACTTCAGTTATCTTTTGATGGCCGGGCTTGGTCTATTGTTACCGCTTACGATTTGGACCCGTGATCAAATCGGGTGGCGTGTCCCCGGAGGTGAGATTCTTTTATCTCTTCTAGATCTCACGATGCTTACCTCTGGTACTTGTGCCCTGTTTATTTTTTACGCAAGAGGTACATCGCGCCATGAAGCCCATAGTTGGCGACATTGGGTCATAGATATTCCACTCGCCCTATGCGTTGGTGCGGGCCTTTGCCTGGGGAACGCGATGGAGGTTATTCGAGGCCTCACAACTATTGATTCCGAGTTTGTACGAACACCGAAGCAGGGCTCTAAAACCGCCCCGTCGAATTCTGAGGGGTACAAAGCGAAGACAAACCAATGGCTGCCGTGGCTTGAAGGGGTTTTTATCGCGTACTTTTCTTACGGCGTATTTTACGCGATCACTCGCTCCTTATGGTCAGCCATTCCGTTTCTTTTGTTGTATCTCCTTGGATTTCTGATCATGAATTTTGGCACCTTGGCTGAAAGTGAAGTTTGGAATAAGGATTTGAGGCTTTCTCAGCCAGCTCCGCCGCGAACCGAGCATTCATGAAATCCAATCAGCATAGCTACAATTGCGGGTGATTCTCGCGCGTCCGCGTCATTCTCCCTGATTGTGCCGGGGGTTTATAAATGGATCGTCACTGGGTCGGCTTCGTATTTCACCAGCACTAAATTCCAGCGCTTGTAGGGCTGCAAGTTTCTCTTCGATTTCGTCATAATTGACCGGCGTCAGAGTATCTGAATTCATTTCCGCCAGTGACGGGTTCGTTTTTTCGTCTAGGCCATTTTCAAGAGACTCTAAATCTTCCGTGCCTATAATCTCCTCTGAATTCCCGCGAATCGTATTGGTATCATCGTCAAGCGAGTCAACGTCCGAGGATGCAATGGAGAGAATTACAGAATCATCCATATCTAATGAAATGATGTTGTCCTCACCTGTTTTCTCTCGGTTGAATTCAACCTTACTCGCTGCCTCTAGATAGGCCTGTGGAAGAACCAACTCCGCGGTGGTTTTTTCTACCGGATCTTCGTCTCGGTACGGCAGAAGACTTGAAACATCCACTGTCTCGCCTTTTCCTCCGTCTGCATCAATTTCAGAAACGCTAGGGGGGACGGTATCTCGGCTCGCTGTGTCCATACTATCTTCCGTACTCTCACTTATGCGCCGTAAGTCGGAAAGCTGTTCTCGTGTAATCATTTGCGCTTCTAGATCATCAATTCGACGAATTGCGCCATCAAGGCGAGCGAGCAGAATGTTTCTTTCTGCTTCGACTTCTTGATAGTCGACCTCAGCATCCTCTAGTTGTTTCTCTAGATTTCGAATCGTTTCTAGTTTCACGAATAGTGAGCTTTGTGCATCAGAAAGCTCTTCTTCTAGAGATACCGTCTCGCGGTTCACCCTATCCTCTAGTTTCTTAAATTCGCTATCTGCCAGAGCCAGTCTGTCCGCGAGTCTCTGATTTTTCTCCTGCGTGTTCTTTTGGTCCTCAGTTTGAGTTTGTAATTCTCGCTGTAACGAATAGATTTTTCGCTGCTTTTCACTTTCTTGGTTTTCTTCTGATCTGGCGAATTCTTCCCTTAACTGCTTAAGCTTCGCTTCGCCCTCTTCGAGTTGATCTTGAATTAAACGCAACTCATTTTTTTGTTCTACCAGTAAAGTCTCAGCCTGTTCCTTTGCTGTTTCCGCTTGTGCGAGTTCGATTCTCGCAACGGAAATTAGCTTTTCCTTTTCTTGGTTTTCACTGTGAAGTTGCTCAATTCGTTGCGTTGCTTTATCAAGATCTTTTCGAAGCTGTAGGACTTCGCCTTCAGCTTTCTTCGTTTCTGTGAGTTCTTTGGCTTGGCTTTCCGTTTTCTCCATTAGCCGGTCCCGCTGTGTTTCAAGCACGTGAACTCGCGACGTGAGTCGTGCAGAGTTTTGTTCTGCCTCCTGCCATTTTATTCGATGTTCAAGCTTTTTGGTCTCGGCCTGCTCTTTCTCTTTTTTCGTTTGCTCAAGTTCTTTTCGTTGCGCTTCTTGAGCTTCTCGAAGTGATTCGAGTTTAGCCTCAAGTTGTTTAGAGGCTTTCTTCTCTTCCACCTGAAGGGCGGTCAATTGTTCATCTTTCGTTTCTGCTTGTACTTCTAAAACCGAGAACTCTGAGTGTAAGGTTTCTATCTCAAGGTATCTTTCTGCTAATTCTTGTTCGATTGTTGCGATATGTTCTCGGAGTTGTTTTTCTTTTTCTCCCTTCTCGTGAAGAAGAGACGTTCCATGTAGATGCTTCTGTTCAAGGCTTTTGATCAAAGCACGAAGTTCATTTCTTTCTGCTCTAAGTATATTTCGTTCGTTTTCGGTTTGTGTTTGTTTGTACTGGAGCTGATCGTACGCCGATGCGTCGCTTTCGTGCTTTAGGCCGGCCAAGACAACCTTTGAGCGTTCCGTTTCAAGAAGTGCCTCAAGAACTCCGCGCTGCTCCTTTTGGCCTCGCTGTCGATTCTTTAGTTCCTGACGCAGTAAAAATTTTTCGCAAGAATGGCTTTCATTGAGTTGTTGCACTGTCGCTTCTAAGCGCTCTTGTGCTTCGGCTTCTATTTTCACGATGTCCGCTTTTCGTTGCTGGGTTAAATCCGTAATAATCCCAGAATAACGAGCTTCAATTTCGAGGATTTCAGAAGCATGTTCACTCGCTATCACTGCTAGTTGCGAATCGTGTTCACTGCTTAACCCTTCGAGCACTGTCTCATGCATTTGTTGCGTTTCGGACATTGCTTTTTCATGTTCTTCTTTTAGCTTCCGTCGCTCTTCATCACCGGTCTGCTTTTGTTTTTCTCGTTCGAGCGAGCGTTCTTTTTCTGTCTGTAGTTTTGCTTCCAGTTCTTCGTACTGCTGTTCCAGTTCCTCCAAAATATGTTGGCGCCGTTTTTGCTCTAAGCTCAGTCCTCGAATCTTTTGATGAAGGCGGGTCTCTTCCTCGTCCTTGTCGGCAAAAATCTTTGTTACTTTCTGGCTGAAGTCTTTAAATTTTTGCTTCTCTGCTTTTAATTTAGCTTGGGTAGTTTTCAGTTCCTCATATTGATGTCGGGCAGCAATTTGTCCATTTGCCGCCTGTTGTTCCATCTCCTTGCCTTGTTCTTGGATGACGCTCCAGGCGTCTTTCATCGCGCGTTCTTTCTCTTCTAAGAACCGAACTCGCTCTCTCAAGTAGGCAAGTCGACTCTCCTCATTCGGTTGTCTGGGTGGCGCTGGATTATCGATATTCGAGCGCGTGTTTACCATTTCGTCGAAGCTGGTGGCCTGCCAAGGTTCTAGCCGCGTATTAGGTAGAGGCGGCGGTTTTGATTCCGGATCAGGTGCGATTTCTAGAACCTCTTCATCTTCTACAAATGCTACACTTTCCTCTTCTGCTGAGGAAAAATAGTCGTTACTTAGCAGGGATATGATTTCACGCCGAAGGTCATCATTTGAAATTGGTTTTATCAGGTAGCGATCGGCTCGTTCGTTGACTGAATCAGGGTCTTGTATCGAGTCACGTTGCGATTTTTCGACAGTGATAATTATTTGCGTAGACTTGAGTGCTTCCTCGCTTCTGATACGTTGACATACAGAAAAGCCGTCGAACTTTGTTGCATTCATTTGCGCGCTTAGCAAAATCAGGTCTGGTGCACGTGATTTGATCTCATCGAAGGCGTAATCTGTGCCGGTCTCAATTTCTATACCTAGAGGTTCGAGTAATTGTTCGACACGGTTAGCGAAGCTAAGGTCATTTTCTATAATGAGTAAGGATGCACCCTCATGAGGGCTCTTTAAGAATTCCACCAATTTCCCCAAGACCTACTATACTCGGAGTCAAGGATATGAAAACGGGTCATTGGTCGGGCATGCGCCGAATTACCGACGGGTTTTATCTTAGATTTGAACTGTGAACCAGAAGGTTTTCACTGCGCAGTCAGTTTTTCGAGCACGGAGCGGTCTTCCAAGGTCGATACGTCTCCGCTCGGCGCCTTTCCCGCGGCGATATCTGTGAGTAACCGACGCATAATCTTTCCAGAACGCGTTTTTGGTAGGGCATCGGCAAAACGAATCTCATCGGGCTTAGCGATCGCTCCGATGAGCTGACCTACATGGCCTTTGAGTGCTTGCTCAAGTTCTGTCCCTGCTTCATATCCGACTTTCAAAGTGACAAAGCAACAAATCCCTTGCCCCTTGATCTCATGAGGTTGTCCGACCACGGCAGCTTCGGCTATCGCATCATGAGCAACCAGCGCACTTTC
>JAYZDF010000063.1:0-93406 GCA_036337945.1 Myxococcota bacterium
CCGAGCTTCGCGTAAAGCTTCGCGCTCTACTGTTCGTGGAGCCGTTTCGACTTCGGTGGTTCAGCTCTGCAACAAAAAGATCGGCAAAATCGCGAAAGCAATCGACAAAGCATTTAGCCGGTAAACCTCTCGCCAAGCCGAAGTTTTTAGAAAAGACCTCTTTTCTAGAGGTCTTGCCTCTTCCCCACTATCTCTCAATATCCCCAAATAAAGTGTTAGATTCCGGATGTTTAGCGCTGGATTGGTCTTTCGGTCGATGACCGATACTGAATCTTATTCTGATTTTATCTCGGGATATGAAATAATGAACTTGTGAGCTTACGGTTGAGTACTCGTTATCTTCCTACTTTGTCGGCGCTAGCGTTACTTACCGCAGGAGTGTTCCAGCTCTCAGACGCCCAGGCCTATGTTCCCCAAAACTACCGGTGGGCCGCCGAAGACTTTCCGTTGTCTTTTCGCATAGCACCTGAAGGAGCTCCCGGTATCAATGATGGCTCCGATCTGGAAGCGATTCGCAATGCATTTCAAACTTGGCAAGCTGTAGGCTGCTCGACGGCAGCATTTCGTGAAGACCCCTGGTCCGCCCCAGCGACGGTTAATCGAGACACGAGGAACAAAGTTTTCTGGGCGAAAAATCAAGCCGACTGGAATGCCGTTGGAGGTCAACCTGAGACTTTGGCCCTCACTTTTGTGTTCTACGATACCGCAGATGGTCGCGCGCGGGATGCAGATATCATTTCGAATGGTGTCGATTGGACGTGGTCCACCGGAGGTGTTGGCGGAACAGGCCGAGTCGCCGATGTCGAAACGGTTTTGCTTCATGAAGTCGGACACTTTTTTGGTCTTGGGCATACGAATGACCCCAATGCCGTAATGTTTCCGCAGAATAATGCGGCGTCCCGTCGTCAAGTCACAATGGATGACGTTAACGGAATCTGTGCACTGTATCCAGGCGATGGAGCGCCAGCTCCTGTCGGCGCGCCTTGTCAGGCACCGACGGACTGCGCAAGTTCGGTTTGTGTGATCGATGGAGGCAACAGTTATTGCAGTCAACAATGCTCGCCAGAACAAACCAACAATTGTCCTCTTGATTTTCCGTGTCAGGCTACGGCACAGGGAAACTTTTGCCTAAGGCCTCCTCAAACGGACGAGTTATGTGATCAATGCCAAACATCTCAGCAATGCAACACGGGGCTTTGTCTGAGCGTTCCAGGATACAACAACTTCCGGCCGTTCTGTACTCGTGCCTGTGACCCTACGCCTGGCGCGCCTGGGCAGTGTCCTCAGGGATATAGATGCGAAGCGATTGCTTCGGGAAATCAAACGGGCGGCGTATGTGCACCCAATACCGGTCTTTGCGATCCAGCAGGTAAGGGGGGCCACAACGAGTTTTGTTATGCGGATAATAGCTGTAAACCTAATCACACTTGCGTCCAATATTTCGCGGGTGCGGGTCCAAACTATTGCTATTTGACCTGTACGACGGAGTTTGCTGCGGCCAACGGTTCCTGTTCCGATCAGCTACCTGTTCAATGTCAGTCCATTGGGCAAGAAAACGTTTTTGGGCGCATGAATGTTGCCGTTTGTTTGAACATTGCAAAGGTCGGTGAGCCGTGTGTCCCGGAGGTATGCGATCAATTCTCGGTATGCGCAGTGGATGATTCGGGTGACCCCGAAACAGCAACGTGCTATCAAACTTGCCCGACCGGGAACTGTCCTGCGAACTCGCAATGCTTGAGCTTCCCAAGTCTAGGTCCGGTCTGCGTACCTAACTCCGGATTTCTTTCACTCGGAAACAGTTGCAAGAGTAATGAGGAATGCAAGTCCCGCAAATGTCGGAGTTACGGCGACAAGAATCTGTGCACCCAGGACTGCGCCACGACCGACCCGAATGGCTGTCCGGCGGGACTACGCTGCCTTGCGGCCAACAATTCCACTGCGGGCCTATGCTGGCCCACCAATTCCGTGACACCTGAAACATCACTTATCGGAAATGACGTTGCTAATATGAGCTCAGACGTTTGCTATTGCGATATCACGCAGCAGTGCGACGCGGACTGTCCTTGTGACCCTGAATGCTCGTCAGAGTCTTGTGGATGTACGACGGCCTTTCAGGGCGACCGCGGAGATTCGGCGAGTGTGCTTCTAATGTTGGTGCTTGTGGGCCTACTGCGCTCAAGGCGTAGGCGCGTCCTGCGATAGAAAGGAAGAGAGAGGAGTTGATTCGCCGTGCGTCGAAGTTAGAACACACGGCGTATGGGGGTTCAGAGGACCTGGAGGCTATTGCTGCAGGTCGTCGTTTCCGCGAACCATCAATTGGAAATCGCCGTACGCAAAATCGACGAGGCCGGTCACAGATGTGAAGGTGTCTCCGTTGGTTCGAAGATCATTAGCGCGAGATGTCCCGGTCATAGGAACATTGCAGCCGCAAAGCCCAGTTGGATTGTCCATGGCATCGAAGCACTCTACGCTACTGGGGCGATATTCACCATTATAGTCGTAATTGAACGCAGTCCCGACCATGACGTTACCAGTGAGGATAAAGCCTCCGAAGTCGCGGCCGCGAGAATCTTCGAAGCATGCTTCGGTCACGTCAACGTTTTGAACGGTCACTAAGACGCCTTCATATTGACGTGCTTCTGGGTTGTCGCGAGCGATATCGGCAGAGTTGGCAACGACGACTGGAACCACCATTTCTGTTGCGGTTCCTTCTCGCACAATGCTTGGGTACTGAATTTGAGTCCCATCGTAGTATTCGATGATTTCTCCTGAAACGTTTACGCGATGACCGACTTCTGGAAGATAGGTGATTTGGCTTGGGTTATAGACAACCTTTACGCCGCTATATTTCCCATCTGCAACAGTGGTGTCTTGAACCCATAATGAACGCAGGTTCCGAGAAACGTATCCACCTACAGCCGTGACGAGAACGTTCTGCAGGTCCGCTGTCGCACATTTCCCCTGGGTACCACCGCTACCTCGAAAGCACCCGCTTTGTGGGTAGCCGGGAGCGTTTGCGTCCTGGATATCTCGAATGGAAGTCACGTTTTGCGCTTGATTTTCTGGAGCGAGGTCGGTGGCGACACGAGGTGTAAGAAGGTATTCACCCGCCTCAAACGGCGCAGTGCCTGCTCTCAGGATACCGGTGATTGAAGTGAATGCTTCTTGCAACTGAGGTTGACGGTACGACTGCCATGACCCCGACACGACTAAGCTGCTTGCCACTTCAAATGCGCCAAAGTAGTTCATTCCATTGATTTGAACTTCGGTGTTTGTGATTGAAACAGATTCGACTTTGACAAGTACGCCTTCGTAAGCGGGAGCCTCGGCTCCTCCTCGTCCGATGACTGAAATATCACTGATCGTGATCGGTGTGACCTGTCCGGTCTGTCCGGAGTTCGTAATGCGAGCAGCTTGGATTTGTTTTTGCTTCGTGAAGCCGTCCGTTCCGAATTCGGCAAAGGTGCCGTCCAAAGTAACGATGCTTCCAACGGTGGGAGCACCGTCGCCTGCTACGTCATTAGGATAATAAGTCGCTAGAATACCGGAGTAGTGTCCGCCCAAGGCGTCACGGGCTGCGATGTCTTGAACGTAAAAACCGGCAATGGTGGTTACGCCATCACGCGTAGAGACGGCAATGGTTGGTGTGGTCACCAGAACATCGGTCAGTTGGATTGGATCTCCGATGGCGGGATGAACTGGACTATCTGCGTATTTCAGGTCGCAAATTCCAGGAGCCATACCGACCGGGCAGGTCGCTGCAGGAGGAGGAGGCATCATCATCATGTCCTCCATTGCTGGATCATCGGATCGACGGCATCCGAAGGCCGTGAGGGCTGTGAGTAAAAGGAGAGTTGCTGCTTTGGTATTCATCATTTTAACTGCCTACTATTAGGGAAAGGTGTGTTTGCACGCACATTCAGGGCAGTGACGCATTCTGTCAATCGGACGTAGTTGATCAAGATCACAGATAGGTACGGCAATCATTACCTCACGCCGCATTTAAGGGTAAACACTGATCCTTGTTCCCTTTTCTCCGGGGATAAACCAGCGTCTGGGAAGATGGACGGTGCTTCGTTATATATGGGTCTATGATTCTTCGTTGCGGGTCTCGCCTGCTTTTTATCCTCATGTGTCTCGGTGGCTGCCGAGATACCTCGGACAGCTTACCCGCCGAGTCTGTGGTCCCAACTCATTCTGAGCCGCTCACGCACCGAGTTTTGGATGTACCGCAAGATCGTATTTTCGTAGGGGGTCGCGGAGTAGAATTGATCGACGCGGCAGCAGGTCAGGCCATCGGTGGCCTTGATTGGAAAACTCAAATCTCCCAAATTCGATTTACACAAAATGGACTTCGAGCTTTTGCAGGTTCGTCCTCGGGTGTTTTTGAGTTCGACCCACACAAATTAGAATTACGACATGTGTTTACCACCGCAAAAGTCGTGTCAATTCGTCTTGCGCCAGACGACGACAAGTTATTTATTCTTGAAGCTGCATCACAATCCGTGAAGGCGTCACCAACAAAAAGTGTTCAAAGACTCAAGGTTTTTGATCTCGCCAATAACTCGCTACTGGGAACACACCAGCTACCGAAAGATGTGATCGATTTCGTGCCCGCACGTTCATCGGTCCATTTCAGTATTTTTCGGTTTGATGACGGAAGAGTTGCCTTGGCGAAAGATTTTGCGGTTTCCAAGCTTAAAATCTTACCGTCACTTAAATCGAGTTCGCGACTTTTTTCATCGATGAATACATCGATGGTGTATTTCCTCGAGAGTGCCAAGAATAGCCCGCTTATTGAACTTGATGAAAAAACAGGAAAATGGAAACGGGTGTTTTCACAGGAAGGGTTAGAGTTTTCAGATCTAAGTTTAACTGCTGACGGAGCCCAACTATTACTGGTCGGTGACGCCCGAAGTTTGATCCTCAAATATCCAAGCTATGACGTGAGCCTTTTGCTCAAAACGAGACTTGACCTAGGCCAGGTCACGTTTTCGATCGATAACAGGAGGTTGTACTTTCTTGAGCTAGACGAAGAGCAAAGGTCTCACATAAGCGTTCTTTTGCTCGACGGCGAAAAGCGTCAAGGCCAGATTCCAACAGAAAAGATCATTGGGCGAATAATTGCGATACAGCCCCGTTCCGAATATGCCGTCATGCAGACACCCTAACCAGCATGCAAGTGAGCGCCTCCGGATGTCTCTATCTTGACCCATCGCTTCGTTTACCTGAAAGATGAGGTATGGCACTTACTCGTGAAGACGCGTGGACACTTTTGACCGAGTGGACGGAATCCCCGTCATTATTGAAGCATGCTCGATGTGTTGAGCTTGTCATGGAGGCTGCCGCCGGGAAGTACGGACAAGCGGGCGACTCTGCAGACGAATGGGCCCTGGCTGGACTGCTGCACGACGCTGATTACGACAAGTGGCCTGACGAGCACCCTCACAAAATCGTCAGATGGTTGAATGACCGAGGAGAGGAGTCCCTTGCGAAAGCGGTTGCCAGTCACTATACGGGCTGGGGTTTACCATATGAAGAGCAAATGCAAAAAGCTTTGGTCGCGTGCGATGAACTCACGGGCTTCATCGTTGCGTGCTGTTTGGTTCGGCCAGAGGGGGTGTCGACCTTGAAGCCTAAGAGCGTAAAGAAGAAGCTCAAAGATAAAGCGTTCGCACGTTCTGTTGAAAGACATGAGGTTTATCAAGGGGTTGAGTTACTCAATGGAGATCTGACCGACCATATCCAGTTCATAATTGATACTCTTCGCGAGCATCGCGAAGAACTTGGGATTTAGTAATCGAGACCCGCCTCGGACACTTGTCCGATCATCAAAAAACTCGTTGAATCAATTGACGCACTGTGCTGTATACGGGGTGTTCAGGTAAACGAGGGGGTTTCAATGAACGTTACAAAAGCAAATTTACAAGATTTCGTCGAACCAGCGACGTCCTTGACCAATGAAGAATTTATGCGCCGGTATCCAGGTGTGTATTTAGTTGCGATGGGAACTCTGAGCGCAGAAGAAGTTGCTAACGATGACGGTGAGTCTGTGACCCGTGAAATTCAGGTGCCATTTTCTCGCCCGAGGCATCATTCTCGCCAAGCCAATCCGCTGAAAGGGCAGCTATTTGTCATTGAAGACGACTCAGGCAACACAGCGGTAACCTTGGGAAGAACAGGCCTTTCTCAGGTTCAAGTCCCGGACCAGACAATTTCTGCGACCCATGCACAGCTTCGTATAGCTCACGACCAGGCCGTCTATCTCAAAGATATGAAGAGCAAGAACGGTACTTCGGTGAATAATAAGCCTATCGCAACCAATCAAGAACGTCCGCTTCGTGATGGAGACCTTGTCACTTTTGGTCGATATAGTTTTCAGTTCTTCCGTCCTGCGACACTTCACGCAGCGCTGCGCCTCGTTCGTTAGATTTATTCTGCTCTTCGACTTAGCGATTCCAATAACTTATCCAAAATTTTGCGAACCGAATTGAGTTCGTGGATACTTACATTGTGCGCAATGTAGGTTCATATGGTTTTTCATCGTTTTCAGCGCCTGAATCGGAGTTGGAACGCTTAATACGTCAAGCGAAAGTCGGTCTTCAATTTGAAAAGAAAATCTGGGCTTCTGCCGGTCTAAAAGACGACATGCAGGTCCTGGATATCGGATGCGGTCCTGGCGTCATCAGTACGGAAATCGCCAAATTAGTTCCGTACGGACATGTTCATGGCTTGGATGCGAGCCAAGAGTTGCTTTCGGTGGCTGATCAAATCGCAAAGCAAGGCGAGCATGAGAATGTTACGTTCTCTCATGGCAGTGTCTACGAGCTTCCCCAACACTCCAACAAGTACGACTTTGCATACGCCAGATTTCTCTATCAACATCTAGAAAAACCGGAACAAGCGACCGAACAGATTTATGAAGCCCTGGCGCCTGGTGCCCGGTTTTGTGTAGTCGATATTGATGACGCATGGCTCATGCTTAATCCTGAACCGCCCAGCTTTCGACCATTTCTTGAGATGGCGCAGGAAGGTCAACGGAAGAGGGGAGGCAACCGCCAGGTCGGACGTGCTTTGGCCTCGTATTTTGTTCACCATGGTTTTCAAGACGTCCAGACCCGGGTCGTGACATTGACAAGCCACGACCTCGGTATGGAGACGTTTCTCAAAATTACAACTGGGTTCAAACATGAACAAGTGGACGCCTCAAAGACGCAACTCGCACAGAACTCTCTAAAAGAAATTCACGAATATATGACAAAACCCGGAGCCTGGGGCGCTGTCGGCGTTTTCGTTTGTACCGGACGTAAGCCTGAACGCGGAGGCAGAGCATGACTATAAATATCTACGAAGCCCGTAGTGAACAACAACGACAGCGAGTATTTGAATTTCGTTATCAGATTCACTTTGTCGAGCTCGGTAAACGAGATGCTGGCCTCAATCACGAGTTACGGCAAATGACGGATGAATGTGATGATGGAGCTACTATTCTTTATGCGGAAGACGAAAATGGAAACATCGTAGGTACGGCAGCCACCATTTTCGGAAGCAAGACGACGTTTCCTGAGCAGGTCAAAGAAAGATTTCACCTCGCGGTTCTAGAGAATAAAATACCGCACGAAAAACTTTCTGTAACCGGACGTTTGATGGTCGATCCGACCTATCGAGGCCGAACACTTACATCGCTGCTTGTGACCCGCCTCTACCAGTTGGCGCTTGAGTACGGGACTGAATTTGACTTCTGTATGTGCAGCTTACCTCTACTCCGTCTGTATCAACGCTTGGGATACCAAACATATCAAGAACGAACGTTACGTCCGGACGGTGTGAACTTGAGAGTACCTCTAGTGCTTTCTGTAAGAGATAAGAATCATCTTCAAGACACGAAGTCTCCATTTTTACGAATCTTAAAAAATGAGACGAAACGTTCAACCGTTCCCACAGGTATTATCCAAGACCTCTATGGAACAGAGCCCATTGTCGTGCCTGGACTTCGAACCGAATCTCGTATTCTCTGGGCTCAGTTTGCGGACGCACTGACTCGGAGTGAGCACGCCCGCCCAAATCTCTTCACTGGTATGACCGATGAGCAAAGAGAAACTTTACTTGCCCGTTCTACGGTCCATCGATTTGCACCTGGTGAACTTGTGAAGCTCCGGAACGAACGCAGAAAAGGGCTCGGTGTGATCCTAGAAGGCCAGCTCGGCGTGGGTATTCCTCTCAAAGGCGATCATCACTGGGTAGAAATTCTCAAAACAGGAGATGTTTTTGGAGAGGTAAGCTTGCCGCCAAAGGACGGCCGAGCGGTTGATTTGGTGAGTCAAGAAGCTTGTTCCGTTGTTTTATTGCCTGATGATATCGTTGAACGGTTAGAAAAAAGTAATCCAAAATTAGCCATGCTTTTGGCGCGTAATCTCGTTTCTGTTCTGCGTCAGAGGGTTGATGATATGCACCGAATGACCGCTGAAAAGATCCAAACTTCTCGTAACTCTTTTGCGCCAGCCGCATACCAATAAAGACGTCAAATACGCTGCGTCTTAGAGGAACCAAAAATGTCGAATTTTTCCGGTACAGAACGGTATAAGCTTCACAAGAAGATTGGCTCAGGTGGCATGGGCACGGTCTATCAGGCAACAGACAACAGTCGTGGGATCAATGTGGCACTCAAGTGCATGCATGAAATAACGTCAGGAAATCTAGTAGCCTTTAAAAGAGAGTTCCGCAGTATTGCTGATTTGCATCACCCGAATCTTGTTCGTCTATTAGATCTCACTGACACAGGAGACGAATTATTCTACACCATGGAATTTGTAGATGGAGTGAATCTAGCCCAATTGATTTACGGACGTAGCAAAAGAGCGAGTGCACTTTCTGCTCCTGACTTCCAGCCTGAAGAAAATAAGACGACGGGTGGGGTCGCTCTTCCTATCTCGTCGATACCATCGTCAAGTCTCTCTGAGCGTGACATCACAAAAAGACTTCTCGCTGATGCTACCGATATTGAGAGAATGTATTATTTGTTGCCTCAAATCCTTGATGCTCTTGAGTTCCTTCATTCTCACCAAATTGTTCATCGAGATTTAAAGCCCGATAATATCCTAGTCACGCCAAACTCTAAGGTGAAGCTCGTGGACTTTGGAATCATCAAAGATATGAGACCAGGGCGGCAAACCTCTCGTAATCCTGAACAAGTAGTCGGCACCATTCAGTATATGGCGCCAGAACAAATACATGCCAAAGAAATTACTTCTCACACCGATATGTATACGCTGGGGTGTGTACTTTACGAGTATTTTGCCGGTCGATTGCCATTTGAAGGATCCGCTTTTGAAATAATGGCGCAGCACCTCAATGAAAAACCTATTCCACTTGAGTCCATCAATCCAAAAGTGCCAAAGCAATTGGTTGATATTTGTAATTGCTTACTCGCAAAAAATCCATCGGAGCGTTTAAATATCGCTCAAGTCCGTCAGGTTTTGGGAATAGTGCCCCAACCTCAACAAAGGAAAAGTCTCGCTCCTGAGCCACACAGCAATAATAAGTTTGTCGGACGTGGAGCATCTCTAAACAAAATTTCATCTCAGCTTGAACGAGTTCGAGAAGGGCAGCTTGAACTGACTCTTGTCGATGGGGATAGTGGGACGGGAAAGACTTACCTGGCTGATGAGGCAATCAAAGTTGCGAGACAAAAAGGTTATCGCATTTTTCGGGGACGTTGCTACGAGAGAGAACAACTCGCGTTTCGTGCGTTTGATGGAATCATGGATGATGTTTCGATTGCACTAAAGCACGAGTGCTCTCCCGAAAAAGAATCCTATATGTCAAAAGTTCGTTCGCTGAGCTGGATTTTTCCTTCCTTCAATCTACTTGAAAAAGATGTTCGACCAACGAGTTGGAGCCCCTTTACTGACTACAGCGACGAGCAAACTGCTGAAAATGACCCACAAACTCGAAGGTCGAAAGCCTATGCCGCGATTAAGCCTATGGTTGAGTTACTCACAGACAATCAACCAGCGTTGTTTGTGATTGACGACTTCCATTGGGCGGATGTGGAGAGCATCGAGTTTTTGCAAGGAATCGTTCAAAATGCGCGGAGGCAACCGCTACTTATTCTTTGCACGTACCGGTCAAAAGAAATGGACGAAAGGGAACGGTTTGGAGAGTTTCTGCGGACCTCCATAGCGCAGGCAACGTGTACTAGCATTACTCTAAAGGAGTTTACTTATACTGAAACCAGGCGACTGGCTCGTCGTGTTGCTGAATATGATCTCTCGGAAGCGGAAACATTACAGATTCACGAGCAGGCCAAAGGTATACCTCTCTTTGTCAAAGAACTGACTGAGTATTTTGTCTCAAACAAACAAATGTCCACAACAGAGGCGCTACCGAGCTTTTCAAATTTGATCGAGCAGCGCCTTTTGGATTTATCCAAAAATGCTCGAAAAGTTGCTGTGTTTATGTCAGCCGCTCAGGGGCCTATCAACGCGATTCAGCTACAAGGATTCTGTGAGCTCGAGCTTCCGGCTTTCAACCAGGCTTTGCATGAGCTCACGGATAAAAAGATTTTTAGAATCGTTTCAACGCGGATAGGAAGAGAGAGCCTCGCGCCGCCCGCGATGAGTACATCCTCACGAACGAGCGTTCCACCAGTTTCGATGAGTGATGCATTCTACGATTTTTATCATGATTGTATTCGAATAGAAGCCTATGGATTGCTTGAGAGAGAGACGCGAACAGAATTGCACAAGAGATTTGCGAAGATTCTGGAGATTGAGTCACCACAGCCATCCGAAGCGCTAGCTTATCATTGGCGCCAAGCGGGTTATTCAAAACGAGCTATCGTTCACGGTTTACGAGCTGCAGAGAACTCGGCTCGCTGCCTTGCTTTTTCACACGCCATTAATTCCTACAATTCGATATTAGAGGAAATAGAAACATATGGCTTAGTTGATGACGTGTCAGAGCTGTTTCGGTCTTATGAACGGCTCGCAGAACTGTATGAGTTTACGGGGCAATATCGTGAGGCAGCTGAAGCCCTTAGGCGCGGTATTCAATTACTTCCTTCGGAAGACCGATATGAAGGTATACGCCATCAGCTGACTACTCATCTTGCAGCGGACCTAGTAAAGATTGGTGAGGTCGACGCAGGTACAAAAATCTTCAACCGACTCCTCAGTCCGTTTAACCTCACTCTTACGAAGTCGTTTATCAAATCATTACTAAATTTAGGGTCTCTTCGCGGACGCCTTTTAGTTTCATCTTTTGTAAAACGTCTTTTCGGGCGACGTCGAAGAGAAATAAGTGATAAGGAGCGCAATAGATTAGAGCTGTTTCGTCGAGTGTCGGAGAGCTTTGGCTTTGTTTCACCGCTTGCGATGGCCGAGTATCAAATGCGATTTCAAGTGGAATCAAATCGTGTGAACCTGCCTTCCGCGATTGTTCATTCTACTGCTCTTGAGGCTATTTATCTGGCGTCCACGAACTTTGATGTCTCGGTAAACGAGAAAGCGCATTTGCTTTTGGATGACGCGAACGAGGTCGCTCGCTCAAATAACATACCTTTTGCCGAAGCTTATACTTTGGGAGTTCGCGGTTTTGTCGATTGTGCAATTGGGAACTGGGAACGAGCTCGATTGGAACTGGCTGAGGTCATTGAAGGATTTAAAAAACAACACGCATTACACCGTTGGGAGGTCCGCATGTGTCGCTCGTGGCTCATGCTCACTGAAATTTTTTCTGGTCGTGTAGAGCAAGCGGCAGATATTGCCCACGAGTTTTGTAAACAAAAAGAATCAGACATCGTGCAGTATAGTTTGGGCGCATGGACTCTCGTTGAAGTGCACATTCAAAAAGGTGAAATCGCAGAGGCAGAAGCTCGTTTAACTGAATGGGCGAGCTTGATTGATCATACGCAAATGACCCACTTCCGCTTTCTTTATGAGGTTGCACGTAATTCAGTGGACGCAGCGTACGGCCGAGGCCAGCAAGTCCTTGACCGAATGCAGCGGATTGAGAGAGAAGTTAGAGATTCCGGCTGTACGTTGGGCGGATGGGACCTGGCCCTTTGGAATCTATCGGGAATTAGTGCTGCGATAACTTTGATGGAGAATAACAGGCTTTTTGATAAGGAGCGCACGTACGCTCGAGGCTTGGCGAAGCAGCTACTCAAACGCTCTCCGATGTTCTTCCGTTGTATGGGGCATAAATTCATCGCTTTACTTCACGGATTGGAAGGTAACGATAAGGCTATGATGTCTAGTATGCGAACGGCTTTATCATTGTCTGAGACCGCTGGTGTCCCTTTTTACCGGTTGCAATGCTTGGTTACGGCTCGGAAAATTGGCGTCTTTGATTCATCGCTGACGAAAGAACTTGCCCGCCTTCAGGTAGAAAGTCATTTTCGTGATGCGTAACTGGACTTTACTGGTTCGAAGTCTCAAGAAAAGGGGTCTTGTATTCCAGGCTTATGGCTGTTCAACCGCGTCTTCTGCTTGCTGAATATATGTTTTCTCCTTGTAGAAGTATGCAACAGGGATGAAGATGAGCGCAGTGATGAGCATCGCTATGGAGAAGAACAGGTAGTATTCTACGTTAGTGAGTTTACTGCTTCCGTCATCGTTTTGGATGAATGCATTTACACCCGCGACGAATAGGTTACCAACCGAAACGCTCATAAGATACAGAGCCATAATGAAGGATTTCATCTTTTTCGGTGCTTGCGTATAGCTAAACTCAAGGCAGGTAATAGAAACGAAAACCTCGGCGGCCGTAATCACGACATAACTAATGAGCTGCCAAGCGATATTGGGTGTTTGTCCTGCTTCGATCCACGTTTCAATCAGCGCTGGGAGTAAAAAGGCTGGAACGGTCAGAAACAGACCGATGCTAATCTTCCGTAATGGAGTAAGTGGAAAAACTTTGTTCAAAAGAGGATAAAATCCGGGCCATCTCACTGCTCCTATGCTGAAGCCATTGAAAAGTGGAATGAAGACCATGATCATGATCGGATTAATCGCGTGAATTTGCGATGGCAGCCAATCGACACCCAAAAAGTTTCGGTCCATCTTTTCAGCCTGAAGAACCCAGGCTGAACCTGTTTGATCAAATAACGCCCAAAACATCGCTACGAAGCAGTAGATAAGCCCAAGTTTCAAAACGACAGTCAGACCTTCACCACTAAATGTCTCTTTGATAAATGCTGTCCCGTGGGGTGGAATGTGAATGAAGGTGTTCCGACCCATCCAAAAGAAGATGGTGGCGATCACCATCAGCACTCCCGGGATTCCAAAAGCGACATGTGGACCGTAGTTGGCGAGCAGCCAAGGGGTTGCGAGCGTTGATGCAAAAGCACCAAGATTGATTGAGAAATAGAACCATCCGAAGACTTTTTCGAGGAGGTGTTTGTTTTTAGCTCCGAATTGGTCGCCTACATGGGCACTCACACAAGGCTTAATGCCCCCCGAGCCAATAGCAATGAGAGCCAGACCTAACATGAGCCCAGTTCTGGTTTCGTCCATGGCGAGCGCGAGGTGTCCCAGACAGTAGACGATAGAGAGGTATAAAATGGTCCGATACTTTCCCCAAAGTGAGTCGGAAATGAGAGCACCTAGGATTGGGAAGAAATAAACGGCGCTCGTGAACGAGTGGTACCACTCCTTCGCTTGCGCTGGGCTCATATGGTCCGGGTTTCCGGCGGCATCGAGCATGTACTTCGTCATGAAAATGACGAGGATACCTTTCATTCCATAAAAGCTAAATCTTTCGGCGGCTTCGTTGGTGATAATATATGGGATACCAGCCGGCATGTTCTCGCTGGAGACAGGTGCACTTCGATAATTTGACATGAATCCTCCCTGGACGCTGCATCAACAAACATTTGTAGGGTTTGGTCAAGGAGTACCTTACAGATAATGGGCGGCCGCAGCAGCAAAGCGTTGCCCGAGGCTCATTTGTGCATGTATCACTTCAATATGCGGAGAAAGTTCGAACATGATTTGAGTGGCAAGACTTGTATCGTCACGGGTGCAAGCTCCGGTATTGGACGTGAGATCGCTCTTGGCCTCGCCTCAATGAATGCTCAAGTGGTCCTTGCGTGCCGGAATCAAGCAAGAGGGAATGCTGCATTAGACTGGATCAAAGATAACGTCCCAAAAGCAAAACTCCGCCTTCTGCAGGTAGATCTTTCCGAAAGGCAATCGATTCGGCGAGCTGCTGATGAGATCCTTACAGACCATCCTTCTATCCATATTCTTGTCAATAATGCCGGAGTTTGGCCAGTAAAGAAGATTACTAACTCTGATGGCCACGAGCTTACGTTTGCGACAAATGTTCTCGGATACTATCGCCTCACGCATTATCTACTCGACGCTCTTAAGAATGGAGAACCGAGTCGTGTCATCAATATCGCTTCGTCTTTCGCAGGAGGGTTGCAACTTGACGATCTACATTTTGATGAACGTTCCTACGATGCTGCAAAAGCGTATAGGCAAAGCAAGCAAGCAAACCGTATGTTGACTTGGGCGTTGGCCAAACAACTCGAAGGAACCAACGTGACTGCGAACGCTGTGCATCCCGGAAACGTTAATACCAATCTCAATAGAGACTTTACCGGCCTCAAGGGTTACGGATTCAAAATATTTTTTCGTATGTTCGGAAAAAGCGCGGCGGACGGGGCCGACACGGCGATTTTTGTTGCAACTGATCCATCTTTAGAAACAACCTCGGGAGGTTTTTTTGCCAGTCGGAAACCTAAGTCGTGCCCCTTTCGTGACGATGCTGAAATTAAGGCACTCGACGAATACTGCCGAAGTAATCTGTAGACTTGAGGAGACGTTTCCGCCCTCTAAGGAATTCTTCTTATTGCTCACCAATGACACGCCCTCAGCGCGTGTGACTTTTTTACCTCAACACCTCTGAGACAAAAATGCCTCACTAAGTATCTGAAAAAATTGAAGTTTTTTGTAACAGCTTCCGCGGAAGTCCCACTCAGTCCCGTGCCCAAGCGATTCCGGTTTGGAAAGCGAAGGCCGTAAATTTATTGATTTAGAGGATTTTTAAAATGATTACTTCACCTTCAGTTGGAACACAGATTAACGACATTCTTGGACGCTACGGACTCCCCGGTGGCTTTCTTGGTGCACAAGTAGACACTCTTTTAGGTAACCCTATTGGCGCTCTTGCAAATCTCAAAGACGGATTTCAGGAAGCAGCTCTTGGGCGTGGTACGAACAAATTCGAGCGAATTATTGGACGAGGACTTCCGCATTGCCACCCCATGCGACCGAGCAAAGTTTTGAACGCATACCGCCCACTTTGTGGCGCTGGTTATCATGGCGGAAAACAGTCCATCGATTTGGCAGCAGGAACGCCAAATAACTTTTTCTCTCGCTTACTCAACCCTCGTCGTCGAGGCGCTGCTCGATTCGAGCGGCTTTTGAAGTCGAATCCATTCGCTCGGATGGCGTTTGAACGTGCAGTTGGTGGTCGAATTACTTCTTTTGGACGAAGCGACGGAAAAATGACTATTCAACGTTATCCTCGTGGATTCTCACCGCTACCTAATATCGGAATTAGCCCATTTGCGGCTCCGGCCTTGAGCATCCTTCCAGGAATGAATCAGGCAATCCTTTCACAAGCTGCGAAGCTTGGCTTAGGTGCGGCTGCAGGTGGTCTTTTGACCGGAAGCCCGTTTGGCGCATTGGCTGGTGCTGGTTTGGCTGGCTTGAGTGGCTCCAACGGTGCTTTAGGTGGAGCAGCTTTCGGTTCTTGGAATCCGCTAGCTCGCCCTGGACTGATCAACAACACCTCACGTGGTGCTGAATCTGCTCACACGTCTCAGAACGCGTCGATTCTTAATGACCCATCATTGACGGTTGAAGATGCGATTATGTTGATGCTCATGAACATCATGAAAAAGATGGACAAGGACATCAAGAAGCAGGGTGAAAAGATCAACAAGATGCAAAACCAGCAGAACAACGGAAAGCAAAGCAAAGGTGGTCTGCTTGGTAAAGCTGGCAAAGCCGCAGGAACTGCACTCGGTGGCCCTGTTGGTGGCAAAATCGGCGGCAACGTCGGTGGTAAACTTGGTAACGCTGCGAACGGTAACAAAGGACAAGGGTCTGTAGATGTTGAGACTCAGAAGTTGCAGCGGATGGTTTCTAAGCGCTCGAACATGTTCAACATGCTTCAGAAAATCATGGAAGCTTACAACCAAACTGCGAAAGGTACTATCCAATCCATGAATCGATAAATGAGTCGGGCAGTTTCATAACCCATAAAGCGGGCACCTTCGGGTGTCCGCTTTTTTTTGTACTTACGCTCGTCGACATCCAGAGAACCTTCGTCTATTCTCCAGTCCAGCACTGTTTATCTTTTGTACGGCGAAACAAAGTCGGGCAGTAGGAAACGAATGAGTCGTATGTCATGGTGGATAAGGTCACTACAATACTAACGGAACTAGGTCTTGAAGGGGAAGAATCTGTTCCAACACCTGAGCAGTGGAAAAAAATTCGTGCTGCGATTCATCAAGCTGACGACCCGGCGGTTCTTCTTCAAGAACAAAATAAAGCATTGGCCGTAGCCGTTGAAGACGCAAAAGCTGCGGCAAAAACAAAAGCAGACTTCTTGGCAAATATGAGCCATGAGATTCGGACTCCCATGAACGGGATTGTCGGAATGACAGAACTTCTCATGGAGACGGATCTTACGGAAGAGCAGCGAACCTACCTAGAAACGATCCAAATTTCTGGCGATGCGCTTTTGACCATCATCAACGACATTCTTGATTTCTCGAAAATTGATGCAGGTAAGCTTGAGATTGAGGACATCGATTTTGATCTCAGGAGGACAACTGAAGAAGCAGTAGAAATCCTTCTGAAAACTGCGTACGAGAAAGGTTTGGAAGTCGCTACTCTTATCGATGGAGACGTGCCTCAGATTGTGTGCGGAGATCCTGGCCGACTTCGTCAGGTACTAACGAACCTCGTCGGCAACGCAATTAAGTTTACGGAACAGGGCGAGGTAGTGATCATGGTCTATCGCTCTGAGAAGACAGATGAGAGTTCAACAATTACGTTTGAAGTCCGAGACTCGGGAATTGGAATAGCAAAAGGCGAACAAGAGAATTTGTTTCATGCATTCACTCAAGCGGATACTTCTACAACTCGTAAATATGGAGGAACCGGACTAGGGCTATCTATTTGCCGACGTCTTGTTGGGCTCATGGGCGGTGCTATCTCTGTTGATTCGACGCTCGGAGAAGGCAGTGTCTTCAAATTCACAATTACAGTCGCACACAGAGATGACACACTCCGGGAAACAGAAGATCTCGATTTCCTTCCTGACTCGATTATGGCGCTGGTTGTGGACGAACATACCACCAGCCGAGAGATTCTGGCTCAGCAATTAGAAGACTGGGGAGTGAAGGTGAAAGTAGCTTCAAGTTGCGAGGAAGCTCTTGAGACTCTAAATAGTCATTTTGAAAATGGCGAACGCTTTGATGTTTGCTTTATTGATGGAATGCTCACAGATACGGCGCGCGATAACTTTGCCGAAACTTTGAATACAGATCGGAGATACCTATCCATCCATCGCATCATAATGACAGCTATTGGAAAACGAAGCGATGACGATGCATCACGACAGTTTGGTGCAACCGGCTTTCTCACGAAACCGATTCGTTATGCTCAGCTTCGAACCTGTCTCAACGCGATTCGTACCAATCGCCGATCTGTACCGGTTGAGTTTGAGAAGAACAGAGCAAGTTATGTTGCACGTCAGTCAATCGCGGATATGCTGTTTCAGGCAAAACCACGTGTTTTAGTAGTTGATGACACAACAGTAAATCAAACACTGGCCGTTCGTAATCTTGAAAGGCTAGGATTTGGTGTAGACGTAGCATCAAATGGTAAAGAAGCTCTCGAGGCGCATCGCCGTCACAAATACCCTATCATTTTAATGGACTGTCAGATGCCGGTGATGGACGGTTATACCGCGACTGAAAAAATACGCGAAGACGAAGTGGACGACGAGCACGTTATTATTATTGCAATGACAGCTCATGCTCGAGAAGCAGATCGAGAACGATGCTTAAGTGTCGGAATGGACGATCACCTGCCTAAGCCAATTCGACGCAGCGATCTTCAGGCAAAACTTTCAGCGTGGCTTGATGTCAGCGAGCGAGCGAAAGGTCGAAGTGTCGTTCCACCTCCTATTGAACCAGGTGGCGTCCTAGATACAAAAATTCTTAATGGACTGATTGATCTCGATGATGGAGACGGTGCGATATTTAACGAACTTGTAGACCTATTCTCGGCAGAGGCGCCGGGATATCTTCGTGAGATTGAGCGAGCGGTCCAGGTTGATGACCGTGAAGAGCTTGGTCGTGTTGCTCATAAATTGAAAGGTTGTGCGCGGAATATGGGAGCAGTTCTATTGGCGAGTGACTGCGAAAGACTTGAATCTAATATAAGTGAAGGCCTGAATTTGCTCGAACAGCAGGTTTATTTGGTGAGTCAGTCTCTTTCTCAGGCGCAATCAGCCCTCAATAATCGCAAAATATCGGTCATTTGATACTCCATTTCACATGTAATTTACTTTTTTTCTGCCTTGCTCTTGAAGCGGATACACAATCGATGTCATTGAATTACCTATGCGGATCCTAATTTCTGATGACGATCGGATGTGCCGCATGATTCTGCGCAAGTCCCTCGAAAAATTAGGACACATGGTTCTCGAAAGTGAGGATGGGAACGAGGCCTGGGAGAAGTTTCAGCATTGGGGGCCAGATGTAGTGATTAGCGACTGGCTGATGCCTGGGAAGAATGGACTCGATTTATGCAACGCGATTCGATCTGACTCTTCGGTCGCGTATACGTACTTTATCTTGCTCACAGCATTAAATGATAAAGACTCTGTTCTTCGCGGCCTGGAAGCTGGTGCGGACGATTATCTTACAAAACCTTTGGATTCAAAGGAGCTTCAGGCGCGACTCATTTCTGCGACTCGAGTAACTAATCTTCACCGGGAGCTTGCTCGATTGAACAAAGAGCTGTTCAAGGAGGGCCGCACTGACCCGCTTACTCAAGTAGGAAATCGACGGTTTATGGAGGAAGAGCTTCAGCAGACTTTCGATCGTGCTATTCGATATTCGAGGTCGTTCGCAGTGGCATTGTGCGATATCGACTACTTCAAGAATTACAATGACCACATGGGACACCAGATCGGTGACGATGCTTTACGGAAGGTCGCCTTGATTCTTAAGAGCAGTGGTCGTCTTGGTGACTACGTTTTTCGCTATGGCGGGGAAGAATTTCTGGTCATCTTACCCGGGCAATCCATAGAAAAAGCCCGATTAGCGATGGAGCGACGAAGAAAGGCCGTGATTGACGCCTCAATTCATCACCCCTCCAGTGATGTTGCAGAACACATAACGATTAGTATTGGTGTTGCTGTTTTTGATCGGAACATAGATGACAACGTTGATGTTCTAGTCCAGCGTGCTGATGCAGCCCTATATACAGCGAAGAGTGACGGACGAAATCGACTTGTCGTCCATTCCTCTAGTGAATAACCCTCTGTTTTCACTACTGCTTCGCAATTTCTGTCCTAAGACGAACCATTTTCGGCAGGGTAAATTCAATGTTCTTGGTTGTGGTGTCGCAAAGGCTCGTCGTGAATTTTGGCGCGCTATGGGATGCGTGTATCATGGCAGAGCAGAGTATGAATTATGGATATAAATATATTACGAGCTACGCTCGACGATTATGGTTATGAGATCAGATATCGAGAAGATAACTGGATCGAATGCATGTTGGCCGGTGATGGAGAATCATGGGTCGGCCAAGGTCTTACCAAAGAGATTGCACTCCTTGCTGCTGTAAGAAAAGCTTGCTCGACCGCGCTGGCTGCTCGATTTCTAATCCACGCACTGAAGGCCTCTGGCGCCAATACAAAACTTACCACGGAGCTTTCTACATTTTGGTTTCCCGCGGTGAAGCAGGCCCGCCGACCATTGTCTGATTTAGATAACGTGGTCTCGCGCGCAAAAACAATGCCTTATCAAGAGGGCATGGTTGTGCCTCGGCCGGAGTCTCGTCCAGAGCATCCGACACCGTCCGAACGTCCTGGCTCCAGCGGACAGGTTGCTGTGATTGTATCCCGACCTTCTCCATCTGCGGCGCGCCTTGCTACAGGACATTACTCCGCAACCATTAGCGAGCAATTCTCGGAGGAATCGCAGATTTCGGACCCAGAAGAAGCACTCGAAGATCTGGATATCCTCATGGATAGAATTCGCGATACTCGACAGGAGCTGGGACTATGTGCTCCTGATCGGCAACGCTTGGCTATGCTAGCGTGGATATGTCTCGGTCGGTCTCATACAGACGCGTTTCCTGATGATCTTCGGATTCGCGACCGCGTAAGCAGCATTTCTCGCCAACTTACCGAAATCGGCAAAACATTTTGGCCTGGTTCTGTGACGGCTCTGCAGCTTCATATGCAGCCTAGAGATCTTCCAAGGCATCTTCTCGGAGGCGTAGCTTCCACTTGGCGTCGAGCGGCCGAATTGGCCGAGCAATCTTTGCGTGGAAAAGAACTAGAAGATCAACAACGAGGTTATGACATTTATGGCTGGGCAGATGTTCCTCATGCCGGAGCCTTTCCGAACAATCCCGACAAAGAGTTAGACGACCTCGAAGCTGAAATTATTCGGCTAAGCGGCAGTCTAGAGCTTCAGGCAGCACCTGTAGACAATAGCGTCCGACCTGAAGGCGTCACTTTCCAAAGATGGGTCCGCCGTCTTCGTTGGCTGAGGCAGTCGGGTGTAGATCCGGAACGTTGGGCGCGAATCGCTGGACGCTTACGTTGGTGGTCTTTCCGTCGTGAGCCAGCGCTGCATAATGGGGCACGCGAACTTGAACCGAATTACGTTCCGACGACTTCTTGGGCGAACTTGCTCGGTCAAGATCCAGAAAAAGATGAGCAGGATAGACAACTCAAAAAAATACTTACGTCCGATGTGAAGATCGATTCAAAAGAGTCGGCTATCGATTGGCTCAAATCTGCTCTGCCTTATGCCGAGACTCACTATGGAAATATCGTAAATATGATGACACCCCATATGCAGTTCATTATTGAAATTGAAGTGTCGGATTTTGCCGAGACTGACCGGCGGTTACAACGTCGCTTGCAGCGTTTGCAAGACGATCTGAAGTCCGGCAAGACCGATATTGCGCCCGGCCAAATTCCTGACGTTGAAGAGCCAGCCGTAGATGTCGGCAAAGTAGTCATCAAGGGTCGCGAGAGAATTCCATCCAATCTAGTGGACCGAATTAGAACTCTGACTGCCGGCAAAAGGACAGTATTTGTCAGCAACCGTAGAGACCCCGAGCTGCAAGCCGAACTTCAGGAAACATTTGGATTTGAAACTCTTGATTTCAAGATCGCAGAGGCCAAACGAATCCAGCAACTTGGTGAGCTCATTGCCGACGATGAATATGATATGGTTATGGGCGCGACTGGTTTTCAATCTCACGCCCTTGATACGGTGCTTGCAAAAGCCTGCCGTAATGCTGGCGTTCAATACGTTCGAGTCAATGATGGACGGCCTTTATCGTGCCTTCGGGCAGTGGCAAGAGATATCAGCTAATACGTTGCGAAGGTGAGAGCTACATCGCTTCTGGAGCTTTTACGCCTAAAATAGCTAATCCTGAACGAAGCGTTTGTCTAAGTGCATCCACGAGATGTAATCGAGCGTCCCTAAGTTCTGGTTCGTCTTCTAACAAGATACGTTTGCTTCGATCTTTGTTTCCTGCGGTGAGATATTGAGCTGTTGCCTGTGCAAGGTCTAGCAGGTTCCGAGTAAGTAGAGATGGTTCAAAGCTGTTACATGCGTCCTCGATTGCTTGAGGAAAATGGGCGAGGGCCATGAGTACATTTCGTTCTTCATTCAAGGCGAGAAGTGATACGTCCGCAGTTTTTGGTAATTCTCCCGCCTTACGCAAGACACTACATGTTCGCGCGTGCATGTATTGGACATATGGTCCTGTGAGTCCTTCGAAGTTGACTACGTCTTCCCAGCGAAATGTGTAATCACTCGTTCGTAGATTTTTCAGATCACCAAAAATAATAGAACCAACTCCTATCGCTTCAATTGTTTCTTCTAGTTTGTCTTCTGGTATTTTCTGTGACGATTCACAGATTTCACGTGCCTTGGTGACCGCTTCGTCGAGAACCTCATCCAAAAAGACAACCTTCCCCTTTCTGGTGCTCATCCCGTGAACTCGACCAAACTCGACATGCTTACAGTTTTCTGCCCAGTCATGCCCCATTGCTGCCAGGGTTCGAAACAACTGTCTAAAGTGTAAGCTTTGATCTGCCGCGACCGCATACAGATTACGGCTAAAATTAAATCGTTCATAACGGTCAGTTGCTGCGGCGATGTCTCTGGTAATGTACAGTGTCGTTCCGTCTTTAGTCTTGAGTAAAACGGGAGGTTCCCCCGGCACTGAAGGCATATCAACGATAAGGGCACCGGCATCTGTTTTGGTTCCAGGCTTGGTCTCAACTTGCCTAACTACTTCTTCAAGGACGTCAGTATAAAATGATTCCCCTTCAATACCGTAGAATTCAATACCCATACGCTCATAAACACGCATGAATTCTCGAATCGACGTTTCGCGGAACTCTTTCCATTCTTCTAGTGCGTCAGGCTCTCCATCCTCGAGGCGCTTGAAGAATAGTCTCGCCTCTTGGTCTCGCTCTTCAACGGACGGTAGCTCAAGCTCAGCGGCTTTCTTGTCTGATTTTAGTTTCTCGAACCAGGAGTCTAGTTCGAGCAAGGGATCAGCGTCCGGAGTTTGACCCCTTAATTCTCTGATTTTCTTTTCCAGTGACTTTTTGTTTTTTTGTGCTTTTTTGCGAGCTTTTTTGTCGAGCTCACCTTCTAACGACGTATCAGTCTCTTTTAAAAGTTGAACCCAATTCTTTGCTTCTTCTGGGCGGCCAATTCGGCTCTTGACGCTAGCTACGTCAGCCTCACGATTCGCGCGTACATAAACCTCGATCAAATGTTTTGCATCAGCTCGCCTGGCTGGATCACCATAGCGCTGGAAACCTGTGGCGAGTAACCCAAATTGTTTTCCCCAGTCGCCTAAGTAGTTTATCCCCACAACGGTCCATCCGTTTGCAGCGTGGAGCCGACCGAGAGCTGCACCAATAACCGTAGAGCGAATATGATGAAAAGCTAGGGGTTTTGCTATGTTTGGAGAGGAAAAGTCGATGCAGACGGTTTTCCCTTTTCCAACATCTGATCGGCCGAAAGTTGGTTTGCGGGCGTCAGGGACAATGCTCGCTGCGAGATGCTCTGGAGTCAGACGGACATTGACGTACGGACCAGCGGCTTCAACGTCGAGCCAGTTTTCATGTGTTGCCAGCTTTTCTGCAACTATTTGAGCGGTTTGTATCGGGTTCTGCTTGACGTGTTTGGCGACCTCGAAGCAAGCCAGTGCTAGATCTCCATGTTTTAGGTCGGGTACTCGGATCTGTCGAGCAATTGTATCGACGGTATCCGACGGGAGCCCAATGGCCTCGCTAACGTCATTGGCTAGGCTTTGTTTGAAGCGAGCAAGTGGCGCAGACATAGGAGAGTCGTAAAAGAGGGTTTTATGTTTGGCAAGAAAGACAAGCTGACAAGTGAACAAGTTATGGCCGCACTGGAAAAGGTGACGGATCCCATTCTAGAAAAAGGCTTGATTGAGCTCGGAATGGTAAAAAATGTCGCGATCGATACAGATCGAGTCCGCATCGAAGTTGAATTACCAACACCTGCTTGGGAGGCTCAAGATGTTCTAAAGCACGAGATCAACGTAGCTCTGGAGTTGTTACTCGATGGAAGGACACTCGATATGGCGTGGGGAAGCAATGTACAGTCATCGCGGACTCAAGGATCAGACGGCCAAAATCTAGTACCAGGTGCTCGAAATGTTATTTTGTTTGCTTCAGGCAAAGGCGGTGTTGGGAAATCAACAATTGCCAGTAATGTCTCTGCTGCCCTTGCTCAATTGGGAGCGAACGTAGGACTCCTGGATGCTGACATCTATGGTCCTTCAATTCCAACCATGTTTGGCACAAAGGAGATGCCGGCTGTTGGTCCAGGAGGGAATAAGCTGAGTCCGGTTCAGCAACACAAGCTCAAACTCATGTCGATTGGGTTTGTGGTCGACGCGAAGGACGCCATGACCTGGCGTGGACCAATGCTCAATGGTGCGCTTATCCAATTCATGCGTGATGTTGAGTGGGGAGATCTCGATTATCTCTGTTTGGATCTTCCGCCAGGGACTGGAGACGTACAGCTGACAATAGCGCAAAACGTAAAAGTTTCTGGTGCTATTCTGGTTTCTACACCGCAAGACGTAGCGTTAGTTGACGTGACGCGAGCGAAGGCGATGTTTGATCGAGTGGGCATCCCGATTCTTGGAGTGGTTGAAAACATGTCAGCTTTCGAATGTTCAAGCTGCGGAGCCGTTCATCACATTTTCTCAAATGGTGGTGCGGAACGACTCGCGAACGAACTTGAGCTTCCGGTCCTTGGGCAGGTGCCAATCGAACTTGGCGTACGTGAATCTGGTGATGCAGGGCGTCCAGAGGTCTTGTCTAATCCGAACAGTCAAGCATCTCGCGAAATTTATAAAATTGCCAAGCGCGTTGCGACCGAGCTGGCTAAGCAGGCAATTGATCAAGCGGAAAAAGCTAAGAATCAACCCGGTGGCGGGCGCCTTCGGATTGTGCAGTAGCCGAGGAGAGCACGGGGGATGGGAAAATCACAGGTAGTCACTCGGCCGCCAAAAGGGACTCGAGACTTTCTTCCGTCTGAATTACGTCGAAGAAATCACGTCGTTCAAATTATCCGCGGCGTCTATGAGTCCCATGGTTTTCAACCTTTAGAAACGCCTACCTATGAGCGATTGACCACTTTGCTCGGTAAGTACGGCGATGAAGGTGACCAGCTTGTTTTCAAGCTGCTTCATCGCGGCCAACCGTTGGTCAACGGCATTAGGGAAGCGAGCGAATATTTGAATCAGGAGGGTGCCATCGTCGCTGGACGAAGCGGTGAGACTGCTCCTGGTGCAGAGGCCTTATTGGCCGACCTTGGTTTACGTTACGACCTGACTGTACCGTTGGCTCGAGTCTTTGCTGAGCACCGTGGTAAACTTCCCTCTCCATTCAAGCGATACCAAATCCAACCCGTATGGAGGGCGGATACGCCTGGCAAAGGTCGCTTTCGAGAGTTCTACCAGTGCGATGTTGATATTGCCGGTTCTGAAAGCCGCATGGTTGAGGCCGAGGTACTGGGTGCAGTTTCTGAATGTATTCAACAACTAGGATTCGACGATTTCCAGATTCGTATCAATCATCGAGAGCTTCTTCGTGCGATGATCGAACTTTGCAACATCGACGCACAGTTCGAATCTGCGGCCATTATTGCGGTCGACAAACTTGATAAAGTGGGAGCTGAAGGCGTATTGGCTGAACTTTCCGCGAAAGGGATTGAAAAACAAGCGCGTGAAAAACTCGTTCAACTCGTGACTGCCAATCTAAACCTTGACCAGTTAGAAGACTCTTTTCGCAGCTCGGAACGAGGACTAGAAGCCATAAAAGATTTGAGGAAGGTATTCGCTCTCGCAAGACACACTCCAGCAGCTAACCAACTAAGTTTTGATCTTTCGCTGGCGCGGGGTCTTGGCTATTACACGGGCTCTATTTTTGAAATTGCAGTTCCTGACCTTGCGGGTTCATTAGGCGGCGGGGGCAGATACGACGGCCTCATCGGAATGTTTGGAAAGCAGCAGGTACCCGCCTGCGGATTTTCAATTGGGCTTGAGCGTATTTTGGTTGTGATGGAGCAGCGTGGAATGTTCCCCGAAGATCTGAGTGCAGTCGATATTCTGCTTGGCTCAACGCAAAACGGGCAAGAGGATCAACTGCTGTCGTTGGCTTATGCTCTTCGTGGAAAGGGGTTAAAAGTCGATGTCCATAGTACGAAAATTAAGCCCGCCAAGTTTCGACAGAAAGCAGAGCAGTATCAATCTAGATATGCAGTCTGGATAGACCATGATGATGGTCTAGCGCTTTGGGATCGAATCAATGACTCCATCGAGAAAGTTGATAAAAGTCAGCTTTTATCTGCCGTGACGAAGTAGCATTGCGGCGTTGAGCTTCATTGTTCTTCGGTGCTTATATAGCCGAGTTCGTTGAATACCTCTTCTAGGATAATGTATGTTTCGCGCCCGATTCCAGGTGCACCACTCTCTCGTGGTCCAGCGACATTAAGTACTCGAGGGCTCGATTGGCGTAACCATTCCAGAATGGTGACTACTGGGTCTACTAAGTGATCGTCTAAATCAATAACGAGAAGCGGACGTCGAATTGATTGAGCCGTTTCGACAGTAAAACGCGTCCCACCTATGGGAGCTCCGCGGGTGATCACTAAAGTTGCACTGCTAGACTCCACATTTCGCTGAGTTCTCACATGAACTTCTGAAGAGCGAGTCTCTGTGAGTTGGTAATACTCTGGAATACGCCCATCTTCAGCCCGGCGGTCTTTGGGGCACCAGCCCCCTGTTTCGATTCCCATCTGCATGGCCACATCGAGTGCGGCACGGTCTACGCCCGTTTGTCCGCCTGATATAATTTTGAACTCGCTATCCATTGCAAACCGCGCCACAACTGTCCGACGTCGGCGTTACTGATAGCCAGACTAATCAAAATTGGTCTACAAATTTTTCTGAGTCGCCAATAATCATCAACAATTTTTAACGAAGAGTTTTACTTAAGATATCGAAATTACTCGTTTTATCTAAGCGAAACGCTGATATAAAGTGTCATGAGAGCGACGGCGCTGACAAAGCCAAGAGTGAACCACAGCAATCGGTGAACCTCTGAACCCGCATTATTTGTGTTCTTTCGTTCGTTTACGAGACTCAATTTCGCAGGCTCTTTTTCATAGAGAATTGAAGTTTCGACTCCAGTTACACGATCGGCGAACGTCAGTGGTTGGGGCATCACCGGGCCGTGCCTTGATTCTAAGGCACGAGTGAATTCACCTTTCTTGATTTCTTGTTCCGGTTTTTCATCGCGAACTTTTGGGCGGGTTACATATTGTTCGCCGGTCTGGTGCGATGGAAGGTGGGAAAGTACAAGCGCCTCCCATCTTTTTTGGCCATGACTGGCTTCATCTGCCTTGTAGGTCCGGAAAAATTCGCGTTCTACCTGAGATTCTAGTTTAGAAATAGACTGGTCGGCTGACTGAAGTAGGCGTTCGAACATCATTCCGGTCAATATATTTTGACCAGCGACGCGAATTGATGTGGGGCAACGCGAGACAATCGACTTAAGGATTTTGATCAAACCTGTCACTGGAGAGTGGGATGTTTCGGCGAGTTTTGGCTTTAGCCCAATAAGCTTGGGTTGTCCTTGGTAGCTTATTAACACGTTTGTTTGCTCCATCCCATTAAGAATTTGGTATTGCGAAGCATCGTCTGAGAGCTGGCCCGAAACTTCGTCGACGATTCTGATGAGTTCCATGGCGAGCCAAAGAAAAAGGCGTGGATCCAGTGATTGCTCTGGAAGTTTTTTTAGAAGAGACCCCAGTCCCAGGCCGAGGGTGTCTTCCGTCAGGACCATGAATTGATTGTTGGTATGGGTGTATCCATAGATACGCGCAATACCGTCGTGACTAATGCTGCGTGCTGTTTCCACAGCGGCGATGATTTTCTCTAAGCTGTTGGAATTAGCGTTGATAGGATGTGCTCTCATCTTTACCGGAAGCTGCGAAGAAAAACTTTGTTCCACATGCCAAGCCGGCGCGGATTCATCCTCAATTGGACCAATGAAGGTTACTGGCAATTCCGCGGCTTGCATCTTTTTGCTCGATAAAGGTCTGCAGACCGAATTCGCCCGCCCACCACGTGAAAAAATATCATTTTTCTGAGCAACATTTTGTCTACAGCACCGATAAATTCTTGGTTTGTCTCGAATTGGGCAAAATTTACAAGGGTTAAACCTCCTCGCGGCCGCAAAGCGCTTGGTGGCGTCGGTGAGTTCGGATTCTTCTAGCCAGATTAATCCGCACCAACAGAACAAGGTTGCGACCGGAAAGCAAACGCAAGCTGGTGGTTCAAAATCCGACGACCCTGGTCGTCGAGCGGGTTACAACCGGACCCTAAGTCAGCAAGATATCTCTCGGCTAGCCGCCGAACTTGAGGAGCGAGGGCGCCGCGGTGTCAATCGCTATATCAACCCAAAAAACCGCAGTAAGAAAGAGGGCAGCGCATTTGCGATAGCCAATGAGGGCACTCAAAGTTTCGAGGTTTACGCGCAAGAAACGAAGCCGTTGTCCCGAGAAGAAGCGGTGGCCCAGCATGACGAGCTTTGGCGATATAATCGTTCAATGCGCGATCTTGTCGGTGTCAAAGTATTTGGCCACTAACCGACCATTGATAAACGCCAGTACCACGTACGCGATAAAGAAAGCTGTGATACCGGAAGTATCGTGATAGTTCTGCACGCCGAGTAAGTCGTTCGCTTCATATGACTGTGCCGCGAAACAAAGAGCGCTAATCCGGCCGATGTTGGTAATGGCCGACAAAACTAAGCTTGCTGCGATGAGCCACGCGATGATTTTCGAGTGCGTACGCTTGAGACTGCCAACAAAGACCGCTAGAGCGACGAAGCGAACCGCTAGGCGCGCACCGCTACATTCTGCTGTAATGTAGATCCGGTGGGGGTCACACCAAATTTGGTTATCTGTTCGAATAGCTAAACTCGTATCAAAAATCTGAGTGAACCATGAGGTCGCTGCTGCCGTAGATATCTGTAAGGATTCTCCAAAATGTAAATCAAGCAAATAGCTCGTTGGAGCGATGAAGAAAAGTAACAATATTCGTCCTGTTGCCAACGCAGGGAAGTAGCGATGAAACAGTAGTAAAGTGGCCGGTGCGATAGCATAGCTTGCAATCCAGATTGCATCTAGCACTATGGAAAAAACAGAGATGATTGCGAGCAACCAAGGAAGTTGTGAAATAAACGGAATATGAATGGGACCTGGCTCGGCGTATTTGCGTCCTAGCCATATTGCCCAAGCGGTCATGATAGGCGCGCAGATAATGATTTCTGCGTATCCACCAATTAATGCGTCAAAAAAAACTTCATACACCCCGTAAAGACCGATTAATATACTCGCGATGCATGCAATGACGTTAGGCATAAGTTGTTTCTAATCCTGGCGTCGAAAACCGAACAGGAGGACAACGAGAGTGTATCCTAAGGTCAACGGTGCGAATACACCTTCTGTTCTCGTAAATATTGATTGCTTACTTTTGAGTTTTATTTTTCCAACGAGAATTCCCGGTTTCCATACTGGTAAATGATGTGTGACCTGACCGCTAGAATCGATCAGTAGACTTGGCCCCACTTGTGATGAGTGAATTGCTGGTCGCCGCCGCTCAATGGCGCGAAGTACTGTTTTCCGTGCATGCAGCTCGGCAATATTCGTATGACCAAAAGCGCCTGGGTCCGTAAAGACTGCGATTGCTTTCGCCTCCTTGGCATGATCAAAAAGGCGCGGAAAAACGCTTTCCCAACAAATAACGGGGGCGATAGGGGCCTTACTTGGGCCGAGCACGGTTCCCTTCGTTCCCGCACCCAGTCCCGCCTCGATCACGGGTACGTTTTTTCGTTTGTCGTAAATTTGTGCAGTTTCGAAACCTGGCTCTATATACCAAACAGAATTAAAGTTGATTCCGTCATTGCGATACCTGGGTAGCCCAGCGAGCAGGGCAGGGCGAGTTGTAGAGCTTAGTGTCTTTCGTAGTTTCTCTTCTTTAGTTGGGTCATGAGGAAGCGCGGTTTCTGGCCAAACTATGAGTTCAACATCCGAAGGTACCTGACTCAAGCTATCTGTGTAGGCGTTCTTTAGCACTTGTGAAAACTCGAAGTCTTTTGCTGCGAATTCATAAAACCAATAAGGAATCGCTGCCTGCACGAGTGCAACGTTTAGCCTTTGGTCGTCGGTTCGTTGTTCTTCTGTCTGTAAATGGTAAAGGCTATAAAGTGAGCTAAGTAGAAGCGCACAGAAAGCTGGTATAGCCGGCTTGACCGAGAGTTGGTTTCGGACAGCATATAATGAGGCCCCCAGCCATGCGACGACAAATCCCACAAGATATGTACCACCAAGGTCAGCAATTTGAATGAACCAGAGTTGGTAAGCAAATCCGTCGCCAAGAGGGGCTGGATTCCAAGCGAGAAGTGTTCGGATATATTCAATTCCGCACCAAAGGGAAGCAACGGTAATTGGTGTGCCCCAACGCCCACGAAACAATAGTGGCAAGAGGACGACAAAAGCCATTCGGAAGAAAAGGTGCATCAGCCAGGCAACGCCGAATACGTCCCAGCCGTTTATGATGAAAGACCAAAACGCAAGGCCATCGAAACTGCCAAATAGGAATGCTGGAATGATTGCGCTGCGCGATGTCTTCGTTCTTGTGCATTCGCAGATGATTGCGATTCCTAACACAGCAAGCCACGGTGCTTGATCATGAGAAAAAGACATGAGGAGTCCAGCGAGTGCACTCCAAAGCAAGCTCATATCCTTATTCATCGTTTGGTTATGGTACTCCTACAATTTTTTGTATCTGCGAGTTTTGCAGCATATTCGCTATCCACGGCAAATACGCCTAGGCCTGGCCGTTCAACGATTCGTCCATTTTCCAAGTTTTGAAGCATAACGATAGGCTTTCCATTTTCCGCACCAATTCCTGGCGATATGAGACAGCCGTTCGGGGCCTTGTTGTGTTCTATGCTTTGCCTTCTTCGCTTTAGGATTTCTTCTATTGTAAGTGCACGAGACAAGATTGGAGCACCTGTCTTCATAGATGCTTCAGCCGAAAGAAACTGGTACGAACTAATGGATGTGGGCTTTTGATTTTCTTCGAAAGCCTGGAGAGTGCGTTGGCCGTAGTGAATAAAGCCAGCAATGACCAGTAGGCCAGCAATGAAGGTAAATCGTTCGATAGGTAAGTTTTATCGCACGATCATGAGAATGTCATCATCATCAATCATATCGCCATCATAGTCGGAGTTGTCTTCCCAAACCATGATGAGCTGCGTACCATCCACGGCCATGCTTGGCTCAATGGAAATTCCCTGATTGACAGAGTTCATACCGATGTCACTGATTGATGCGTACGGTGAGAACATAGAGCCATTCCAAGTTCTCATATAAATATCGAGGTCGGTTCCTGCGCCGTTGATATCACCCGCATCCTCCCAACTTGCGTGGACGTTTCCAAGAGAATCAATGGCGACATCAGCATTGGTGCTCCTTCCGTCATTGATGTCGTCGCTCAAAAGGATCAGCGAGCCTCGGCCAGCTGGGGTTTGAGGGACAAAGAAGTTGGCCATGAAGACATCGATGTCAGTACCGTTATTAATTACGTTACCAGAACCGTGCCAGGTAATGTAGAGAAGCCCTCGTGAATCAGCTGGGTCAGCGGCAATTCTCGGACGATAGACATTATCGAAACCGTTTTCTTCAGAGATAAGAACGATAGGTCCCCATGTGCAGCCACCTGCCATGTTGGGTGTAGAGCCGCGGTAATAAATATCACGGTTCATATCGGTATCCGACATATCGATTTGCCCGTCATCTTGCCAGACGACATGCGGGCAGTTGTCTGGTGTAACCGCGATTCTCGGACGGACAGAAACGCCATCTAAACCAGGAAGTGCATCACTGATTAGAGTTGGCTGGTTGAACCCAGCAGAACCACCGCTGGCGTAATAGATATCATAGTCTGTATCTCCGTCACCGTCGAGGTCACCATTATCTTGCCAGACCACGTGAGCGATGCCTCGGCCGTCGACTGCGACATCGGGATAAATGGAACGATAATCTTGTTCGTCAGGGCCTGAACCTGCGCCCATAGATGATTGAGATACCAGTAAAGCATTCGTGCCGAGAGACTGCCCATCGTGGTTTCGGTAGTAGATATCTGACTCCACGTCGGTGTCTTGATCCAGTGCACCATCATCCTGCCAAACGATATGAAGCCCACCGTTTGACGCTGGTGATACGCTGACATTTTCGGAGTTACCGTCAAGAACGGGGTTCACAAAATTTGAAACTGTTTCGATGACTGACATCGCAGAACCTGTTCCGTAGAGACGAAGATAGATATCGCGGTCTGTGCCTTCTTCCGCTCGCTCTACGTTGTCACGCCAAACAACCCCGATTGCGCCATTCGTCGTGACGGCTACTGCAGGACGGTTACTACTTGCTCGGCTAGGATCACTTCCCCACTCCATTGGGGGAGGATCGTCAGAAACGATACGCGCGAGGTTTGCGACCTCAACGATCATCGTCACTGGGGTCGAGCTGTTCCCCGCGATATCAATCGCGGTGATGGTGAGTACATGACTTCCATCAGCAACCTGAGTTGTGTCCCAGGCGACAGAGAATGTGGAAGTGTCGGCAAGCGGGATACTTGTCAACGCTTGACCATCGACGGCGACGTCAATCGCAGCCACGCCATTCATATTCATATCGGTTGTATTGTCGGTCGCTTCTCCTTCAATGAGAGCAAGGCCGGTCAGTGTGTCTCCTGCCATGGGCGACAAAATTGTGAGCGCCGGCATCGTGGTGTCTAGCGTAACTGTTGCAACGATGGGATTGCCGGAGGTTCTTCCGCAGAAATCGCGGGCGTCAATCTGAATAAAGTTCTGGCCTGCGCTGAGAGTGTAAGAAAACATAAAAGTTGTTTCCGCATTCTCCATGACGACTTCATCGTCGTTGACGAGAATCGCAGAGTTCGCCTCTTTTGTACCGCTGAGCATCAGGTCTGGATTCGACGTGTATGAACCCGGAAGCATAGCTGCTGGAATTTCTGGTTGCGATGGCGCTGTAGAATCATATTCAACTTCAACCGTGTGTGGAAGACTGATGTTTGTTCCGATTTGTCCAACAAACTCGAGAGTATTTTTTCCTTCATTGAGAGCTACAGTGTGTGTCCACGTTGTTTCGTCACCGGCTTCGATTATGAGCGTGTCATTGAGGAGAACAGCTACTCCGGGTGCTCGTTTTCCGGTGATGACTTGAGAGTCGTCGCAGGTGGGTGACATTGGGTCATCGACGCTCAAGCCGATACCGCTGTCGTCTTGAAAGATATCGAGCTCGACAACTTCGCTTGCACGACATGAATCACGTGCCTCGATACGAACTGTATTTGGTCCTGGCATGAGCATGACCTGAGCCGTCCACATTGTGGACTCATCAGGTGGTACAGCAACCATCCCGTCGATTGATATTCCAGCACCTGCTTCTTTTTCACCTGAGATGGTGAACATTCTTTCCATAACAACCGCAGGAATCATTCCCGTGACCGTTGGTTTGGCGGGTTGTGTCAGATCTAGAGTCGTGTTCTTCCGAATGGAGTCACTTTCTTGACCCGTTGCACTTTTAGCAACGATCGTCAGCGTGTTTGTTCCTTCCATCATTTCGACCGAAGCATTCCAGGCTGCCTTTTCGTCGAGGGGAACGACTTCCACTCCGTTGATCCAGATGGCAGTAGAACTCTGCTTGGTACCCGATATCGGTGCCGGTGAAGCGCACACTGTTTCAGCGAGGTCGGCGGTTGGTTTTTCTGGTTTGTCTGTGACGCTAGAGTCCGTTGTTTCTTCGCACGCGAAGCACAATGCGGCTGCTAAGATCGAGTAAAGTCGAAGGGAATTCGTATGAATCATTTATAGTCTCCGTTTGAGGCGGCTGCGGTTAAGAACCGACCCGCTTACTATACCCCAAATTTAGAGTTTTAGGGTACCGTAGGACAAATACATCATGGTTAAATTGATGGATAAGTGGCACAAAAATGGGGGTAGGAAGCTGCGTGACTTGTAGTACATTAGATACAAAGGTATTCCAGCGCCTACGGTGATCATTCCAATTGATTGCCAAGCTTGCAGGCTCGTGGTGAGACCGACCGAGAGCTGTTCATAGCTCGGTGATAAATCTACCAGGGCACCCTCCGCAACGGGCGCTATTTGAGAAAAGTCGACCGCTTCAAGAGGGTTTGCAGCAAATGAGTAGTACGTCATATGATAGAGGCCAAAAAGTAAGCCTCCGAAGACGCTGGGTAGCCAATGGCCTGGCAGTCCTCGCGCCAGATTTCTCGCTAAAAACCCTCGGAAGAAGACCTCTTCAGCTGCAACGTGGAAAATTGTAAGACCAATGACCACTTCAAGCGCTGATTTTACCGCTTGAGCGGGAGACAAAAAGCCTACGCCGATGCCAAACCCAATCGCAGGAACCAACCATATTGGGTTACACATAAAATCCGCTTTGTTGAACTTTTGGTCTTTCAAGAAAAACAAGGAGAGAACAACGCCAAAGATGATGAGTAGACCTCGTCGAAGGTAGAAGAAATTGTCGCCAGCATCGTAGAAGTATTCGTTGACTCCCATTCTCGACAGTACAGCCATCGCGTAAAGGGCCACAAAAATCACGCCAAAACTGAAAATACTTCCGAGCAAACGGCTGAGTTTCGCTTCGGCGATTACATTGTCTCGTTTACCTTTTTTGGTAACTTTGAACGATGCTTTCGAATTGGCTTCTGATTTCGATTTTTGGCGGGATTTGAATTCTGAGCCCAACCTATGTGAATCTGAGCTCGCGCTTTTCGTTATCTTCCCTGAGCTTATGTCTACGGCGCGTTGCAGTTCGTTCGCGATGTCTCGTCGTCCGGGTTCAATCTCGAGCGCTGACTTGTAGAATTTGATGGCGGCTTTCGCACGACCTACTTCAACGGTTGATCGACCGAGATAAACGAGAGTAGAGACACAATATGGAGATTTTTCATGAATCTCTCGTAACTTTCCAAGGAAACCTAGTTTGTCTTGATCGTTCTTCGCGAGTTTGAATTGAGAGTACGTAAAGGAAGAATGATATTCGGACGTATTTGGGTGTGCTTCTGCAAGCTTTCGAAATATTTCAAGTGCTTCACCCGCTCGACCTTCCTCAAGATGTCTAAGTCCCAAATCGAATTGAGAACGCTCTCGGAGGTATATAGCGACTTCGTCACCGGGCTCGTCGGTGTTTGCTGGGCTTACTGCCGCTTCTGCTTGTTGCTCAAGCGCTTGTATCTCCTGACTCATTGAAGCACTTGCCAGTGGATGATAGCTTTTGGAACGTTCGGACGAAGTGTTGTCGAATAAGAAGTCTTCTACGGTTTTTGGTCTTTCTTGTGGTGGTTCGGGTGTTGGCTCTTCTGTCTGTGCAGGCGCAGTGACATTGGGCGCAGGCGCGACGCTGCTCCGACTTTGAATCTCTTGAAACGCTACTGCAAATTCCCGAACACTCAGAATGGGGACATACTGAGTGAAAGGTGCAACAGCAACGTGCGAGTTTGTAGCTATTTTACCAGCCCGAATCGAGGCGGATATATCCGCCGCGGGAGACGGTCCATATTCGTTCCCGTTTGCAATTCGGAGGCGATACAGCGGCTCCGTCATCGCGGATACTCTGTCACGCATTGCGCCTGTCAGCAAATATGAGGAAGAAATTTGTCTCGACTTCGTTCATCTTTATCGAAAAATGCGACGAATAAATAGTTTGATGATTATTCTCGTGAATGAATAGTTAGGCTCCAAAGCCGTGGGAAGCTTCAGTGGGTGTGTGAATCACGATTTCTAGGGAGTGGGTCGGTATGATTGCGAGGGTAGGTTGAAACAGGGTATCTATTGCTTGTTACGTTTGATGATTCGTCGGCCCAATTCAGTACCAGCCACGACGGCGCACATTGCAAGAAAGCCGGGTTCGGGTGCCGATGCTCCCCCGCCTGCGCCTGCTCCTTGACCACCACCCCCGCCGCCAGCGAGTGCAGTCAGCGATGTGAGCATAATGGGCAGAATAACCATTGATCGTATGTATAAACTTTTGAACGTATTCATCGTGTTCCCCTTAGAATCTACCAAACGTGAGATTAACTAAGCCGCCCCAAGTATTCACCGGGGTTGCTCCTGAGAATGAACCAGCTGGTTCAATGTTATTAGGGTCTGTCCGCCACGCAAACATGAAGACGGCGGGTGCGCCGTTTACGTCGAGGTCACTTGTTGCCTCGCATCGAACGGCTTCGTTCAAGAACGTGCAGCCGTAATGATAGTAAACTTGCCCCGCGGGCTCGAACCCGATGTCCGTAAATGTACCGCTTCCCGTTTGTGATGCATTTTGCCCGCTCGTCGGAGAGGCGAAGCGAGGCCAAACTTTCTTCATTCCAGTGATTGGTATCCCTGGCTCGATGCGAGTGTTGCAGTACGTATCAAAGCTCGCTTTGAAAGCCACTTGGCTCGTTCGAATGCCGCCCAAATTGGTTTTGGCCTCGGTAGTGCGCGCTTTTAGCGTGTATTTTAGATACAGTGGGATGGCCACGGATGCGAGGATCCCGATAATTGCTACCGTAATCATCAATTCGATGAGTGTGAATCCGGCGGTTCCTTTCTTCGGTATTTTCATCATTTTACTTTGCCCCTTAACTCTATCCTATAAAACCGCAAACCAGGCCTGATCGCAAATTGTCAGCCTTATTTTCGGTCAACAACCTCTATTCCAAGCCACAATCTATGCAGACTTCGCGCCAGTCTCATTTCCCGAAGTTATTGTGCGAATGGTGACGATTTTTGTCACATTTGTTCCAAACGTTGTCAGTTTAGCGTCCGCTAGAAAGTGAATGTGTAAGATGCTGTAGGTTGGCCTGCGCTAGCCATTGGGGTTGTTATTGCGGGTACTTGACTGGAGCCCCAGCCGGTAAGTTGAAACAAAACGCCGACCAGACCGATTCCAACTGCGCTTCCTAAGGTCACATAACCCGTGAGTTGTCTGGATTGTGCGCTGAGCAGAAGTTCTTCCCGTTGCATGAATTCTGTTTGGGGTGTTGCGTTGCGAGCTTGAAGGTCTAACCCGTACATGGCGAAAGATGCAGCGCTTCCCAGAGCAAGGGCTCCAGCGAGCCCCCAAAAGGTGTACGCAATGTAATTCGGCCCATCGACCATTGGTACGTTTGACTGAAGCGTTACAGCGGGATTTTGTTGGATCGGAGGGGCGCCTCCAAACCCAGAAGCTGAATTTTGATTAGGAACCGGTGGAGGCAATGAAGAACCGGCCGACACGCGATTACTTTTCGGACGCGCTTTCGCTCTGAGAGGGCCCCCGTTTTGATATGCGGGCAACGCTTCGACTTTTGCGCCAACCTTTTGCATCGATTCTGTGATTGTCTTTTCTATGAATGACAGCCCAACGGCTGTTCGTGCACGCACTCTTTCGACCGGATTTGATGTTGCAATATCTAATAGGGTGACTTGCGTAAGAACCTTGTTCTTTCTGCGAGCGACAATGGTATGAATCGCGTGAGAAGCTTCTGTAGACTGAGAAGCCGTTGAAATACACGACATCTTGTTTTTGCATTGTGCGAGCTTAAGCAGAACAAACCGGTCCACCTTCAACTCTTTAATAGAGCTCTTCTTTAACTGCGCGGAGATACGTTCCAATATCAGGTCACGAGCAGGCTCAAGACCTTCACCGAGGATCGGAGGTACAACAACAATTTGAGCTTTCGCGTTGTTCGAAAAAAACAACGAAAGACATGTAACTAAAATAACGAGCCAACGTATTGGCATGGCCGAATAGTTTCACGGGTTTGGGCTTATGCTCAAGACCCGATGCCCTAACAATTGGAATCCGGCGAAGAATAATTCACATCAACTGCGACGGATGGCCTGTAAGCTTCAATATTAGTGGTTTACACCAGTGACCTTCGTGAGTTCTCGCTCGCTACTCGAAGTTAGGGCTTGAGTTCAAGCAAATAGGCCGCGCCGCAAAAATTTTGGTCACGGGCGGCGTCGAGCGCTCCGACCCCCAAATAAGTAGCGCCAGAAATTTGAGCACTGGATAGGGTGTGGCCCGGTCGTCCGCCCGGGTAATTTGTTTGTCCGATAAAACTGGCGACTGGAAATGGATTAAGGCCGACGCCATAAATGAACTCATACATCTGAATATCGCCCGCCAAAGACGTTCCCCCGTAATCACCGTAGGGCACACCAACAGCAAGTCCGACTCGGCCTTGCCCATCGAAATTCGGAATAAATGTCACCCCATTGCCGAAGTTGCCTGACCCTGTCGAACCCGGCAGAGAGAGAACCAGCTGATTGCTTGGGTCGCTGAAACCATAAAAGGTAGCAGTGGACGCATTTTCAATTGGTTCTGGCGTCAAAGTCTGAAGGTACGAACCCAAAATAATCCATACTGCGCCAACAACATTGCCGTTCAGTCTGTACTCGTTTCCGCCGACTGCCAGATCAGGAAGTCCGTCAGAGTCGATATCGAGACCACCGCTGAGACTTGTACCCGCTCTTGAGAATCGCGACCGTGACTCGAGCGTCAAGAGCTGAGGAGTCAGATAGTCACAGTTGATTCCGGCTCCGAAGACAATCCGTATCGTTCCTTGATTCGTGCTTCCGTTATCCTCCTCACGGCTGCCAACGACAAATTCATCGCATCCATCGCGATTAAGGTCCCCGAGTTTTCCTAGTGAATGCCCGATTCGACTATTTGGGCTGATGCCGTACATCGTTGGTTGAACATCACAAATGATTTGAGTCCGTCCATTATTGCTCGGTGCGCGTCCATGAAGGATGGTAAAGCCACCAGAATTATTTATACCGGGTGCATCCCAATTAACGCCTGAAACAATAACATCATCAAAGCCGTCGCCGTTCACGTCTACGTCGCCGACGACAGCGTACATTTCAGAGCTACGGTGAGGTCCGTAATAAATGTAAGCCGGTTGTGACGATATATTCCCATTGGAGTCACCGCGAAATATAAATACCGCGCCTGAGTTATTCTTGCTGGGCCCGCAAGTTGTTCCGATGACATCATAGGTACTGTTGTTAAAAGACGAAGGTTGATCATCGTAGCGAGCGACGACCGCAAAGTCATTGGTCCCGTCGTTATCAAAGTCTCCGACGCGGCTAACGCTGAAACCGAAATGGTCACCGCCCGAATGTCGTCTAAATCGGTCGAGTTCTACATCTGGTTGTGTACCAAAGCCGTTTGCTGTTCCGAAATAAAGGGCGGCACCGCCGGCGTTGATGCCTACCGAACGAATATCTCTGGCGTGAGCGCCGACCAAAAAGTCAGTAATGTTGTCACCATTCACATCGCCAACAAAATCTACTGATATGCCGAATTGATCACCCCCTGCGGAGCCGGGGAGCCCGAGAAGTTCTAACGGTTTGCTTTCGTCTCCAGGTACGAAAAACGGTGCACCTTCGTTAATGCCGTAGACATCAGAGTATGCAGAAAGTGCAACCAGGTCATTACGCCCGTCGCGGTCTAAATCTCCAACGACGTCAAAGAACATACCAAAGCGATTTTCGGAAGTAGGCCCAACGATGACTCGCATGGGCGTTGTTGTCGCTGTATCCGGTAATATTCCATCTTCGCCTTCGAAAATGAATATTGTCCCGGCGTTGTTGCGGCCACCAGGAATTTCGTCGCTATGGTTGCCGACAATTAGGTCGTTTCTCGTGTCACCATCGTAATCTGACACGCGCACATACCATCCAGCTTCGTCATTATTATTCGCACCGAACCAGGACAGAGTAGCTGTTTCAACGGCAGATAGATTGAGCATTGGTGTGTCAGGCAAGTCGAGTTCTTGATAAATCCTGATAGCGCCTCGATTTGTTCCACCTGCGGCGGCATTTTCAGCCCGGAACTGCGTAACGACGAGTTCGTCTGCGAGGTCTCCGTCGAGGTCTCCAGCCGCCATGAAACGAGCAAACTGGCTCGATCTTTCGGGAGCGACAGTGGCTGCATACCCGCGAACTGGAAATGGCGTCAGCCCGCCAGGTCCGCTACCATCGGCAGCTCGGCCTCGATAAATAAACAACAGTCCATCATCGGTATTGGTGGGGCCAGCGTCATAAACAAAAGTACCCGCAGCAAGGTCACAAACCGCATCTCCGTTGAAGTCACCGGCGGCTAAAGCGCGCCCAAGTTGGAGGCTTGTCCGACCCGCGAATGTTCCGTCGCCCAGCGGCATATCCCCCCAAAGTGAAACGTCCGGTGTATCAGAAAATCCATCAGATCCACCCATATGGATATAAACAGCGCCTTGGTCGTTACTTCTTGTTCGTCGTAGGCGATCTTCGGCTAAAATTGCACCGATCGCGATGTCCATGTATCCATCGGCGTTGAAGTCACAAGCTTCGACAGCGGTTCCTGCGTAGTCAAATGCGTTAGTTCCGCCGATGGCTCGAGTAGGTTCTGCACTAAAGAAAGAATTCGGTTGTCCTGAAAAAATATAGACACCACCGTTATCGCGAGCGCCAATATCAGCGCGCATGGCACCGACGATCAGGTCGAGTAAGCCGTCTCCATCCAGGTCGGCAATGGTCATAGAACGCCCAAACTGCGCGCTTCGACCGCCTTCACTGAGGACGCGAACCGGTGTTGGATCCAATCCTGTGGCAGTCCCTTGATAAATAAGCACAGCGCCTGAGTCCGTCGCATTATAGTTTGTTTCTGCCCAAGCCACGGCGACATCGTCAAACCCGTCTTGATTGATGTCTCCGGTTCGAACGACCGCGCCTGAATTAATGTATGAGCCAGAACGAGTTGTAGAACTGGTGAGAGAAGGGACAGCGAAAGCTGAAATTTGACTCGTTTGAGATGTGTAACGGTCTGTGACAGAAAGCAGTGTGTCACCTTCTGCTAATGCTTTGATTGTACCGTTCGCGTAAGAGAAGTTTGTATTACTCGGTGTAATATCAAAAAATCCGCTGCCTCCATTTATTTGAACTACGTATTCTGTTTCCACGGGCATATATACAGATGAGGGAACAGGTTGGAGAACGGCATTTTCTTGTAGCTCGATCAATGCATCTGCTGCGTCGCCTGTGAGAATATCTTCAATTCTAATTCTTTCCTGGCCAGCGCTTCCATTGCCCATGTAAAGACCGCTTGCCGAAATCGTACCAGTGCTTGCACCATTCGGCCGTGGCAAAATTCTGTAACTAAATTGCCCCGAGCCATCAAAGACTTCAAATTGAACCTGTCCGTTTGTATCGATGGTCGCATTTTGAGGACGGACCTCAATTCGCGAAAGTACATTGACGGTTGCAGTAGCCGTTCCTGTGCAACCTAGGTCGGTGACGTGAATGGTGTCCGTTGTTTGTTCGACCGTGCCGGAAAGATAGGCTCCTGTCTCAATATTGAGTACTGCTCCGGAATTATTTTCTGCGAGTTCGAAAACATGAGCTCCGGTTCCACCACTCGCTTGGAAGTTGATGAGTCCCAAAGGTGTCGCTGATTTTGCTTCCGGTTGAACGGTGAGCGCAGGAGAGCAGGGTCCGATTTTCGCGCCACTGTCCGGTTGAATTGAGCCGGTATCCGGGCGAGCGAAACCTGCATCGGGCTCTGTGGGTGCGGCATCGACGGTTGCCTCTACATCAGGGATGACAACTGCGGATGCATCCGGCCCGAGAGGGATCGGCGGTAGATCTACGGTTTGTTCGCATCCCAGGGCTACAGAGAATGCGACCGAGGGTATCAGCCATTTGCCTTGAGGCTTAGTAAAACTAGCGATGGAGGTCATAAGGTATCCCTTTGGTACCACGATTACTGGGGTGGAAGAAAATTGGGACCGTCGAACTTTTGTTGGGGTAATAGGAGTTGCTGTATATCGCACAAGATCGTCGGATAAAGGAAAAGCCGCGTTGATAAGGATTAGGAATACGCGCTATTTTGAAACCACTCGTGAAAAAACAGATTTTTCCATCGTTCATCGCTATATCGTTGCTCACGTTTGGTTGTATCGCCGAACCCGTCGAAATGCCTCCAACCGCTATGCCCGCCTTAGATGGAGGCATTCGTGTCAGGCCTCCTGTTCAACCAGACCCATTTCCAGTTGACCTTCGCAGCGTTGACTTTGGAGTAAGTGACCAGATCATTCCTCTTCTCAGCGGAGGAATTGTCACCCGAACTGGAACAGTTGTCGAATATCGCGCTAATCTCGGACAGTCTCCTGTTGTACTCAATCATGCTTTTTCAGCGTTGCTTGACGCGGAAACTTTGCCTTGGGGCTCCTTGCTCCTCTGGACTGGTTCGGAGTTTTTTATCTGGGAAGATGACCAAGTAGTCCGTTCTCCTATATCTGAGAAGATTCCCGTCACGAAAAGTGGCGAATTGCTCATCGCTCCCGGACCGAGTGGAAAGAAAGATGTTTGGATTACCACAGACAGCGCCGTATTTTTATGGAGAGAGGAACAAGCGATCCAGCTTGACTTTGGTCCTCTTGCTGCAGGGCCGAAGCATCTTCGCTTCGGGGCGCCATGGAACACCTCTGCTGCGACCTGGTTGGGGACATCAAACGGCGTGGATGCCTTGGTCGAAACCGGCACGGTGACGACGCGCTATCAAAGCTTGGTGGCGTATCCAGTAGACAACCTGGTGATTGATTTTGAAGGGACAGTTTGGGTGCTTACATCTGGTCGTTTGTTTAGCCGAGACTGGGACAACAACTGGGTTGAACACCTTGGCTTAGGCACGGTTTTGGCGATCGCAGGCCACCGGGACTCCAAGCAACTTTGGCTGATGACAAAAAGGATGGGGCTTTGGTCTCATCGCGGCGGTAATTTTCAGCCCGCAGAATGGTCAGACAATGGTCTTAGCTTAGATTCGCTCGACCTCGAAAAGTTAGTTTTTAGTGGTTTACGTGAGGGTCAATTGATTGTGGGTGACCACTTGAATCGTTACGTAGTGACTCCTGGTCGATTTTTAAATCTTGAGGGTCTCGAGGACGGGAGCCTTCTTACGTCAACGGTGAGTTTTGATGTAAGGGTTTCCGAGCCACAGACCGTGGATGAAATTCAGGTATTTCTGGACGGTCAGCCATTGAGTCCGGCTTCATCACCTTCGAATTTTTCAATAAGCCCTGCGGGACTGGCAGACGGCTCGCACGAGATAAGTGTAAACGTTAGTTATTTAGACGGAGCCCCTGATTCACGGTTGGTGGTTCGTTTCTCTGTGTATAGTGAAAACCCACCAACATGGGTCAACGACATCTTTCCTATTTTTCAAAATGATTGTGAAGTTTGTCATGGGCTAAGGGGAAGTGCCCGTTTGCTAAGTACGCCTGACTTGTGGCGTAGTGATATAGATATAATTTTGGACGTTGTTCGGAAAGGCACTATGCCTCTCCCACCGAGTCCTCCGCTTTCCGAGGGAGAGATCATTCAGATCGAAGGATGGAAAGCGGCGGGTTATTTGGAGTGAAAAAAATGAGAATTTTATTCGCCGCTACTTTGTTAGCCACGCTGGTCGGGTCTGCCCAAGCAAGTGTTCCTAACGAAGCATTGATGTGCAGGCCTGACGAGCCGCGCATGGACAAATTCGCTTATCTAAGAGCGCTGAGTTTGGATATTCGTGGAGATGTACCGACCTACGATGAGTATGCTGAACTTGCAGCGAACCACTCCGATGTCCCCGATGCATGGATAGAGAACTGGTTGAGTAGTGAAGCTTTTGTAGAGCGCGCCGTTCGTGCGCATCGCTCTTTAGTATGGAACAACCTCGATGCAGTTCGGCTTGGTAACTATCGACAGAACTTCCGCCGGATTCGAGCCAGCGACAATAGTTTCGTATACTACCGAGACCGCCAAGCGGCGGTATACAGACATGTCAATCGCCCTCCTTGTGATGTTGACCGGCCAGTAGAGTATGATTCAGCCGGGCGAATTAGAACCTGGGCAAAAGACTTCATCCGTAATGGAGAAACATATAGCGCGCAGGTTGAAGGTTACGTCATGGTGTCTCCTTATTGGGCGCCCAACACTTCGATAAAAGTTTGCGCATTTGACGCTCAAGTTGGGGACGTCTCCGCCTCTGGTTCAGACTGCCGAACGAACGGCGGATTCGGAGATGCCGGTTGCGGTTGTGGTGAAAATCTAAAATTGTGCCGGTACGGCAGCAATGTTTATTCGGAGCGAGCATCTCTTGAGCGCGATGTCGAACTTCGCATTGCAGACGTCATTCGCAACAATCGTCCGTACACAGAGATGTTTACAAGTCGTAAAGCGTATGTAAACGGGCCTCTTGTTCACTTCTTGAAACATCATATCGGATTCACGTCGGGTACCAGCTTGGAGCCGCTTCCGTTTGACGAGGCGAACCTCCCCGATATCCCGTTTACGGACTACAATTACTACGAAATCGATTTACCCGCCGAACATGCCGGAATCTTGACGAGCCCTAGCTTTCTGCTGCGCTTCCAAACAAACCGAGCGCGTGCGAATCGATTCTTTGACGCGTTTATGTGTTCTCCGCCATCTCCTCCTTCGGGCGGGTTGCCTGCCCAGGATCCAAACGCACGCATCGAGCCTGACCTGCAGTTGAGAGACGGCTGCAAATATTGCCACGCGCTCCTAGAGCCAGCGGCTGCGCACTGGGGTCGTTGGACCGAACGTGGTTCTGGCTTTCTTAGTATGGAGCAATTTCCTCCGACTCGCGCAGATTGCGAAGAGTGCGGACGAACTGGACAAGCATGCAGTCAAGAATGCCGCTTGCACTACGTAACCCAAGCTTTCACACCGGAAGAGGACCAATACATCGGTATGCTCAATGCCTATCAGTGGATGAAACCTTCTCACCAAAGAAACGTTGAGTTAGGTCCAAAGTTCCTAGTTCTTACTTCCATCGTTGATGCCCGTTTCCCAGACTGCACCGCGAAGCGAGCTCTGGAGTCCCTACTAGGACGCGAGACGAATGCTGCGGAGCAAGAATGGATTAAGGACCTTTCTAAGGATTTCCTAAACTCCGGATACCGATATCGCGATCTGGTGAAAGCCATTGTGACCAGTGATATCTACAGGAGGATTCGATAATGAAGATGCTTCGAATAGCAGCAAGCTCGCTTCTGAGTTTGAGTCTTGTTTCGTTTGGCTGTGACAGCGCAAAGCAAGTCTACAACCCGCCCGTAGAGCAAACAGCGCCAACTGTGCTTGAGGTCGATGGTGACCCTTTCCTCGGGAAGAAAGCCATTGAACAGGGCACACTTGGCGAGACCACCTCGCATCACAATGCGTTTTCGCAAGTTTCACTTATGCCGAAACCACCGGTCGAAGAGGCTCCATATCGAAACCGAAGACGTATGGACTTGGATCAATTAACTGCTTCTCTCAAAACTGTCAGTGACGGCCTAGAGTGGACCGTAAACGGTCAAAACCAGTTCGACGTGTTGGCATCGACTTTGGGTAAGCCTGACTTCAATACCATCACGAGCGAAGACTTGGACCCCTCTGCGATGTTTCTGAAGTTTTTGAATGATGCATCACGCGATATTTGTTTCCAAATGGTGGAGCGTGATCTTCAGCGAACAGTTTCGACTCGTGTGCTATTCAAGCATGCGACACCTGAAATGACGATGGCGAACAATGCAAACGCTATCGAGATAAATTTGGTTTATTTGCTCAAGCGCTTCCATGGCATGTCCTCGGTTGCGTCTTGTGATGACTGCGACGAAGACACGCCAAATGCTCTTGGTCCCGAATTACAACAATGGGTCTGGCTCTACCAGGCAGCTGAGCATGTTTCATCTAGTCCGGTGGATGCATGGCGAACGGTTTGCGTCGCTTTGATCAATCATCCGGATTTCTACATGTATTAGGAGGCAACTGAGATGACTTACACAAAAATAAATCGACGTCGTTTTCTTCAAAGCAGCCTGGCAACGGGCGCAGGATTAGGTGTTTTTGGCGGCTCCGGCGTGCTTGGCGCTTTGGCCCAACGCGCACCGGAAGTAGACAAAGACATCCATTATGTCTTTGCGTACTTTTCAGGTGGCTGGGACATCTTACTAGGCTTGGATCCAAGAGACCCTGCACAATTTAACTCTGGGAATATGAGCCAAACCAGAATTCAACCTGGTTATGAACTACTCAACGGTTCTGATGGACAATTGATTCGGACAAGCTCCGGACTCGAATTTGGACCGTATATTGGCATGTTGGCCCAGCATCACGACAAGCTCGCCGTTGTGCGTGGCATGTCCATGGAGACGCTGACTCATGAAGCCGGACGTCGGCGTTTTATCACCGGAAAACCGCCGTCTGGTTTGCTGGCTCGGGGTTCGTCAATGGCGACGGTATTTGCGGCAATGCATGGTGCAGAACAGCCGATACCTAATCTTTCGGTTAGGGTAGAGTCGTACAATATTGACCAGCCAAACTATGCGACTGCTTTACGCACTCAAGGGGTTCCAGACCTCATTCGTGCGCTAAGGCCCTCTGACCCCGCGCTCTCGCGTCGTCAGAACGTACAGCTTGATCAATTGTTGTCGACCGTTGCGCAGTGCCCAACGACATTGAAGTCTAAGTCGCTGATCAAAGCTGAGGAAGCTCGAAAGCAAGCTCTGCAAATGACGACAACTCAGTTGGACCGACTGTTCGACTTTCAGGCGAACAATAGTGAGATGGAGCAACTTCGTTCTGAGTTTGCCATACCGGGTGGTTCAGCGGGCTTGCAGTCACCGGAAGCGCAAACCGCGATGGCGGCTCAGGCCATCATGAATGGGATAAGCCGTACCGTGTCTATTCAGGCCTCTGGCGGCTTGGATACTCACTTCAACGATTGGGAAAACGATCAAGGCCCCCGACAACAGCAGGGCTTTGATGCAATTTCGCGTTTGATCACGAAACTGGAATCTAGTCAGTACAAAGACACCGGTGATTCTTGGCTAGACCACACGGTCATTGTTGGTTTCTCTGAGTTCTCGAGAACTCCGATGCTCAACGCACGTGGTGGCCGAGATCACTCCCTTACGGGCGCGTGCTTTTTGGCAGGTGCTGGAATCCAAGGCGGAGTAGCGGTAGGCGCATCTTCCAACCGAGGAATGGAACCCCAGGCGATCAATCTTTCGACTGGTTCCGTCGACCTCGGCGGTGAAGTGCCTAAGCCTGAGCATGTACTTCAGACTCTGATGTTCAATGCTGGACACACCGGCGACGAAGCTGACCTACGCGTATACCCGATTGAAGCAATTCGGCGGGGCTAACCCGCTTTTTCTCGGGCGCAACCGCGCTGTTCGTAATTCCTCACAACATAATTTCTGTCGAACCGACAACTTGGTATAGCTTGGTCTGCAGGTGGGGATTGCTATGGATGGTGTTTTATCTGGCGAAGAATTAGCGGGTGTCGCAGCGGATTTCGCAAGTGAGCTGGACCTTGAGGAACAATTGAAGCCTTATCGAGAGCTTTATTGGTCCAAACCAGCCGAGCAGCGTCCTACTCTTTTTCTTGAAGACCTGACCGGCATACCTTTTCTATCGAAAATTGCGGGCATCGAAGCCTATCAGCATCGCGCGCGAGTTCGTGCGGGAGACGGTGATCTGTTTGCAGCCGTCGGCCCGAAAACTGAAGGCTACGAGGAATACTGTCGAGACGTTCTTCTCCTTGGCTCGACGGAGTTAGTTCACGCGGAGCCTGTTGACGGTCTCATGGCCGTTGCGCGAGCTTGTATGAGTGGTCAGGCTTTCGAACGATTGCTCGAACGAGCTCGAGAAGCGGGGGGATTTAGCGTACACCCCTACATGAGTATTGATGATGTTTGGCAATTGGCTCGACTCATCAAAGAGGAAACAGGTGTCCCTGTTTCCGTATGCGGCCCGCCCACGCCTGTCTTATGGATTGCCAACGATAAGAGCTTACTGTCGGAACTTGCAGTTCGTACTGCCGGTTCAGACATCATTAGCGAGTCTCGCCTTAGCACGATTCCCGAAGAAATGGCCGAAGCCTTAGTTCATCTCGCGCAGAGTCACGAACGCGTAGCACTTAAGCGCACGCGATGCGCTTCAGCTATGGGAAATAAAGTCTTCGATTCGAAGACCCTTCTCGCTTGGACGAAAGAGCAGTTGCACGAGCAAGTGGTTCGTTTTCTCACTGAAACAGAATGGGAAGAGGATGAGCCGGTGATAACTGTTGTCTGGGAAAAAGCGGTTTGTTCACCATCGACGCAATTATTTCTCCCACCGATAGGCGAGGGCGACGTCATATTTAATGGTGTGTTCGAGCAAATTTTAGAAGGAGAAGAACAAATGTTTTTAGGAAGTCGACCGTCTACCTTACCTGCGGCCGTCGAAGCAAAACTCAAGCGTTCTTCTTTAGCTATAGCTGGAGCGCTACAGCATCTTGGATATACGGGTGTATGTTCTTTTGATTTCCTTGTTCTTGGGAATCTCTGTGGTGACTTTGAGGTACGGATAACAGAATGTAACGGTCGTTGGGGAGGAACGAGTACCCCAATGAATCTTGTGTCGCGCCTTATTCAAGGTCCCCGACCTTGTTATCGCGCACAAGACTTTATTCATGAATCATTGGTGGGCATATCTTTTGACGAATTTCTGCAACGGGTCGGAAGTAAAGCCTTCAATGCGACAACTCAAGAAGGTAAATTCGTATTTTACAATACGGGCTGCCTCGCAAAATCGGGGAAGTTTGACGTGATTGCTTTCGCAGATACCCCAGAAGAAACAGACGCTGCAATTTTAGAAGAGTTACCCAAGCTTTTGGGGCTCTAATCTGAGCGCTTACTGCTTTAGATATTCATCAAGATAGCCACTCGTTTGAACGGCCTCAATAATAATTTTGGCAACCCGATCTAGATCGCCCAGCAATCTATGACTCACCTCAAATTCTACGCTTGCGTATCGACCGTCTAAGAAGCGATTTCTAAAATTGGTGGTAATGCCGTCATTGAGCCCGCTGTACGGCTCGTTTACTCGACAATCCAGTCCGCTTTCGTTGATTGCTTTGTGAATCAACTTTGTGATTGGACCGTCACCGATATGAGATGGGTCCACGAGAAGTCCGATATCCATTTCTCTGACTTGTCCGGGGTACTCATGTGTGAAGCTATGAACGCCTAGGTGGAGGCACTTGTGACCAGAGTCGAAAACACTGTGGATGTGCTTGAGCACTTCCGACCAATAGGGAGAATGGTAGGTCTCTAGGCGTTTTTTTCGGTCTTCATCTGATAGTTGAGAATTTCCAGGCACCGAGACACCAAATGCGGTCGATGGAACGCTTTCGAGATTTTCTAGACTGCGATTTAGGTCCGCGACCAGTCGGCTGTACTGCCCTACGATTATGGGAGCTTGGACTGCGGCGGCCAATTTTCTACCAACATATTCTGCGCCAGGGTCCCAAGCGACATGAGACTCCAGGATCTCGTCGGACAGACCAAGGTTCCCCAATTCCGGCGGAATCGCATTACTTGCATGTTCTATACTGACGACGGGCTGCCACATAGCTGACGCAAGCATAGCAGGATTTTCACCTTAGATCGCTTGGGACTTGTGTACAGAATTCCTGAAAGGTATGGATTTTCTAGCGGATACCTCTTTGAGGTTCCATGTAAGGATTAGACGTGACGACAAAACTTTCGCAGTCCAATCAATTTGAGCTTCAGATTTCTCCTAAACTGCTCATCGGGTTAGTCGTAAGCGCCGCATTGTGTGGCGGCCTGGCTATTTTTCAATGGATGGAGTTAATCGTAGCGCAGCGCGGAGGCTCGCTCTCCTGCAGTATAAATGAGACCTTCAACTGCGCTGCGGTGTGGGAAGCACCCTTTGCAAAAGCAATTCATGCAATGACAAAAGTTCCTGTCGCAGGTTGGGGATTAATATGGAGTGTTGGAGCACTTTGGTCTGCTCTTCGCCTAGTGTCATCTGCTCTGAACCGACAGACGGGCGAACATCAGGTACTTGCCGTTCGCTTGTTTGCGATCGCCGGCATCTTCAGTTCGCTCGTCCTTGGAGGCGTAAGTTTTGCAGCAGGAGCGATTTGCATTACCTGTATCGCAACGTATTGGTTGGTCCTGATTTTCTCCTCTTGTGCGTATCTCATCAAGTCACCGATCAAGCCTTCACAGTCTGCTCTTTTTGTCTCAGAGTTTCCGAAAGTGATCCTCGCGGTTGGTTGCGCGTATCTTGTCTGTTTCTATCCGGGTACGAAGACACCGCAAAAGGCGGCTTTGGCTCTGGAGCAAGTTGTAACTACTTCAGATAAATCATCACCGACTCCAGCTCAAATGCAGGCCGAAGAATCAAAAAAGGCCAAGTTACCACCCCAAGACGAACCATCTCCCCCCCAAAGTTTAGAGGAACTCATCAGTCAATTCCCGCCTGCGAGCAAGCAGGCTCTCAGCGACGCAATCACTCGAATTCGCGCTCAGAAAAAACCGGAAGGTAAAACTTGGCCAATTCGTTTTTATAAGGGCAATGAAAACGCCGGTGCGAAGTTTGTTGAGTTCACAGATATCAAATGTGGTCATTGCGCTCGCCTCGCTCTTGAATTCAAAGAGCTTGAAAAAATTATTACCCCCTCCAAATTTCACGTCGAACCCAGACAATTTCCTCTAGATTACGAGTGTAACAAAGCTGTTTCTCCGGGGATGAGTGATGGAACCGGTGTTCGCTGTATGGCTGCAAAGGCTCTCATTTGTTTAGAAACGAAGGATGAATATTGGTCTGTTCAGCTTGAAATGTTCAAGATAGGACCATCATTGACCAAAGAGAAGATCGTTGAATTAGCTGCTCCACATTACAAAGGCAGTGATGCACTCAAGTCATGTATTGAATCCGAAGAAACCAAGAGGAAACTAGAGGACGATATCAAATATGCTATGCAATACGACCTCCACGGGACTCCACTCGTTTTGCTAAATGGCAAAGAGGTCCAGCCGATCGGCGCATTATTATTTGCGCTAATGCTTGCAGAAGGAAACTTAGATGCTCCTGCTTTCAAGAGTTTGCCTCCGCCGAGTCCGGCCGCATTTCGCGACCCTCATGAAGGGCACGCTCATTAACGACGTTGAACATGTTTGAGAGTTTCGATACTGCGCCTCAAATTGTACACATTGATCGTCCGGAACTTGGGCTAACGGCATTTATCGTAATCGATCAACCGTCTTTCGAAATCTCGGCGGGAGGCGTTCGGACGAAAACATACCCCAGTAATGCCGCAGCACTCGACGACGCCAAGGCGCTCGCACGTGCAATGACGATCAAGTGCGCTTTGGGAGGTCTGCCCGTTGGCGGCGCAAAAGCCGTCGTAAAGTTACATGCTGGACTTCATCGTGAAAAGGCATTCATCTATTTGGGGGAGGTCGTAGAGTCTCTCGCCGGCAGGTTTCGGACGGCTGGGGATCTCGGCACGTTTGAGCACGACCTGCAGCTGATGGCTACCAGGACAGACTTTGTTCACACGAATGAGCAAGCACTTGGTCGCTCAGTAGCACTTGGTTTATTGGCCTGTGTAGAAAGCGTTCGGTCTGAGATATTCGCCGACGGTCCGGCTGTTCTTCGTGTTTCCGTACAAGGAGCGGGAGCGATAGGTTCGTCCGTTGCAAAGGAACTTTCAGCTAATGGTTATAAAGTCATTGTATCGGATCTAGATGAGACAAAAGCCCTAGCAACCGGACATTCTGTCTTACCGGCTTGTGAAAGCCTGTGTGCGGAGGTGGATATTTTGTCTCCGTGCGCGATTGGTGGTGTTATCTCGGACTCGACGTGGTCCAAGCTTCGCTCAAAACTTATCTGTGGCGCAGCCAATAACATCGTATCTAGTCTGGACGTTCACTGGCATCTCCATCGAAAAGGAGCGGTTTTTATTCCGGATGTTGTGAGCTCTGCTGGCGCGGTTGTTGATGGAATTGGGGAGTCGGTCTTAGGAATGAGCGACCGAACAAGCTTGATACTAAAGCTGGGTGAAACGGCGAAGCAAGTTTTTCAAATTTCGCAAAAGAACGACGAGCCACCACACCTCGCGGCACTGGGCCTAGCCGCGTCTCGCATCGCTTCAAGAAACTAGGTTTTTACTTTCTTAGTCTCTTTGCTCTTTTTCTCTGCCTTCTCTGTTTGAGAGAATGAAAGCGTTAGTTGGCCTTCTGCGTCGTCAGAACCTTCGACTCCGACGTCGACATGGCCTCCCTGACTGAGTTCTCCAAACAATATTGCGTCCGCAAGTCGCTTCTTGAGCTCGTTTTGGATCACTCTAGCCATCGGTCGCGCTCCGTACTGTTTTGAGTAACCTTTTTTTGCCAGCCATTTTCTAGCGTCGATAGAAAGGTCAATTGTGACTTTCTTTTCTGCGAGTTGTACATCAAGCTCGTTGATAAACTTGTCTACGACCATCAATACAACCTCTTCTGGAAGTTGTCCGAAATTGATGATTCCGTCGAGACGGTTTCTAAATTCCGGAGAGAAGACTCGCTCGAGTTCTTTTTTGCCGTCGTTAGCTTCAGCTTCACGACCAAACCCAATTTTTGCACTTGCAAGGTCCCGCGAACCAGCATTCGTGGTCATGATTAATATGATATTTCTGAAGTCAGCCTTACGTCCTGTGTTGTCGGTCAGACTAGCATGGTCCATCACCTGCAACAGTACGTTGTAAATGTCGGTATGTGCTTTTTCTATTTCATCGAGCAAGACCACGCAGTAAGGCGTTTTTCTGACGGCGTCTGTGAGAAGCCCACCTTGCTCGAATCCGACATATCCCGGAGGAGCGCCGATTAGTCTAGAAACGGCATGTTTCTCCATGTACTCCGACATATCAAACCGAAGAAACTCAATTCCCATCACTCGAGCCAATTGTTTCGCCAACTCGGTTTTTCCAACGCCGGTCGGTCCTGCGAATAAGAATGAGCCCGTCGGTTTGTCCGCTGCACCGAGTCCGGACCTCGAGAGTTTGATCGCCGAGGCCAGAGAATCGATGGCATAGTCTTGGCCGAAAATGACCATCTTCAGGTCGCCTTCGAGTGTCTTGAGCCCTAATCGGTCATTCACCGAAACTGATTTCGGTGGAATTTGCGCAATTTTTGAAACGACTGCCTCTATGTCCTTTGGTGTGATTCGAGACTTCCGTTTTTCGGCTGGCTGTAAGTGCGTCGCCGCACCTGCTTCATCGATCACGTCGATCGCCTTATCTGGTAAGAATCTTTCATTAATGTGTTTTGCAGATAGTTCCGCCGCCGTTCTCAGCGCACGGTCACTGTATTTCACTTGATGATGTTCTTCGTATCTGGAGCGTAGACCTTTTAGAATCTGAGTCGTTTCATCAATACTGGGTTCATCGACCCGAATTTTCTGGAACCGCCTAGCTAGCGCGTGGTCTTTTTCTATCGAACTTTTGTAATCTCGATGTGTGGTCGAACCCATACAGCGAAGTTCACCGGACTGGAGCGCTGGTTTGAGCAGATTCGACGCGTCCATTGCACTGTCATGGGTGGCTCCAGCACCAACCACTGTATGAATTTCATCGATGAAAATGATGGCGTATTCGACTTTCTTTATTGCTTTGAGAACGCCTTTTAGCCGCTCTTCAAATTCACCGCGGAATTTGGTTCCCGCAATCAGCGCTCCCATATCCAACGAATAAATCGTTGCGTTGGCTAATACTTCGGGAACTTGCTTGTCGTGGATTCGCATTGCGAGGCCTTCGGCGAGGGCAGTTTTGCCTACCCCTGGCTCACCAACAAAGATCGGGTTATTTTTTCGCCGCCGACACAAGATTTGAATCGTCCGCTCTATTTCGCGGTCTCTGCCAATGAGAGGGTCGATATTCCCCGCGGCGGCAGCTTCGTTGAGGTTTACGGTAAATGCTTTGAGTGGATCACTTTCTTTTGCACCCGCAGCCGTATTCTCGTCCCCTGCAGTATCCTCGAAACCATGGTCTCCGTCGGGAGGCGACACTTTGCTGATTCCGTGCGAAAGATAACGAACAACATCAAGACGTGTAATGCTTTGCTCCTGTAATAGGTACACAGCGTACGATTCGTGCTCTCGGTAAAACGCGACCAATAAGTTGCTCGTGTGAAGTTCGTCTCTGCCCGAAGAATGAACGTGCATGAGAGCACGTTGGAACACTCGGCTGAACATCTGTGTTTGTTCCGGTTCGACCTTCGTTCCTTCTGGAAGTGCTTCCATGCTATCGGTCAGATAAAGTTCCAGCTCTTCTCGTAATTTTTCTATATCACCGCCGCATGCGATGATGATTTTCTTACAGGTTTCATCGTCGATAAGGGCGAATAGTACGTGCTCCAAGGTCACGTACTCATGACGTCGGTTAGCGGCCTCATTATATGCTCGGCTCAGTGATTCTTTGAGTGCTTCTGTATATTCCATGCTTACTCAGGCTCCATGGTGCATTCCAGAGGAAAATCATATTTCCTCGCTAGTTCAACCGTTTTCGCCGTTTTGGTTTCCGCGATTTCCTTTGTGTAGGTCCCTGCCACGCCTATTCCAGCTTGATGTACGTGCATCATAATTTGAAAAGCACTGTCCTGGTCGCGATTGAAGACAGACATGAGTACGGAGACAACGAACTCCATGGTTGTGTAGTCGTCATTGTGCAGTAGAACCTTATATTTCCCTGGCTTCTTGAGCTTCTTCTTCGGTCGCGTAAGAACGTCGCTCTGTCGCTTTGTACTCATCTAACTTTCTACCCCCCCGGAGAAATTCCCGAGCTGCCTCTCAAAAAAACAGGAATTGCTTCCTTATTTGACGAGAGCCAAGCGCTAAGCGCGGTCGCTCCTTCGAATAATATTGTACACGCCTCGCCCTATTGCGATGGGTACTTTTTTTCCTTCGGACTGAAATGCGACCATATCGGAAACCCCCACACGATTGCCTATTCTAAGAACTGTAGCCTCCACGATGATGTCTTCGCATAGACCTGGGCTCAAATAATCAATGCGAAGGTCCTGGGTGCTAAGTCTGTCTAACGGTTCAATCTTACTAATAAGTGCAGCACCGCCACAGGTATCAATCAAGGACGAAGTGACCCCACCGTGTAAAGCAGGTCGTGTGATATCGCCAACAAACTCCGGTCGGAAAGGGCACTCCAGTCGAGCAAAACCCTCGCTGATCTGCAGATTCTTGATACCGAGAAATTGGTTGAAGGGAATCTGGTCCATGAATTCGGTGACCTTGCTATAAAATTTTGCATCCATGTGAAATTGGGCCGACTACTCAGTCTTATACCCCGAATCGACTACGTAGGCTTGGCTTAAAAGCCGAAAAGCAACCCCCGGCGAATCCGTGGGCTGCTCTTCGAACCATGCGTTTAGTTTGATATTGTTTAGAAAACGAATTTTGCTTCTTTGCTGACGACCTCCGTTCCGGCGTAGGCAGGGAACCGGATTTTTCGTGCTTGACGTGCCACACAGTTTCCTACTCGCTGTGCAATCGTGTTGCTTGCGTCAGAAATCTTTGAAGATGCGACTGAACCATCAAAGTTGATTCGGAAATTGATTCTCAGCGCGCCTGAACCACCCATTCCTCGGCTTGTGAGAGATTTCACACATGTTTTCACTCCGCGCCAGTCTCGGACGATGCGAGAGAAGCTCGCGTCGCTTAGGTGAGATTCCAACTCTTCGCTGGCTCGGGTGTCGATAGGGCGACTTGCGACAGGCGCACTCGCTTTGCGTAACGATTTTCGATTCTGGCTGTTCAAGCTTGGGCCACTCTGTTTCGTGGGAGCAGCGTGTCGTTGCTTGATACGTTTCTGTGCAGCTTTTTCAGCTTTGATGGAAGCAGCACCAGACAATAAGTCGGCCATGGCCTGCAGCTCTTCGTTCTGGTCAACTGTCTTCGCAGCAGACTCGGGCTGCTCGTTTAGTACTTCCGCGCTTGCAGTCGCTGCTTCTTCGGATTGTTTGACCTGTTGCTTGACGGCAGAGCGGGCGAGTCGTTCGATAGGGGATTTGACTGCCTTACCTTTCGTTTTGGAAGAATCTACCGATGAACTTGGTGAACAAGCGAAGGAAAACAATGAGATAGCTGCAATTGAAGTGTAAAGAATTGAAGAAGATTTAGTGTTGTTACGCATGATGACCCTGTTATCGACCAGCGTTTTTCGGACTTAAGCGAGAAATCAAAAAAAATAAATTTTTTTTGAAAAAAGGGTAAAATTCTAGGGGGTCGCTGCAGTCGCCTCGGAAAGCATGTCGTTAACGGTTTGTATTCGGGCTGCGAGATCTCTAAATTCAGGGTTTGCCTCGTGTGCAGTTTCAAACCAATGCAGTGCGAGGTCATAATCGTTGGCTGACTCATAGGCGCAACCTATCTCGTAGTGCAGCTCAGTCACCATTTCGTCACTCGCGCCACTATCGATCGCATTGAAAAAATAACCAACAGCGCTAATGGAATCCCCCTGTTCAATGAAGCAACGGCCAATTTCAATGTATGAATCGAGGGTTTTTGATGGCGCTTGAGAAGCTATTTGAAATTCGACGATTGCTTCTTCCAACATACCCATTTCACGGTACGCCAAAGCAAGGTCGAAGCGAGATTCTAATTCTGATTCGTCTGATGCGTCGATGGGCTCACTTCTTTCCATAAATGAGTCGTTTTCAGGGATGGGTAGACCCTTGTCGATGCTTGAAGGCAGGTTTAGTTCTCCGGTTGAGGCTGATTCCATTGCGTCGCGAATCGCATCATCCATATTTGCTGAGTTCGGGGTGTCTGCAGCAAGTAAGTCCAGCTTGGTTTTAAGTTCGATGGCTCTTTGATATGCGGGCGCTTTTTCCAAAACATGTTCGAGCATGCTTCGCGCGTCTTCGTACATTTCCTGATCAATGAATAACGCCGCAGCATCAAGGTCTTCCTCGTATGCATCAATTTTTTCCTTGTCGGCGCTCGGGAGCTCACTAATCGGTGTCTCCATGGTGAATCCGATGATCGCGTTCTTTCCGAAGTCAGCTGGATCCACGGCGCCTGCTGCGGCACCGAGTACATCAGCAGCTGATGGTGATTCTTTCGTTGCCGGTGTCTCTGAATCGAATGATATATCGCCAGTTCCGGAGTCGATATCAAAATCTACATCAAAGCTCGAAACTTCAGAAAATGGATTCTCTTCATTGCTGCGAGAACCATCAAACTCAATCTCAATCCCGTCACTGCTTTGCGATGCAAGTTCCTCTTGTAGCGCGGCGGCATCGAAGGCTCCGGTACTCATATCGACATCGAATTCCTCTTCAAAAGGATCTTCGAAGTTGAAGTCTGGCTCAGTAGCGGGATGCTCGGGTCTGATTGCCTTCAGTTTTTCTCTCGCCTTCTCTGCGGCTGTTTCATCTTGCCGGCCTGAGTGGATTTTGATCAGTTTGACCCAACTTTCTACTTCAAATTCTTTTTCATTCGTCTTCTCGTACAGGTCGGCGAGACGTTCATGAACTTCCACATTGTCTGCGTCAATTTTCAGAATGTTTTGAAGATGTTCGATAGCCTTTTTGTGCAAGCCATATTTTACATATACTTCGGTTTCGGTCAGTAACTTCTCTACCTCGTCGCTTGCGGATTTCGGTTTGTCCGTGGGCTCTGACTTCGCCTTTGCCGCATTCACAGTTGAGCGGGGGCGACCTGATTTTGTGGGAGCAATTGAAGGTGGCTTTGGAACGAGTCCTAAAGCGTTTTTCGCATCGAGGTCTTCGGGGTCTAACTCAAGGATGCGTTGGTAAATCACCATCGCATCATTTGTCTTATTTTTCGCGTTGTATAATTTGACCAGCTCACGGTACACGAATAACGTTTTTGCTGTTTCGCCTTCGTCTTGGAAAGCAGACGCTAGCATGGTCAACGTTTCTACGTCGTCGGGCGCCACTTGAAATGCTAACTGAAGTTTGGCAAGTGCTCTCTTTGTATCGTTGTGTTGCAGATAGATCCGAGCCAAATCTTTGATCACGTCGGTTCTGTTCGGTGCGTGATAGACTAATCTCTCTGCGACTTTAATGTAGTCAGCGATACGGTCTTGGTCTCGAAGCGCCTCAGCCGCCTCACTGAATTCATTCGCTGCCTCCTGTAGCATCTCTTGCTTAGAGTAGGCTTCCGCTAAACGCACCCGCGATGCAATATTGCCCGGGTCTAGATCTACCATTCTGGTTAGTGCATCGAGAGCAAGCTTGGGTGAGCCATTTTGTTCGTAGAGCAATGCAATAGACTGAAATTGCCCCATGGCTTCTTGAACCAATCCGAGGTGCTCGTAGAGTTCTGCTAATTTGTTTGCGACGTCAAGATGAGTAGGGACGTGCTTCATGACCGTTTTGTAAACGGCGACAGCTTTCAAAAAGAAGCCTTGCTCGGAGTAAAATTCGGCAACCTGTTGGTAAACTTGAATTGCTTCGTCCATTGCTCCCTTCTTGGTGTACAAGTCCCCAATTTTTAGGAGTGTCCGGACATCTTTTGGATCTTCTTCAGTAAGTTTCTTTAGTTCGCGGATCGCCCGGTCGTAGTTACCTTTTTGGATGTGCTTTTGGGCCGCACTTAGTATTTTGTTCTTGTTCGCCACGTTCCGCCGCCACGCACCGAGAAATACTCAGCACCGGGAGTATAGACAGTAGATGAGTCGGCTAGCAAACTAGTGACCACAGCTAACGTAGCGAAATAAGTGATATTGGTTCGATATATGACTCGGTTGTCTGGCGGGTATCCGAAAATTTTAGCAAGGAGCTCTAAGGTGTACCCGAATGAGCCGGCCCGCGACCGAGTTTTTTGAGCATGAATGTGACGAGTATCACAACGAAAACGATTACTCCCGCTACAGAAACGGCTACAGACCGTTCGAAATAGCAAACGGCTAACCCCGAAAGGCCAAGAAAAATACCAAATCCATAGGCAGTCGCTGCGATAGAAACCGCAGAAAATCCGTTATTTCGCATCCGAACGGCGAAGTGATCTGGGCTACCAGACATGACAGGAATTTTGCGGATGAAACGGACAGTCATGACGTAGAGGGTGTCGAAAATGGGAATACCAAGGATAATGATGGGTGCAATCCACGCGATCCGATGATGTCCGTCCGTGTATTTCCCAATCATAGCAATGGCTCCAAGCATAAAACCGAGAAACATTGATCCGGTATCACCCATGTAAATTTTCGCGGGTGGACGATTGAATGCCAAGAATCCAACCGCCGAACCTACAAGAGGGAGTATAAGCATTGGAATGACGTCCGGAGTTCTCATGAGAGCTATGATGTAGAGAAAGATTCCCGCGATCGCGGTGATTCCAGCTGCAAGACCATCAGAGACATCGATGAGGTTGAGAGCATTGGTGATGCCGATGACCCAAAAAAAAGTCAGCATCAGATTTGCCCAACCCGGGATAAAGCTCAATTGGACCATAATACCGGCCTTTACCAGAACTAAGACCGCTACCGCTTGTCCGAAGAGTTTGACCTTGGGTGAAAGGACTTTAAGGTCATCGAAAAGTCCCAGCATCACGATGATAGATGCTGACAGCAGTATGCCGGTAATTTTTGGTGGGAACTGTCCTTCATTGGTCAGCGCGAGTGCGAATAAGAACGCGAGATACATTGATACCCCGCCTAGGTATGGGGTCGGCTCTTTATGATTCTTTAGTTTGGTGTTCGGTATGTCCATCACGCCGTACTTGACGGCAGCCTTGCGAACAATAGGTGTGAAGTACAAAGATAGGAGCAAGGCTACGACGAAGGCCGTAGGGTAACGAGCGGCTCCGAGATCTAAGGTGAGATCAACGGTCGATGTGACAAATGGAAAGATAACGAAAGCGTTTCTCTCTATGTTTTAGGAGTTGGTCAAGTGTTCAGATACGCGCGCCGCGTTTGATCGACCATGGATTCTCGATTGAAACCCTCGCGTAAAAGTCGCTGGCGGCCTGCTTTTCCGAAGGATTCTCGAAGCTCGTTATCATCCAGCACCCGGGTAATGGCCTCTCGAAGGGCGTACGGCTGATTCGGAGGGACTAAAATCCCGGTTTTTCCGTCGACGACAACTTCAGGCGTCCCGCCCACGTGGGTCGCGACCACGGCTCGCCCAGCGGCCATCGCTTCCAGCAAAACCTGGGGAAGTCCTTCGCTACGAGAGGGCGCGACCACTAGATCTGCTCCAGCCATCAATTCGGCAGCATCATCTCGTGCGCCAATGAGCTCGAGCTTCCCGCCTTCGAGCCGATGTCTCTCACCCCCTTCACCGACCAATATAAAGCGCGCGTCCTCCCGATCGAAAGATTCAACGGCTTCTTTTAGGATATCAAAGCCCTTTATAGGAGTGAGTCGTCCTACTGCCATTACGAGCAGTTGGTCTTCAGGAATTCCTAAGCGAGTTCTCACTTCTTCCCTGCTCGGAAGTGCATGCTGGTGTCTGATCAAACTCGGATGGACAACCTGCGGCTTCATTCGGGGAGATAGAGATTCCTGAACTCGTTGGCTCACCGCGAGAACCTGGTCAAATGCGTGCAGGCTCCCTCGCCAAAGTCTAGACTTGAATCTATCCAATTCCACGCCAGTGTTGTGGACAGTAGTTATGAATCGAGCTTTTGAAACCAAAGGCCGAGTCATAGCTGCTACGATGTCTGACACAGCAAGGTGGCTGTGGATGACATCTGCGTTAAATTTCTTGGCGATTCTTGCAAGTTTGTAGACAGGCTTGAGGTCAAGAGAAGACGAGATGTTGAGGACGTGAACAGGTATCCCTTGATCACGAATAATATCTCCAATCGGTCCATCACGGGTTGTCGCGACAACGCAAACATCGTCTCCAAGTCGAGATAAATCGATGGCGAGTGCTTCGACGACGCGTTCGGCTCCGCCGAAACGCAGTCCATTTGTGAGTAATACGACTCTCATCACAGCATGTTCCGATGAACACCCTCTAACGTAGCTTGCACCTTCGACCAATAGTTTTGTTCGTCGGGGTTGTTTTGCAGCAGAGAAACGACCGTTGTTTTTCTACCGCTTTTCGCAATCTGTGCCGACAATTCGTGAGTTGTGGAAATGATTTGATGAGCATCGCGTAATGCAACGCACTGGCGGCGCTGCAGACTGACTGGGTATCTGCTGTGCGCTCCCTCAATACTCTGTTCGCAAACGACGACGGACATACATGAAATGCTTTTAGCTACTTGGACGGCAGCAAATCCCCCTATATCCAAGGTTGAGCCATAAAGAATCTTAGGTCGTTCGCTGAAGGGGCGTCGGATGAGTTCTACCGCTAAAGCAAAAGTTGCAGACTCAACCGTGGCGTTTGGAAGCGGAGCATAAGAAACAAATGATGTTCGTGAAATAGAGGCTTGAACTTGTTTCTCTAGTTCCGCAGGCCATCCAGAGCCGCCTCTTAGCGCTCTGAGTACGGAGTGAGTCCATCGTAACCGTTTGTGGAGAACCAGAGTAAATACCTCAAGCTCTACGTTGGGTATCTTTTGTAAGTGCTCGATGAGTGCTTCGTCTGACTTTGATATGCGAGGAGCGCTTTTTGACCTCGGGAAAACCAAATAGCCGATTTTTAGAGGACTCAAGATTTTTTCCCTAGCTTGCTACCACCAATGCTAACGAGCTGAGAGCCGTCGCAATCTAAAGGTGCGTCAGGTAACCTGTCTTGATCAACGATTCGTCCATAAACGATTTCGATTGCTCCCAAATAAAAACGTTGGCTCGCGACATCTTCAGGTTCAGGACTCGCCGTGACGTAAATATCGCAATTAACGCCTATTTCTCGAAGTTTATCTGCTTCGGCCTCTTCACTCACTACGATAGAGCCCGCTTGCTTTGCCGAAAGTAAAAGCTGCTTTGGTTTTGCATTAGAAATATCTCGCGCGTTCAAAGAGAGCACGAGTGCCGTATCGGTGCCGTTCGCCAAGGTAACGGCCGATTTCGCGGCGCCATTCAGACCGATTGCGTGGATGATATGAGGTTGTAACTCGTTGACCGCTTTTGCTGCCGAGAACTTCGTAAAAAAAGATGTCTTGGTGGGAGCAAACACGAAAGCGTGGTGGCGCGGAGAAAGAGCGTTTCTTACCGCCTCAGATTCTTCTGCTCGATCCGTATCGCCAATAATCAAGATGGTGATCTGGGTATTTTCAATTGTCCCGTATCCCAACCCTGACTTTTCTTCGCTCATTCTGTGTCTAAACTCACCGAAATGGGGCTTGGGTCAAGCGTTTCCCACCTGTAGACTCAGCCTTTTCAATATTTCCCTTATTTCGAGCCAAAATTACTCCAAGGGATCGTGGTATTAAGGAGGTCATTCATAATGAACGGTCTGGATGTACTCATTATTGGCGCTGGCGTTGTTGGCTCTGCGATTGCCCGGGAAGTTAACGCACTTGGGATGAGCTGTTGGCTCGTTGATCGTAATCAACGAATGGGTGGAGAGACCACACATCGAAATAGTGGCGTTATCCACGCGGGAATTTATTATCCATCGGAGTCGCTGAAAACCAAACTATGTATCCAAGGCCGAAAACTTTTGTACCAGTGGGTGAAAAACACCGGCGTCCGATTTGAAAACTGCGGAAAAATAATCGTTGCAACAGAAGCTGCACAGTTAGCGAAACTTGAACATCGTCTTGAACACGCGAAACTATGCGGTGTAGACAATCTATCCTTTCTGTCCGAAAGAGCGCTCTTAGAACGAACAGGGATTCAAAAAGCGGTCGGAGCACTATTGAGTCCTTCATCTGGAATTGTAGACCCGGTAGAGTTGACACGGTCTTTTGTGGCGCATTCACCCGATGTTGAACTGCTTCTCAGGACCGAGGTCATAGCTATTCATCAAGAATCGAATGGGTATCGAGTTGAAACTAATCGAGGTGAGGTACATACAAAATTCATAGTAAACTCCGCCGGTCTTTATTCTGCGAAGGTCGCGGCGCTGGGCGGAATGAAGCAATATAAATTGTTTTATTGCCGAGGAGATTATTTCACTTGGCGAACGAACCGAACCATCGACACGTTGATTTACCCGGTCAAAGACCCATTAGACCCCGGGCTCGGTATACACCTCACGATAGATCTCAACGGCGGTTTGAAATGGGGGCCTGATGCGCAATACGTAGGTGATACTATCGATTACGGTCCCGCGGACCACAAGCACGAACAGTTTCTTCAAGCTGTCCGTCGGCTTTATCCTGAAGTTCAAGCTTCGCACTTATATTACGAAGGCTGCGGGATAAGGCCCAAGTTAAGATCGCCAAACTCTCCTGAAGAATGGGATTTTGTGATTTCCGAGGACCAACCAGGATTCATCAATCTCATCGGGATAGAGTCTCCTGGACTAACAGCTTCGATGGCTATTGCTAAGCATGTGACTAAAATGCTTGGGACTTGAGGGTTCAGGATTTAGGCGGCGGAAGAGCCATGGTCGGCACTGAAGAAGTTTTGAGAAGCTGCTCTAAACTACAGCCTTGTATTTCGCACAGGACCTTATAGAAATATTCTGCACCAAACACATGAACATGAGTTGATGTCCAAAGAAGAATAAGCATGAACTCCCCAACTGGCGGCGCAAGATTCTTCGCTTCGAGATGAATATTCAATCGTTCGAGAAGATTGGCTCGATAGTCTCCAAATGATTTCAGTGTCGAAGGTAAGACATCTTCGTAGAGGAAGCATTGACCGAACTGTTGTTCTATTTTGTTCCGATAATCCCAAAGCCATTGATTTGCCTCCGAGCCGGCGATCTTGTGTTCTGCTTTTGCGAGGAGTTTTGAAAATGACATATCTAGTGTTGGTGATTTGAATGTGAGATAGGAGGGTTTGCCGGCTCTTTCGACAAGCGAACGGCGTAGCGCCGCTTAAATAATTTCATCGGGTCTATGGGGCGTCCGCCATAGCGGAGTTCAAAGTGAAGGTGAGGACCCGTTGAACGTCCAGAGCTTCCTACAAGACCAAGCGGTGCTCCTCCATCAACTTTCACACCTACCGGGACGAGAATTTTGCCCAGATGAGCGTAAACCGTCTGATATCCGCCAATATGCTGAACAACGACCATTCGTCCGTAGCCACCGGCCCAACCTGCGTGAATGACGCGCCCGTTGGCGGCACTTGAAACAACAGAGCCACGATCGGCACCCAGGTCGATGCCTGTGTGGAATTTGCGAGCACCATTGAGTGGGTCGCGACGCATACCAAAAAGACTAGTATAAATCTGCGGTGCGACCGGCCACTCAAGTTTTGGTCCTTGCCCCGGTTGCGTGGGGGCAGGCGGCAACGGGCCGTCTGCGAGTACATTTCGCTGCAACAGTCGATGAATCTGCTGATGAAGGTCCTTTATCCGCCAATTCAATGCTTCCGGACAGGCGCCGAAGTGCCTTTCCGTAAGTTCTTTTTCTGCCGCGGTGGTCACGTGGGCTTGCAGAAGAACTCGCTTAGGCATGAGGTCATCGTCTGGAATGGCGAGACCGCTTTGAAGTTCATCAAGTACTCGTATCCAAACCGATGAGATACCCTTTGGCCATTTCTTCCGTTTCGCTTTCTTACGCTTTTTCTGTTGTTTCGTGGTCATGCGTAGCTCACTCGTAAAATGAAACAAGGTGAGCTCTAGTTCTGCTGCAATTTGCTCTGGGGTTAACTGAACATCGGCTTGTCTTCGAGGCGGTGGCGCAACCTTTATTGCGTCCATCGGTTGAGGATGCTCAGGGCCAGCGTGAAGAGCTGTCTCGCTCGCGAGCTTGCTGGGCTCTGTTGTAGCAGTGGTATCCAAGGGCTGCGATGCTTCTTTATCCGAATCTTGTTCCGGAATCGCCAGTTGTTGAATTTGGTCCTCTTGCGAAAAATGCTCGGAAGAGGATGACGTCTCAGTTTCCCACTGAGAAAGGAGCTTTCCGTGTCCCGCAGCGCACGATATCGTCAAGCAAAGCAAACTGGCGGTCAGCCAAGCTCGATTGCTTTTTCGAAGATGTCCCACAGCGGTACGATAGCGACCTTTCCAGAATATAGCTAGAAACCGACGGTTCTCGAGGCAAATTCAGGTAGTTGCGCCTATCCCTGACCGCTGGTCCAGAAGGTTTTGCTTCTCGGTCGACAATGATCGTATGTATTTACCGCGGACAAGGAACGTAGTTTACGCCCGCAGGACTTAACAATGGGATATTCAAGAACGTTTTTGAACAGAATCGGGTTTTGTTTGCTGTTTGCAGCAGGCCTTCCAAAGTGCAGTTGTGACGAATCCGGCGGGATTCAGAGAGCCGCTGTCGAGATGAAGCTGACGCTGATGGAAGTTGATCCGTGCTTGCAACAAGCCATCGGCCGAGACATCCCGGACGACTACGAAAGCATCAACCTGGCACAAGTGACAGACTTTGGCTCTAAGGGTGAAAGAATCTTTGAGATTCGCTCGATCGGAACTGCCCCTCTTCAAGTTCAAGCTGTGTCTCTTTCCGAAGTCGATGAAGAATTCACACTCGAAGTTCTTGATAACCAAGATCAGCCGCTCGTTTTACCCGCGGTTCTCACGCCGACTGCAGACGTTAATGCTCCGCCAGCGATAAAAGTGAAGGTCTCTTACTCCGCAGTCGACGCCGAGCCAGACTCGATAAAATTATTGATTGAAACGGATGATCCCAATCGAAGTAACATCGAATTTGGTCTTTCTGCAGGGAAGGGCAAACTGGAAATATGCGGCACAAACGGCTGTGCAGAGGGTGCTAGCGTTGAATTTGGCGATGTTCCGCAAAATGAATCTGCAACTCAACAGCTGACGTTGAAGAATGTTGGTGAGGGAGACCTTGATATTCGGTCGCTGACCCTTGCTTCTCTGTCATCAGAGTTTTGTGCGCCGGAAGTGACGAGCATTGAGGGTAGTGTTCCGGGCTGCAATTTGGTTCAGCTCTGCACTACTCTTAAACCGGGCGAAGAATACGTAGTCAACGTCACCTACACACCCGCGGACGGTGGAGAAGATACCGGCGTAATTCGCGTCGTTTCTGGTGATGCAACTCAGGGGACCATTGAAGTTCCAATTAATGGAGTTGGATCAGGTCCTGCCGTTTGTGCTTGTTTGGTTGACGGAAGTGATTGCAACCCTGTGTCGACCGTCGATTTTGGATTTGTTGATATTGGCGATACGAAGTCACAAATCGTGCGTCTGACCTCGTGTGGAACGGAGCCGGTTGATCTCGTCGAAGCTGGACTCGAGACCGATGCTTCGAGCTTTTACAACACAGATCCTGAATTCATGATGGTTCGCAACTTTGCGCCAGGTAATTTACAGCCTGGGGATTTCACGGAAGGAGAAATCACTTACTCGCCGGTCACAGGTGGAGAAAACCGGGGTGGCATTCGGTTTCGTTCGATGCAGCAGGCCTCGCCAAGCTGGATTGCCCTCGTTGGTAAGACAGCGACATGTGATTTAGAGGCTGTACCTGGTCAACTCAACTTTGGCTCGATTGCCGGCGGCGCAACCGCAGACCGCACGGTCATCCTGAGCAATAACGGAGCAGCCGATTGCGTCATCAGTGCCATCAACGATCCCAGCTCCGCGGAGTTCACGTTCACAAATAAACCGATGTTGCCTCTGACAATTGGGCCGGGAGCATCTGAAAGCTTGACGGTTCGATACGCCTCACCAGTTCGCGCGACGCCAACTGGCGATAGCGCGACTTTCGTCGTTACTTCGAACGAACCCGCTCCAGATCAAGACGTCACAGTCAGTCTTGTCGCACAAGGCGGCGGCGCTGCAACTTGCGCGATTGACGTTCAACCTACAGGCGCAACCTTCGGTACTCGCGACGGCCAACTGTTATTTGGTGCGGTTAACATCGGCTACAGTCAAACGCAATCGATTCGGGTGACTAATGTCGGCAACGCAAATTGCGAAATAACTTCTTTCAACATGACCGTTCAAGATCCCGGCGAATTCTCAGTTGCAGCTATGCCACTGCCGATCGTTATTGCTCCTCAAGCGACGGGCACCATTGACGTTACTTTTGCTCCAACGCATCCAATCATGGGAGGTCTCATACCGTTCCCTTGGTACGGCACAATTAGAAACTACGTTGATTTCGTTGTAGCCGGTCCAGGACTGGTCAAGACAGACTGGTCGATCGGTATTCGCGCAACTCCAACGGAGCCAACGATCGACATCATTCCTGGAGAGCTCGATTTTGGAGTGGTCACGTTCGATAATCCGCGCCAGCCAGACAATCGCAGCAGCTGTGGTTCTGAACGTCGTACTCTCCGAGTATACAACTCGGGTTCTGGAGATTTGGCTGTTACCTCTGTCTACATTGATACAACTTCAGATTCCGTATTTGAAATCTCCGGGGTGTCTAAGAATGGTAATCCACTCTCACCACCTTATGCTGCGACTGTTGCGCCTGGCGAAAATATGGAATTAACCTTGCGCTTCTTCCCCACTCGCATAAGTCCAGCACAACACTCAGGTTTGTTGGTCATTGAAAATGATGTGACCATGCAAAGTACAGTGCCGCTGTCAGGTGAGGGAACAGCCAATGCTCAGCAAACAGATATTTTTGAGCAGCTGACGGAAAATAAGGTCGATATTTTATGGGTGATCGACGATTCCGGCTCAATGAGCGAAGAGCAAAGTAATCTCGCGAGCAACATCACCTGGTTCACTCAATATGCAAACAGCATCAACGTCGACTGGCAGATGGGCGTGACTACTACCGAAGTTAACGATGCGGTCTCGGGTCATATTTGGGGCTGCAGTGGGTTCAACAAGATCATCACCCATAGTGACCCCATGAACGTTCAGGCGTTTCAGTGTGCCGCTCGGGTGACCAATCCACCTAACGGGAACTCTCGTCCCAACCAGGGAGGTTCGGATGAACAAGAAGCTGGTCTAAAGGCGGCTCGAATTGCCCTTGATGCGCCGGTTCGCGATAATGAGAACGCAGGTTTCCTTCGCGCTGATGCTCGTCTTGCAATCATTATCGTATCCGACGAGGAAGATCAGTCGGATGGTGGCGTCAACTTGTACGTTGATTTCTTCAAACAACTCAAAGGCTTTAGGAATCCTCAGCTGGTGAGCGTATCAGCAATCACGGGTGATGTTCCTAACGGCTGCGCCACAGCAGATGCAGCACCTCGATACGCAGACGCTGTCTCTCAGCTAAACGGGCAGTTTGAATCTATCTGTAACCAGGATTGGACGACAATGCTGCAAAACATCGGGCTCGATGTTTTCGCACTTCGTACAACTTGGACGCTCAGTCGACCTGCTGACCAAAGCACAATTACCGTACGAGTGAACGGAAATGTTCTTTCGCCAGGTAGCTCTAACGGATGGACTTTCGACCCAACAACAAATGCCGTGACGATGAATGGCTCGGGGATCCCCCAGCCTGGATCACGGATCGAGATTCAATACACTGCGCAATGTTTGCCATAAAGCTAGGCTAAACAACTCCTTTCTCCAACAATCGTCGCGGTTCGAAAGTTTTTGTTCTATAACCGCTACGTCGTGGCTCGGTTTCCCGTAGATGCAGAAGGCCCGCGTTATAAACGCTCCGGTCGACTCAAACGCTTTGTGCGTCTGAGCACCGCTGCAGCCTCTATTGCCGGCTCTGCGGTCGTGAAGCGAGTTGGTCAAAAGCTCAAGTCCCAGGAGGACGACCAAGCGGATGCTTTGAGGGATGCCTTAGTAGGACAGGCAGACCATTTAGTAAAAACAATGGGAGAAATGAAGGGCGCGGCTATGAAGATCGGCCAAATGCTGTCTGTAGCGCCGGATGTTGTTCCGAGGGAATTCGCAGAAAAAATTAAAGCTCTCCAGGCAGAGTCAGTGCCGATGCCATACGAGTTGGTTTCAGAACAAATTGAAAAGTCACTAGGCCTGCCGCTCGTTGATGTATTTCATTATTTCGACCCGGAACCCATTGGTGCTGCTTCTATTGGTCAGGTTCACAAAGCTCGATTGTTCGACGGACGTGAAGTTGCAGTTAAAATTCAATATCCCGACATTAAAGATACCTTAGAAGCAGATCTCAAAAACCTTGGAAATTTAGCCGGACTGACGTTGGCCTTCGCTGACAAAAGCATCGTGGACGATTTCATGGAAGAAATACGTCAAGGAATCATGGACGAGGCGGATTACAACAAAGAAGCCGAAAGCTTAAAAAAGTATGGTGCAATTCTTTCTGAGCATCCTGATATTGTTGTCCCAAGAGTGGTTGATGAATATTCTGGAGATTGTGTCCTCACCATGGAATTCATGGAAGGGCAAAAACTAGATGTAGCTGTGGATGCACTTCCCACCCAAGAAGAAAAAGACCGGGTTGGTTATATGTTCTCAGAAATCTATGTTTGGATGTTCCATGAAAAATTTCTTCTGCATGCAGACCCGCATCCTGGTAATTTTCTCCTCACGCCGGATAAGAAAATTGGCATGCTGGATTTCGGTTGTATCAGGGAATATGACCCCGAGTTCTGCGACACTTGGTTAGAGATTCTTATCGCGAAATGGAATCACGACAAGGACGATCTTCCTCGAGTCTTCAAAAAACTAGGCTTTACGGGCATGCGTGGGAGTGCTGGTGCAAATGCATCACAACTTAATGAAATCGCCGAAATGACCGTCACCCCGTTTTTATACGATCGTACATTTGATTGGGGGGAGTGGCATCCCCAAGAAGAACTCAATCAGTTTTTCCGCGGCAACCTTGGGCTCATGCAATATGCGTCTCCTCCGAAGGCTATTTTCTATTTCCGAGTGGCCTTAGGTGTCTGGGGCTTCTTGCAACGCTGCCACATCAAGGGGAATTGGTACAAGCTGGCGCGAGAAGTAGCCGAAAAACGCGGAAAGCTGTAGACTAAGATCCGGCGTGACAACACAAAGTCGTTATCAACTCCGAAGCTTGTCTCTTGGCGAGATATTGGATGAATCTTTCATCTTATTTAGGGAAAGCTGGCTAAAGCTCATCGTCTTTCAGCTCATCGTGTTTGTCCCAACAGCTCTCATTGAAATTCTTGTCATTCGATACATCGGCAATTTAGCTCTGAACTATCTCAACTCGGGAGCTACAAGCGAAGAATGGGGTGGCGGAGCGCTCGTTTTCTTATTGAGCGGAGGCATGTCGATATTTGTGATTCAAATGATTGTCGCTCCCGTTGTCGGTTGTGTCCTTACGAAAGCGATTGCTGATTCTTACTTGTCGAAACGCTGGGGGATGCGTGAGCTGGTGAATGCTGCCATCAAATATGCTTTGCCCGCAATTGGGCTAGGTGTACTCGTAGCTGGAATTTGGATGCTCACGATTTGCATCCCTGTCTCCATTGGCGTTTCGCTTGCCTATGTTACTGTTGCAACCGGCAGTGTCTCTGGTCTCCTCACGTTTGTGCTTTACGGACTCGTCGCCATCATTTTTGGAGTCCCTGCCTTACTGGGAGGCATTTATGTAAACTTGCGGTTTGCGCTCGCCTTCTGCGTCATGGTCCTCGAGGACAAGAAAATAGTCGATAGTCTTTCTCGTTCAGCGCGCCTGATGTCCGGGAGATATTGGGACGCATTCTCCTTGTGGTTCGTAATGTTCCTTATTTCAGTACTGCTCGGATTCGTTGCGACGTTATTTGTACCAAGTCCCTCTTTCGAAATGCTTCAGAGTGCACAATTACGGGAGCTAGTTCCTCAATTGGTTTCGTCTCAATCAATATCAACTGTATTGAGCGAATTTATGGGAATGTTCAGTCGAACATTTATCGTTATTTGCTGGACACTTTATTACTTTTCAACTCGCTGTCGCCGAGAAGCTTTCGACTTAGTCATGCTATCGAAGAGCTTCGTGAAGAGGGCGTAATATGTCACTTCCTCCTTCCGCAAGGGCTTTGGATATACATAAAGAAATCGAGTCGATCGTTTCGCAGCCAGAATATCGTCTCCATGAAAATGAGGCGGAGAGTGTCCTAGAGGGTATAGGGAGTCTTGCGCAGGAAATTGTTACGTTCGCCCAAAAATTTCTTAACCAACTTTCTGACACAAACCCTATTGTTTTTTATATTATCCTTATCGGAGCGAGTGGATCTCTTCTTTTCCTTGCTTGGTGGAATATTCAGCAATTGAGGTTAGGGGCAATAAAGACCAGGAAGTCACATTTTGAAGGGAGCGGGACTTTTTATAGCCAGAACGCTCTGACCAAAAACATTAAAAGAGAGCTTGAGGAGGCCATTCGCGAGGACCAGTATCTGAAGGCACTTCGAGCTCTTTTTCGCTTATATGTCATAGACCAAGAAGACGAGTTACGCAGTCTGGGTGTGGCATTGGGTACTCTAGACAGTCTGACCGTGCGAGAGGTTCTTGGGAGTTTGCCTAAAGAAAAAATTAAGGAGCTTGAACGGAATCAGGTTCTTAGCATCTTGGAAAAGAGCTTTTACGATAAATACGCTCTTTCGAAAGAAGACGTAAACGTTGTTGCTGAAGCGCTTGAGTACGAGAGACTGGCCTAGTCATGAAAAGCGTCAAAGAGATTATTCTTTTTCTCGTCACGTTCGCAGTGGTTCCTAGCACGCTAGGAATAATTCTTTACCGCGATAATCCCGCTGTTCCTACCTCTAGTTACTCCACATCTCCTAATGGACATAAGGCACTATACCAGCTCCTTTCTGCTTTTAATTATCAGTTGTCTCGTCGTCATATTGCCATCGATAAACGAATAGATGAAAGTGCGACCCTCATCGCGATCGAGCCCGGTGGGACATTTTTTCGTGATTTTCAAACAAAGTCAGATTCTTTTGTACGTTGGCTCCAAGACGGAAACTCAGCGCTTATAACCCTTGACTCAGATCCCGATAGTCTTGCTCAAAGAGACGATAGAGAAATCAAACGGATAGCTTGGATGCAGCGGGCAAAAGACTCTGTTGCCAACTTAGAGGAAACAGTGACGACGACCAATGGAGAAACACGAGAACTTGTTCCGTCGTCAACGAAACGCAAAACTGAAGGCCCTTCTTATCTTTCGAAACTTTCGAAGTGGCTCACTATTTCTATTCAAAGCAAAAGACACGATACGCTTGGTTTTGGTGATGTTCTTGTCACAAAGAGTGCAAAATCACCTTTAGACGGTTTGAAGCTTAGGGTTACGAGACCGCGATTATTACAAGTCGACGCTCGTTATGAACTTGTGACGTCTGACGCCGGAACTCTGGTAGCCGCATTTCCTGTCGGGAAAGGTTCGGTATTTGTTCTTTCGGAACCTCGTTTGTTTCAAAATATGAATATTGCAAGGGGGGAAAATGCAATATTCGCGCTTCGATTGATTGAAGGTCTCGTGACGACTCCGAAAACCTCGCAACTTATCTTCGAAGAATTCAGTCACGCCGTAGCGCAAAGGTACACTTGGTCCGCATTCTTCTTAGACACTCCCAATGTTTACCTCTTTATGAGTTTTTTGCTTATTCTCGTCATAGCAGTATGGCAGCAAATGCCCCGCGAGTTTTCTCCAAAAAAGCTCAAGACCCAATCATTAAGCGCTCAGGCATCCATGACCTCCGCGCTCGCCGGTCTTTATCGATTGACTCCTTCAACGAAAGAGCTTGCCTCAGCTTATCGTGAGTATTCTTTGCTGAGACTGAAGTACATGGTGTACTTGCGAGGAGATACGAACCTTTACTCGGCTCTTGCCGAGACGACAAGTTTATCTCAGGAGGAGCTTGAAAGCATTTTTGAGCAACCTGACAATTTATCCAATGACATTTTTGACCAAATTCGACGACAGCAAGAAGCTACTCGCATTTGTTTACAAAAAAATAATTGAGGGCGACCTTGGATCCTGCAACAGGTGTCATGGTAATAATCGGGCGTAGTCATGGAAGATCAAGTAGGCCTTGTCCAGAGTGTCGTCTCAAAGGGCGTAGGAGAAGTTGAAAAAATTATTTTCGGACAACGAGAATGTGTAATATCTGCCTATGTAGCATTGCTCTCAGGCGGACACTTATTGCTTGAAGGGGTGCCCGGGTTAGGAAAGACCTTGTTGGCTAAAAGCATCGCACAGACCGTGGATTGTGCTTTTGGACGAGTGCAGTTCACTCCAGACCTTATGCCGCTAGATATTATTGGTTCTAGTATTCTTCAAGAAAACCGATTTGTGTTTCACAGCGGACCAATATTCACAGATCTTTTACTTGCCGATGAAATTAATCGTGCTCCATCAAAGACGCAGAGCGCTCTTTTAGAGGCAATGCAAGAAGGTACGGTGACAGCCGATGGCGTAACACACCAGCTATCGGATTATTTCACGGTTATCGCCACTCAAAACCCGATTGATCAGGAAGGTACATATCCATTGCCTGAATCGGAAATCGATCGCTTCATGATGAAAGTAGTTATCGACTTTCCATCCGAGGAAGATGAGCTTCGTGTGATGAGCACTCATCATAGTCGTACCTCTGCTTTGACGAAGGACGATATTCAACCGGTGATTGATCGCACTGAACTTACGAACCTTCGGAACCTGGTTATGGATGTCTCAATCTCCGAAGACGTTATGACATACGCGAACAGCCTTGTCCGAGCCACGAGGCAACATATTTCTGTTATGCACGGTGCTTCTCCACGGGCGGGAATATCTTTATTAAAGGCATGTAAAGCAAGTGCGGCAATTGATGGGCGTGCTTTCATTACACCTGATGACGTCAAACGATGGAGTTTACCGGTACTAAGGCACCGCCTGGTTTTAAAACCAGGTGCCGAGCTCAGCGGAACTTCTTCTGATGATGTGATACGAAATATTCTGGCCACAATGTCGGTGCCTACATAAGTCTCGCTAAGTCTTGGGAGCTAAGACAAACCTTATGGATTCATGGAGTTCGGAGTTTTTAATCTTGTCTTGACCCATGTTGGAATTCACCACGATTCGGGATGGGTTTTTTCTTTTTTCTTTTGGCTGCTTTAGTGAGCCCCCATGAGGCGCTCTGATAAAGGTATAGCCTTCGTTATATCCATCAAAAAGAAAAAGATACTCAGTGTCTTCCGAAGCGAGGCCCAGAAAGATCGGAGGAATTCTAAAATGTTCTGTAGATTTAGCTTTGAGGAAACTAATTGCCTTTGCCGGGCTTGTGATAATTCTAAATTCTAGACCGTATACCTCGCACAAAACTCTGGCGAGAACGTCAACATCTACAGAGCTACTGCCGGGCATAATCAAAGCTTCTTGTCCTCGCATGCCTTGTGGAAAGGCAACATCAAGTAGTCCTTCTAAAACTACTCCCATGAGATTAGGTTTGTGTGCCAGGCTATTTTGTTCGTGTAATCTCAATTGATGTTGGCTTGGCAGGTCAATAGTCGTCGTGCTCGTGACTTCATTCCAATATCGAAGCATTTCCGCGGGTGCATCAGAATACAAAGCAAATTCAATAGTGCGAAGCACGCTTGCACCTCCTTTCCCACGAATGATTGACGCGGGGCGAGCGAGTCTCTGAAGGGCCTGTCCAACGAACTCCTGGTGCAAAAAGCCTTGCCGAGTGAGGGCAGCGGATATTTTTGTTTTGTTAATAAAATCATCCAAACTGCTTACAAACGGTACATCCCGAAAGTCCGTATCTACGAACACGGAGCGATTACCCAATCGACGTTGACTGATCTCAACTAGGAGTTCTTTTTCGAGGGGAGATAATATTTCAAACATTTGCACTGCGGCTTTCTGTTGCAATACAGAAATTTCATGTAAACCGGACTGACAAGTGAGTTTATAAGTTTGGCGAAGTTCTTCTAAAGGCTGGGGTGAATTAGCAATAAGGCGCAAAAGGATCTCCTGAAGTCCTGTGTCCAAATTGATGAATTTCTGGGCGTAAATTAGCCGCTGTAAGGCTCTTCTAGGCGAATTTGTAGCGTCTTCGAGTTTTCTACTCTCATGGACCCCTGTGAAAATAGTATCTAGAGTTTCTTTCTCGTTCGCAGAGAGTGCCGCCAAGGTGTCATCTTTGAGAGGCAGCTCAACGTCCACGATAACCCGCTCGTTAGAATGACATATAGACGATTCGTTCGTCGAGTGGCTCTTCTCTTTGCTTCTATATTCTTTCTGCTCTTCGTGGCTTTTGCTGCTAACCTCTTTGGTTATTTCGGTCGTTTCACTATCGACAGGCGGAACGGGCGGGGGTGAGGGAAAGTAACGACTACGTTCAGATGAAGCATTCTGAGTTTTTTTCTCTCGAATCTCCAAGGTGCCAACTTCGCGTTGGGACAGGGGTCGCTTTTTACTCATGACGATGCCACTCTAACACGGGAGCACTAAGTGCACGAAGTATCGCATCTTCAGAGAATTCTAGGTCTTAGGCCGAGAACAGAGTTTCTAATCCTTTTGGTCATAGGATTTGTAACGTCGTTAGCAGGGCTAACGATGGCTCTGAATTTTATCCCTTGGTTGATTGGCTGGCATGTTTTGATCATATCAATCGGACTTTTGGATGTGGCTTTCTTGCTGAGGGGTCATAAGTTTCATTTTTCGCGCCAGGTTCCAGAAGTCTTGTCTTGTGGTGATGAGTTTGAGATTCAATACTCACTGAGAAGTTCTAAGCCTATTGAAGTATTCATTCGTGATGAGCATCCGCTCGAAATTTCGAGCCTTTCGAGCGAAAAAAATTTTGAGTGGCGACGAATAACCCATGAAGTACAAAGGTGGTCCGAGCGTTTTTCTGCAAACAAGCGTGGAAATTGTAGATGGACAAAGAGCAACTTAATCATTCGAAGTCCTCTTCGAATGTGGGCCCAAAGGCTTCAGCCCCAATTACCTGTATCTGTACTGAAAATTTTTCCGCGTCTTTCTTCGAGTGATTCAAATCTCTATGATCCAACACTTTTGCTTGCCGAGTTTGGAATTCGCCCCAAGGGAAGAAGACGCGGTGTTGGTCAAGAGTTTCGTCGTTTAAGACCACTAAGCCCAGGGGATAGCATTCGACGAATTGATTGGAGAGCAACGGCGAGAAGCCAACGACATATGGTAAGAGAATATCAACCAGATGAACGTTCAGAGGTGCTGCTTTGTTTAGACTTCGGTCGATTGATGGGGGTAAGGAACAGCGATGACCGCACAAAATTGGATGAAGCGATTGATGCGGTAGCGCGATTTGCCTTGGTCGCAATTGCGTCTGGCGACAAGGTGGGAATACTAACGTTTGGTGACCGAGTTCGAGACTTCGTGCCTCCGGCTGACGGAACTATGCAATTTCGCTTGCTTCTTGAGAGTATCTACGATCTGAAGGCTTCACAGAATGAGTCGAATTTTACCGCGACTTTTAGCAAGATATCGCAGGCGAACTTTAAGCATTCGCTTATTGTTTTCTTCACGGATTTTGTTGATCAACGCAGTGCCGATGACCTTTTGCGTAGTTTGAACCTCTTGGTGAAGAAACATCGGATTCTGTTCGTGAGTATTTCTGATCCTGCCTCTGAAGACGTCATTTATGAGCCGGTTCAATCAACAGAACAACTTTCCCTTTCGTTGGCGGCCTTACATTTGAGTTTAGAAAGAGACCGGCTGACTCATAAAATTAGTCGTCTTGGAATTGAGGCCTTAGACCTTGGCCCAGATGAACTTACCTCAGGTGCAATTAATGCATATTTGCAGCTTCGCCACCGAGGAGATATTTAGCGAGAACCTAGGGTTTACTCGAGAAAAAACAGGTTTTCGCCGAAAATCACTGACCTTTATCGCTATTCGGTGTTTATCTGGCAGCCATGGGTGGTGGAATCACGATTAAGAGCCATGCTGAAATCGACGCAATGCGCGTCGCATGCAGACTTGCGGCGAAAACGCTCAAGTTAGCAGGTGAACTGGTCAAACCTGGCATTTGTACTGATGACATCAATCGCTTTGTCCATGAGTACACACTCGATAACGGCGCCACTCCTGCGCCTCTCAATTACCATGGCTTTCCAAAGTCAGTATGTACTTCGATCAATGAAGTCGTCTGTCATGGAATTCCATCGTCAAAAGAGTTCCTGAAGGAAGGAGATATCGTAAATATTGATGTGACAACCATCGTCGATGGATTTCACGGAGATACGTCTCGAACCTTCTTCGTAGGTGCAGTATCGCCCGAACTAAAGAAACTAGTTGAGGTCACGTGGGAGTGTCTTCATCGAGGGATTGCTCAGGTAAAGCCAGGTGCAAGGATCCGAGAGATCGGCGGAGCGATTCAAGATTACGCAGAACCTTTTGGGTACGGCGTTGTGAGAGAGTACGTTGGCCACGGCATCGGTCGTGGATTTCACGAAGACCCACAAATTCCTCACTATCGAGCGAAAGGGAAGAATCCTCGACTTCGTAAAGGGATGACTTTCACAATTGAACCTATGATCAATCTTGGAACTCACGAAACGGTACTTGACTCAGACGATGGTTGGACGGTGAGGACTTTAGATAATCGCCATTCTGCTCAGTTTGAGCATACTGTCCTTTGTTGTGACGAAGGTGTCGAAATACTGACTGACTGGAAATTTATCGATCAACCGGTGTAGCCAACTGATTAGGTCGTGGAGGCTTTCTTCGCAAAAATGCTTGGACCGATTTCCGTAAATACGACTCCAGCGATAATTAAGATTCCCCCCAAAATGGCATTTTCTCCGAGTTGCTCCGACAGGAGCACCCAAGAAAAAAGGGCTGCGAATACAGGTTCGAGAGCAAAAATGAGAGCGGCTCTGACTGGTGAAGACTCTGCTTGAAATTTGAATTGAAGAAGACCAGTTCCAATCGTCGCAAATATTGCACAGTAAAGCACGGGCCAAACGGAGTCCCACCCGGTTAGATTCAGATTCCATTCTTCAATAAAAGGTCCGAGTGCTAAGGTTGTGACGGCAACAACTAAAAGTTGAGCGGTGAGGAAAGACCAATGCCCAAATTTTAGAAGATACTTCTGAAGGAGGACCAAATACATCGCGTAACCGAATGCTGAGCAAAGGGTCCAAAGATCTCCTGTCCGACTTTCTGTGAGCGAAAACGATGTAGTTCCACCAAAACCAGCCAGAATGTACATCCCTGTTAGCGCAATCATCGCGCCCGCAATGGCGCTGCCGCTCAGCTTTGTTTTTCTAATGATAGCGTCTAAAAAGGGAACCATAATGACGTTAGTTCCCGTGATGAATCCACTATTCGCAGCCGTGGTTGTCTCCATTCCTATCGTTTGAGTCACATAGGAGGTCCCAAGTAATAAACCTAAGCCAAATGACGGGAGTAGAATCGCTTTCCCTTCGCGCCGAAGATCTTTGAAAGCGAAAGGCAGCATTATCAAACCCGCCACAAGAAATCGCCCGCCAACAAATGCAAATGGCGAGGTTCCTGAAGCTAAAGCGGACCGGATCGCGGGAAAGGTTAATCCCCACATGGCGGATACGGACAACAGTCCTAGGTCTGCTCTGAGTCGATTCGCTTTCAAGGTTTTACCGTTTTCGAGTCATCATAATGTTGGTTTTACAGCTGATTCTCGGTGATATCTCTTCATACGTGATTCGAAGCGGTCAGTAAACGACCGCATACAGAAGAGTATGTGCTAAGAGCTGTGCCATGAAACTGCTACTTTTCGACATTGATGGCACGCTTATTCAGTGTGGCGGAGCAGGTCGCGCAGCGCTTTCTCAGGCTGTTGACGAGGTGTACGAAGCGAAAAAGATTATGGACCAAGTCCGCCTTGCTGGCGGAACTGACTACGGAATCTTCGATGCAATATTTCTCGCCCATTTTGGTCGATTACCTACTGAAATTTCGGAGTTTACAGAAGGTCTGGATCGATATCTTGAGCTATTGCCAAAAAACCTGAGGAGTAGCGATTATAACTTTAGAATTCTCCCCGGTGCGACGGCAGCGATTAAACGTCTTGCTGCAGACCCAAATTATTTGCTCGGTATTGCAACAGGTAACGTTGAACTTGGCGCCAGAGCGAAGCTGGAGCGCGCGGATTTGTGGCACTATTTTCCTCTGGGCGGCTTTGGTTCAGATTCGAAATTTCGTAGTGGGCTCGTTTCGAAGGCGATAGAGCGTGCGGAGCAATATACTGACGAAAGAAATTTACCTCGAATCAAGAAAGAGGATATTTTTGTGATCGGAGATACTGAATTCGACATTCGCTCAGCTCATGACGTGGGTGTGAAATCGATAGGTGTTCGAGTTGGTTCCTCTCATGTAAACGATATGATTCAAGAAAAACCCAGCTTTCTTGTTGATTCTTTAGAGGATGTTGAGTTTTGGCAGGCGATCGGGCTCGATCATGCTTGACCGACTTCATGCGGTTGCGCTTTGTCCTTGCGTGATGCTTCGCTACTGCGTTTTTTGCTCGCTCGTCCTTATACTGGTTGGTTGCCCTCGAAAAGGAGAAGAGGAGCTTCGAAAAGGGAATGCCTACTTCGCGACCAAAAATTACGAAAAAGCGGCCGCTGCCTATGAAGCTGCGTCCTCTGCTAATCCGAAGAGTGCCCGCGGACCAGAAGCCAGAGGAAATGTTGCGTTTGAACAAGGAGACTTCAAGCTTGCAGAAACTTGGTACCGAAAAGCATTGGAAGCCAACCCGAGACACGTGACTTCGCGGCATAAGCTAGCATTGACCTTGGCCACGATGGAACGATTTGACGATGCGATTGCCGAGCTACAAAAGAGCGTCGAGGTTGCCGCTGATAATCCCTATGCACTGAGTATGATAGGCGGTCTGTATCGTAAACAAGGAAAGCTCCAAGAGGCAGTGAATATGCAATTACGCGCGCTAGACGTTGACGACAGCTATCATGCAGCCCGGTATGCTCTGGGGAATTTACTGGTGGATACGGGCAAGCTTCAAGACGCAGAACGTCAATTTGAAATACTGATGACGAGAGAACAAACCGCACTCAGTGAATATGGATATGCTCGACTTTCTGCCAAACGTGGTGATGCGAAGAAAACAGCGTTTTATCTAAACTCAATTGTGAAGCGCGGAGTTCAACAGCCAAAGAGAATTTTAGACGACCCAATATTCAAGCCTTTATGGACAGAAAAGCAAATGAGTATGCTTAGAACACGGCTTTCAACCGCGACTTCGACGTCAAGCTAGGATACACTTCAGTCGACTATGTCGACCCTCTCGATAGATACGGTCTTAGCAAAAGTACGTAGTTATATACTCGTTACTGGTCGCTTTCAATTATTGCGTAGGGCGCTATGGAGCTTTCTCGCGCTCGATGTTCTTGTCACTATCATCTACATATTTATCGCGAGCGGGCCTTCTCAAGAGACGAGAGTGTGGTTTGAGGTCGGTGTGCCGGCGAACGTATTGATGATCAATACCTTCTCAGACGAGGAAGTAACTGATGTCGCGATCACACTGGATAATAAATTCCTTTTTGAGCAAACAAGGTTGCCGGCAAAAACCAGCGGCTTTCCAATTGATTCATATTTCCGAGCCCAAGACGGCACGCGCCCTCCTGACAATTACCGACCTAAGGAGGTCGTGCTTGAAATAAAGGGAGAGCGACGAACTATCGACCTTCGCTGAAATGAGGATGACCGAACGAATCGAAAAACTTGCTATCGCGATGGGCTTTACGCATAGCCCAGAACGCACAATTGCGACTGTGATGGCTTTTTATGATTCGCTGCAGCAAGACATAAAGCAGGTCGACGCTTCCATATTGCTTCCATGTAAAGAAGGATGTGATGCGTGCTGTCACGAGTCCGTGTTCTTGAGTGCTCCAGAGTTCCTTGCTGTCTGTAATTATCTTTTTGAACACCGAGAACAGGCATATCGAGAGCAGTTGCTACGGGAAATGATAGCTCTTGCCGAAGAGTTTGCTGATGAGATTGAGTTCCTAGAATCGGCTCCAGCGGGTTTTGAGCGTGACGAGGTTGCAGCACGCATCAAGTTCAGATGCCCAATGCTTAGTGAGAATGGCTCTTGTTCGATCTATCCCGTTCGTGAACTCAACGGGCGTACGTTTGGGAAATCCTGGGACAGTATGAATGATGAGGCGTATGGCTGCACGCTTACAAGAGAAAGCTTGAGAATTGTCGATGCACCGAATACGAAATTACCTGATGCTCGAGGCGTACGTTCTTCTTTCAACGAACTCGTCGAGCAGAACGACTTTGTTCATGTCTACCCATGGTGGTTTGCGAAATACCGAGCTTTCATCACGGGATAGAACGGCTGCGGTAACAACAATCGTTGGCGGCTCCGAAATGAGCCAAGAGTAACAACAATGAGAAGGCTTATCTGTCCTGCATTTAGGAACAAGCCAAGACCGCCTCGTGATGTAGAGAGTTACAGTTTCTGGCAGACGGGGCAGACACCGTATAACTCCATCTTGTGATGGATGAGCTTGAAACCGTGGGCCTTCGCAACGCGCTCCTGGAGGGTTTCGATTTTTTCTTCCTCAAACTCGACAATCCTTGAGCATTTTATACAAATCAAATGGTCGTGGTGTTCGCCGTCCGCCGCTTCAAATCGCGTGTGACCGTCATCAAAATTGAGCTCGGTAGCGAGTCCCAATTCGGTAAGAAGCTTCAGTGTTCTATAAACCGTTGCATATCCGATGCCGGAATCCTTTTCACGAGCGAGAGCCAGTAGTTCGTCGTGGCTGAAATGACGGTCGTAACTGAAGAAAATATCCGTGAGAATTTCTCGTTGTTTTGTATTACGAAGCCCTCGCTGCTGTAGCGCTTCTTGAAGAGTCTCTTGCCGCTTTGTTACGACCTCAGGGTCGAGTCGCTGTTCTTGGGATGCTTCAATCATCTAGAGTTGTTATGAGTATAAGTTGAAATCTGTGAGTTTCCAACGACCTAAGCGTTGTTTGATTCGACAGTTGGAGCATAATCGTAACTTTGTTCAATCCATCGAGCGACCTGAGCAAGATCCACAGCTTGCTCGAACCGTATGCGAAGCGCATCATTACCCCAAAAAGGGTGCCCTCGACCGAGCCCTGAGGTTCGCGCTCTCTCCGTTTCTTCTGGCGGTAACCAAAGATCGACAAGGATGTGGTCTCGCTTGATTTCGACTTGTAGGAAAACCTTATCGTTGCGTCGATAGACCTCTACGCTTTCTTTCGTCTCATGTTGAAACCTAGGCAGATCGTCGATTCGATTCTGTAAGGCTTTGGAAAGAACAACTACTTGTGGCTCGGGGCGAATTCGTGGTTTCACGGAGCCACTGTTATCACTCAATTGTGAACCGGTTGTCCACTCTATAGCGTATCTCCATACGAGATCCTGCGGTTCCACCGGCCAAATCAACGCGATTGTAACGTTCTACGTAGACAGTGTGCGCTCCGTTTCGAATATCTCCGATGGGAATATCAGCCCGGAAACGGTCTTCTTGCAGAATCAAAGGGTTTTCTGCGTCAATTGCTACTCGCACTTCGTCCGCGGGATCTGTTGCATCCCATTCGATGGTCAATTCATCGAAGGATTGTCTTCTGACGATTGCGTCATTTGGCGGTCGGGTGATCACATGGGCGTTGGGCCCGCCCAATTGGGCTACAAGGTCATCTTCGCCAGATTTTATTTCCAGTTGGATGACACGAGCGTAGCCAGTGAGGACTCCAGAGTAGATATACCCACCTGATGAAGAGCCTCCCTCAAGGTTAATACTAGTATTATTTTCCACGTCACTCACAACAACATTGGCGCCAACGACATCGTTGCCTTGTTTACTGAGCGTCGCCGTAATTTGAGTGCTGTCTGCTTGGCTCCTTGCAGAAACTTCAACATATAGGGTTTCACTGCCTTCTCCTGCATCGGTTTCGCTGCAGGATGCGGCACAAATGAGTAAACCGCATAACAATTTGTGGGGCGTGAGACGTGGCATTACATGAAGAAGATGAGTTGAGTACCTGCTCGAAAGCCCCAGGCATCAGGGCCGTCAAAGTTGACCATGTAGTGTTGTTGAGCATCGATCCCCAAGAACAAATCACGCCCGAGTTTGAAGTCAAATCCAGCAGAAACTGCTGGTCCCCACCAGGTGGGGAGGCCGTTATCTTGTCGATTCGCAAAATGGTTAAACACGCTAGAAACGCTGATCCAAGGCCGATATCGGTCCGTAAAGAGATAATATCTTACAGCGACTGGTTCAACATGGAGTATGACTACGGTGTTGATCAGACTAGGATTTATATGTTTGCTGAGTGATACATCCGCTCGAGAGTAAAGCCACCAATTGTCCTCGATTTTGTATCCGCCGAAAGCGCCAACTGCGACATTATCGGCTCGAATACCGGTGTTGGCATCCACGTTTAGGTAGCCAATATCGAAACCAAACGTGTAGCTTTTGTATTGCGCAGACGCAGACGGTGCCGAAGCAAAAAATACGACGAACACCAATGCCGGGAATATATGACGCCACATTGCTTATTCAAGTAACCGGTTCTGAAATTGCTGACCACCGTTTTCACGTGCTATTTTGCAAATCGCGGAGACATGTACACATATGAATACAAATAACTACCATTCTAGAACCTATCTTGGGTGTCTACTTCTCGGGATGGCAGTGTCGGGATGTCAGTCATGTGCATCCACAGTGATCCCACCGGAGGCGATGGCGCATCATGATATCGCGATCCAATATCTGAATCAGGGGCAATGCCTGGAGGCTGAAGAGCGTTGCCGGCTCTCGCTCGAATATGCGCCGAATTTTGCGCACCCTCATAACTGTCTAGGCTTAGTAGAACTTCATTGCCGCAATAACCTTGAAGAAGCGGCTAGACACTTCAAGCGGGCTATCAGCGCTAATTCCGATTTCGTCGAAGCACACAACAATCTTGGCGTCACTTTTTTCCGCCGAAATCCTCCGATGTACGACGAAGCTTGCGAGCAATATACAGCGGCAATCGAGATCAACCCCGGCTTTCTTGATGGTCGAGAGAATCTGGGACTTTGCCTCATGCGTCGCGGTGTCATCGCGGGTTCTAAGAATAATTTAGAACGTCGAAAGGAGTATTTTCGCAAAGCTCGCAGTCATCTTATTCGCCTGACAGAGCTGAACCCCGACAATTTCAATGCGAGAGATTATCTAGGATTTATGGATCTGATTGAACAAAAATTTGCGGCTGCGGAACGAAACTTCAAAAGATGTCTGGAGATAGACGAGGAGAATCCGATCTGCGCTTTTCATCTTGGTCAAACGTACCTCAATACAGCTCGTTGCAATGACTCTATTCAGTACTTTGTCTCTTCGCTGAGGTCCGGTGATCAATCGATCGCTCCGGAGTCTCGAAAGAATCTGGCGCTGGCTTATGAGCAATGTGCGAAATCCGACGGAGCCATCAAATCGTTTCTCGAAACGATCAAAAACGATCCCGGTAACCCGACGCATCACTATGATTTAGGAAATATCTATTTTGACAAGGGCCTTTATGACCGAGCCATCAACGAATGGGAAAATACCGTCAAATTGGACTCGACATACTGTATGGCCTACTTCAAACTTGCGCAGCAAGCGAACAAGAACTTGGATAGTGCGACGACAATACGACAATGCCAAAATTTTGTTCATTGTGCCAATGAGAAGAACAGGAACGAGGACGTGCCAAGATGGGACAATGAAACTCGTGAGTGTAAAGAACTCATTAGAGAGCTTGAGTTAGAGTAAAGCGACGAGAATTTGATGTCTTCTGAATCGGTCAATAATAGTAGTGATGTGTCTACAGATGGTAAGACACCAGCGCCGATTCAGCTCCATGTTCGAATCGAAGTCGATGGCAAACCTCCTCGCGATTACAACTATGATTTCCAACAGCGTGAAATTACTTTCGGCCGTGATCCCGACAACGATATTCAGGTTCCATTGACGACGGTGTCGCGTAATCATGCGCGGATTTTTTTTGAGCAAGGCGATTATTTTCTCGAAGATCTCAATTCAACCCATGGCACTAAGCACAATGATTCTCGCCTGGGGAAACACGAAAAAAAGCTTCTACGTGACGGAGACGAAATAAGCATCATGTCTTTTTCTGTGAAGTTTCAAATGAATAGTGCGTACATGCTCGAGAGAAAACCTGGTGAGAAAACCGAGCATATGGCTCGCAGAATGGTGCAAGAGATAATCTCATCTGTTGCGGGGACCGAAGTCGAGCCTACCACGATCCGCATAATGAATGGGGTCAACGAAGGCACACGTTATGATTTCAAGGATAGTCAGACGGAAGTAGTTTTAGGCAGAAGTCCTGAATGTGACGTCATCATTGATGATCATAATGCGTCACGCCGACATTGCCTTATTAAGCGGACTTGGAATGGATACACGGCTCAAGACCTCGGAAGTAAGAATGGTGTGCTGATCAATGGCGAGTCGATACAAGGTGTCCTTGACATAAAGGACAGCGATGAATTGCAAATAGGGGGAGTTAAGCTTCTTTTTATCGACCCTGCTTCAAGGTTACTCAACCAATTTGGTGGTCCTGCAGATAACACAGCGATGGAATCCCGCGTGACCGTAGGTCCGGGCGAAATGCCAAGTGAAGAAGAATCAATTGAAAGCTACGAAGAAGAGTATTCGTCCGAGGAGTATGAGTCGGAAGAGCATTCTGAAAGCTCTATCGGCTATGATGAGGAATCGATCGGTGACCCTGAGCAGTCCTTTTCTGGGGAGGATTACTCAGAAAGTGAAGTAGACGATGAGCTTCAGGACGCAGAAAACGAGCCAGAAGAGGGCGATCTCGAACTTCCGTCCGTAACAACTTCCAGCGCGAAAGGAGAGATAGCGATACTCCTTATTGGGCTTGGAATCTTTCTCGCAGCTGTCGCGGTGTTCGTTTTTCTGAAGATCTAACGTTGAGAACCTTACCGATATGTCAGGATTCGCACTCGCCCCGAATGACTAGGTAAGTGTTTATAGAAGAATAGAATGTCTGATGCATCTTTTGTATTTTTGTAGAGCTTTCGAACAGAACGAGTGGCTTTGACTTTAAAATTACGACTTGCGTTCGGGCGAAGTTTACCAACAGCTTCTCCCTCAAGAATCTCAAAATCTTTATCTCCTTGGCCGATCCCAATATCTGCCTTTCGATCCTGATTTATGTCGACTCCGAAAACTGGATAGGGTCCGTGCAAAGCCCCGCCAGTGCTGAAATCCAGGCCAAGCACGGAGGTGATTTCTAGTTCTGGATCCGTCTGAAAAACAGAGGATTTTTTCTGTGACCGCTTACGAATTCGAAAATCCACTTTGAGTTCAGAGCTCAGGAGCACTCGAGATAGAGAAAAGAGGCTAGGCTTAGATAGCGGATGGATCATTTCCATCTCTCCATCGAGGTCGACGTCTTCGTATCGAACCAAGCTAGCAAATCCTTCGTCTGAAAATACTTGGTTGGGATTCTTCGAGAAACCGCCTCCTTTTTGTCCTAGATAAAGTCTGGTTTCTGTTCGCATATTCAGAACGCCTCCACTGATTTTTGTGGCAGAGATATCGGCAATTTGATCGCCATTCAAATCAAGAATTTGCAAATCGATTGTTGTATCTCTCGCTGCGTTTTCTTTTTGAGTACGTAATTTAAACCATCTTCGAACGCTTGGTGATTGCTCGAAGGTTCCATTGTTGAGTTGTTTGTTGACTGATATTCGGTCTTCGAAGTGACTGATGAGGTCTCGTTTACCGTCACCGTCGTAATCAATGAACCTTAGAAGAGGAATAATAGTTGTGGAACGAAAAGCGTATATCTTGCCTGAGCGGCCGCCTCGGGTCGAGCGCAAGTATGTATTTCTCTCTGCGTCATAAAAGTGCTCGGTTTCAAGTTTTATGTCCGAGTTAATTTTGTATAAAGCGCCTTTTCGCTCGTAAAGTTCGACGCCATCAACGAAGGGAACAATAATCCAAGTCTTATTTTCAAATTGTTTTACGAAGTCCCAATATATAAAGTCTTCTCTTTCGGATTTTCCCACGATATTGCGGGCTTTGAGTATTCGTATGGGTGAGCTTACTCGATTACGAAGCGCAACTTGAGCGTAAATACCTGAGGAGCGTAGATAGACAATTTCGGCTTTCTCATCGCCCATCACATCGGCAACAGTGAAAGCAACGGCGCTTTTTGGCGCTTGAAAGGCTTGTTGAGGATACTTAGCAAATGTACCGTTCTCTCTGAAAAATATTGCGAGGAATTTTTTTGAATCGACGCCGACGCCACGCTTGTAACTAAATACCAAGTCATTTTCTTCGTTTCCGTCAAGGTCACCCTCGGCTACCCACAATATTTCTCCAGGGACTTGTAAATCAGTTATCGCGTACTTTTTTGCTTGCGCATTTTGTTGGAAATGAACAGCCCACACGGTTATGAAAATCAGAGATGTTCTGAGGATATTCTTCATGGTCGAACTTCTCGAAGAACGCGCAGCGCGTTTAGACCCAGGATTTTTTGGATACGTTCTGACGACCAGTTTCTATTTAGCATGTGCTGAACGAGACGAGGGTAGTGACTTCCGCACCTAAAATCTGATGGCGGTATGATCATGCCGTCATAATCGCTTCCAATTGATGCGTAATCTTCTCCGACCACATTGATGACATGTTGCATATGCTCAACGACCATACTCCCGTCATTCAGCATGTTTGAGGTCTTCAGAAAATTCACAGCGTATATTATTCCAATTGTTCCACCTGTATCCGCAATTGCCTTGAGTTGTTCATCGTCGAGATTGCGCCAGTGCTTTTTGACACCGCTTACTCCTGTATGTGTTGCCACAAGAGGCTGGGACTTGTCGTGATGTTCATGCGCGGTCCAAAAGCCTTCCGGGTTAATATGCGCAAGGTCCACTAAGATGCGTTTACGATTCATTTCTCGCACCAGTTCAACCCCGGATAAGCTTAGGCCTTTTCGTTTACCGATTAGCTTCAACGGGCTAGAGGTAATTCCATAGTTAGAGCTTGTGAGATGGACGAGCGTTATTCGAGTCACAACATCATTTGGAATTGAATCCAAACCTTCAGGAGCTCCCTCCACGGCATTGCCGCCCTGAATACTTACCAAGCATGCATGCGCGCCTCGTTTTCGGGCAGCCATGTATTCTGAGTAGTTTCTAACAATTTCAAATCGACCATCTGTCCCGTGAATAAGTTTGGTCATCTTTTCTAAGTTGGCCAAAAAGCAAGACCAACGGCTCTTTGCGCTTCGAAATGGATTGGTAGTAATTGACCACATTGCTCCAGTAAGCTCGCCTTCGATGATACGTGGGAAATCTAAATGACCAAGGTATAGGCCTCCGAATTTTCCTGGAACATGGTGTTTGTAGGGGTCGTAAGGAATGAGTCGGGGGACTAAATATCCTTCGATGTGTAAATCAATAATTTCGCTTTCGCGCGCGAGTTGTACAGCCTCAACTGAAATACCTTGCTTTTTGGCGAGTGCTTGATCGTCGAGCGGCTCAGGCGGAGTGAAGACAGACACTCTTGTACTTTTAGCACAAACGTTCCAGGATTTCTTAGTATATAAGAATGGTTCAAGAGATTAGCGCTGGGGCGATATGGGCGCCTTATATAGACTTTCCAGAGTATAGGTTGGCTGTATAGAATCGTACTCGTCGGGTGCGCTCTTTGTTAGACCCGTAAGCATGAGGACAGAGTCTATATTGGACTGCTGAGCACCCAAAATATCTGTGTGTATTTGGTCGCCGATCATCAGAGCTTGACGCGTGCCTACGTGTCGAAACGCAGATTCAAAAATCCACGTCTCGGGCTTCCCAAGTCGAGAAAATTTGAGAGAAGCATCAGGACCATACCTTTGAAGAAGTATGGCTTCGATCATCGTAGCGATACTTCCAGCGGTGATGCCGTAGCTGTCGGTTGTGCTTGGATAAATTAAGTCGGGATTTGGTAAAATCAAGTCCGGTGTTGTTCCCTGGTCAATCAGGCGAATAATTTGAGTGACGGCGAGGTCTACGGATTCTCGAAAACGGTATCCTGCTTCGTCTGCGATGATGAAGACATCGAACTCTCCATCTTTCACGTCCACTACATTTGCTCCGGCAGATTTGGCAAAGTCAACCGAGGCCTTGGTGCCCATAATTTGAGTCTTCGCGCCTTGGAGCTCATGCTCTTTGAAGTAGTCGACAATCAATGAGCCTGAACAGAGAATTTGGTCGGGATGAATCTTCATCTCCATACTCAAAAACCTTTGAGCAATTTCTTCATGAGAACGTGATGCATCATTCGTAACAATGAGAAAGTTTGTTTTTGCTGTCACGAGCTCTTCAACGAACGTCTTTGCGTTCGGAAGCGGGCCTTTTGCATCTACTAGTACTCCATAGGCATCTATAAGGATGGCTTCGTACGAAGAAATGATATCTAAAATCATCTGTCGATAGTCCTTTCTGTAAAACGAGAGAACCGAAAGCGTCGGGTGAGAACCTCTCGTGCGAGCTCAGAGTTAAATTCTGCGCAAGAAAAAATATCTACATGGAGTTGGCGTGATTGATGATGTGCGTGCAAGCTGATGTGGCTTTCGGCAATCAGAAGTAAACCAGCGGTTATGTTTTTCTCTGAGTAAACCTGAGGTTCACATACTGGAGTCATCTTCAGCGCTGATGGTAATTCATTCAAAGTATCCAAGAAAATACGTGTGTCTTGCAGGGTCTCTAAATCGCATTCGAATGCATCAAGGATCCAGTGTTGGCCGAGCGTAGTCATCATTGAGTGCGCCAAGACTGGCTGGTTTGTTGTCTAGAAGCAAATACCTTCGCTTGATCGATTTGTTGTGCCGTTAGGAATGAAGTTTCCAGCTGCTCCATCCCAATCTATTGTGCCGACATGCCAAAGATCATTGCAGATTATGCTTTGAGACACAGAACTCACCATCTGGCCCGCAATGAAGATGTCTACTGAAGCGGTGGAGGGCCCGGAAAATCTATCGTTGAAGTAGTGAACGTAGACCTCGTAACGTCCAGGAGCGGTCGATTGAAGATTGATCTCCTCTGGACCATTGCCATCAATGTCATCAACATCCAAAAACGGGTCATCAGTGTTGTCGTTCAAAATATTCCAATCGGGATTTTTATTCGCGTAGTAACAATCGTCCCCGGATACATCGAAAGGCGTTCCGCCTGGTCGAACAAGATGTAAGTCGATATCAGTCATAGCGGTATCCCATCGGAGGATTAGACTAATTGCTGTCGCTGTTGGTGGGGGAGGAACCACTTCTGCAGTGAGCGGGATGTCAAGATTCGTCACGCCTGTTGAACCATTGTAGTTTAGCCTCAAGGTCCCGTTCACGACTCGAGGTGCACCGGCGGCCGTATAGGCGACTTCGAGCGCAACAGAGCTCCCTGCGCTGATGTCAATGGTTGTGACCGGAGCAGTAAGGCTGAAATCTGGCCCTCCCGCTGTGATCTGACCTGAAACTAATCGAACGGGTCCGCCCATCGCAGTACAGCCAAGCATTTGTGTCCCGCTCATCCCTCGCTCTATGGGACCGAAGTTCACACTTGAAGGACTGCACGCAAGGCTTCCTTGGGGAATAAGGCCTTCTCCGGCCAGGCCTAGAGTAAGTTCAGGTCCGTTGGACGTTGGAAATCTAAATTGGTCTGGTCTGGGGCCTGCGGCTTTCGGAGCGAAGACGATCTCTGCGGTTATTGAGCCCTGGGCAGGAACTTCGAGTGGAAATACAGCATTAGAAAAGTACTCATCTCCTGCAGCCACGGGCATTCCAGTGCTTGCTGAGATTGGATTTTCGATAATCCCAGGAGCAAGGCCCGTATTCGTGAATGTGACTTGCCCAATCTCGGAGGAGCCGATGGCAACGACGCCATAGTCTAAGCTCGCTGGAGAAAGTGTGAGTTCCGCTACTTGAGCCACAACGCCTGTTGCTTTGACGACGAGTGGGATCTTGCTGTCGCCGGAGTAGGCTATGATTGTGGATTCTTGCGGGCCTTCAACTGTTGCGAGAAAGGTCACTGTGATATCGAGTGATTCGCCGACCGGAATTAATGCGTTTTCGATAGAAGCCTTGTTTTCGGCAATGGCAAACGGATCGGTCACCTCGATCCGATCGATCGCTAGAACCGTTGACCCGATATTTTTCAGTGCTGCGCTACGATTGCTTGAGCGACCGATCGTGACCTCTCCAAACTCTATGGTTTCGGGCTCGAAGGCTCCGGCCGAAGAGAGGACTGTAAGGTCTGCATCGTCACAGGCTAAATTCGCTACTGCGGATGCGCTCAAAATGCCTAAAACCATCAGTCGAGCCGTTAGGCGTCGAGAAGAAGACACTCTTTCACGTTGTTTAATCAATTGCATAAATGACCCCGGCGGGCTGGACGAGCCACAACCGCAAACAATATAGTGAATCCGGTCCAAAAAAGGCTCCACCGCATTACCGACGGGCACTTGTCCTAGGTATTTACACTGTAAGGGGTAAATGCGGTTTTGGATCCAAAAAGCCTTGACACCGTAGGCTTGATGTCCGATTAGCAGGCTCCCGTTGCGCAACCATGAATGCAACGGCGGAGGACGAATAAATGGTGACCTTAAGATTGTCGCGAGAGGGCTCAAAAAAACGGCCCGTATATCACTTGGTGGCTAAGGACGTGCGTGCACGTCGTGACGGTAAATTTATTGAAAAGCTTGGGCATTTCATCCCACAGCGAGACGTTTTGGTACTGAACCATGAGCGGATCGATTACTGGCTGAGCCAGGGTGCACAGCAAACCGTGACTGCGAAAAGCCTTATTAAGAAGAGCCGACGAGCGCAAGCTGCCGAAGCAACTGCGTAGAGTACGTAAATGAAAGACTTAGTTGAGTACATCGCGAAATCGCTCGTTGATGAGCCCGATTCTGTTGAAGTGACGGAGCAAGTCGAAGATGAAGCTTCTGTCATTCGTCTCAAAGTGTCGAAAGATGACTTGGGTAAAGTCATCGGGAAAAAGGGCCGAACCGCAAAAGCAATGCGTACGCTTTTGGCGGCTGTAGCAACCCGCGACGAGAAACGTTCTACACTTGAGATTGTAGAGTAGAACACTGACTCAAGCACATTCAAAATCCTGGTATTTAGGTTGGATCCTAGGCTGTCGTGGTCTCGACGGCCAGGTGAAAGTTCGTCTATTACTCCCTGACCCCTATGCACTAGAAGCCGGTCAAATCCTTATCGACAATGAGGTTTATCGTATCGTGGCAGAAGAATGGCACGATGCTCGAAATGTAAACCTTCGTTTGGCTGGAGTGCGCAGTCGTAATGCCGCTCAAGCGTTGAAGGGAAAACAAGTGAGCGTCGATCCGGGTTGGTTTACTGAGGACATGGGCCGTCCACTTGCTTCGTACCTAGGGATGAAAGTCATCAACGATGAGACAGACGAACTGGTGGCAGATGTGACCGAAGTTGCTCATAACGGAGCACAAGTGATCTTGGTTGTTTCGGAAGGTGAAGATGAGCGCATGATCCCGCTCGTCGATGAATTCGTCGTAGCGACAACCGCTGACGAAATTCGTATTCGGCCGATCCCCGGCTTATTGAGCGAAAATAGTGAAAGTTGATATCGTTACTCTTTTTGAAAGTTTTTTCGAAAGCCCGTTACAGACAGGTCTGCTCGGAAAAGCAATCGAAGATAAGCGAGTAACGATTGATTACGTGAACCCGCGTGAGTTCACTCAGGATGTTCACCGCACGGTAGATGATACGCCATATGGCGGAGGCGCGGGGATGGTCATGAAAGCACCGCCGATGGTAGCGGCGATTGAAAAGGCAAAAAGCCGAAGCGCGAACAGCAAAGTTATCATGTTAACACCTCAGGGCGCGCCGCTTTCCCAAGGGCAACTGGCCGAGTGGTCTGAGCTTGAGCACCTTGTACTGGTATGCGGACGCTATGAAGGTTTTGACGAAAGGATTCGAGACTTCGTAGATGTCGAAGTATCAGTAGGAGACTTTGTTCTCACAGGCGGTGAATACGGAGCTCTGACGCTGCTCGATGGTGTCATTCGACTATTGCCCGGAACTCTGGGCAACGCTGCATCGCATGCCGGTGATAGCTTTAGTAACGGTTTACTTGAGCATCCTCAATTTACTCGTCCTGCATCATTTCGTGACCGAGGAGTCCCTGATGTTTTGATGTCAGGCGATCACGCGAAGATTGCGAACTGGAGACAAGAAGCATCGTTGCAGCGCACACTGCAAAGAAGGCCTGAACTTTTCACCCGGGCAAAGTTATCAGACGAAGAACGCGAAATTCTGAATGCAATCGAGCACGAGAAGCCTCGCCTGTGCGTAGCCATGGCAGTCGATCACACACAGGATGTTGTATCTACCTTCGACTATCTTCAAAAGCTGATACTTGCCTTCAACTTAGAAGCCGCCTTCGTTTTACCGAAAACAAACGAATCATCGGATCAAAGTCTCGCTCAGCAGTATGAGGTGTGGCTCAAAGCACTCAAAGAAAGACAGTTCGCTATCCCGGAACGGGAGGGTTCTCGAAAGCAGTGGAAGGCAGCAAAAGAGCGAGCTCATCAAGAATTTGTCGCCGAACAAAATGCAGGTGAGGCGATTCAGGTTTTAGAGCAATTTTCCGAAGTGCGGCACTGTTTCTCCAAGTCAGAGTACCGACTCATCCAGTACGATCCACAGCAACAACCTGAAACACTTCCGCTTGATTTCGCTCATTTTCGGAAGACCGC
>JAYZDF010000064.1:0-26509 GCA_036337945.1 Myxococcota bacterium
TCGATGTGGTCTACGACAATCTGTATTCCAAGTTTTTTGCGTTATTTGCGGGGGTGGTCGCGGCGTATCTTGCGCAGTTCAAACAAGCGAAGGTAAGAGCATTTTTCAAGAAAAGCCTGCGAACCGAAATCATTGCAAGCCTTGCCGTTGGTCTCGTTCTTATTTCATTCTTGGATAAGCATCTATTGGATAACTTTTACGAGGTCGTAATCTATCGAACTTTTTTCTATCAAATAATTCTAAGTGTAGGCTTGTCCTTACTCATCCTTACCGGATTATACGGCGAAGGATGGGTTGTATCCTTCCTGCAATGGTTTTTGGGTTTGAGACTCTGGTATCCGGTGGCTCAGGTTTCGTATTCAATGTACCTATATCACGTCGGTTTCATTGGTCTGAGCTACGAGCTGGCGAGGTTGTACATGTCTTCGCTGTCCTTACTGAAATTACTTGCTGTCGGAGTCGCAGTCGTTCTCCCTGTGACGTTGGTCGCCTCAGCTATTTCTTATCTCACGATAGAAAAGCCCATTATGAATTTGCGGCACTACTTTGATGACACTTCTGACGGTGAGACTACTTGACCGCGATAACAACGATTTCAACGTGAAAGGCGCCCTAAGGCCTGCTCACAGCACTCAGGAAGTCCTAACGCGTCGGTGGCGCTGGCCGACCTAAGTGCCCCCAAAAGTTCATCAAGGTCACGTCCTCGTCCCGGCCGCCATGGTTGTTCGGCTCGCTACCGTCCCAATTGGTGTAGCCTAACCATTTGCCTTTGGTTCCGGCGGAGACGCCGTCGGCCCAGACCCACTCTTCAGTTCCACTCGGCTCAGACAACCCAATCCAGACGCTAAGTCCACGACTGAGATTTTCGACAAAGCGGTTCTCGGCGGCCGAGCGGATCACGACCAAGTGCGCGCGTTGCGCCTTACAGGCCGCGGCGGCGGCGTCAAAGCTCTCGATGCGACTGCTCATGGCGTAGCAAGAGCCGTCGTGACCCTTCCACTTGCGTTCGTCACAGCGTGTGTTGTCGCGTTCACAGACATACCAGAGCTTCATATCGCGTGGGGCGTCATGCCATTTGCCAAGATGGGGATTGGGTTTCGGTGCGCGATGTTGATCAGCTGCGAGCGGATTGGGCATGCCCAAATGGCCCCAAAAGTTGATGAAAGCTGCGTCTTCATCTTGACCGCCATGGTTGTTGGGCTCATTTTTTTCCCAGTTGGTAAAGTCAGTCCAACGACCCTTTTCACCGAGTCTCTTTCCACTGGACCAGCGCCAACGCTCAGTGCCCTTCGCCTCGTCGAGACCAATCCAGCAAGCCTTATTCTGGCTGAACTGGGCGATGAAATAGTTTTCATGGGCGGCTTCAAGGCTCACCAGGTCGCCGCCTTGCTTGCGGCACGAGGCACGCGCCGCGTCGAAGGCCTTTCGTTCACTGCTTAGCTTGTAACAAGAGTCGCCGTAGCGACTCCAACCGGGAGTGCAGCCGCGACTAATGCCGCGCTCACAGATGTACCAAAGAGGCAGGTTGCGTGGACCATCGTGCCATTTTCCCAAATGTGGATGAGCGGGTGCCGTGGCTTTTCTAAAGGGCACAGTCGCAACCGGGACCTCAGCGACTGGGCGCGAACGCGGCGGTGCCGCTGCGATGACTTGCTGTGATGGAGGAACGGCCGATACGGGCTCATCAGGGTGCGACTTCCCGTACTCGAAGTTGTATTTTGCGCTTTTGTATTCTTCAGCCGAGATCAGACACGAGTTATACTCCAGGCACATCGATTGCAGCGCCAACGCATGTTGACGGGCCTCCCCGTTGTTCTGATCTGCTTTGGTCTCTTCATAGCGACCCTCACCGGTAATGCCGCCAACGCCGGCGCCGACCCCGCCGCTGTAGCCGCGCTCTGAGGTGTAATCGCAACGCATCAAGAGTCGTACCTCACCGGTCGGGCAGACGACGGTTTGTCCCGTGCGGGTGGTAGGCCCGAGATGGGCACATCCAGTCAAGCTCGCCGATATTAACCACGCACAGACGCCTTGAAAGACACGCCGGTCACTCGCGGCTCTAGATTTCAGCATTTCAACCTCCTTTGCTCGTTTGACTGCCCTCAAAAAGTAGTTCAGTGCGGCTCACAATGTTGCTGACTGTTCGTCGACCTTTACGAACTATAAAGCCATTTCTGGGCTATCTCCAGGTACCGAACAGGCTAAAAGCCAGCCAAAACACCTCTAGCGCGGCCGCTTAAGATCAAAAATGAACCAAAATCCGGCGATATTGCACGCTCTAGACAAATTGGTGCCTGAAAGTGCCGCTAGAGGACAGGAGTCCGAAGCGGCCGACCTACAGGACGTAAGACGACCCTGAAATAGATACGCGTGTCTATCATACGAAATCCATTGAAACAGCGAATCTGGTTTTCGATGATCTGTGGTACTCGCAACTATCCCGTTCACGTTAGACAGCCAAATTTCCACAAATCATATGTGCCAGCTTGCATTAGCCAACTGATAGAGCTCTTGGGTTTCTTCTATGACCCGCATTTTCACGTAACCGAGTCCAGTCATTGATCGATGCGATTCAAATGAACGGCTACACCGTAGGAGACGGTTTGGGTAGCCCTAACGAGGTAAAGGTTCGCTTCGAAGATCGCAATCTCGTCATGACCGGGGGAGCTTCTCAGACAACTTCGCGCCACTCGCTGTTCATATCTATAAGTGGGTTTTATAAACGCATATGACAACGAATGGATTCGAGGAAGTCTGCTATTCCCAACTAACAAGACAAGTTCGGATAAAGACGTGAATGCGTTGTACACCAGGGTGACGACGACTTTAACGTACGCCCCGCTCAGTCACTCCAATAGCCGTCATCCTCATCTTGCTGGCTCGGCCCGTGCAACGCCCCATACGTTCCGATTTCTCTTCCTTGGTCAGGATCATAAATCCGAAGTGCGTCCATCTTCGGGCCTTGGCGAACCATCTCTCCTCGACAAATACTAAGATGAACCTCTGTGTATCGTCCGCTAAGTGCAGTTAGAATAGTACCAAGCCTTACCCGGTTCTTCCGTAGAAACCAGCGTTTACGCACGGTGATAATATCCAGCTCTCGCTCATTGTCGAGGTTCTGAAACTCTTCGAAAAGATCCGTATAGTCTTGAGTGCGCTCATCACAGCTCTGAAGGCGTGATAAATAATAGTTATAGACGTCGTCCCCCGCGTTTGCTGTCTCGACGGGTTCAACTCGCTCCTCCAGGATGCGCGTCACTAGAGTTCGAGCAGTTTGCCAACCATCGTTACGATCAAACAACAGCGTATCGTGCGGGCAATAAAAATACACGGTCATCCCTTGTGGCACTGTGTACTTTTGCTGATCGCCATATGCACCGTGCGCAGTCAACAAGGCTCCAGTTGATCCCGGAGCTTTGAATATACGGTAGTGCGTGGTTCTTTCGAAAACTTGGCTTTCTTTCAACTGCTCGACGAGTTCTGTTCCGCCCGTCTCTTTGAGTTGCGCTAGTAATCGATTAAATAGCTTTCCCATAACACATAAATCCTCTGTCTCCTTTCCGGCTACACCTAAAAATATATAATAAGAGAACAATTCAAATTAATCCAATCATAGATATCCAACGGGGCAGTTTTTATACAAGATCAGTCCTACATAGCAGCGTAAATCTATCAATCCCGTCGCATGCTGGATATCGCGGGTGCCATTTTCTTCATCTACAACGAAATTGACCTCCGCCATGACGTCACGATCGGCGACGGAGGGATTGCTACTACAAGTCCGAACGTAGAGGATAGAATACTCTGTTTTGATGAGACAGTGAAAGCGAAACTAAAGACCTATCGAGGCCCAATCGAAGCTCGCATTCAGATAGGCGATTGATTTTGGATACGGCTCTTTCGTTTGCTCGGCTAGGCCCTTCAGAGTCCAATACGGAATCCCTTCGGAGACAATGTTAACTATCCAAGCGGGCACCCAACCGCCCGGGTCAGTCAAAACTTCATAGCGCACTAAGGTTTTCGTTTTATTGATAAATTTGAGAGACCAATGCAAATCCAAATTTTGCAAGCGAACCACACCGTCCACGAGACCTTGACGAGGATGACTTACGTTCTTCGCCGAAATATTGATGGTGGCATTCTCTTTATCTACAACGAGAATCACCTCCGCGACGACGTCACGGTCGGCGACAAATGGATAGCTGCTACCGGTTCGGTTATATAGGATTAGATGTCCCGTTTTGATGTGCTCGAGTACATAATTCGCAGTGCACAAATGCATCCATTTCGTTTTGCGTTCTTGATCGTTCAAAACAGCTAAAACTTTTCGGATAGAAGCATTGATCAACAACTCGCCGCGAAAGGCGACAAAAGGGCTGTTGGGTACTTTTTTTTGCCAAACCGTCACGCCCTCCTTCTTAGAAATTTCTTCCCATGCTTTGGCACTTGTCGGAGACAGAAGCACAGTTGCTAAAACTAAACTCAAAATCAAAGTTCTTCGAAGGAAATTCCAGGCTGCAGCAAAGTTCATCAAGGGCCTTGGAGTAATATAAACCGAATTTCTTCAAGTCGCCAAGGTCATTCAGCGAGAAACCTAAAGCGCAAAAGATCGACGCAGGAGAAGCATGAGTACACCGTTAACCCGTTAGCGTTGTCCATGATGGGATGACCTCTATTCCTTCTTCACTTTTCTACCAAAACGTTACGCCGGCGTCATTTCGCTGGTGATTGACTCCATCAAGTCAGGCGCCGGTTTTGAAAAGATAGCTCGGAACATCTGCAAAGAGACAAGACTTAGACTGAAGTCTATGGAGTAAGTGAGTTGCGCGTCAATCAACTCGGTTCTAGCGCCCATAAGAGGTCATAATGGGTCTTCAGTATCCAGACCCTTGGCTCGAACTCACCTAATCCTAATCCCAACAGAGTAAAACGTTTTTCCCGAAACCATTATTCGGAGTCTAATAATTTGAAAGAGAGTCGAACTTATGTAAATGAGTACCCAAATGTTCGTATGTCCAAATTGCCAAAGCCTGGACGTATATACTCCTGGAGAGGCATGTATTCATTGTCGTTACATCGAAGAAGATAAGGAAGTCCTGGATAATGCCTTCATAGTCAGTCACTCTCAAGCAGCACTTGGAGGCTGCCCTCGATGTAAATCCCACGAAAAACTTGTTCCTGGTACCGCTTGCCTAGAATGTGGCTACTTAGAAACGGATCGGCAGCGTATTCATCTAGCGTTGGAGGCTCAAAGAGCAATACCTCGGGCTATTCTTACACGCTGCCCCAAGTGTAAGAATTTCGATGGATACGGCATAGGGGATTCAGGCGAACTAAGTTGTTTTCATTGCGGCTACGTTGAATCCGACCCTCTTATTATTCGACGTTTTCAAGAATTAAGGTATCGGCTTCGTCCCCTTATGAGGCAGAGAAACTTTGACCTGGAAATTCATGTAAGACGTGTCATTGGAAGCAAAAAGAAATACCAAAAATTACTTGGTCTCTTACTCGATTACGAATACGGCTTTAGCTTACTTTTCGACGAAAAATTAGTTCATCTACGCACCTTACAGAATTTATACAGAATACTGACCGAAATCTTGCAGGCCTGCACGGAACTCTTGGATGATGGGATTTGCGCGAAGAACCAAAAACTTGTAACAGCTCTAAAAAATACGGCAGAGCTACAGTTGCGCAATATGACCGCAGAGTTTGCCAAAAAATCTTGGGCTACCGAAGCTGATAACCTTCGACCTAATTATCCTGCACACACCAAGATAGCTACGGATTATTTTGCGAAATTGACCAAAGTTGGAGATACACTCGCTTGTCTCAACGGAATGGCTGCTTCAGCTTTCCCAGTTGCGAATATCTTTTGGGAGATAGCTCGAGCTGCTAATGCCGCGGCGCAAGTAACCAAGATCGGGACAGTCGTACTTGCCGCAACCGGGGCCGCTGAGAATGCAATCCGCGCGCGGCGGGATGCCAAACTTGCAGCAACCTTTATTGAAGAGACTCAGAAAGCAGGAGAAACGATTTTAGATCTCCCTGATGATAAGCAAGCAGAAATGTTTGCTGATGCAATCAACGGCGCTCTCTCTAGTGACGAGTTTAGTAAAAAGTGGGGTAGCCCTGTCAACTATCGTCACATTAAGGCTTGGAACGATGCTGCGGGGACACACTTAAAAGGAAAGCGAAGACGAGAGGCAAGAGTTGCAGCGAACGTCATCGGAGGTAGCTTGACCGCGGGTTCAATCATCGTCACTTGCGGCGGTGTCGCTCTCATTTTAGCCACGGGCGCAACCCTAATCACGGTTTTGAAAGTGAATGACCAGATTGCAGCAAAGATGGATAAGCGCGATGCTGCCTCTAGAAGAAAGGCGGCGGCGGCAAGTATTGTTACTGCAGCCGCTCATGGCGAAGAGAACTCAATTCAACTGCTTCGTGCACTTGAACTTTTGGACGAGCCTGAAAGTGCAAAATACTTAATCTTTAGCGACATTTACGTTCCAGTGTTTGAAAAGCTTGAAGAATATCTAAACCCAGCCTAACGTCTTTAGTTCTGCACTCACAGACGAATCTAACCTCTTGGGTAGATACAAAAAGTCAGAATTGGCGGTATTCTTTTCTCAGGTAATCTTTGATAGCCGACTGAGAAACGAACACAGCGATAAGCAGCCATCAAAGTCCAATGCAAAAGCGAGATGCTTTACCTTTCGGGGCGGGAAGATTGGGTAAAAATGGTTGATGTGACCACCCAAACAAGGAGACAATGTTGGAAAAAGCTACCTAACCCTCGGGTGAGATTCTACCAGAGCGTACTGAACTTGCCCGACTTGTTTAGCTCTTCGTCAGTGTATTCAATACGAGAGTACCTGCGATTCCGAATCCAGCGCCTGACATAAAAATATTCCACTTATAGTGGTCCCCGTCGAGGAATTCGGAGTAGATCCATAGCGTTGCCATAAAGAGGATGACGATGAAGATTTGTCCAACTTCGATTCCTACGTTAAAGAGGAAGAGTGGCCAGAGAATACTCTCTCCAAACATGATCACTTTAAAGTTATTCGCAAAGGCTAATCCATGAACTAGACCAAAGCAAAGTGCGATACCGTACTTTATTTTCACGTCAGAATTATCAGGCTTTTCAGCGGGTTTCAGAATGTTAACAATGGCCGTAGCCATTATCGTGATGGGAACGAGTATTTCTACCAAGGTTTGATTCGTCGGAATGAGTTCCAAAGAACTTAGTACGAGAGTTCCACTGTGGCCTAAAGTAAAAGCTGTGACGATGATGAGTATTTGACGCCATTGCATAACTTGATAGGCCGCACACAGCGTGGTCACAAACAATAAATGGTCATAGGCATTAATATCAACAATATGTTGCCAACCGATGAGAAAGAAAGAACTCGTTTCGTTCATTACTTTAAGTCTCCCATCTTGAATGAGAAGCTCGGCTCATAGATGGTTCCAATAAGCCGCTGGTTAATTCCAAAATGGGGAATTCGAAGCGCCATACGATTTGATTGTTGGGAACCAAAATCATCAAAGAAGAGCATATTTTTGATTTCGATTTTGTCTCCTTTCTTCATTGAAAGAGGAACTCTAGCGAACTTTATTTCAAGGACATTTTGAGCTTGCATATATTTCATTGAATCGAACTTCAGACGAATTCGTTTACCATTTACTGTAATGTGATAGAGATCCTTGAAATAGGCTTCAATGATTCGAGGTTTTTCACTTTCTTTGAGTTTCGTTCTTTCTCTTCCCTTCAGCACCGAAGAACTCAGACTAAGTTGAAAATCATCGAGGAAGACTCGGCACTCCATCCGAATAAATTTTTTTTTGTGATCGTACTCAATCAAGGACGCCGATAACTTGAGTGGATGACCAACCGAAATTGATGGCCATAGAGCAATAGCAATAAGAAATAAACCTGAGATCAAGTTACTACGTTTCCTAAAGAATATTCTTGTAGCTTTGAAAGCCAGGACGCTCTTATGGGTCACGGCGAACAGAACTAATGCAAGTAACTTGCAAAATCAAGATTCTACTGAAATGAGTAGCTCCAAAGCGGACCACGAAAGCTTTTTTCGCGTACAAGAGTGGCTTTCGCTTTCCTTTTGACTGAAATGCCCATCGCTTCGTTTATCACCTCGCGGCGTGGCCCATTGACGAACACGGCCTCCGCACTGCAGCCATCGATTGCCAGGGTCCACCGCAGGCTGTTTTGTCTTTGTTTTATTCCAGCAGACATTCTTGTTGTTTTTCGGAGTGAGTAATTTGTAAGAGAATGGTCTGAGGAGCCTCTCACACCTGAAGTGAGTCAAAACCGAAAGTTACCCTACTAGTGTTTTTACTGCATCAAAGCGAAGCATGGCCCATTTTTTGGTTGAGCGATGACCATCAATGCTAGGCTTACAACTGCAATGCCCGAGTACTATTATAAGAGTCAGTGGCTCGCCGCTCGAAATCGCGCAATCGGTTTTACCGCACGAAAACTAGCCGAATATTCACCGCTCACTATCGCTGGCTCAAACAGTAAAGTCGCTGACTTTCTCAAAGTAGACACTGCTGTACGACGTTACTATGAAGGGACCGTCAGCAAAAGTGAGCTCTTGATACGTGCTCGTAACGCTCGTGGCACTCTCTCAGACAAACAGGTCGACGATCAGGATTACTGTGCCGCATACGATGACCTGGTTGAGGGCCTCAGCCAAGCTGAACTCATGCCCGAGAGTTTTGTCGCGGACGGGGGCGAAATTGCAATGGTCAATCAAGCCATCACTTACACCACCGTCACAATTCTCTTAGTCAGCGCCGGCAGCGGCATGAGCGTAACCATGCTTCCCGGCCTAGGCGCGATGCTCAATCGGCTCAACCGATGGCAAAAAGAATGGCAATCCATTCTTATTCGAGGCTTGGGCGTCTCCGCCCATGCGGACTGTCCGTTCAAGAGTCAATGTAAAGACTTTGGTAATTGGGCCTTGGGAATTCATACGGATAAAGGAACGGATCTTACCGTCGCCGCAGATGTTGCCACGACCCTTTTTATTGGTACTTTTGTACCCTTACAAGGCGAAGCGGTAAAATCATTCAATGCGGTATACGCACCGGCGAAAGCCAAAGTACAAAGATGGCTCAAGCAACTGTTTGATTTTTTCGGCAGTGGCTCGGAACCTCTGCCTCCGGGTTTGGATGAAGCGGAAGTAGAAGCCTTGTCGTTCGCAGTCATGAAAACAGTACTGATGGGACACTGCGTCGCTGGAAACGGAATTACGGTCACGGTCGATGAGGTCGGAGCTTACCTAAAATGGGCAGCTCGAATTGCGGGCATTATGAATAATCGAGAGATGGAGAGCCACCCAGATGGAACGGTGAGCTTGGAGCTGTCACAAAAGTTCTTGGCCCTCACTATGGGAACGGTTCTATACCCAGAGGGAGAATCGAGACAGACTTTCGCCCGGGCTGCCATAAGAAAAGGGCTCATCTCGGGCAGAGAATGGATGAAAGCGGACTATGGCCCCTGTCCTACTGATGTCTCTCTTGGCCGAACCGCTTGGCTCAAGACGGAGAGAATGTACAAGCGAACCGCTGCTTCCCTCTAGCTGATTCGGTTTCTTACGGCAGCAGTTTCGATGCCGGCCAGGACCTCTTAGAAGAAAATTCGTCGCTAAGTGCTTTGCGGGTGGATATCACATCGTCAGTGTCAGAAAGATACAAGACCTTGATAGCACCGCTCACTTTAGAGAGACGGCGCCTATCTCAACCTTTGCTTCGTATGCCTCCGGAACAGCTCTACTTTTCATTCGGTGAACCTAACCCATCCTAGATTGAATCACTTGCACTCATCGGGCGAATCAGCTTAGGCTTTTCCTCAGGTGAACCATGACCTTATCAAAGTTCTTTGTATCGTGCCTCGCGCCATTGACCCTCATTTTGGCGACGGGATGCACCAAAGAAAACAGTGAACCCGTCGACCCTTGCTCAAAGCTAGAATGCGGCGAAAACCAGGCTTGTGGAATTGAGCAAGGACAGGCCGCATGCGCGTGCCTCTCCGGGTTTGAATTCGAAGATGAGAATAAAGTGCGCTGCATACCAACGCCGTCCCAAGACGCGGGATTCTTCGACGCTTTTACGACCGTTGATGCTGAGGTGACGTATCCAGATGCATCATCCCCTTCTGATGCAGGAACAGTACCTGTCTGCGAAAAGCCATTTGGTCGCGCAACCCGCCATGACAACCTCACCTATGGCACTTTGAACGAACGCCAAAGACTAGATCTCATCGAGACAAACGCGCCTGGGCCGAATCCCACGATTGTTTGGATTCATGGTGGCGGTTGGCGGCAGGGAAGAAAATCCTTCCCGATTTTCGGAGAATTTATAGAGCGAGGCTACAACCTAGTGGGGATTGAATACCGCCTGTCTGATAACGCATGGCCGAGTACTCTACTTGACGTCAAAGCCGCCATCCGTTGGCTGCGGGCCAATGCGCAAACCTACCGAATCGACCCTGACCGCATTGTGGTGATGGGCTCTTCGGCGGGTGGCCACCTCGCTGCTTTCTTGGGTACCTCAAGCGGAGTCAACGAGTTCGACGAGCCAAGTTTGGGCAATGAGAACTTTTCGAGCGACGTGAACTTAGTAGTAAATTTTTACGGACCCACGTCCATTATTCACATGGACGAAGACGCACAGGCCAATCAGTGTCCCGCGAATTCACTCTGCCATCTATGTCCAGATTCGCCGGAATCGATGCTGCTCGATTGTACTCCACCAGACTGCCCAGACCGAGCAGCGAAGGCGAGCCCCATCACCCACGTTGATGGAAATGAGCCTCCCTTTTTGACTGTGCACGGCACAGAAGACTGCACTGTTCCCACACCGCAAGCCACGCGACTACATGAAGCACTTCTCGCCGCCAATTCGGACTCAACCCTGATTATCGCTCAAGGGGCCGGACACAATGTCCGCGAGTGTTTGGCCAACGGTATAGAAGACGACATCATCGAGTTCGTTGAATTACATATGCGCGGCTGCATACATGAAAAACCAGAAGTGAATCGTCCGCCGGATGCTCAACTCAATGAATGCTTATACGAAAACTGCCCTACCCTCGCGGCCAAATGTGAAAATCTCCCGGTATGTGTTCGCCTGGAGACCTGTTTTCAAGATTGTTTTGCGGATCCCAATCGTCAAGGCTGCATCAACGCATGCCAACGTGAAGTGAGCTGCGAGCAAGACTCAAGTGTACCCTGCCTTTCGGATGCCAACCGCACCGAGGTCGTCGACGAAACCCATTATCCGTTGTTTCAATGCGGCCGGAGCGCGGGCTGCTACCCTCGGCGTTAATCCATCCAAGAATGACTGGAGTTTGTCTTGGTTCTATACGGGTTCGATTTGCAAATCGTACTTTGCGGGCCGCTGATCAATTCAAAGCCTATCTAGTCGGTGCCTTAGATTTGCGATAATGTCCGTATCAATGTCGGCTCAGCCAAAACAATATTATTCGAAGATGAAATCTACTCTTTGGTATTCTGTTGCTGCAACCTCGGTCATCTTCGTCACGGCCTGTACAGCCAGACCAGACATCGAAAATGACGAGCCGGGTGAATACTGGGTTCCTCCCCTGGCCCAGGGCCAAATCAAAGAAATATTAAAGCTGCGCCGCGATATCACGCTGCACCACAAGAATTTTGATGCCTGGATTCCCAAGGGTTGGTCGTTCAGTGTCACCGACGGGAGCGCCATGAAGCACGGAACAATGCTCCTCGCGAGCCCTTCCACTAATCTCTCGCAGACACGAACCTACTTTTCGGTAGCACACAAAAAAGAACCCGCACGAAAAAGTCTGGACGATATATTCGCGTATATACAAACGAAAAAAGACAAAGGAGAGTCCCGCTGGGTGCAGCAAGGTCAGCGCCGGTGGATCGCCGAAGAAAAGACGGGCAAAGACGCGAAAGGTGACGTCCGGCTTTGGATCCAAGGCACCCAGGTTGGCGGTCGCCAATTCACGATCCTTGCTGCGACGCCTACCACTTCAGCCGATGTTCATTCAGAAACACTGGTTCGCATGGTTAATGCCCTAAGAATCACCAACGAGGAACAGAATCCATGAGTTCTGAAGACTCGGCGCCGCGCTCACGACCGTGGCTGTCGGGTCTGCTGAGCCTGTTGATTCCCGGACTGGGTCAGCTTCGAAATGGCTCGCTTGGTCGCGCGCTCACTTTCTTCGCGCTTCCTTTCCTCGCGGCGGTGTTACTGTTCGTCCTGGTCGTCGGGCTGCGGCCTCCGGTCTGGACGGTGATGACCGCCTATGGCGTGATTCGCCTCGGGGTAGCCGCCGACGCGTGGCTCGGAGCCCCGAGAACAGCAATATCTGGGTCGCGAGCATTTCATATTGTCCGGCTGCTAATGGCGAGCATCGTGGGCTTTACCGCGACGGTTGCGTACATTTACTGGCGCGGTTCAACGGTCTGGTGCCTGGATCAGGTGCGCGGCAAAAGTATGGCGGACGCGCTGGTGGATGGCGACGAGCCCTTACGCTTTATCGCCGCCTATCGCTTGTGGATACCGTGGACTGGCGAACATATGGATACGGGTAGTATCCAGCGCAAGGACATCATAGCAGCCAAAGACCCCCTCACAGGAGTTCAAATAGTCAAGCGGGTCATCGGTATTCCTGGCGACGAAGTCGTGGTACGCGGGCATCGGGCCTGGGTCAACGGCGAAGCGCTAGACGAAGACTACATCAAGCTCGAGAGTCCCGAGGCAGAAGGTCCGCGCATCGACAATCTCCGACCCGACTTCGGTCCTATCCGCGTTCCCAAAAACCGTCTTTTTGTGTTGGGCGACAATCGAAACGGTTCAACGGACAGTCGAGTGTTTGGTTTTGTGTTCATAGACGACGTAAAGGGTCGCTACATTATGCGGGCGTTCGATAGCCCAAACGGAGATCCGAATCGAGATCGTGACCTCATGAGGCGCTAGTGGTCTGGCCGATGCCAGCGAAATTCATTCTCCTTTAGTTGACGACAAAGACCAATGTTCAAGACTAATCAATCTCTCCGCTCGGTAGCCCAGGTATCAAAACGGCAGCTCATAAGCTCATTCGCCGCGCTGAGCATCTAAGAGACGCTGCAAAAGAATGCGTGCCGCATCCTTGGCGAGTTGCTTTGGGCGAAGCTCGCTGACCCCGTACTTGAAATGGATTTGATGTTCGCTTCGATACAAGAGTTTGCCGGATTCAGTGCTGAAGCATCGAATTGAAAGTCGCTGATTGCTTATGCTGGTGGGCTCCAATCTCTGTTTGCCAGGAGATATCTCAGTGGCGCTGCCTTCGTGGGAAAATTGATAGTGTCCTACTATAAATGATTGGATTCCATTCTCAGTCGGAAGCCATCGAGCCTCGTCCCAGTTCATCATCTCTGCGACAGAATATTTCAAGCGCGCCATTTTTCGGGCCACAAGTTCGGGACCCGCGACTGGGAAACCATTTTGCCAAAGCTCATGCCTAAATGTTTGAGTGAGTCCGAAGGTGTCAGCAAGCGCAAGGCTGGAGCCTTGTTCTTGCCCCTCTTGCGTGGCTGTGACCAGAAATTCAGCAATCGCAATTCGACCCAATGCAGACTTTGAAAGCTCTTGAGTCTCCTCTAATTGGTTGTCGATCTTCGTCGTGCGGCCCGCAAAAATCCCCGTACTGCAGCCAGAGGAAAGATAGACCAGCGCCGCAAAAAAAAGCCCCAGAGAATGAACCCACAAAAAGCCTCGTGTTCGAATTAAGAGCCCCACTTCGTCTCTTCTACGCGCGTTCATGCTGGATTGTAAAGTCAGCGGCTCCGATTTGCGACGGGCCGAGCGAGCTTCAATCTCATTTGGTTCAATCTTCCAATTGAGGTAACCTGTAATTGATTGAACTTTACGAACTTTACATTGAAATGCCGAAACGGTCTCAGTGACGCGACAATCGTCGTAAATGGCTGAGCCATTGGCATCCTCCGTCTCCGCATAAGAAAATCATAAGGATATGAGTCTGCCAAAGCAACGTGACCCCTTTGCTACTTCGTCAAGGCACTGGCGCAGAGAAAATGTGTTCATCTCATTATTATTTCTGACGGCATTACTTCCAATGTCCGCTTGTAATCAGGTGTTCTATCAACCAACGCGAAAGGTTTACGACTTACCAATTCGTCATCAATTTGCGTATAAAGAGCATCGAGTCGCTTTTTCTAAAGAGCAGAACCTAGTAGCCTGGGAAATTACGCCTACAACCCCAAAAGTAAAGGGAACGATTTTGCATTTCCATGGGAATGCGGAAAATATGACGAGTCATTTTCGCTACATGCTTCCGGTGGTGCGACTCGGTTATCGCGTTGTGACTTTCGACTATCGCGGATATGGGTTTTCTGACGGCATACCCAGTCGGGAGGGGTTACGGCGCGATGCCATCCTCATGATCGATTTTGTTCATGAACAAAAAGCCTATAAAGATGGCCCTCTGCATGTGATTGCGCAAAGTTTAGGCGGCGCAGTCGCCGTAGCAGGACTTGCGAGCAGGCCTGACCACAGATTTTCTAGTTTGATCCTAGACAGTACTTTTGCTTCTTATCGGCTGATGGCTCGCTCCGTTCTCGACCGCTTCTGGATAACGTGGCTGTTTCAGTGGCCGTTATCATTTTTAGTCACCAATCATGCCAATCCGGTTGATGCAGTCACGACACTGAAGATTCCAACCCTGTTTGTTCATGGAGATGCAGATCGGATTGTGCCGCTTGAGCAGGGCCAAATGCTTTATGATGCGGTGCCTTCAAAATGTAAACAGTTTCTGCGACTCCCTGGCGAGGGTCACACCACAATTTTTCGGTCAGGACATCCGAACTTCAGACGTATTGTCACCTTTTTGGCAGACACCGAATTGTGTCAAAAATAGTGTCGCAACGCAGCAAATATCTCTTCGTGAACATGACTTCGGCTATAGGTGGTTCGAAATTCAAAACCATCACCCAGGTTAAGCGCCTGGGCGCCGTATAACCGGTAATGAGCGCCATCGAGCTGCCGAGGTTTCACAGTGGGCCACCGCTCAAAATCGATGGGATATATGTATTGCGCCTCAGCCTGCCATCGCCAACCGGGCAAAGGCTCCCATAACAGACCTGCGCTGCTCCCCGCGTCGAATTCAAAGACATATCGATGCGCGTCTGAAAAACCAAACCCGAAGTCTAAGAAAGAATAGAGAGTGAGTGACGTCGAACCTTCAAAACGATACGCAAGGCCCGGACCACCCTCGACAGTGTACTCGAGGCATCCGCTTTCGACGCAGGGCGCCTCGTAAATTCTTTTTGCTCCGATATTCAGCTTCCAGGAAATCCGATTTTGAATAGACTCGACAGGCGCGATAGACACGACGCGGAATAGATCGAGGCGTTCTAAAAATAGGCCCGTTTTATCAAGTGGAATTCTGAAATTCATTTGTACAAAGTTAATTTCAGAGTCGCGCACATAACCTCGATTATCACTGAGAAGATCGTGTAGTGCGGGTCGAAAAAGTATGTCCATAAATTCGCCAGTACTCGCCTGGCCGAATCCAAGACTGAGCGTGGTCGTTGGATGTCCACTCTGCGGTGGAGAGGGTTTGGTTACTTGTATTGGTTGTGAGGGAACTTTGGTCCGTCCGCGAGCAAGTAGTAATTTACGTTCCCAAAACTTTTGTTCATCATTCAGTTGCTCTCCGTTTTTATAACGAAAAACCTCATACGCTGCGTCCAAAATAAGAGCTTTTCTGCTCGCCGAATATGGCTGTAGCCTCTCGAACACTTTTTCATCTTCTCGATTACCTATCGCCTGAGCGAGTTCCTGCTCTTCACTGCTGAGCACTTTTGCGTATGCTCTCATACGTTGTACCCGAGACGGTCTAAAGCTGGTTTCTACAACCAGCTTTTCACGACGCAAAACAGAACGAATTGTGTCCACTGGAGTCACCCAGGTGGCAAAGTCTTGCATCAATCTGAGAGAAGGTCTTGCAACATCGAGTAGTGCCAAAATATGCAGTGAACAATTCTCGTCTAGGTAAAAATAATCGAATCCAACGGGCCCTACTTCCCAGATATGAGCCACCATGCGAGCTATTTCTTCGGATGAGAGAGTTAAGTCGTATTCCCAAATGTCCCGATTCTCCATGTCCCGATATTCGGAAACCTTCATATAGTAAGGTAAAGTGGAGAAGCTGCCGGGGAAGCCGCCGAAAAGCCCAAGAACAGCAGTGAATAGTGCATTGCTCGTAGTGCGTGTGGCCGCATAGCTGACGGTGTAAGCGACTAAGTCGCTACCGGAACTTCTTTTCTTGCGATTCAGTCTTAAGAATGTGTGGCCGTACATAGAAGCGGGGTTATTCAAAAAAGCTGATGCGAAAATAAGAGATACCGAATGCGTATCAAGTTCGCTCTTCCATTTTTCGAAACGCGGACATTCCCGTTCAACAAGCTGGTTGGTGTCAAAGTCGAGCCTCTTTTTGAGCCAGCGATATCGCGCTGGGAATCGACACTGCGGATGTTGGGCTTGCTTCTTTTCCTTTACGAAAAAAGCCTCCAGTGTGGCTCTTAGTTCAGCGCGAGAGTCGGTCTTGCCCTTTTTAGAGAGAAAAAAATTATCGGTATCTGCATAACTCGAAACGGCACCATCTGAACGTACGCGGTAACGTAGGAGGTTTATCCACATGGGGTGCTCATAAAGCTTTTGTTGCTCTGCTCGCACAATTAGAGCTTCGGAATAGGAGCCATTCGGGCTTTCTGAAGCATTTAATGTGCAAGGTACGACCCAAACGAATAACGCCATCAAAAAAATAGGCACTGGATATCGAGTTTGGTTTGCTATGGGCATTCGGTCGTTCGCGATGGTTTACGAGTCATGGTGAAAAGAAACAAGGGCAAAAAAAATCGTAAACGAGCACTAAAGCTCGCTTACGATTTATGCTTAATTTCCTGAGTCGTTTATAACAGTTGGCAGCTGTTCGCTACCTGCGTGTTTTGACTCAATTGAATTTTCAACAAATAAAGCGCCTGCGCTGATGTTGTCTTCGCGGTCGGGAAGACTTTCTCGTACGATTCTTGCGCAATTTTGTTGATCGTAGGACGCGCGCTCTCACTGCAAGACATAAGATCAGCAAACGCTGTCAGGTATTCACCTTGACCACTCGCAGCGTCTTTTTGAATGTTCGCAAAGTTAGCTTCGAAAAATGCTTCTTGCGTTTTGCTTGCCACAATCAGGCCATCGGCGGTGCAATTTGACGTGCCCGATGTAATCCCGAAAGTTTGACTATTAAAGGTGCTATTGGTCGTTGCAGCAAAAACCTGCATGAATCCATTATCTTCGATTAGCACTGAGCCTAGTCCGCATCCGGCCATTCCATAGTTTTTAGCCATTGCTGTCGTTACCGTTGCCATGCTGAAAATCGCCGCTCCGACGATCGCTAACTTAATCTTCATCCTATTTGTCCTCTCTTTCTTTCTAATGAGGCGCTTCGTTACGCCTCACTTCGGTGTTCAAGATTTCACGGCCTTGGCTCAGCGTCAATGGTGGGGGGAAGTTATAGCTAGCCCTCCGAAAATAAGGACCGAATCTACGTCTATTAGCGAGTCACACTGCCGACTCCGTGTCGTTCGAGAGCTTGTGATGCGCTACGTCATGTTTCCAGTATGACTCATAGATACTTTGAATGTGAGTCCCAAGTAGGGTTTAGGCGCTCGCCAATGAGCCATCTTCGAGTGCCGTCTTTGCACAGTGAATAGTTTTTATATTTGGCATGTCATCCTCTCCGGCCGCCTGTTGGAGAAGTAGTGCCACATTTTCAAGATCGTAACCATGTCGGTTTCCTAAATGCTGAAGCGCTTTGATGAGATGAGTTTTGCCTGGCCGGTAGTGACCGCTCATATTATCGATTTCGCACACAATTCCATCGCGTATCACGATGCCTCCGGCAAATTCCACTGCTGTGCCCGCCAGAATACTTGAATGGTGAAAAACCTTTCCTTCAGGAGCTGGATCACCAAACGTCGAGTAAAACTGGCCTTGTGAATCCACTACCAGGATAGTGCCCTCAGCAAAGGCAGGCGTAAAACTGTCTCCTGTCTCAGCGGTTCGTCTAAAGGCTCGAACCGCACCTTCCGCCGCAGGATCAGGTCGAAATTCGATCTTGTATCTCCATCTGTCTTCCGCCGCTACATAGTGGACTTCGCTTCCACGAGTGAAACTTTGCAGAAAATTGAAAGCGTACTTGTGTTCACTGTCGGCCCAGTCATCAGCAACTGCTCCGCCCTGCCGGTGAGCCGGGTTACCGCCAGCGATATTGGTTTCGAGCCAGTAGTGGCCTTCCAGAGTCTTGCCTTCAGCATGTGCACCTTGCAGACCCTTAATCGCTTCTAAAGCCATTTGCCAACGAAGTTGAGCCGCCGCACTCGTCAAAGCGGATTGCGCCGATGCCGCATCTGTCCCTGGAGCTGGAATCGTTCGTCCGACTCCGGCGAACCCGGGATCATTAAGCACCCGGAGGACTTGCTCTAAGAGTCGCTCAATGTGTCGTTTACGAAGAGAGCGCCAATTTCTAAATCGCTGGGCAGAACGAGCCACTATCCAATCCGCGGCGCGGGCGCCAATGTAGCAAAGCTGTAAGAAGGTAATTTTGGCGTAGGCTTCTGGTGCGCGAGCATCAGGATTACCCGCGAGGTCTACCGCTTCACTGCGCTCATATTCCGCCAAGCCCGCATCAATTTTGAGTAAGCGCGGATTACTGCGAGATTGACGAATGTTCAGCCGAGTAACGGTAGTCAGCTCCTGCCACTCGGCCAGCGTTGGAATACCTTCAAAACTCGATCCGGCTACTTTGGGAAAACTTCGGTACAATCTTGGCATTGTTGTTTCCGAGTCGGACTGTAAGGCTCGAGTTTGAGAGTGTAAAGCCTCATGCAACTAATTACTTGTGGCCGGTGATACCAAATTCAAAGGATACTGCGGCATTCCCTTAACGAACGCCACTGTAGAGAATATATGGGTCACGTGCTCAAACTGGTTCAGTGTATACCTCGATATTACCCGCGGATAGCAGGCTTGAGGCAAGCGGTGACTCACCGCATCGTCATAGTGCACATCGAATCAATTGGCGTCATTAATTCGTGGTACTGCTTAATGAGGTACAAGTTCTATGTCATACTTGACAGGCATGAAACACCGCTCCTGGCCATGGCTCGTGCCGCTATTATTCATAGGGTTCCTGGGCGGGTGTAAAGAGCGCGTCAACAAGGCCAAAACCGAGTCGACAGCTGCAGTGAGTATTACCGAAAAACCGTTCATTACTGAGCCAAAAACGTGGCTAAGAAATGTTGATGAGTCAGAGCAGATAGCCTTTGAGGTTCAGCAACTCACCGGCGGCTTTTTGTGTAAACACCTGCGAAGAGGTCAACTAAGTAAACTAAAGGAGGCCTACAGTAACGATTTCGAAATTCGAGCGCCCGCCTCATTTCGTTTGGTAAAAAGCGATGAGAATTCCTCGCGTACCCGTGTTAGTCACGCCCAACTATCTGAAAAAGACGAGACGATCGTTTCCGGCCAGAAGCTCGAAGCATGGCTGCAAGAAGCTCTGTCCAACTTCACCGTAATTGAGCGCTGTTCCATAAAACCTCATCAGATTTTGGTCAGTGAGGGCAAAAACCAGGTCTGGGGTAAATTCGATATCATGCTTGGTGGTCAAAATAACGGTTCCGGTGCATCCGAGCTTCACGCCCAAGCTCGCGCACACCTGCGCCTCGAAGCACGGAAATGGATTTTGACGAAACTGGAAATCAATGACCTGAGCCAGATCAATTATCAAGGGCCTATCTTTAAGGACGTTTCTGCATTGACCGGCGTAGATTTGTTCAGATCGGCGGAGAAGCAATCGACTCTCGCTGGTGCAACAGCATCTATTCGCGAAACAGAGTATTACGGCGGAGTAACCGTACTCGACTGGAACGATGATGGGTTCGCAGACTTTATGGTTTACGAGTTTGAGAGCTTACTCTCAGTATTTATAAATGACGGCCAAGGCGGATTTACTCGACTCACACAAGACAAATTAATTCCTCACAAGCAAGCATCCGCGTTTTACATCGCGATTGACTTAGATAACGACGGCAAGCTTGAGATTGTTGGTACACGAGTGGAAAAATGCGACCAAGATGGCGCCAAAATACCAATTTATCGAATACAGCGCGGTGCTCTTCAACAATCAGAAAAGTACATTCGTTTTCGAGCAAACTGCGACGCTCGTTACGTTCATGTCACAGGTGCAGATGTGAATCTAGATGGCTTGCCAGACCTTTTCTTCTCTGGGTTTGATTCTCAGCAAGAGAATTCCCAAACAGAACAATACGGAGGCGTACCTCACAACTTTGTAGATGCTCACGATGGTGCCCGTAATCGAATGTTGATAAATCGTGGGGATATGAATTTTGAAGACCGCAGCGATAGCGTGGGATTAGATTCCAAGACCCGCAAAACATACCTCGGACACTTCTTCGATTATGATCAAGACAGTCACCTCGACCTTCTCGTCGTAAACGATTTTGCGGCCAATCAAATGTTCAAAGGCCAAGGGAACGGGCATTTCAAACAAATTTCGTACCCGCCATTTACAGACAGTGGTTTTTCGATGGGCGTGTCCGTTGTGGACTATGATGCCGACGGCGACTTCGACGTTTACGTGTCCAATATGTATTCTTATGCCGGCAACCGAGTTCTAGCAGTGACTGACTCGCTCGACCAACAGAAGCGAGAAGTTTTACTGGCAATGGCGCGTGGTAATACTCTGTATAAACGAGATGGATTATCCTACCGAGAAAAAGCAGTCGACGAGGGGATAAACAATGCTCAGTGGGCATGGGGTCAACAGTTCTTTGATTACGATAATGATGGTGATCTCGACTTGCACGTCGTTAATGGTTTGAGCAGCAATCCACACGAAGACTCAAAGAAAATTCCTGATTTCTGAACCGCGTTTTGGCGACAGGTTGTTGCCGATGCACAGGTTCCCGGATTGGAACAAGGAAAAATATCAAAAACCGATGCACAAAGGGTTCAGCAACTGGCCTCGCTCCCAACGAACTTTAGCGGTTTTGAAAGAGATCGCTTTTGGTTTCGAGAGCAAGGTAAATTTCATCCGGCGGGATATGCCTCAGGTCTTGACTTCGACACGGACGGACGAGCCACAGCGACAATAGACTTTGATGGTGATGGCGACCTTGACGTCGTTACGCTAAGCCGCCAAAAATTACGTCTTTTAGAGAATCGAAATCAAAACTCACACCATCATATTCGTTTCTCTATCGTGCAACCAAATGGCCAAGCTGCCTTGGGAGCCGAGATTGAAATAACGAGTAAGAAGCTTGGGCCTCAGAAACATTATGTAAAAACAACCAGCGGCTTCGCCACCGGAGTTTTACCAATGATCCATTTCGGTCTTGGCGAAGACGAAAGTGTCACGAAAGCTGTGATTCGATGGCCTGACCGAAGCGAAGACGTATTCGAAAACCTCGCCGCAGACCATCATTGGAAAATTGAGAAGAACAAAAAACCAGTTCGTCTCGAATCGCCACGTTGGGCCAGTCGTTTGGAAGATCGCTTCAGAGTAAGTCGGTATACGATTCCGAATCAACTGCAAAACCTGAATGAAGACTTTGTCAGCATACCCGAGACGACAGGTCCACGCATTGTCACGTTTTGGGCGAGTTGGTGTGGCGGATGTATAAAAGAACATCCAGAATTGGTTCGCTTTGCAAAGACAAAACAAGCTCAAGTCATTGGAGTCTCCGTTGATCAAGATCTCGAAAAAGCGAGAAATTTTGCGCTGCGTCACCCTACTCCATTTAGAAATTACCTTGCGAATGATAAACTCGTGAAGAATTTTTTCGGAGATTCAGGAGAGATTCAATTGCCTGCAAGTTTCGTATTCGATGCTCGTGGAAAACTCACGCGTGCGTTCTTTTATCCTGTTTCACAAGAGGGATTGAGTCAGGCTGTAAAGAGCTCGACAGAGGTGAGACTCCAGAAAGGAGACGCGACTTCGTTGAGGCATCAAGCGAGAAAGCTAATCATGCTAGGCAAACGAAGTGAAGCGCTCAAACTCCATGAGCAAGCCTTGAGAGTCGCACCGAATTCAGCGACGGCCCAAATGACGATGGGTTTTATCAAAAAAGCAGACGGAAAGCTTGTCGAAGCTCGTCGTCACTTCGAAAAAGCGCGCAAGATTGACCCGGAATACGCGGCTCCCTATGTTGCACTCGCTGATCTTGAGTTACGTCGTGGACAATTTCGCCAGGCAAAAGATCTTTACGAACAGGCGCTAAAGATGCGTCCTAACTTTCTCCCCGCAGTTCGAGGTCGCGAACATGCTATCCAAAAACTTCTTGTAGATCGGTGAAGAAAAAGAACACCCGGCATTTATGAAAGTATACGAACTTTCTGAGAGAAGCTCCGTAGTTTACGGACGAGAACTTCGATGCTGTAGCGAGACCGAACTTATTTGCAAATCAAGCAGAATCAATAAAAAAGTAAAGCTGACGAATTCTGATTGGTACCTGGCTTTCTGATCTGACGCGATCTGACATATAAATTGTCTATCAAGCGCCAGAGTCTTCGTAAGTCTTGGGCAAATCGGCGCTCGTTGCCATGCTTTGGGTCCCCTAAAGTTTGAAATACCGAGCGTCAGCTACCAAAAATTGATTCACGATAGTCTCTCACACTGAGCCATACCCGAAGCTCATTTTATCCGACTTGTTAGATTGTGAGTCTCGGGTTAGGGTCCGTCCGAAACTGAACCGGAGTATTCTATGTGTGGCATTGTCGGTATCTTGGGCGTAGGCCCTGTAAATCTAAGGATCTATGACGCCTTGACGGTGCTACAGCATCGAGGTCAAGACGCAGCTGGTATTGCTACTACGGCAGGCACGCGGATCTATCTCAGAAAAGAGAACGGACTCGTAAAAGATGTGTTTAGAACTCGACATATGAAAGAGCTCATCGGTGAGCTCGGAATTGGTCACGTTCGATATCCTACAGCGGGTACATCCAGCGCGCATGAAGCGCAGCCACTTTATGTCAATGCTCCACACGGAATCGCACTCGGTCATAATGGTAACCTAACCAATGCCGAAGAATTGAAGGACTGGTTATCCAATCAAGCGCGTCGCCACCTCAATACCAGATCTGATTCTGAGATTCTGCTGAATGTCTTCGCGTACGCGTTATCTCAACAATCGTTTGAAAAACTAGGAACCGAGCACATTTTCAAGGCAGTCGCTGAAGTTCATAAAAGGTGCCGAGGAGCATACGCTGTCGTTTTGATGATACCAGGTTTTGGGCTGGTGGCATTTCGAGACCCGTACGGCATTCGCCCTCTTGTGTACGGGTCTCAGAAAACAGAGAGTGGATGGGAACACATGGTCGCCTCCGAATCCGTCGCTCTAGACGCGTCTGGATTCTCATTAGAGTCAGATGTACAACCGGGAGAAGCCGTGGTCTTTACTCCAGGGATGGAGAAGCCCGTCAAAGAGCAATGCGCCGAAAATCCAACTAGGAACCCTTGCATCTTTGAGTTCGTTTATCTTGCTCGTCCAGACTCCATCATGGAAGGCCTCTCTGTGTACAAGACTCGACTTCGTATGGGAGATGCTTTGGCAAGCAAAATTCTCAAGCTGAGACCAGACCACGATGTTGATGTTGTCATTCCTGTTCCCGACACCAGTCGTACCGCCGCCATCCAGGTAGCATTTCATCTTGGGGTGAAGTTTCGAGAGGGTTTTATCAAGAACCGCTATATCGGCCGAACCTTTATCATGCCCGGGCAAGCCATTCGCAAAAAGTCTGTTCGACAAAAGCTGAATCCCATACCGCTCGAATTCAAAGGTAAGAATGTATTACTCGTAGATGACTCAGTGGTGCGCGGTACAACTTGCAGTGAAATCATCCGGATGGCCAGAGAGGCAGGCGCGAAAAAAGTGTACTTCGCTTCAGCGGCACCGCCTATTAGATATCAGAATGTATACGGTATTGATATGCCCGCCGTAACGGAACTCATTGCGCACGGTCGGGATGACTCAGAGGTCGAAAAAGCGATTGGAGCAGACTGGTTGATTTATCAAAATCTAGAAGACCTCCACGATGCTTGCATCATGCGAACAAATCAAGAACGTATTCGGTTTGAAGATTCTGTTTTTTCTTCAAGCTATGTCACTGGAGATATCAATAGTAATTATCTCGAAGAACTTGAGGTTGCCCGCAGTGATGAAGCGAAGGCCAAAGAGAAAAAAGATGAGGAAGCCGAGGAATACCGGGACAGAGCTCAGTAAGTTTTGCATTAGATATCTCACCCGGAATGGATATTCGATGATATTGAAGTGAAGTATTCAATTCCTGTTCAGACGGATACAAACGTATCTCATTCATTTTTTATATCTGTGGAGCGTCTGAAAAACTCTTTCCATCGAACTTCGCATCAAGTACGAATACATAGTTACCTCTTGAAGTTGATTTCAATGCACAAACCAGCGTGGTAATGTCGCCATCAGATGGGGAAGAAGGAAGAGCTCGTCCTGAACAGCGCACCACGTTCTTTACCTTGGACCACAAAATCGTCCCTCATGTTAGGTGGATGGGTCAGTTTGTCAGCATGGATCATAATCGGGATGATGTTTATGCGGTTCGTCGTTCATTGGCCCGAAATTCGTATCGGTTTGGATGACTATGCCGAAGGGAAAATCACTCTCGTTGAGAATTCGGAGGATGGTGAAATTCTCTTTTCTAACCATTTTAGCTTCTATCATGAAGGCGAGCTTTATAAAGGCATTACGAAATCCATAGAAGAAGAATACCAAGAAGGCGACGGAGTCGGCATTGAATTTCAAAATGACAATCCCAGCAACGCTCAAATTGAAGGACACGACTTATGGCCGGCCGAAATTCTCGTTCCTGTTGGGTTTGGTATCTTAGCGCTCATTGTGATCATCGTTAGAATCCGCAAAGGTCTCCTCGTTATATCCATGCTTCAAAAAGGCCATCTCGCCTGGGCGAAATTACTAAAAAAAGAAGGTACAGGCGTGTTCTTAGACCAGCACGAGGTTTTCAAAATGACATTAGAATACCGTGACCTTGAAAATCAGCGACACCGAATCATCGTTAAGACCCACGTCACCGAAGAGCTTGAAGATGACCCCGAAGAACCTGTTTTATTTGAACCGAGGAATCCCCAAAATGCGATCATGTTTGATCAATGGGATCTTTACGCTTCCTGGACAGAAAATGGAGAATTCGAGGATGAGCTCAAGTACTATGGAATGTTCAATTTGAGTCTCCCGATTATCGCCCTCACCGCTTTCGGAATTCTCATATTCTCAAGACTGCATTGGTAAAGAGTTGAAATGGTCAAACGTATACCGACCATAACTTTGGTCGAAGGTGCATTTCCGACTCTTTTCGCCAAGGACAGCTCTACTATCTAAATCTCGAGATCGCATATCCTGTGTTGTTGATCGTTCGATGAACGTCGGCGTATTCAATGCCAAGTGGATGACCGAGTATTTCATAATCGGGGTTTGAAAAAACGGGAATACGCGGACAATTGACACCAACGTATTCGCAAATATCGTCATACGCCATCAGAGTGCGTACTGGAATCATTGGAAAATTCACATCCCAAAGCGCATAACCATGAGAATAGATATAAGGCATATCGGTCGTAGAAACGGCCCAGTCATGGTTACCGCCTAGGTTGTGACCAAACTCATGCAAGAAACTGTATTTCTTGATCTGACAAGAACGAACAACCATGTGAGTCGCGCGCTCCGCAAAATCAGAACTCAAATTATAGACGAACCCTCGTCCGCAGGCACCATCCGACTCTTCTACCCACAGACTAACAATATCTGCATTGTACGCCTCACGTGCGGCGTGGATGCTATCAGAGTTATCGTTCATACGGTCTCGAATCCAATAGAGTTGGTCGCGGCTTTCTTCATTTTCGATATCCGAACCATCGACTTCCATCGTGTGAACCAACCGTACTCGATGGCGAACGTCGCTTCGTCGTAAAGCATTATTCATTTCCAAGACCGCCAATTCGATCTGCAACTCGATCATGATGTCTCCTATGAAAGGAATACCGAGGCCAGCTCCAAGTTTTGCTTCTTCGGTATACGCAACCATGACATCGATGGTCGCGGTCCGAGCAAATGAAGGTAGTACAGCTACCGGACCATGATCGATAACGTTCGGAACGGATAGGCTTCCATCATTGCCACACGGCGCGGGCGCCACGCGGTCCACCTCTTGAACCGCGATCAGGGACGATGAAACATTCTGAATTACGTAAACATGGTCACCGTGAACAACTTTTCCAAATACGTTCGAACCACTACGTACTAGGTCAACGGGGTGGCCTTCAAAACCGTCAACCAAACCACTCCACTTAACGATACCCTCT
>JAYZDF010000065.1:0-45117 GCA_036337945.1 Myxococcota bacterium
ACCCCACCCGCTTCCGGGAGTGGAGTTTGATCGAATTGAGTTAACGCCCGGGGGAGAATTTGTAGGTGTACCTCACAAACCCGGCACCAGAGAGTATCTTTGTTGTGAACGCGGGAGAATCACTTTATGGGCCGGCGGCGACAAATATGTCTTGAAAGCCGGAGACGTTGCGGCCTTTCAGGGCGACCAAAAGCACAGCTACCTCAATGACTCAAACGCTAAAGCGGTCGGCTTTAGTGTGGTCGCGTTCGTTCCACCGATTTTGGAACAGCGATAGTTCGGCAAGTTAGCAACCTTATGCTTCTGAGGCCTCTGCCTCAGCATCACCGGATGCTCCACCTGGCAGTAGGTCCGGCGCGTAGGTAGAATACAGTAGATAAATGGCAATGCAGCCGCCAAAGGTGAGGCCAGGAACAATACCATACGTCCAGGTCGCTATTCCGCCGGTCATGAGCATCAGAACAATAGACTCTTTCTTGAAACCGAGTTTCGCGTAGGTCACTCGGTCAAAGAGAATAAGACCAATCATCGAAGCGACACCAATCAAGGCAAAGTGGTCCCAAACGAAGCTTGGGTCGTAGTGATTGAATAACAATTCCCGAATAGCCTCGACGTCCTTACCTGTCTTTTCGGTCAAGGCAGGCAACACATCGGTCTTTTTCATCGCGTTGACCGTTTCGGCGCTCATCTGGAATTTTTCGATCAAGTATTTTCGCGCAAGAACAATCTTGTCACCGCCCTCGTCATACATCTTCCCAGCGATGACTGAACCTAAAGCCCAACCAATACCGGACGTCGCATTGATGTACCCAAGGTAGAGTGCCTTTTTACCTTTCGGCGCAAGACCCGAGAAATAACGCATCTTGGTGGGACTCGACATCAATTCGCCCATCGAAAAAGCGGCGATCGCAAACAGGATGTACCATCCGTTCATCGTGAATCCGAGAGACCAAATCGCAAGGGACGCGACTGCCATACCCATGATCATGGCAACCATAGAGCGAACCTTGCCCATGTAGTAACCAATGATGAATGCGAAGATCATACACATCCCGGCATTGATATTGATCATGTATTCTTGCGGATAATGACCACCCCACTCTGCCGGCACGGGGTCCGCAAAGAATTTAGCGACTTCTCGACCATCTACCCAGTCACTGATGTAGTTGGGTAGCAAATCAAACAATTGATAGAACATCGCCCAGAAACCGGAAAAGATAACTAAGAAGCCCATGAGACGTGGCTCAAAAATCCCAAGCGTACTATCCCAAAGGACCTTAATGAACTGCTGCGACCCGGTGAGCGGAGGCAAATAGTCATCCGGCAATTCTTCGAACATGAAGCCGCCGAGTAAATTCAAAGCAAAAATACCCGCAGCAATGTTGAAAGCTAGACTCCATTCGATCGCTCCAGTCGCCGCCGCCGCTATAGGTAAAAGAGACGCCGCCGAAATAGCATACGTCGCTGTCGACCACCCTTCCCCTTTGCCGATTTCACTCGCATACGCACTCAGTCTCTTGAATGAAGTCAGAAACAGGCTAATGCCAAAAGGCAGAAGAATGAGCGCCAAAATACCCAGTGCACTGACCATCACCCAATCTGTAATTCCGATGTTATCGCCTGTAACCCGGCTAATCACGCCTCCAATTGACGCAAAAACACCCGACAATAGCAGGGTACCCATGCTGAGCAATTTGCGGAATTTGTCTTTTTCGGCATCTTCATCGAGTCCAAGCTCAGGGTCTTTGAAGGTGAAGAACAGCAAGTAGTTAAGCGAGACAATGACCGCACAGGCCAAGAAAACGTAGCGCCACTGCATAAATCGAAGGTAGCCAGCCAAAATTGGCCCAAGGAAACCGCCGACGTTGACGAGCTGATAGAAAACCGACCAACCGGTCGAAGAATTTTTCTCATTGAGCTGAAGCGCGTAGATGCCTTGAATGCCCGGTTTGAAGATCGCCGTACCAAGGGCGAGCAAGTAGGCACCGATGCAGAAAAGACAAAACACCGCTTCGTGTCCCGCCGCGCCAGCGCTTTCACCGCTCGTCAGCCAACTCGCAAGCTCGACGGCATAGGCCATCACGATATAGCCAATAATCTTGATGGCAATCGCGATGCCTATCGTCAGCTTGTATCCATAGCGGTCTGCATACCCACCACTCACGATAGGAATACCGGACTGGATGACCGCCCACCACGCATAACAAAGTCCCTTTTGAACATGCGTAAATTCAGGGCCGCCCTCTTCAATCGCCAGGACCATGTACACAGGCAGAACCGTTCGCAGACCGTAATAGGCCAAGCGTTCGAGCATCTCCATGATGTTGCAGATCCAAAAGACGAAGTTGAAGGATTTAAGCTGGGCCATCAGGCCCAACGATTCCTCGGTCTTAGCGGCGGAGTCGTTCATGGCTACGAACTATCGAGGGCGTGGTGAAAAAGCCATGAAATTACTCGTTAACCACCAAAAAGCGAGGTTAAACGCGGGAAATTAACTCATTTTACAACCCTTGCTCGTCCAACTCGTCACAGTGATTGTTTGGGGCGCACTCAAGATTCAGAGCGCAATCATGAAGATTTTACCTATTTATTCAATATTATTTATCCCAGCATTCGTAACCTTGAACACGACTTCCGCGACCGCCGACGGCAGCCAAGGACGGTTTTACAGCACAGCCACTGAAACGGGCTATATCGCCTGGGTCAACAACATGCCTGACCTCGATCAAAAAAGAGAGGGCCTGCTTTTGGACGGCACAAACTATTGCGGCCCTGCGGCTGCGTCCAACATCCTGACTTTTATCGCGAATAGCGGCTACCCCGAGATTGAACCAGGATTGGTTGATAACGCGTGGGAGCCCACACCAGAAGCTGCACCAGGAGTACTTCGCAAACGCTTGAAAAATAGGATGACTTATTCTGAACAAACCGACTTTATCGACGAGGTTCGTCGCGAAGTGACAAACTTCGACCCTAGCCGAGGTTCGAAGGTGTATGCGCTGCGGAATGCGCTAGAAAGTTTCTTACCCGATTCCTTCGAGGTGTCTTACCTAGGAGACGGAAAATGCGGAGATGTGAGCACTGACCGTCTCGAACCTGATCACATCTTTTGGAATTTGGCTTTGGGGCGGCCTTCGATCATTCACTTTTCACGGTATAATATCGACGATAACGGGCTCTACCAACGAGTTGGAGGCCACTACGTCACGCCGGTTTTCATCAGCGGAAACTACGCGAGTGGAAGAATTCTCCTTGGTTACAGGGACTCCTCTGCGGGCGATTCGGATATCAATAGCCAAAGCGAGTACACCACCGAGTACCGCTATCTAAAGCGCGAACTTGTTCCTCAAATCTGGGTGGATTCGGACACGGGCGAAGAGCACTTTTGCAGAAAGTATTACTGGACCATGCACCGCACCGCCGAGTTAAATGACCCAAGCCCACAAGCCATGGAATGGATGCTCTATGTGACTCCCGGTGAGCCATTTCCTGGTGCTCGGGAACTCGATATCCCGACTCCTTAGTCCGCTTGCCTCACTCCACAGGCTGTGTCGGCAGTTGACTCAGCCTGACTTCGCAATCTAAATCCATTACATCATCCCTTTAATCAAAAATTATAATTTAGCATTGCTCGTGCTCAGCCTATGGGCCTGCGGCTCAGACACAATCGAAGAATGCGAAACCTTGGCTCCAATTGCCGCCAGCGTTGAAGTAGGAACTGGCGCAACAGAGTTCACACCGATTGGTGTCCAGACCCGTTTTGAGCTGGGTCCTCAAGGCGGTTGGCATGTATATGCAAGCATTCGAACAATCGGACTTTACCCGGGGGTATTGGGAGAATTCGATGACACTGCTCCGAAAATCACCTACCGACTCGATAATGACGCAGGCGAGATGGTCGGCGGATTTGAGGGACTCCCAAAGCCTTTGCGTGACCTTGGGAATAACACGGCCGCAATGATCGGTGAGTTCGCTGTCTTGGCTTTCGATGATGCCAGCTTCGCTGAAGGCCTGCCCGTGACAATCATTGCGAAGGCAGAAGACGCCTGCGGAAAACTAGTAGAAACCAGTACAAAAACCGTGTTATCGGAAAGTGCAATGTGATAGCCTATGGCTGCACCGACGACAGCTTACGAGCTGTATAGGAAACGAAACATGACCACTAACCAACTCTTGAAACGTTGTTCTACCCTCTTCGCAACGAGCCTGATTTTACTTTCCGGCTGCGGAGACGACCCTGAAATCCCTGAAACGTCCCTTCGTATACAACATGAAAGAGCAGCCTTCTTGTCGGTGGTTGGGGGTGACCCCAACGACGTTTGGGTGGTCGGTGCGCAAACAGCAGCTCTAGAATCGCCCGTCGTTCTTCATTGGGATGGCGAAAACTGGGACGAGGTCGATACGGGCCAGCTCCACGCGATGTGGTGGGTACATGCCTTCAAAGATGGCCCCGCTTTTGTAGGTGGAGGCGGCGCGACAGTCCTCAAAATTCAAGACAAGATGGTCGAAAGAACTCCAACGCCCGAGTTCTTCGGAAACACTGTGTATGGCGTATGGGGCGCCGACTCAAAAGATGTCTGGGCCGTGGGCGGCTTTGCGGGACGCGACGGTTTCGTCTGGAGATATGATGGGACAACCTGGGTCACAGTACCACTCCCCGAGAATATGCCTCGAACAAGTACTGGTGACCTCCCCGCATTATTCAAAGTCTGGGGCCGGAGTGCAGACGACGTTTGGATTTGCGGTGGACTAGGAACAATACTTCACTGGAACGGTACAAACCTTACGCTCGTTGAAACGCCAACCACCGAATTACTGTTTACCGTCACTGGATTCGGAGATGAAGTAGTGGTCGTCGGCGGCTCTGTACAAGGGATTCTGCTTCGTGGAAACCAAGATACAGGATTCAAAGTAGATACCCCCGAAAACGCGCCCCTTCTTCAAGGAATCACGGTCGATGGAGACGGGGTCATTTATGTCTCAGGAGCGAATGGATATGCCGCTCGTCAAGTTGATGAAGATAGTGACTGGGAACAGGTTAAACTGGACGTCGGCACACCACAATCTGTGCATGCCTTGTGGTCAGATAAGCAAGGCGGTTTGTGGGGCGTAGGTGGCAGTGTCTTGTCACCATCGCTGGATAACGGTGTCGTGTGCGCACCGGAGACCGTCGCTCAATGGGCGCCCGAAGTCACCCCGCCTGCTGCTGTTACCTGCCCTGATGAAGCTATCGACAGAAAGCCAAATGCGACTATCGCTCGACGGTGGATAGAACAAGCTTTCGACAGCATCCGGCGAGACTTCCCGCATCCACCAGTTCATGCTCGCAATCTCTACCATCTTTCAGTCGCCATTTTCGACGCCTGGGCCGCCTACGAACCAAACATCGATGGATTTATTCACGTCGAAACAGCCACTTCTGGAACACAGTCACTAGGCGCAGCACGGGACATTGCTATTTCTTATGCGGCTTTTCGCCTGCTCGAGCACCGATTCACAAAGGCTATCGGCGGAGAGACGTCGCTGGATTGCTACGACAAATTCATGTCGGTTTTGAATCTTGACCCGAATGAAAGGCGCAACACTGGAGATGACGCTATCGCAGTAGGAAACCGGATTGGTGAAGCAGTTATTCGAGCCTTTGCTAATGACGGCGCCAATGAAGCTAACGATTACGCCGACACCAGTGGATGGGAGCGTGGAAATCCGATCATGGTCATCGATCGTCCGGGGACGAATGTACGCGACATCGACGTATGGCAGCAGCTCAACCTTGGAACTGCAGAAACTCAGAATGGCATTGTCTTGGATGACAGTGTTCAACCGTACATAGGCCCAAACTGGCGATCCGTGACGCCGTTTGCTATCGAACGTGACGCCACAACTGGACTTTATGCAGACCCCGGAGATGGCTCACCCACTGTCAAAGATCCTCGAATGGCCGATTGGGTCCTAGAGGTCATAAAAAAGACTTCTGAGCTTGATGTGGACGATGGCGTAATGATCGACATCAGCCCTGCATCTCGCGGTAACAACGAACTTGGCACCAACAACGGTGAAGGCTACATGACAAACCCAGTCACCGGTGCACCGTATACACCCAATCGAGTGAAAAGAGGCGACTTCACGCGGGTCGTGGCGGAAATGTGGGCGGACGGTCCGACGTCCGAGACCCCGCCGGGGCATTGGGTAAAATTAGCCCAAGAAGTCACCGATCGACTCAGCCCAACCGAACTTTTGATGTGGGGCGAAGGTGACCCCGTTGACCGTCTTAGATGGGACGTCTCCTTCACGTTTGCTGTGTCCGCTGCCGTACACGACGCAGCGATCACAGCATGGGAATTCAAGCGAGAGTCCCTTGGACCGCGTCCGATCACCTTGATTCGGTGGATGGGTCAAAAAGGACAACGTTCTGACATGAATCTCCCAAGCTACGACCCAGATGGGCTTCCTCTCGTCGACGGACTCGTTGAGCTCATCACTCTTGAATCAAGTGCGCCCGGAGAACGTCATTACCATCTTCGATGGTTTACTGGCGAGGTTGCGGTGTGGAGTTGGCCGGGTGAACCAGGAGACCGAAAAGCGAGCCATACTCCACTTCGATGGATGCGCGTGAAAGATTGGATTCCGTATCAACGCCGGACTTTCGTGACCCCGGCGTTTCCTGGCTTTATATCTGGCCACAGCACCTTTAGTCGAGCGGCGGCCGAAGTCATGACCCAATTCACTGGTTCGCCGTATTTTCCCGGCGGAATGCATGAATTTGTCGCCGAAAAGAATGGCTACTTGAAGTTTGAATCAGGGCCGAGCGACCAGCTTCGGCTTCAATGGGCTTCATATTTCGACGCGGCGGATGAAGCCGGGCAGTCAAGACTTTGGGGAGGTATTCACGTGTGGCCCGACGACCAAATTGGGCGCCTGGCTGGTTCTGAAGTCGGTAAAACCGTCGCGAAAAAAGCAAAAGTGATCCTCAGCGAGTCCATGGACTAAAGATGGCGACTGCAATCTCACAGGATCACATTCATACCTGTAATCTAGAACAGCTCTTCTCCATATACGTTCGTAAAGATTGGCTGACTCAGCGCTATGAAGGCATCGGAATGCGTAACGTATACGTCGATCGATGCGAGAAAGATGGCGACACTTGGCACATTTGGACACGTCGCGAGGTCCAGGCAAACATTCCTCGCGCTTTACGTAAGTTCGCTGGAGAATGGAACCTCTTGGCCCAAAAGGAGACCTGGGTACAAAAGGCAGACCTATATGTCGCTGAAATTGTCGTCGATATTGAAAGCCTTCCCGTCGATGTGACTGGAGAACTAACACTCAAAGCGACGCCAACTGGAAGCATTAACGAAGTGCGTATGCAGGTGAGCTGTAAAGCTCCCTTGATTGGGCGAATTGCAGAGAAGTTTGTAAGCCACGATACGGGAGTCTCGATCGACAAAGAATATAATTGGATTAGGAGCTTCCTGGCGAAAGAAGCCTAATTTCGCCTTAATCTAAAGCGAAACAATAGATGCGGATGTCTCCTCCACTGAGATTCATTTCCGACTGATCACAAGCGGTCACATGACTGGTTATCCATTCATCCGAACCGGTACCTTCCGGCAAATCTGACCAGTCAAGATGTCCAACCACTGTAAAGTTCTGGCTCATTGCTCCACCATTATTGGTCGAATAATTGTTACAGCTAAAATCAAAAACCGGTACTTCATAGGCAAACGAGCCATCGGGAAATGAAAAAAGTGAGCCTTCTGGATTTGAGTGACCCATCAGCATTTCATCGAGTTGAGTGAAGCGACGACCGTCGCGGTTCGAGCCGGTGATCACGTCATGTCTCTGACTCACCCCACCATTCCAGGCTCTTCCGTTCTCGTCACGGATGAGGTTCGCAGTCGGCGGATTAGCAAATAGAGTGTCCACATCGGTTGCAATCAATTGCCCAGACGCGTTAACCCAAGGTCCTGTTCCAATTCGATCTCTCGCGTCAGTCATTGTATCGCTGAGCAATGCTCTCCAAGTCCGGCCATTCGCTGGAAGTGCGTCTTCGGCGAGTTGTTCGCAGAAAGTATCTGCTCCTTCGAGCCCTCCGAAATCACCTCCAGTCACCGGCTGCCCCGCGACCTCTATCGGTCGGCTTGTGACAAAAAAACTCATATCCCCGTCGGTCTCACCAGGGGGCAGGACATTCCCAACCTCTGGACATACTCGGTCTCCCTTCTCTGTGCCATCCGGACAAACTTCAACGTAGCAACCAGATACCGCGATACTGCTTACAACTCCGATTAGTTTAACAAAGAAACCTCTCACCCTTCATTTATACGGATTCTCACCTTCCAGGTAAAGCAAGCGTATAATGCACTACGTCATGATTCATGGTACAAGTTACGAATGTCAGGTGAAGAGCAAGAAGGTCCCTTTGTTAATAAAAGGACTCAGGAAGAGATTCGCAAAGCCACAGCCGAGGTCAAGGCGGCTTTTGGAACACTAATTAACGGTCTGGGCGAAATCATGAAACAAACCGGGCAAACGCTCGCAGACTACCCAGATGTGGAATCCGCGTTCACTGATATAAAAAAAGAACTAAAGGAAGCCGCTGAAGAAGCCAAAGAAACCTTTCAATCTTCCAAGGGTGAAGCCAAAACAGCAGCCAAAGATACTCTAGCTGAAGTAGCCCAGGCGGCAAGCTCTGCGGCTCAAGACATGTCCAGAGCCGCTGCTCGACTCATCGATGAATTTTCGAAGAAAGGCTAAACTCCAATTTGTTGTGTGTGGACGCCTCTTGTTTCACAATCCAAGCCCGTATACGTTTCAATTACACGGGCATGCCCCGCGGGAGGAAACAAGAATATGAAAACTCGAATACTAAGCGTCCTAAGCTCGGCTATTTTGCTGGGAGGGTTCGGTTGCGCCAACGTTTCGGCATTACAAACAGCTCGTGCTCTAAAGTCAGGAGAGAGGGAACTCGCAGTTGGTGGCGGTTATTTCACCATGCCTGCTCTCAACGACGTGCTCGAAGATGTGGCTGAAGCAAGTATGGCTTCAGAAGATGTTGATACCTCTATTGAAATTCCATATCTCGAAGTGAGTTACCGGGAAGGACTCGGGAGCAATATGGACTTCGGGGTAAAGCTAACTCTCATCGGTACTCTCGCGGCAGATTTCAAGTACCAGTTACTCGATGTTAATGGCTTCTCTTTGGCGGCGGGTGTAGGTCTAGGCGCTTTTTACCTGTCCAGCGATAGCGACAGTGATGGCGGCAGCTCTGACTTTACGATGGTCGATACAATGATACCGATTTATGCAAGCTACGACGTTTCTGAGGCCTTCGCTCTATATGCCTCACCGAAGTATATCCTTCGAACCATAAACGGGGAACCGTTACATCTTGGCGGTCTAACCGCGGGTACGAAGATAGGTAAAGACATGGGCGTGTATCTTGAGTTGAGCTACCTTCAATATCTAGACAATTTCGATATTCCTGAAATCCTTCAATTCAACGCCGCGTACTTCTTCTAATTGTTCGCTTTTGCCAACTCACGTCTGATTTTTTCTAATGAGTTGGTTGCGCTCTCTTCGGTTGAGACAATCAGGCCATCGGGGGAAACAACGAAGTACGTCGGAATCATAGCAACACCAACTGACGCCGCGAGCGCCGATTTATCGCTTCCTACCCGAACACTCGGCCACGGCATCTTATGTGCGTTCATGAATTTTAAAAATGCTTCTTCGTCGTCATCAATACTTACGCCAAGGACACGGAATTTATCCTTTGGTAACTCCGCTTGAGCTTTTTTGAGTTTAGGAAGAGCCGCAATACAAGGTTCACAAAATGTGGCCCAAAAATCGACCAATACCCACTTCTCACTCAGTTCTGACGCGACTCGTTTCGGAAAAGGAAATCGCCGCCCCATCATCTCGGAACGCCTCAAGATAGGTAAATACTGCTCAAGATAAGGATCCTGTGGATAATTTTCTTTTAGCGATACGACGTATTTTCCAGCCTCTACGACGTTCTTCTGATTTACCGATCGTTGGATAAGCCAATAGTACACTTGAGGAAGATTCGGGTCTCCGGCAAATTCGATCTGAAGTTGGGCTGCTATACTAAGCGCACTCTGGTTCGGTGAAAACTTCATCAAAACCAAGCCGGCCATAAACTTTTGCTGTCTATCTTTTGCGGATTCGAAAGTCTGTCGAAGCAACGCTCTCGCCTTCTCCGCTTCCTGCGATTTCGGTGTCGTTAAATTTTCGCTGACGAGCTGAAGAGCCCAATCGTATCGAATTTTGTCCACCATCGAATTATTCGGAAATTCGCGAACGAACTTTTCTGAAAGAAGGTAAAAGGATTGCAACTCGCCCTCTTCTTGCGCTTCCGCGATCTGAATCAACTGCGTTTGGGGAGGCTGTCCCGTCGCACAACTTGCAGTACTGGCGAGTAAAAACGACGCCACAAATCGTGCGCTAGTTTCCACCTTGAATTCTCCGTGAATTTCGAAGAATCGTATCGAAGATTTCGTCGACCGCTGTGTTATCTAGACCAACGTTCTCACCCCACTCTTTTCTGGCGCGAAGTAACTGCTCTTCTCGTTTGCTATCTCGAACTGCACGACCGACGGTTGCTTTTGCTTTTTTTGCTCTTCGTGACAGATTCGCACGACGACCGAGCAGTTCAATCAGCTCGCGGTCGAGCTGGTCTATAAGCTCTCTGGTCTGTAACAGCTCAGGAGGTGTGTCTGTAGATGCCGGAATATCGAGGACCGCCTCCTCTGCGGCTGAACGAATTTGGGGCTGGTAATCTTTGACGTTTTTATCGACTGATATGAGTGCGTCGATCAATTTTTGTCTCGCTTTTGCCGCAAATGGGTTATCGCGGTGAATCGCAGCAAAGAGATGCCCTGCGTCTGAACGAACTGTATCAATCGTTCGAGAAATCGCTGAAAATGAAGGTGGCGCGTACTTTACGTCTTCACCGGCACCTGCGTCCAACATTCCTTTGGCGACAAAGAAAGTCAGCGCATGAGTCATCGCCATGTCGTGATCATGCTCTCGAGGCTCCTGTCGTACAACTTTACAATCAAGGCTCTTCCAAAAATCACAGACTACTTGAGTGATTTCGGGATACGCCTGATTTGGGCATACCACAACATTCAGAGGTCTTTCGCCAAGAGCGAGGCTCGTCGGGCCAAACAAGGGGTGACATCCGACGTACGGAATTTCGTCTCCCAAGATTTCTTCCATCGCACTAAGAGGAGTCGTCTTAACACTACCCACGTCCAACACAATATGCTTGCTATGAAGTGCTGGTCTGATTTGCTCCAAAACCGTCCTCATTTGGGGAACTGGAACAGCGAGAATAATAAGTTCAGCTTCTTGTAGAAGCTGCTTTACAGAGGCGGTTTTGTGCTCCTCCGGCACCACCGCGTGAATGTCGTACGCAAGATAGTCTTTGTCGTTTTCTTCAAGAACTTCAGCCAATGCTCGACCAAAATGCCCAAAGCCAATTATTCCTATTTTATTCATCGCTTGTTGCTCACTGTCGCACCTGCACAACCGGTAACGGACGGATGCACTGTAACAAATCGTGCTTTTCAAGCAAGATTTGAATCGCTTTGGCTCGATTGATAACGGGATGTCGATTCGACGTTTCAGGCAGCCCCAGACCTTCTCCACCAGAGACAATCGAAATTCTGCCCTGACTGCGCACTTCGTTGACTACGTCATCAAAATCCAGCTCTTGCAGTATTCCTGGCGACAGACTTGTCCAGTACGGTGCGTATCCTTTTTCAAATCGAAACTTTAATGTTTGAGGTGCGTCAGCCATAACTAAATTAGGATTAACCAACGCTCCTTCAGCATAAGCCAAAAGAGCTAGCGCACCAGATTCAGGTCCGAAAGTGAGAATCCTATCAAACTCGCCGAATGCGAGCACCGCCGCAGAAAGGTGACTCACCCAAGATGAAGCTAAGCTCTTGTTCACCGACACTGACAACAAACTAAGTAACTTACGGTGCCACGCCTGATGATCGCTGCCTGAAGTACCAAACGTCGGGAGCTGCAATACAGTGACGTCGAATCCACAAGCCTGCATAAGTGGCGCAAAGCCAGATGCTAATCTTCCTGAATCCTCGATCAACAACACCCTTTCGACGGGCTTATTGACCGCGAATCTCCAAGCGAGCGTTGACGCTAATTCGTCCTCTAATGTGAGTACGACTTCGGTTTGTTGCGGCCCCGACATGCCTGAAACCTTTGTCGAAAACTTCGGTGGGACGTAAACATTATCTTTACTGGGCTTGCGTTTTGTCGTCGCCATTTTGAACATTCGGCTTATTTGTGTTTTCAGACCGGTAAACTCTCGGTACCTCGGTTCTACGGCAGGCAACCATTTACCTGCATACTCGACAAAATCGGACTTATAATTCTGGTGGTTGATCTCTTGAATTATATCACGGCGGGAATCCGCACTTTGCTCATGCTTACCCAACCCGACAAAACTCCGAAATTTTTCGGGTGTATCTGAGTAGGCCTGTTCACCAGCAGTCACCACGCCACGATTGCTTTCTTTTCCGTGATCGCCGTCGTCCTTTGGAAAGATAAGAGAAAGCGGACGAGGTGAGATCATGTGAGTTAGACCCGCAAAACCACCCATGGCCTGAAAGCCTATAAAATGCTGCTCCGAATCAGAACCGATCGGGCGTGCAAAAGCCTCAAAATCTGCTGTACCTCCCATAGACACGACCCCCTTAATCTCGGAGCGAAGAGCCGCCAAAAGCATTGCAATCGTCCCTCCCATAGAGATTCCGGTCACCGTGATCTGTTCAGGCTTCACAAAAGGCAATCTCAGCATCGTCTCAAGCGCAGCCTCCGCCTCTTCGAGAAAAGGTCTAATGGCAGGCCGTCCTAAAAGGGTCAAATATGAAGCCAAGACATGAGCAGACTCTGGACCCTGACGATATCCATATCCGAGTAAGTCTACAGCCGCTGCGACATAACCGTTTTTTGCGGTCTCAAGGAGGAAACGACTCACATCAGGATGACGGATTCCACCATTGAAATGACCACAAAAGTAAATCACCGCCGGTAAAGGTGTGTTCACCGAAGAGGTCCTGACTATACGCATGTGACCTTCGGTGCCAAAAGGCGTGGGCAGAGACCAGTCCTCTATAATAAAGCCCCCAGACTCTTGATTACTTTTTCGAAATCCTAGTTTTGGTGAGTTCACCCCTAGTAACGCCCGAAATTCGGCATCCTGGATTTCGGAATTCCCTGCTAAGGAGAACTGCTGATTATAGGCCGCCTTAAGCTGAGCCGACGAAGCCTCGAAACGGCCAGAATTTGTCGATGTCGTCGTCATCCTTCGAAAGCCATGCGTCGAATTTGTAGACGTTTTTGAGATGGGCGTCGTGCCCTCAGGTATCGAGTACAAACTGACGACGTAAGAATCACGCCGCACCGGCCAAAATCGCGCTGGACCAAGTTTTACCTGAAGATTAAGAATGTCCTGCGGACCGACAATAACTCGGCCGCGACTGTCGACCGCTTTTTCTTCTACGCTTGTTTCAACCTGATATTGACCTTGCCGCCAGTATTCTGCTTGAGAGTCACTTGATGCTGAGGAGATTGCTCCAGCGGACACCAACATCCAAGTCTTACGGGGGTCGACCACTCGACCCCTGAAGATAAACTCGTCTTTTCGGTTTGACACCGAGTTCGTAAACACCTCGGCGCGGGCTCCGTCCGGAAGATTGGCACCATAAGCCAGCAAGTCACTTCTTGGCCCAAGCCCGTGCGCCATAAGGACCGCGGACCGTCCAGCTACGGGCGCTGCTTTTCTATAACCTTGATGCGCTTGCAAAGCACATCCAGCCTCAAAAACGCAGAGCACACCAAGCGACACCAAGATAGGAGTTCGTCTTCGGTAAAGCTTTTGACTTGAGAATATAAACGACAAAACGGTTTGACTCATTATCCTCGCCCGTAGTCGTCCATCAATACCCTATTTGATAGTCACCATAATAGTTCAAACCCGACCTTTTTGCTGAAACCTTTTCTTTTTTCGACGCTGTTCGCACAGAATCCGCGGTCAACGACCGAGAGGCCCTGTGACACTTGCCTAGAGGCCCCGAGCACGTTAGGACGCCGGCATGGCATTCAATCACGATACAGTCGGACAAACGTACGGTCCGTTAGAACATAGTTATGACCAAAATCGCATTTCCTTATATGCACTTGCGTGTGGCGCTCAAGTTGACGAGCTTGATCTTCTTCTTGAAACGCGGGGTCCAAAAGTTCTGCCCACATACACTGTCGTTCCGGTTCTTGACTCCCTCTTCAAGGCCCTAAAAGCAATCGGCGGAAACATGCTCACCTTGGTTCACGGATCGCAAAAATGCGTGATTCATAAAACCCTCCCTGCCTCTGCTACGCTCAAGCACAGCTGCGAGATCAGTGGTCTCTATGACAAGGGTAAAGGTGCACTGGCTACTTTCAACACGAAGAGCACCGACGAAGCGGGTGACCTTGTGTTCGAAACCGAATGGGGCATTTTTTACCGAGGCGAAGGTGGTTTTGGTGGAGACCGAGGTCCAGCCACCCCGAGCTTTGCCCCCGAAGAAGGCAAAGCCGCTGACCATCGTATCGAGATGCCGACTTCTGATACTCAGGCTTTGCTCTACCGTCTTGCGTCCGATGACCTGAACCCAATCCACTCTGACCCAGAAATCGCAGCTAAAGCAGGATTCCCAAAGCCTATCCTTCATGGACTATGTACATTTGGCCATGCAGGTCGAGCAGTAGTGAACGCTCTATGTGACGGCGACCCTACCCGGGTTACAAGCATTGAAGGCCGATTTAGCAAACCTGTTTTTCCTGGAGAAACGATTTGTACGGAAATTTGGGAAATTAAACCTGGAGAGGCCTACTACCTGACCTCAGTCAAAGAACGCGATGTACCGGTAATCACGCTGGGCCGCGTCACCTACAAGTAGCTAAAATCACCATTCACGGCTAAGTGGACTCTCGTGACTCCTAACGTAGCACCATTCTCGCTGACGAAGAATTCTCAGGAGGCTGGAGAGCCCCTTACTCCCCTCTTCTTTCTTCAAACGTTTCAAGAGCTCGCGAGTCTTCATGCGACAGAACTGGGCGTCTCCAGATCACTTTTATCGAAAGACAAACTCGCCTGGATGCTTCACCGTCTCAAAGTTCAATTCTATAAGCGACCAAACCCGGACCGAGATATATACTTTGAAACCTACCCTTCGGGCTTTCTTCGCATGCTCGCTACACGTGATTATATCGCCCGAGACCACCAAGGAGAAATAGTGGTTCGCGCAACTAGTTCCTGGCTCATCGCGAACACAGAAAAGCGAAGAGCGATACCTATTCCAGAGTGGGTACAAAGGCGTGCACCAGCTTACGCAACCCCACAATTGGATCTAAGTACTCGACGGATTATCGAGCGCCAGAAACAAATGCCAACAATTGCCGGTTTAACTGTTCAAGAGACCGATATAGACTTTCTCGAGCACGTCAACAACACTCGCTACGCTCATTGGATACTCAAATATATCTCTGAAGAATTCCTAAAAAAGCACGTTCTGCAAGAATTGGACATACTATTCAAAAGTGAGGCTCACCTTCACGACCAGTTACAAATAGAGCTTCAACAGGACGCAACGGTTTTCTCACATCGGATTCGAAGCGCAAAAAGCCAAGCAGAGCTGATTCAGGCACAAACCAAATGGGGGCCTAAGAGCTAAAGCTCACTTGCTGATTTTTCTCTTCCAAATCCGACGCGTCTTCCCTGGCACGTCGCTCTTAAACTCTGCGACAAGCTCGAAGCGGTTTGACGGAATCCCTTCCAAAAGCTTCTGGGCTGTAGCACCAAGATTGCGTACTTCTTCTTCTGAGAACATTAACCAACGGACATTTAGCGCCTGTAACGATTGCTCGTTTAGCTCTTTATGTATCAATCGGCGATGGCGGCTTTGGAGGTGAAGAATACCCGCTTTGACCCCAAGATAGTGGAAATCGGAATCGGAACCAATCACCGAAATTCCTCCGAATATAGACAGCATCGGTGAAATATTCGCCTGGCAATACACCACATCCTCTTTTTGGTAGCCGTTATCACGCCACCAATCAATCGTCTGACCTACAAGTGGGTCGACCTGCCGGTTGGTTTTCTCATAAAAACGCCAGTCGGGTTCGGGGGTAAAAAGGAGGTAAAACGCGCCCATCAGACCACCCACCACAAGCAATCCACGCAGCGGAACTCGCAGCCAGTGAAACATGCGAGTCTGGCCATCCAAGACGATAACGAACAGCAGGCTTAGCGCAAAGGCTGCCGCAGAAGGAAATTTTACGATGTCCCATGAGCGTGAATAGGTCCAAAGATGCGGAACCAAGATACCGCCATGAGCGAACGCAACCAGCACCAACACGCTCCATTTGCGTTTTATAAGAGCAACCAGTCCAAAAAAAGGTAAAAGCAAGAAACCAATCCCGAGTGTCACGAGGTGCTGTCGGTAGGACTCAACAAAACCAACGTTCTCAGGGAAACCAAAGCTTGTGCGCCGAACGACGAGCCCTTCTTGAATCACATCTGAGGGCGTGAACATACCGCCAGAAAAATAGGCAGTCCCAGAACCAACAATAAGAACTAGAGTATAAACGACAAGCCGCTTACCCCGTTCACCGATTTGGTCTCGGCGCCCGCCCAAAAACCAAATGAGCAGAGCTGTCACTATCGCGAGTAGGCCGAGAGCAAAATATACGATCTGCCCCAGAGCTAATGCGGGGCATACGAGCAGAGATGGCACTAAGAATCTTTTCCATTCTTGCTTAGACATAAGCGCTGCTCGCGACAAAACAATCAAGACCAAAAACAAGGCCAACCCCAAAGCCACTGGGTGCTGAAAAACATTGAGCAGAGGCATAGGATAAAACGGGTCAACACCACAGGTTGGATGATGGTATTGAACTAAGCAACGAGGGTGCCGTCCTTCGACTCCCCAAAGCAGCAGCCACGCAAGACCACTGCCTAAATGAACCGCTATCATCGCGAACCCAAAGTTACGGTAACGAGGCTCCCCTTGCGCAACAATCGCTGCCGAAGCTAATGAAATGAGAGAGGCTAAGTAAACACTCACAAAATCGATTGCGAAATCAGAAGAGAGACCCAAGCCACGAGCAAGAAGACCCGCGAGAATATCAAAGCCATAATGGTACCGAGCAAAAGATTCAGGAATCGGAGGAAGATGAGGCGGAAAAAAGCCATTACGAATTTGCTCCACCATTGATTTATGGCCAAACAACGCAAATTCGTCGTGCATTTGGTACATCGCGCTCGTAAGACTGTATAGCAATACCACACAAAAAAGTGCTGCTCCGGCAAACACCCGTTCTCTTGTGGGCAGAGGGCTTCGCTCATCGTGCGCTTCTGGCAAACCACGTGCCCAAACCCCAAGTAGCGCGATTAAAATGCATGTAGCTGCGAGAGCCGCATCTACATTTTCAAATAATCTCCCAAAAAGACCTACGCCAAAGACCAACACAACTACGGGAGAGGCTAGGCAGATAGTCTCCCGACCAAAATGAGGCAGACAGGCTTTCACACTCTTCAGCCAGCGAAGAGTAATCAAGGATGAACCAATCACGCAGGTGACCAAGAGGAGCAAAGTCAGGCTAGTCATCGCTTGGTTCGCACCACTAATACTTGACCGTACAACTTACCATTTTCGGGGATGCCTCCTTTGTGTACGGTTCGGTTTTTTATAAGATAAAGGATGCTGGCTCCGCTCTTCACATTCAGCGCTTTTTTGTGTTCCGTTTGCGCAATCATTTGCCAAGCGAACAGATTTTGGAACCCTTCAAATTTTACCGTTACTGGTTCTGATTCCCCCAGCACGTCGGTCACTATCTCACGAGTTATGCTCACTCCGTTGAGCGCATCGACGGTTTTATAATATTTCCATGTGTTGATAGCCATGCTGAGCACGCTTGCACTCACCAATGACAGAACAAAGTACTTGGCGCTTGGGCGGTTGAATTTCCGCATCAGGTGATCGATGGCTGCAGCCATTGGCAAGAAAATCATCGGCACCAACAAATTCGCGTAATGAGGAAAAAAACCTTTGCGTGCAGCAAACAAAAGAATGACTGCAGCACACAGCGCTGCCACCAAAGCAGATGTCATAATATCTGTAGTTGAAATGAGACTCTTCGACTTATTCCGAATCGCTGCAACTATATTCTTTGATGCAACAAACAGTGCCACCAACCAGGCAGCAGCAGAGACGAGCATGGACACACAAGTAAGAACTCCATGCAATGGACCTTGAGCGGTAAACCACGCTGTCAATCCTGGTATGCTCAAGTATGTCTTTACCGCATCAAATGACCGCCAGTAACCAAGATTCATATGATAACCAATTTCACTGCTTCCATAAAAAATGGTGTACATAAGCATTTGTAACGGATGCTTCAGCGCTTCGGCCGCACTAATCTTGCCGCCCGCGTGGGTCAGAATCGCTCGCGTGTTTTTAAAGTCGTGCGTAAGCTCGTGGTAAAGCGGTAAAGCGTATGCGACGACCGTTACGATGACCCCCGCCAGCAGAGCGCTCTTAGACCAGTTCTTCGGCGGAGCGCCAATTAAGATAATGATGACAGCACACCAGACAATTGGTGCGGACATGTGAATCTGCGGACACGTGAGTGTGAAAAACACGAGAGCGGCCTGAGAAAATTTACTGGATTGCGCATGCAATGCACTGAACAAGATAAAACTACCCCAGACTGGTGCTAAGCAAGATAGCCAAACCCGGTCGCCATAAAGTATGTCCCAGGGCGCAAACGTAAATAAAGCGAGCGCAATTAACGCAGCACGGGGAGAGGCTGCGAGTAGCGTTGCTCGAAACAGTAAAAAGCCAGATAATATATGAAGAACAACGATTGCAAAGCTGCCGAATAATGGAGACGTTCCAAGGCGTTGAGGAATTGCCATCAAATAGTAAAAGAGTGGACCAGGATGATAGGCGGGAGAATCTGTCATCGATGGGCCATAGATTGGCCGGGCATCGAAGGTCGCAGTATTTCGAGCAGTTGCCCAAAAATAGGACTCATCACCCGTGAATCGAGCATCTGAGATGAGGCTCAATCGAAAAACCGTCGCCACAAACAGCAGGATCCACATTCCACGCTTGAGGTGTGGCGACATTGAAGTTCGCAAGTTTAGCCCTCGGTCGCCTTCGGTCGGAGTCCGGTCCCTCGCCATGAGTTTTCATTGTGCCAACCAATCGTCACATCGGTCATGTCGGCTTCTTTCCACCAATTCTCAAATTCATGTTTGGGAATGTAATTCGCAATCGGAGGCGTGAGGTGGTCATGGACAATCGAGTGCACTTCGTCGAAAGGAAACTGAGATATGACGTTGATATACGCTTGATAAAACAAACGACGTCCTACGATATCCAGAGGTGCTTGGCTTAGAGGCTGGTAAACGCCCTTTCCTACCCCATAGACCATGGCCGCGGGAATTTTTGACAAGTGATAGACCCAGCGATGCGGTAATCGCGAAGTAATTTGCTTCCGTACGGGATCAACATACCGAAGAATCCATTCGTTATTTTCTTCTCCATAGATCCAAGCGATCATTCGACCGCCTTCACGGACACAATGACTGAGAGCCATGAAAGCCTGTTTTGGATTAGGTGTATGATGCAAAACTCCCACCGAAAATGAGACATCTACCGATTTTTCAACAATAGGAAGATGAAACAAATCGGCTTGAATAACATGAACGTTCGGATACTGTCTGGTGTTTCGGTAAGCCGCTTCAACCGCTGAACCAAGGTCAACAGCAAATACCTCTTTCGCGCCCCAGCGAGCTGCCAAGGCTGAGTGGCGACCTTTCCCGCAACCGCCTTCGAGCACTAGTTTGTCCTTGAATGTGTCAGGCGTGTTCGGCGATATCCAACCGAGAAACTGGTTTTCATAGTGTTCGCCAATGAAGTCGAAGTCATTCCATTGCGCTCCAAAACGGTCCACAGTCGCTTGAGCTTCTTTAGAGACTTGATCAGCGTTAGGAAGCATACGCGGGATTCCCCGGGTGACGGGGTAAGTATTTTCAGAGTCCACGGATACCAGTGTTCCCTCAATAATTTCATCCCCTTCTTGGGCCTTCACGTGCAGGTTTAAGCGCTCTCCCGTTTGGGGACAAACGAGAAAATCGACCAGGTTGGCTCTCATGGGCTAGGCCATAGCCTCTTTGACTCTACTTTTCCACCATTTTGGGTTTCTATCTGCGTAAGTCTTGCTAGGTTCCCCAGTGTGCGCGGATTCATTTATCGTTTGTGGCCGTATTTTGCGGTCGCTTTTAACTACCTGTGCACCTCTCCCTATCACCGCGGACTAAACAACCCCAATGAGATGGTCCGAGTCTACATGACAAAGGCGCTCGTTGATGAAGGCACACCCTCGATCGACGCAGTCATTCGAAAATGGGGCGGAGTTGATGATAAAGCTGTTCGAAATGGCAAAATGTACTCATCCAAGGCACCTCTGCAGTCCCTCACCGGCGTACCAGTCTACGCGATGCTCTCTGAGTCAATTACGGACAAACGTGTCGTCACTACTTGGCTAAGAATTTTCGGAAGCGCGATTTACGGAATGGCAATCGCGTGGCTTTTCTTGTTTTGGAGCCGAAAACGTTCACAGATACTCACAAACTCTGAAACATCCGGAAATGCGCTCGGCTTAGCATTTGCCGTTGGAACGATGTTTTATCCATACGCAATCACGTTCACGGGACACATACTTGCTGCCTTGACGGCCGGCGGCACTTACCTGGCTGTCATTAAGCTTCTCGAGAAACTAGAGGACTCAGAAGACTGGTTTGTATTTGCTTGCCTGGCCGGATTCAGTGCAGGCGCGGCTCCTTTTGCCGAATATCCCGCTGCGTTGGTAGCAGCTCCTATTCTGTTTGGTGGCTTCTTTGCCATGCCAACCCTGCGCTCAAAAGGACGGTACTTTTTGGGTCTCGCTGTCGGCGGATTCTTGCCATTTGGACTCGGACTTTGGGCTCATCACGACTCGTGGGGAGCATTCTACAAGACAGGATATTCTTTCCTTGAAAATCGCGCGTATGTCGAAGTGCACGGTACTGGATTCTTCGGCGTGAATCTTCCCAAAGCAGACGCTTTTCTTGGGTCCCTATTTTCGCCTGGGACAGGGCTGTTCTTCTATTCTCCCATTCTTATAGTTGGGCTGGTTGTATTGTGCATGTTTTGCTTTCAGCGAGAACATGACAACAAACTCTCGCACCCGCGAACGCTCGCCATCGTCGGACTCATTGGATTTGTAGCGGAGGTACTATTCATTAGCGGGCACACAGGTTGGCGCGGCGGATGGACGCTTGGACCACGTTACATTATCGGCGTGGTCCCAATTCTGGCAGTTTGGACTATAGAGGGACTTGCATTTCCTCGATTCAGGTTTTGGCTAGGACTCACCGGTGGTTTATCTATTATTCTTACCGGATTCGCGTCAGCGCTATATCCACATCTATCTGATGTTTACGGAAATCCACTCATTAGTTTTGTGCTCCCTTCGTATCTAAACGGTGAGTTCAGTTATGGATTGGCTCATTCACTCGGTTTGGAAGGCCATATTGCAAATATGGTCCACACAATTCCCCTGACAATGATCGCAATTTACGTTTTCTGTCTGGGGAACAAGCTCACCATCTCACGTGCAGCAGCGCTAGGGTTCGCAACTGTGCTCACGATGGGTAGTCTGTTTTTGATTCCAGAAAGTGACCCCAGCGCCGCAATGAGAGAAAATGAGCGACTCTGGGGTTTCTGGGAACCTTCCAGGTCACGGCAGTCTACCAGTGATTCAGTGTACCGAGCTCGGGATCGATGGCGTGGGCTACGCGTGACTGCCGAACTTCTAACGAACGAGGAACGCAAGTCGCGAGTCGTACCCTGTCGCCCCAAGGCCGACCGGTGTGAATACGGAGGGCAGCCCTGGCAGCATTTGAAGCCCGATTTTCTGCCCTTCGATGGAAAACATAGGTCGGTCCTGTTCGTTCACCCCATTACCGGCTGGACAATCAAAACAAAATTCAATCTTCCGCGCGAGACGTCCTCCGCCCTACTAGAAATCGGGCTCACTGACTCAAGCGCAGATAGCGATAATAAAGCACCCGTTTCAGTTCGAGTATTGCAAGGCAACACCGTCTTACTGGATGAACCCTTAGCTGCGGAACGCGGACTGAAAAAGTTTCCGCTTACGCTAACTGCGACAGGCACTCGAGTTATTGAACTCGACTTAGAAACGACTCAAGACGGTGCAAGGGTCCTTGGGTTCGACCTAACTGTACCTCGGGCAAATAAAGAGGTTGAAGATTTTGAGACAAATTGATTGTCAATACAGCGATGCACTCGATGTCATTTGGACGACTACAGCCGCCCGTTTAGGCTTCAAGATAGCTCGATCAACTGATGTCTTTGCCTCGAGCGATGGGCTAGGAACGCTCACCCTTTCGACGTCAAACGAGTTCGACGCGGACGATAGTCTTGCGCAGCTCATCTTTCATGAATTATGTCACGCTATCGTAGAAGGGCCTGAATCACGGCACCAAAAGGATTGGGGTTTGGACAACACCGGCGACAAAGATATCGTTCGCGAACACGCGTGTCATCGAGTTCAAGCCGCACTTTCCCAACAATTCGGCCTTCGCCGATTCTTCGGTGTTACCACTGAGTGGCGGGCTTATTACGACGCCCTTCCCAAAGACCCATTAGAAATCGACTCAGACCCCGCGTCTCAGCTCGCAAGTGAAGCAATCGAAAGGTTTAGGAATTCATGCTGGCACACTGAAATAAAAAAGGCGCTATCTTCAACTGCAATCGTCGCTGGAGTGGTACAGGAATATTCTGAGTCTGATTCTTTGTGGGCTACCTTCGAACCCGCAACTCGGAGTGACTAATCGTTGATATCGACTTTAATTGAGTCGTCCATCAACTTAATGGCATTGAGTTCTCGGCGCGCGGCCGAGTTATTTGGATCAGCTTTTAGGACTCTGCGCAGAACAGACGCAGCGTGAGAAAGCTCGCCTTTTTCACGAAGGAGTTGGCCGTAATAGACTTGGATAATGACCTCGTTCGGTTCCAAAAGTGATGCCTCTCGAATGACCTCAAAGGCTCTTTCCGCCCCATTATTATCTCGCTCGGCAGGGTCCGAATATATCGCCCAACCGTAGTATGCGCGAAATAAACCACTATAGCGGTCCGCATCCATACACGACTGAAAGAGTTCCCGCGCTTGGTGGTACTCACGCTGACTAAGCAAAACTTTACCCATTTTGAACTTTCGTTCGAGTTCTTCTTTTTGGGCGGCTGCGGCAGCTTGGTCGATAACTTTTTCCTGTTTCTGAGTTTTCTTTTGGTTAGTTGGCTGCGTCAGTTCATCCTTTGCTTGTTCGAGCGCGGCGTAGACTCGGTGTGCAACCTCGGTCAAATCCGCGGGCAACTGACTGGACAAAATCTTTGGATTAAAGCGGCTAGAGAGTTTGCGATGAGCCGATTTTATCTGGTCAATTGCGGCATCCCCGCCAACCCCCAAAAGCGCATAGGGGTCGCCCCTTTCTATTTTTTCTTCAAGCGCACTCAGTTCATCAACGATGAGTTTCATATGAACGGGAACATCATTTCTTCGCCGAACGCTAGTACGGATTCGACCGAGCGAACCGGATCGAGGCCGAAGAACTTTAGGACGCGCAGGAATTCGGTTTGAAGTGGGGGTGCCTTGGTGAGAACTTGAAAAACTCATAGTTTCAAGGATGGGCTGTGACGCGTCCGTGGCTGGGAGAAAACCGAGCGGTGTATTCGACGACTGGGGTCTCTTCGCAGGCGGAGGGGTCGCGATGGGAAGAGACGGTGAGCTCGCGGTTGGTGCGGAGAGGTCCGGAGTGAGCCCGCCAAAAATATCCGCCTGCGATGAACCCTGACTCGAGAATGCCATTGGCGTCGGCGGGGGCGGAGCTGGTAGTTCTGTTAGAGCCGCCATCGGCAGGGCTTCGGGCGCATTGACCGCTTCGTGAGTTGGGAAAACGGCTAGTGACGGGTCCACTGGTTCGACTAACTCACACAAAACAAGAGCTCTTGCGATGGCTCGCACAGCTTTCTGGTTTCCGAAGAAGCTTTCAAGATCACACAAGCGGCGAGGCTCCAAAAGGAGCTTGGCAACAGGATAAGTAGGCGCAGAAAGACCGAACGCTTTGACCTGTTCCAGCGGCGCAAGTAACTTGAAGGCCCATTCATTCAGTTGATTTGCACAAGATTCGAGTTCACTCGGATCAGCGGACGCACTTAGGGCAGGAATCACAAGCGAGCGACCATCAATCGCCTGACCATATCGTGCAAGAGGTTCAGGAATAGTTGGCTGACTTTCCCATTCGGCCCCAGTCAGGCCAAACAATTTAGCGAAGCGCCTGCTTGTTTGATGAACGAGTCCTTTTCTTAGGGCCGGTGGTGTTAAGAGGCCCTGATGAACGAGCATTTGCCCGATAAGAGGCCTAGATGCGGCTTCGACCAGCTGCTGGCGTGCGACCAAATCATCAACAACTTTCCGTTCGCATAGATTGATTTCAGCCAACAATAGGCCGATGTGGTCGGTGCGCACACCTGGCCCCGTCACGCTCGTAGGTGCGCCAGATGTAAACGTTGCTCGGCTTTCCCCTTGCTCGTGCTTGATCCTAACCCAACCAGTAAAATTGCCCTTTAGAGCCCATAAATAGAGGTCCGAGAAGTAAAACCCGTTCCCAAAAGTACCGGATTGTGGCTGCGATAGGTCCATGATCCTCCCGAATACAAAAGTTCAAGTTGCACTCACGCGACAACAGTCTCTCGCAGTCGCATCAAACGCAGCCTTAGTCTGCCTGAAATGCTCGGAAAATCAAACCCTGAAACCACTGATAACCCTGTGATCTTTTAGTGTTTTTGCATTGCATCCAGACCACTTCAGGTCTAGGGTCCGAGCCGTATGAATCCGCAATATGCTCCATACTTGGCTCTGCTCCCATTGTTTCCTCTGATCGGTGCGACGATCAACGGTCTCTGGGGACAAAAGATCCAGGAAAAATACGGTAAGAAGCCCATCCACTGGGTAGCGACTGGTGCCTTGATGCTATCGGCTCTTGTCGCACTGTATTCTTTCGTAGTTCTAATTGGACTCGAGCCAGAGAATCGCGCTTTGTCCTGGATTGGCTGGGATTGGATTGTGAGTGGTTTTGTGGACGCCAGATTCGCGTTTTGGGTGGACCCACTTACCTGCATGATGCTTCTGATCATCACGATTATCGGGACCCTGATTCATATTTACTCCCAAGGTTATATGCACGAAGAGAAGCCTTACTGGAGGTTCTTCGCTTGGCTTAATCTCTTCATCTGCATGATGCTTATTCTTGTTCTCGGAGACAGCTTTCTCACGATGTTTGTGGGATGGGAAGGCGTCGGCTTGGCCTCGTTCGGATTAATCGGATTTTACTATAAGGAACTCGATAAGGCCGCTTGCGGCATGAAAGCATTCATCGTGAACCGTTTCGGTGACGCCTGCTTCGTTATCGGTTTATTTCTTCTCTTCTGGGGTATGCAAGGGACCTGGTCTCCAAGAACTGCACCCGGTGCGGAACTCGATGGCAAACCTACCGCCAGCCTGAGCATTCTCACGGACTACACCTCAGACGCCGGTGCCCGGGCCGAGGAACTCGCTCTTGGCGCAGTGCCGAACCCTTCGGAAACCGGAGTCAACACCCCCCAAACTGCGGCGGCTTCAATCACCTTTCAACACCTTCGGAAGATCTTTGATGATGAAACTCGCAGAGACGCGATCGTGTCAAAGACCGTTTGGGGCATGCCTTTGATGTTTTTGGTCTGCGTTCTCTTTTTCTTAGGAGCGACCGCTAAATCCGCGCAAATCCCGTTTTATATCTGGCTTCCCGACGCGATGGCTGGGCCGACGCCAGTTTCTGCCCTCATGCACGCAGCAACAATGGTCACCGCTGGTGTCTACATGATAGCCAGACTCAATTTCCTCTACATCCTGTCTCCTGGTGCGTGTACCTTCGTTGGCTTTATCGGAGCTCTCACCGCCCTCTTCGCGGCCAGCATGGGGTTGTTCCAATACGATATTAAGAAAGTTTTGGCGTATTCAACCATCTCGCAATTGGGCTTTATGTTCATCGGTGTTGGCGTTGGTGCTTACTGGGCCGGTGTCTTCCACCTCTTAACTCACGCATGTTTCAAAGCCTGCCTATTTTTGGGGTCAGGCTCGGTCATTCATGGGTGTCATCACGAACAAGACATGCGGCGAATGGGCGGACTCAAAAAGTACATGCCTACAACGGCGAAAACGTACTTATGGGCCTGTATTGCAATCGCCGGATTCCCATTGGCTGCCGGATTCTGCTCGAAAGATGAAGTGCTCTGGAAAGCGATGTCTACGGGCGCCGTACTACCCGGCTTCAACTACGCCATTTGGGGCATGGGCTTGATTGCGGCCGGCTTCACAGCTTTCTACATGTACCGGTCCTATTACATGACGTTTACGGGCGAATACCGTGGCAACGAAACACCGATACCAGAACTCTACCCCGCCGATAAAGCCCGTGCAGTGGATCTGTTCGTTCCCAAAGCGGTACCAGGGCCGAGTGATGAACTTATCGAAGAGCTTCGTGCACATCATGCGGGACATAGCCATGACGACCATGGTGACCACGACCATGATCATGACCATCATCATGACCATCACGGGGGCGAACCGCATGAATCACCTTGGCAAATGACGATGCCGTTGATGGTTCTGGGTATTGCGTCAATCTTTATTGGAATGATCGTTGGATTCCCGCCCTTCATCGGACATGTCATCTACGATCTCACTCATTTCGGATTCTTCCACCACCCGATGCTCGAAGTTTGGCTAGAGCCTGTTTTGGCGCCTTCGAATATGATGATGCAGGAACACATCGCGAACAACGAGGTTAGTAGTTGGATTAATGGGAAAAGCGTAAAGCTCAAGGCCGAATGGATTTTGGCTAGTGTTTCGGTTGTCATAGCACTGACTGGATTCTTCCTCGCGCGATGGTTCTACAAGGACAACGCCAACGACATCCCTGCCCGCTTGCTCGCTGATACACGTGATGGCCTCAGCGCTATTCCCGTTGTTGGCGGACTGCTGGCTCCGATGGCGAACGGCATTAAGTTCGCTCATCGACTGGTCTACAACAAATACTATGTCGACGAAGCTGCTTACCTCGTCTTCGTGCGTGGCGGTCAGAAATTCTGGAATTTCTGCAGCGCAGTCGACCAATTCGTAATCGACGGCGTGGTGAATACGGTTGGACACGTGGGCCGATACCTCGGTTATGTGCAAGGTGCGGTCGATACACATCTTGTCGACGGTGCCGTGAACGGCGTTGGGGCGGCCGTTATGGCCGGCGGACAAAAAATACGAAAAATTCAAGTCGGCCAGATTCGTGTTTACTTACTCGGCGCAATCGGCGGCGCAGTAGCCGCTGTAATGCTGATGATATATCTTTTCTAACAGGCTCTCATAACCCGCTCTAACTGAGCTCTAAATCTTTATTCATCTCGAATCATCAAGCTTCTAAAGCCACAAATTTGGCACGCTGTGGACGACTGGCGACCCCTGTGAAGGCACGCCACACAGACTCCTGCACTGCGACCACTACGGAGAATAGACGTAAGAATTACGGCTGCATCGTGACTCCTCATTGTGGATTTGCGTTGACCCGACTTGATAACTTGCAAGGTACTCATCAAAACTCGCAATGCGGATTTATCAGGTAATAGTTCACTCAAGGAAGTTACATGGTGAATTAAGGCATCGATACGGTTCGGTGCGAAGTTACTCATTGCTCGCCTCAACGAAACAGAGCTCCCCAAAGGCTGTTTTCGGATCTCCGCCCTTATATGACTGACCCACTCCCGAAAAACGGGCAAGGCGGCAGGCTTCGTCGCCTGAGTCTCCATGCGTTGTACCGGAGGTCTCACCGCAGCAATGAAGGTCTCTTTACGATCACTTGGTTCGCGAGGAGATCGCGTCCTAATTTGTAATGTCGCATCTTCGTCGAGGTCTCCGAGCCGTGGGTGTCCACTTTTAGGCTCGGCCTTAGTCAGGATTTGAGCGGCTTCGTCAACCGCATCAATAAGGTCAGATTGAGAGCGTTCATCGGTCTCAGATTCTTCCTCTAATTTCATCGCTCCTAAGACTCGATGTGCTGCCGTATTGGCATTGAGCGATGACGCTGGCTGTTGAGTTGAGTCACCGATCATCGCTTCTTTCGGAATTGGTGGATTTCGCAAAAGGTCCTCGGTGGATGGCTTGTCCAAAGTTTTGGCTACTTCGACATTTTCCCGCTTATAAACAGGTACCTCAGTGCGGGTGGGCTCCATACTCGGAGCAATCGAGACAGGCTCGTCGTCGGACCAAGGCGCTGAGAAACCCGGAGGTTCACAGGTATCAGCGGGTTGCTTATGCCACTCATGAAAAGCGAGTTGAACCTCCGCCATTGATCGAGGGTCATCGACAACCGTTTCTGAGCGTAAAGGCTCTAGTGGCTCAATAAGACTTTGATCCTCGAAATAAGACAAACATTTTCGGACACGAGCATGAGTCGGCGGGTGGTTGAATTGAGAACGAGCAAGAATGGCGAGCAACGAATCTATATCTTTGTCACCATCGCAAAGCGCTAGAACGGCATTCTCCCATGAATCAAGCAAGGTGACCTGGGCGCTCTCCTGATTGATGACGACGTAGAATTTTTCACCGTGTTTGACCTGCTCTCTTATCATCAAACACGTCTTCGCTTTTGCATTTATTTGTAGCGAACGTCGATTCATCGTCGGCTGTCATTATGTCACTATTTCAGAGGGAATCGAACCATCGGACCCCGAAATCCTTCTCAACAATTTGGTCTTCCCTGCTTATGTCCTCTTCGAAGCGACTATCCTTCGTGCTACAAGATATTTGAGAAATTACGATTGAAAAACCCCGTCAAAACAAAGGAACCGAGACAAGAGGAAGCATCGCCAATTCCGCAACTCGACTTCAAGTTCTTGAGTAAACTTTGTCATGAGTTGAAAGCACCCTTATTTCCTCTGATCGCCCTAACAGACCTCATCCTAAATCACCCGCAGACTCTCGAAAACCGTGAAGAGATGATAGCCCACGTGAATGTCATGCAAAGAGCCGGGCATTCCCTCCTCGCTATCATCGACGATTTGCGGCTCCTCTCACAACTTGGTGCCGGTCGTTATACCCCGAAAGTTGCGCGATTTAATTTGCGAAAGTTTTTCGCTAATCAAGCTCACGAACCCCAAGATATGTGGGTTTTTGACGACAAAATGGATGCCCAAGAGATTATTGGTGATAGCGAAGCTCTTGAGATCTTTAGCGCCTCTTTCGCTTCGATACGGACCGCGTATAGCCCTCGCCCAACGTCACCGATCAAGGTTACAGCGAACAAAAGTAAGATTCGTCTGTCGATATCGCTGCCCGCAATACCCAGCAATGAACTCAAAGGCCTGGAACCACCGTTCATACGTCCGCCTTGGTCAATTCTCGAAGAAGCAGAGAACCAGAGTCTCAAGTTTGACGTATGCTTTGCCTTATCGAAGGCACTTGGCGGCGAGGCGAGCTTCGAGATAAAGCAAGACTCTACCTTGTTCAGCATAGAACTTCCCTGCGCAAGGCCCTACAATGCTCAACGTCATTCAAGTGCTGAGAAGAAGTTCGTTTTGGTCAGCGAGAACTTACGCGACTCGTACGCAGCGCTACTCAGATGCCACAGCGAGGGTTTGGCAATCAGTTCCATGACAGCTCAGCGTGCAGCTTCAGCCGCACAAGCCGCAGGGATAACGTACCTTGTGGATGAGACTTCGTCTGACTCATTACCCAAGGGACAGCTGGTAAATCTACATGAACTTCCTGAAGCTATTCTTTAGCCTGATTGTGTGACGTCACGTAGGATGCGAAAAGCTCACATACTCGTCGGACGACCGGGCCTGGCTTTCCATCACCGAGAACATTTTCATTAATGCGAACAACAGGAACAATTTCGCGCACGGAAGACGTGATGAACGCTTCATCCGCGGCCAGGAGTACGTCTTCAGACAGCGGCAATTCCAGTACCTTCATCCCGGCTTGCCGGGCCACTTCCAGCACGACCGTTCGGGTTATACCGAGCAAAATGCCAGCGTCTACTGGGGGAGTGAGGATTACGCCACCAACTACGGCAAAAATATTAGAGGAGGCTCCCTCAGTGACCGTACCCCGGTGGTCGAGCATCACAGCTTCGAAAGCCCCCGCTTGCCTTGCTTCCGCTAAAGCCATTACGGAATTGAGGTAATTTCCGGTCTTTGCTTTCGGATCAATCGCGTTCTTCAGGTTTCGGCGCACACTCACAAGCTCGATTTTTACTCCCTCGTCGTAGACCTTCGGATCCGGCCTAACCTCCTGCAGAGGCTTTGCAACAACGAAGCGGCGTTGATTGGATGCCAGAGCAATATCCAGTCCAATTGGTCCTGAACCCCGTGTCACCACAACCCGAAGGTAGGAGTCTTCGTTACCTGATGCTTTGTGCGTGGCGACCACCTCTTCGGCCAGCTGTTCGAGCGACACCGGTAAGGTCATAGCAATCCGCGTCGCCGACTCTTCAAGGCGCCTAAGATGTCTCTCAAGCTCAAACGGTACGCCCTGATAGGTGCGAATGACCTCATAAACGGAATCGCCGTACAGAAACCCGCGGTCAAAAATAGAGATTTGTGCATCTGCGGCGGAACCAATTTTTCCGTCGGCACTTACGATCGTAGTCATACGTGCTAAGATTTACGACGAATGGCAAAAAAGGGAAAAGTTTTCGAATTTATTGGCATACGATTTCAGCTCGATCCCCTTATTCTCGCGCGACGTATCCTGACCAGGCAAATCCCACTCTTGGTGATCATCGCCGTCATCGGCGGGGTTTCCACTATCGTTAGTTACAAGCGTGCGAAGCGGATTTTTGAATCTCGAGCAGGCATCGCGATTCGTAGCGCGGATTTCAACGAGAACCGGCTCGATAAGGATCTCAATCTGGCTGCAAACTTCCTCGCGTCAGACGCCGAAATGGTCCTTATCCTCAATGAATTGGACCTTTATGCGGACGCAAGAAGGACCAGACCCTACGAAAAGTCTATCAAGAATTTTCGAGACGAACTTGTCGTGAGCACGGGCGTAGAACGTATCGACATAGCATATCGCTCCGAAAATGCACGTCAAGCGAAACGCGTCGTTGAGTTCGTAACGGAGCGGGTGATGTCTACCCTTAGTGAAGTGTTTGAAGCGCCTTTCACGGCAGAAATCGACGTTATTCAACGAAGCCTCCAAGTGATTGAACCGAAGTTGAAAGCAGCGGAAGAAAAGCTCTTCGAATTCAAGAACAAGCATCCCCGAATCAGCAGTGAACTTACTGTTCTTGATGGCGTCGATTCTCCAGTAAGTGCCATCGATATCGCCATACGGAGGGCTGAAAAAGAACTTGCAGCAGCAAAATCAGGAAAGCCGGTCTCTCGCAAACAACGCCGAGGAGGGAGAAATCCAGAACTTGAGCGAGCTAAGCAACAGCTCGCGCTTGCAAAGCAGACCTATACCGCCAACCACCCAAATGTTGTGAATCTTCAGCGAGAAGTCCGTCAACTTCAAGCCAAAGCAAATGCGCGCGGAGGAAATCGTTCTAGTACCAAAAACTCTGGTAATGCGGGTGCTCGACGGGCCACTGCGGTAGCTAACGCCAAGGCGCGCTTGAAATCTTTGCTACAGAAGCGCTCTACTGAAGCCGCCAAACTCATACAAAAACCAAAGCTTCAACAAGAGTGGCAGTCGCTGTCTTTGAAAGTTCAAACTTTGAACTCTGAGGTGCGAGAACTACTCGAGCGCCGTGCAGAGGTCGTTCAAAATCAACGCCTTGCCCAATCAAACTTTTATGAAAATTTCCAACTCGTTGACCCAGCAATGATGCCTAAGGAGCCTGTCGAGCCTAAGATTCAAAAATTTGGTGGCATAGGTATGTTTCTCACAGCTGTCTTGGGAATTCTGTTGGCGGTTCTTTTAGAAGGTTTGCGCCAAACGATTGTAAACAGCCAAGAATTAGAGGAAGCAACCGGTATAGCAGTCCTATCAAGTTTGCCTGCGATTCCTGAGAAAGATTCCTAGTCCCACAAGCACGATATTATTATCCGTCGTATTCGGTGCATCTTGAAGGATTGCCCGAGTTCCGCACGGCATTATCCGATTAAATCACCGGTTTATTGGGCGATAACGTGTATTTCGCAGTAATTGAGAGGATTATTCGTTGCGCTGTCGCGGGTAGAATGCCAGGCTAGTAGTCATGTCGAACCGGCAGGCATCACTGTTGCCTCTACGTGATATCGTAGTATTTCCCTACCAGGTAGTCCCACTGTTTGTGGGTCGCGAAAGGTCTATCGCCGCACTTCAATACGCGATGGAAAACGATAAAGCGATTCTGCTCGCTGCTCAAAAGAAAGCGAAGACCAACGAACCAGAGCCTGAAGATATCTATCAACTTGGAACGCTTGCTAACATTGTGCAGCTTCTCCATCTACCCGACGGAACTGTGAAAGTGATTGTCGAGGGCAAACAACGAGTTCAGATTCAGGGGTTTATAGAGACTGAGCCTTTTTTTCTAACCGAACTTACGCTCCTAGAAGAGCCTGCAGCTGATGACGTAGAGTTGGAGGCCCTCACCCGCTCCTTGCGCCAAACATTCGAAAGCTACGCCAAACTCAACAAACGTGTTCCGCCCGAAACCATCGGAGCCGTCACTCACATTCAACCTGCCGGTAAACTTTCGGATACGATTGCAGGCTTCTTGACGCTTAAAGTGTCTGACAAACAAGACCTGCTCGAAACGATCATTCCGAAGGAACGATTTGAGAAACTCCTAGAGCTCATGCAGACAGAAATCGAGATTCTGCAAGTCGAGAAGAAAATTCGAACGCGCGTCAAAAAGCAAATGGAGAAGACTCAGAAGGAGTATTACCTGAACGAACAAATGCAGGCGATTCAGAAAGAGCTTGGTGAGCGAGACGAGCTCAAAAGTGACCTGCAGGAGCTCCAAGAGAAACTAGCGCAAAAGAAACTTACAGAAGAAGCCAGACTAAAGGCCGATACTGAACTGAAACGCTTGAAAATGATGCCTCCGATGTCAGCTGAAGCTACAGTCGTGAGAAACTATCTAGACTGGCTCACCGCTATTCCTTGGGAAGAATATACGGAAGATAATAAAGATATCGACTTTGCGGAAAAAGTTCTCGATGCAGACCACCATGGACTCACCAAAGTCAAAGAACGAATCTTGGAGCATTTGGCAGTAACTACCCTGGTGGAAAAAATGAGAGGCCCCATTCTATGCTTGGTAGGACCTCCTGGTGTTGGGAAGACCTCCCTAGCGAAATCCGTTGCGCGAGGGATGAACCGAGAATTCGTCCGCATGTCCCTAGGCGGCGTTAGGGATGAGGCCGAAATTCGTGGCCACCGCAGAACCTATATTGGCGCGATGCCGGGTAAAATCATCCACTCCTTCAAGCGAGCAGGAACGTCTAACCCAGTCTTCTTGCTGGATGAAATTGATAAAATGTCGACCGATTTTCGGGGAGACCCATCGTCGGCACTTCTTGAAGTATTAGACCCTGAGCAAAACTCAACTTTCTGCGACCATTATCTGGATCTTGACTATGACTTATCAAGAGTCATGTTCATTGCCACCGCAAATGACATGTCAGGAATCCCAGGTCCGCTTCAAGACCGGATGGAGATCATTCGGTTGTCGGGGTACACCGAGGTTGAAAAATTAGCGATCGCGAAGAAATACCTCGTTTCGAAACAACTTGAAGCGAACGGCCTCGCAGACGTCGAGGTGAGTTTTACAGAGGATGCGCTCAAAAAAATTATCCGCGAATATACCCGTGAAGCCGGAGTTAGAAATTTGGAGCGGGAAATCGCGAGCGTATCGCGAAAGGTCGCAAGAGACGTATTGAAGCGCGGTAAAGATCGAAAAATCAGGATCACTGAGAAGCGAATCCAAACTCTTCTGGGAGCCAACAAATATCGGCATAACCAACAGGAGGAGAGCGACCAGATCGGCATCTCGACCGGCCTCGCCTGGACTCAGGTCGGTGGTGAAATATTGACGATTGAGGCTGCAATAATGACGGGCAACGGCAAAATGACCATCACCGGCAAACTCGGAGACGTTATGCAGGAGTCGGCTCGTGCAGCAATGAGTTATGTAAGAGCGCGAGCAGAGTTACTCGGCCTACCGCCGAAATTTTATTCAGAAATCGACCTGCATGTTCACGTTCCGGAGGGCGCGATGCCTAAAGACGGACCGAGCGCAGGGATTACAATGGCGACAGCTATTGTGTCGGCACTTACTAAAATCCCGGTTCACCGTAATGTCGCCATGACGGGTGAAATAACACTTCGCGGCAGAGTCCTTCCTATTGGCGGGCTGAAGGAAAAAACCTTGGCCGCGCACCGGGCGGGCATTTCTCACATTCTATATCCGAAAGATAATGAAAAAGATCTCTCAGAGATTCCGAAGTCTATTCTGAAGGATGTGACGATGATTCCAGTCGACAGCGTGGATGACGTGCTGAAGTACTCACTCGCAGTGGAAGACAAGGACAAATTTTACGAGCAACTACAAGAGCGGAACCAAAACGGAGATTCAGAACTACCTGAGCCCGCGACACTTACCACGTAGAAGACCGCCCCGAACCTTTTGTTATAAAATCAGACCTCACCGTCGCTTCCGCCATGATAATTTCTCTCTTCGAAAGATCAAGCGCCTCGATTCTGTCTGGAGTTTCTAGAGCCCTTAGAAGAGCAGACTCCAAACTTTCGTGCTCACTTGAAATAAAACGAACCTTCTCAACGGCTCGTGCGTATCCTTTCTTTCCGTCCTTGACGCGAGCATTCATCGCTAGACGACTGAGTTCTGCACGCGCTTTATCTTCATTATGAATGAGTCGTAGCGCGCGAAGCGCCGCTGCATATTTTGCCGCACTTGAGTACCGCCTATCGGGTACCAAAGAGGTTGCTTTCCGAAAGACGGAAATAAGCGCACGCGGCAAACCGGCGCGAGCTTTCTCAAGACCAGGCATCTCCCCCTTCGAAACTTTCATCATCAATTGTGTAAGTTCGATTTCGCCGTAAATTCGTTCCCCAGCGAGAAGCTCCCAGAATGTCGCGGAGGCAGAGTAGATATCCGTTCCACGTACGGCTGGTTCACCCATAATTTGCTCAGGTGCCATATAACGAAACTTGCCTTTCACTTGCCCGGTTTCAGTTTGAGCTTTTCTCTTCTTGCCACCAGCGATGCCCCAGTCAATAATTCGGATTTGACCGCTCGTTTCCACCATGATGTTGCCGGGCGAAACGTCACGGTGAACAATATTAAGTTGCTCACCTTGGTCATCGAGCAGGTCGTGGGCGTAATGAAGTCCATCGAGCGTATCGAGAAGAACTAGCAGTGCTGCTTCGAGCGATAGTTCTCTTTTGCGTTCGCGAAGAGTCTGCTGAACGCGGATGAGATCAACTCCGTCCACGTGCTCTAGCAAGAGTCCGAGTTCGTCTTCGTTCTCAATAAGCTTCAACACCCTCGCGATGTTTCTGTGCTCTAGACGGCCAGCGATTCGTGCCTCATCGAGAAGCATTTCACGAAAATCTGATTCGTGAGCGAGGTCAGGGCGAATGAGCTTGAGCGCAAAAATCTGGGAAGGGTTTTCAGGATCTTCTACGCGGTAAATCTCAGCCATACCTCCTCCCGCTATTTTCTCGAGAATGCGGTACTGCCCGAATTCGGCCATATTTTCGCGTGAAAACGACAAGTCAGGCGCCTGGTTGCTGTTTTCGAGTTCGTCCAATGTGTTCTGGCCTCAGCGGCGGCAAAAACGCGTGTATTCAGAGAACAAAATACACAGCCACTGCTCTATGTAAGAGGATCTAGACATTCTTCACGTCGGACAATTGTCCGACCTCGTAAACCAGAACAAGCGACACATGCTATTTGGCGCCCGAGCCCAAGAAAAAAGTGAAGAATTTCAATAAAACTTGTCGGTAAATGTTGCACATCAGCGCTCAAGAGTGCATGGTTCGCGTGCTTAAACCGGACAGGCGGATAGCTCAGTTGGTAGAGCGTCGGTCTTACACACCGAATGTCGCAGGTTCAAGTCCTGTTCCGCCTACCACCGGTTTTTTCAAAGGGATAAGTCGAAATGGCCGAATACAGCCCCGAAGACTACGTGCTTGCTAACAAGCTCAACGTCAAACTCGCCCTCGAGCCCGATAGCCAAACTGCATCAGAAGCACGCGGCCTGGCTACGAAGATGCTCGACTACGTTCGTGAACAGACGGAAGATTATGATGCTTTCGTACAGCGGGTTGAGCGCGCGGAGAAGTTCCCGCTGACGGATTCCGCACAACCGAAGAAAGACGAAAAAGCGCTTAAGGTTGTTTATCTTCGAGCGAAGACCTTACTCGACGCCGCGGCCTCCCACGGCGGCTAGCCCAACAGACAGCTGTCACCTACTCTTCCAATTCTAACATCTTGATGAGGTAGGAAAGTAAATCTACGCCTTCACGGACCGAAGCAGAGCGTGCATCCGCTCCACCGTGACCTGCATTCTTCTCTATCCTGAGCAAAATTGGCTCTTTGCCTGAATTATTATGAGCAACTTGCGCTACGAACTTTCGGGCGTGCAACGGATCTACGCGGTCATCGGTATCAGTCGCTAACATGAGGAGAGATGGATATTTCACACCTGGTTTGACTTGATGATACGGAGAGTAAGCCAAAATGGCGCGAAACTGTTCTTCGTTTTCAGAACTTCCATATTCGGGAATCCAGGTTTTTCCGCTTCCAAACAGATGATAGCGAACCATATCGAGTAGCGGCACACCGCATACGACAGCCCGAAACAAATCAGGGCGTTGAGTCATCGCTGCTCCTACCAATAAGCCGCCGTTACTTCGTCCAGAAATAGCAAGCGAGGAAGGTCGCGTATATTTCTTTGCAATCAAGTATTCTGCCGCAGCAATGAAATCATCGAATACATTCTGCTTGTTGAGTAACATTCCCGCTTTATGCCATTTCTCCCCATACTCCCCGCCTCCGCGGAGGTTGGGAACGGCGTAAACACCACCCTGCTCTAGCCAAGCATATGTAGGAGCAGAAAACCGAGGCGTAAGCGAGATATTGAATCCACCATATCCGTATAAAAGAGTTGGGTTCTCTCCATCGAGAACCAGTCCTTTCTTATGGACGATAAACATTGAAACTTTCGTTCCATCCTTTGATGGATACCAAATTTGTTTTACCTCAAACTGTGATGCATCTACCCGGACATTACTTGGAGTAAATAAAGACGTTTCCCCGCTCGAGACTAAAGTTCTGTGCGTGGCATACGGACTTGTAAAAGAATAGAACCCGAAAAATGCTTCATCGTCATCAGGGGACCCCACCAATGACGTAGCCGAACCAAGAACGCCCGTATCTAGGGTGCGAACGAACTTTCCATCCATGGTAAAAATCTGGTTCTGACTGGTGGCGTTTTGCATATAGGTCACACCAAGGTGCCCGCCCACTATCGAAAACGTTTTGAGTACCTTATCCGCATTTTCGGGAATCAATGTCTTCCACGCACTTCGCTCTAAATTAGAAGGGTCAACTTCCATGATTTTCCAATTTGATGCTTCGTCATTCGTGGCGACATAGAATTTGTTCTTGTGAGCAGTGATTCGAAAACGCGCATTTCTCTCTTGCGAGAGGGACTTCCAGCCTTCTTTTCCGTTAAAGTCTTTTGGCGGTTCGCCGTTACCGGTCATCTCACGGACAAAGACCTCGTTACGCGACCAGCCGTGCCAAATGCTCAAAAACAGCCAGCGACCATCCTTTGAGATGTCAGCACTGATGAAGGTTTTAGGGTTATTTAGCCGTTCATGAATAATGATGTCTTCTTCGGGTTTAGTCCCCAACTTGTGGTACCGAACTTCAGCGAATCCTGGTCGATCGGCGACAGGAATATTCGGATCTGTTGGCAGCCAGGTGTAATAAAACCCGCTACCATCAGCGTTCCAGGAAGGGTCAGCATACTTCGCACCCGGAATAATATCTACATCAGACGTTTTTCGTGTGCTGACGTCCATGACGTAGAGAGTCGCCTCGTCCGCATTGTTAGGACGAAGACTATAAGCCAATTTTTTTCCGTCCCAGCTGGGAGATCGAGAGCCCAGGCTAACAGGTCCGCCTTCCTTACTCATTTCATTTGGGTCTAGAAGGACCTGTTCTTCACCGTCGAGGGAAGTCTTATGATACAAAATCCCTTTTTCTACGTTGGCCGGACGCTTCCATATAAAATAGCCAGAGCCACGTTTGCGGGGCGTTCCAATTTCATCCACGTAGTATAACTCTTTCAAACGTGAAGCTAAGAACTCTCGTTTTGGCATTTTCGAAAGGTAGGTGCGCGTTGCTGCATCTTGCTTATCCATCCAAGATTGCACATCAGGAGACGTAACGTCTTCGAGCCACCTATATGGATCCTCTACTTTCACACCGTGAAGTGTGTCCGAGATCTGGTCCCGCTTTGTGGAATCGTGAATCGTCGACATGGTTGGGTTCGATTGATGGGCGCAGCCTACGAAAAACGTGAGGGTGAGAAGCAAAGTACTAAATCGCATCGCGCAGTGACTAACACAACCTTTCTGCGCTCGTCACCTCATGAAACGGAAGCTCCATCGGCCACCTTGATCTAGCACGTAGAACCAAGAAGTACATACCGCTCCAAAGATAGAGCCCATCATATCGGCAACAACATCATCTAGGGCCGCAAAGCGACCGGGGATGAAGGATTGATGAAATTCGTCTGATACTCCATACAGCGAGCCAATTACCGCTGCCATCAAAACCAGTGCGCGCCGCTTCCATCGAAAAGACAATGCGAGCGCACGTAAAAAAAGGCCACCCATAATGAAATACGCAATAAAGTGAGCAATTTTATCGCCACCCGGTGTGCCGGGTAGCGAAGGCTGATGCGAGAGCCAAAAGATCAGCCCGCAGTAGACTATCCAAGGTCCGTGAATCAACATTTAGAGAAAGGTCTTTCTATATCCAAGATGATGGAACGTGGTCATTGCTCAGCATTATCAAACCATTGTTCAGTAAATCCTTTAGATACGTGGCGGTATCGGATGGATTAGAAATGGTGTCGTATTTTTCGTTGAATGCTTCGACCGTGTCAAAAGCCTCTTTACGTGACATCTTAGAAAAATCAGGTGGAGTCATGTCCACATCTTTGAAGCCGGTATCGATGGTAGAAGAGTGAACGTCCTGGAAGAATGTTTTGACATTTTTAAAATAAATCAGACGGATAACAAAATCCCTCTGACCTTCAAGCTCGGTCCTTTGGTCGGCACTAATATCGTTACGGCTCAGTAATCTTTGGATATTATTGTAATGGTCACGCAAATCACCTTGCTGCGTATTTTCAACGGTCCTTTCACCAGTACGGAAATCCTCAACCAAACGAGCTGAGACACGATAGCTTTGCATCGCTTGGTCAATTGGCTTGGACTCCAATCCATTGTCATAGCCTTGTGTCGTCGTCCAAGTTGCTACGTTTTCACCTTTACGAGTGTGCTTTGCGGAGTCACGATCAAGCGCATCGGCTGTATTGCCCGCCGTACCTCGTTCCCACCGCATAATATGAGGTACTGCACCGCTATATGCACCAGGCGCAGAACCGTCATAAGCCCAAATTGTCTTGAGGTTGGGAAAGAGGCCGCGGTAGGTTTTCATGGTATTTTGACCGCCCGAATAACAGGCCGCGAGTAATACGTCTTCAACTTGACCCGAAGCTTTTGGAAAAATATCCATCGTCTTTTTCAGATGGCGCCATTTCAACTCACCATTTTCATCGCCCCAGACACCTGAGCCCACAGAATGACCGCTGAAGACTAAACGTTCAATGGTACGTTCGCCCATTTCCGCTTCATTTAGCAAAATCACGAACTTTGCCAGCTCGTCTTTACCGTCCTCAGTCTGTTTGTGAATATTTTCTGTCAGAGCATCCGCGCGCTCACCCGTAATACCGAGCGATGCGACAAAGGATTTAACGTCTTCTTCGTTATTCAGATCGTATCGAATATTTTCATGACGGATGACATCTTGGACTTCACTCGGCTTTACGAATGAAACTCCATCATGCCCTAGTTTTTTACGAAGCTCTCGAACTTCGTGATTAGCGCCCTCATTCATCCCGATGAAAACAACGCTTTTGGGCGCGTCGACCTCTGATTGATTAGGAACGTGATTTACCGGTGCAGCATTTGCAACTTGAGGCGCAACCAAGCCACCAAGAACGGACGCAAGTCCTCCCGCGCCCATAAGCGTTGCCCGAACTGCGGGATTGTCGACCATGCGCCGAAAGAAGTTACCTCGGGCCCGGTTTGATTCGTCGGCGGTCCGATGCCTCGGAATACTCTCAAAACGATCTACAGAGTTCGTTCTGTGGATCGTGCCTGTCGACTGCGCTGGAGCTTCGGCAGCGTTTCTGCCTACTGGCTCAGCTCCAAAGTTCGGCGGCAGTCGCGGTATAGAGTTCATGAGCTGGGAGTACATCACAAAATCCGCTGATAGACTACTTTATACGACATAAATAACAGTATTTACCCTTTATTCTTGATTTGTTTATTCTGGACTCCCCCAAAATGACGATCAGAGTTAGGTTCCAACCCGTCAATGAGAAGTCTTTTCATCATTTCTCTCGTCACTTTAACCAGTGCTTGCCAGGTCGAAAACGCTATCGAAGAGCTTCCTATCAATGGCGGGGACTTGGTCATGCTATCACTCAACCCCTTCCCTTCGCAGGAATCGAACTCGTCCGTCGAAGTCTCGTCGTTTATTTTGAGTCAAGATGCTGTGCCACGCTGGGAATTTCTCGAAAGCCGCACGTCTAACTCAAACCGTATTCAGACTCGCCAGAACTCCTCCGGAGGTTTCGTTTTAGACATCCCGGAAACGGTCCAGGAAATACTGATTTGGTATGTCCCCTTCACAAGTCTAAAAAACCTAGACCTCTTGGAACACCGCCCTATTTTTCGCCTGCGGGGCGACCCGGCTCCTGATTTAGAACAACACATTTATCGTTGCTATACCTCTCGAACGACTTGTTCAGAATCGAGTAAAGGAATCGGCCCTCTAGACGGAACGAGCTGCACGCTCGATAAATTTGGCACAGCTTTGTATTTCAAACGGACTGGAGAAAGCTGGGAAGAACATCCGCTTCCCGAAACAGGATTCACTTTGCGTGATTATGCGCTCGAGACTGCCGCAGCTAAAAACGATGGCAATCAAGATTGCGAACAAAGGAGCGCATGGGATTATTAGAAAGCGGGGTGAGACGGACTAATAAGTGACATCAATTTCGACCGAAGTTGAATCCGTGAGTTCTGGGTCTCGTGGGTCTGTAACTGTCAACGTGATTTTATATTGACCATTCATCACATAATTTAGAACGAAGGAACGACCTCCGTCTTGCAGAGTATGAGGCGGTGCTTCCCAGTCATCTGATGGTTCGTACCGATGCATAACGTCCCAATCAACTAGTACATCGGACGGTACACTTTGAGTGCTTCCTAGCATTACATCGTCGACAAAAGGAGCGAAGGCGGATTTATCATAATCGATCACGGCCCGAATCTTCGGACGGACATTGACGTCAATCGAGTCCGCTTTCCCGACGGCAGCTCCCTTAGAGGTCACAATTCCATAGATCCGATGACACCCAACTTGCGCATTCACGGGCGCATATAACGTCGCCCAGTACTGTTCGCTGTTTTTATCTAACCATTCAAAGTTGGATTCACGAATTTGCGGGACTTCAACAGGTTGGTCGCAGGGTCGCGTCGAGATCCATTCGCTTCGGAAATCAAAACCAACAATTCCAGATCGTCCAACGACAATCGATTGGACACGCAAACGGCTGTCGGGCTCAACAACGTTGTCGGTCAAGCTCGGTGCTTCGACGTGAAAGTCCCAGCCCAGCACTGTGACCCCAACATTCAGCGTAATGGATGTCGCACTTTTGTCCCGAGGCTCCACCGTGATAGTACCATCGGCGATTCCACTAAGAGGAGCGTCATCCACGACACAAACTTCATAATTCGTAGCTCCGTTTGGTCTTAGTTCTAACCAGTCGACACCATTCCAATTCGCTTCCGCCAAATAGTCGGCGGACGAGTACAAGGTCGAAGCATCATCCGTACAGGACTTTGTGAACCCTAAACAATCTCCCCTTCCAATTTCCATGATCAACTCACCGTTGGCGTTGCATTGCACTGTTGACTGGCTTTTTACTTCACCGTCGCAGCTATCGCCTTTGAGCAGCACGAAGGCACAAACTCCTAATAAACCTCTATAAAATTTCAAATAGTTCAAAATGTTTCCTCCTATGTCTCCATCCCCGGTGGGCCTAAACAGACATCGTCATACACATCAGTGTGGTAGTTGAAGGAGAACACCGCAAATTTTAGGCCAACAAATCGTCGCTTGTGATCTGAGTCACCAGAGTGACACCTGGTCGACCACTGAACGCACTGATCGCGACAGGTTACAGCTATCGTTGACATCAACCGTGCGCTGCTTTACCTGCTCGGCAAAATGCGAATCATTCTAGCGATCAAAGCGTTCTTTGCTATCTTAAGCGGAAAAACCCTTCAGCCCGAGTTATCTCTCCCGGCAGGAGAATCTGGGCCTGAGACAACCGAAAACAAGGATACCGATTCGTCCTTGGCGACTCTGCAACAGCAACTAAAGGAAGCCAAAAGTGCTCTGGCGAAAGCTGAATCTGAGCTCGTGGAGAAAAACGAAACAGCTCCGGCTTCATTAGACGAAGTAGCTCACGCAGCAGCGGTTTCCGTTCTCTCTGTTATGCAGGGCGAGGCTCGCTTACTCGATTTTATTTCAGAAGATATTTCTGATTACAGCGACGAGGACGTCGGCGCAGCGGTCCGTGACGTTCATCGTGGTTTACAGTCCACGTTCAAAGATCATTTCCCGATCGAGCCTCTTCGAGAAGAGGAGGAAGAGGCATCAATCACGGTGCCTGAAGGGTTCGACCCTCAACAAGTTCGTTTGGTAGGCAACGTAGTTGGTGAGCCACCCTTCGCCGGTACGCTCAGTCATCGAGGTTGGAGAGTGACCAAAGTACAACTCCCGAAAGCGAAAACCGGAGAGGCGGTATACGTAGCTCAAGCTGCTGAGGTAGAAATATGAGCGACGAAGCTTCCCATCAGAAGTACATTTGCGGCATCGACTTAGGTACCACTAATACCACGCTTGCGAGCGTAGCTATAGAAGACGACGCTCAATCGATTAGCGACCTTTCTATTCCGCAGCTGACCAAACCCGGCACGCTCCTAGAACGTTCGAGTCTCCCATCGTTTATCTATCTACCACATGCCGATGAAATGGCAGATGGAGCTATTGCGCTACCGTGGAATCAGGGGATAGAGTTTATGGTCGGTGACGGTGCGAGAACACGAGGAGCCGAAGTTCCGCTTCGCCTAGTAAGCTCAGCAAAAAGCTGGTTAGGACATGATGGAGTGGACCGGCGATCTCCTATTCTGCCGCAGCATGCCCCGCCCGATGTTCCGAAGGTATCGCCTATCGAAGCGTCGACTGCGTATCTGCAGCACATTGTTGAAGCGTGGAATTCACAAAATCCAGATTTCAAATTAGAAGAACAAGTTGTCTATTTGACTGTTCCGGCAAGCTTTGACGCTGCCGCCAAGGACTTGACGATTGAAGCTGCCGCTCGAGCTGGTCTGACTCAAGTCAATCTCCTTGAAGAACCCCAAGCAGCATTCTACGCCTGGTTACATCGCGCAAACGAAAGCTGGCGAGATACAGTAAAGGCGGGAGACCGAATTCTTGTTTGTGATGTGGGCGGCGGGACCACAGACTTTTCACTCATTGAGGTGATCGACCAAGATGGAGAACTCACCTTAGAAAGAATAGCAGTTGGCGACCACATCCTTTTGGGTGGAGACAACATGGACCTCACCCTTGCACATCACTTACTCGGAAAGTTCACTGCAGAAGGAAAAAAGCTGGACGCAAACCAGCAACGCTCTCTTGTACAAGCAGCACGACAAGCAAAGGAGAAGCTCCTCTCAAATCCAGAACTTGAATCGGAACCAATTGTAGTCTTGGGCCGCGGTAGCAAACTGATTGGGGGAAAATTAAAGACAGAGCTTACTCGAGAAGAAATTGAAAAGATCCTTATCGATGGCTTCTTCCCACACTGTGGTTTAAGTGACGTTCCGCAGCAACAACCGCGAGCAGGTTTCATGCAAATCGGCTTACCTTTTGCTTCTGAGCCAGGCGTTACCAGGCACCTCGCACAATTTCTTATGCGGCACCAAACGGCGGAACGAGGAATATCTCACATCCTTCTAAACGGTGGTGTATTCAATTCAGAAGTTCTCCGACAGCGGCTCGTAGGTATTGTAGGGGGTTGGTTTTCGAATGAACTATCACTCATTGAAGATTCAGATCATAACCAAGCCGTCGCCCGAGGTGCAGCTTACTTAGGCGCAACTAAGATTAACGGAGGCATGCGAATTCGGGCTGGAACAGCCCGTAGCTATTACATTGGCATTGAAACCCCGATGCCATCAGTACCGGGCGTAAAGCCTCCAATTAATGCACTTTGTGTCGTACCTTTTGGAATGGAAGAAGGAAGCACTGCTCAAGTGCCTGGTGGCGAACTGGGGCTTGTCGTTGGACAATCTGTCGAATTCCGTTTCCTTAGTTCGAGTACTCGAAAAGAAGACGTTATCGGCACCATGCTCGACTCATACACCTGGCCTGACCATTTGACCGAAGGCTCTCCCATCCGAATGAGTTTATCTGCGGACGACCTCGAAGCGGGAAGTATTGTGCCCGTTCGATTAGAGGTTCACGTA
>JAYZDF010000066.1:0-14446 GCA_036337945.1 Myxococcota bacterium
AAATGTGGAATGAAGCTCATACCTACTGTAAGAACAAAAGTTCCCTTGAGCCTGGTAAGATGTGGAGGCTTCCTACAAAACCTGAGCTCCTGGCATTGTCAAACCGCGAAGGAAACCTTCGTTCGGTATTTCCAGGAATTAAGTTTCAAGATATCTGGTCAGCCACCAGAAGCCGCAGAAAGGTCAATTATTACTGGTTGGTTGATCCGAGCAGGAAGACTTCCCGAATAACATCTGGCTCCAACAGCGCCTCATTTAGATGCGTTTTATCGCATCATGAAAAAGAAGAGAAAGCTGCGAAAAGCCCGAGTCGCCAAGTGTTCGTACCTCGAATGAATAAGAGAAGCCAGAAGCAACCTGCCGCAAGGCAGCTGATTAGCCATCTAGATCGATATCGCAGCGTAGGAAATGGCCTGAATGGCATTGTACAAGATCAATGGCAGGGTCTCACATGGCATCAAGAAGCCTATCGGTTTGTTGAATGGCAAAAGGCTCTGCACTTTTGTCGCAAATCTCGAGCAGCAGGCCTGCGAGACTGGCGCTTGCCCAATATCAACGAATTATTGAGTTTGTTTTCTTCTCGTCAAAACAACGGGATAAACAGCTTTTTCCCACAGATATCAGGGAAAGAAACCTATTGGTCAGCGACATCTCCCGTCACAAACTCTAACCAAGTTTGGTCCGTAAATTTCAAAGGCACGCCTGGGTCAAAAGATAAGCAGCGACTCCTGGTATCAAAATCCGGCGCAGGAACGAGACTACCGAGACTCGCTCTGTGCGTTCGAGGAAAAATGCAGAAATAGTGAAGGATAAAACGTTTACCGTTAGCTGGGATTTACTTGATAACTTGTTCCGTCCAAAATTGCGATGCACCCTGCCCTTCAGAGATAATCGACACACAGAATGTCACCAAGATCGGAATACTCAAACCGCGCTTTCATTCATCCTCAAGTAGAGATTTGAAAACTGCCGTATTGCGAATCCGGTCGTAGTCCTTATCCATTTTCATTTTTTTAACCGTGAGCGAAGGATTTAATTCGTGCGCTTGCATCAAAGCGCTCAGGGCTTCGTCAGTTCTTCCAATCAGTGCCAGCGTTGAAGCGAGGTTGGTTTTCGCAATAAAGTAATCTGAGTCGGTTTGACTGGCCTCTTGAAATAGTTGAATCGCTTCGGCGTACTTTTTTTTGCGATAGGCCAGAAAACCTTTTTCATTGAGTTTCATCGCGGCAACTCGGGCGGCCGGCAGCGTAATCTTTTTCTTTGGGCGAATAATTTTGACGGCCTGGGCCCATTCTGCCAATCCCGTTTGTCTCCATGCCTCAAGGTCCTCGTCGGTTGAAACCTTGCGCAGGTATTCTTTTCGCTGCTTCGGATTACTCAGCAGACGCTCAAGATAAGGTAGTCCAGTCTTCATCGGACGTTTTTGCCGGGCCAAGGTGCAAGCCAAGTTAAAGTTTGCGTGCACGTGACCTGCATCGGCTTCAAGACTTTTACGAAAATGCTGCTCTGCTTCTTTGAGCCGACCGGCGGTAAGCTCACGAAAACCTGAGATATTCTCTCTATAAGGGCGCAGGCTGTCCTGATTGATTCGGTAAGGCCGCTCAAAGTCAGTAGTCAGACAGTGCAATTGCCGGTTTATATGTTCCTTCTTCACAATCAACCAATCGTCATCGGCAAGTTGATAACACTGACCGAGAGACATCTGGTGGCAGACCATGGCCGGAGTATCCTCAGTAAAAAGGTCATCTTTAACACAGCCCGAATTGCTGCTCACCGTTGGAATAGAGTGCTCTAATTTCTTGTCATGATAAACAATAGTGGCTTTCCGTTTCGTTTTTCTCATTCGAAAAGGACAGCGCGAAGAAAGCGATACCGGTTTCGCGAACGAAGCGATTAAAGCTCTTACCTCTTGTATTGTTCTGCGCTTTTTCTCGGCTTTCTTTTTCTTCGACGGCGACTTGTTTACGTACTTTTTTATTTTGTCGATAAATGCCCTCGCCTCGCGTGGGATTTTTTCGCCCTCTTGTTGATTGATGTCGAGTTCAAGATTTTCGCTCAACCTAAATTTATGAAGAGACTTGCCATCGCGGTCGACAATCTCGAAAAGGAACTCTTTGCCCGCCCAGGTATTCTCTTCTTCAGAGCCAACCCAAACCAGGCCTCCAGTTTTTTGTAACCACACATTTTTGACCACACGTTCTTCACTTTGTGGACAACAAGCATGACTCTCTTGCCCAAAGGAAACGAGAAAAGCGACACCGAGAGCAAAACAAACCAGCTGACATCTCGAGATAAACCTTTGATGCATCATGATAAGAAGAACATACTTACAATTTACCAAAACCTAAAGAAGCAATCGAGAATCGAATTATAAAACTGTGGAGTTTTTTCAGATGAAAACATATCACCACCTGAAGGCACCTGGAGTTGTAGCGCTCAATGGAGCTATAATCGTAAGGGCGTTGCCCTCCCCGTGTCTGTGTCTTTGGAAGATCTCTGTGTAAAAAATGAGCTTACCAAGAAGGGTCAAATCGCCATTGGGAAGGCAAAATGGACCGAGCTGAAACAAGGAAGCTTTGAGGCCTCGGTGGACGAACCGCTTGGAAAGTGGATTTCATCAAAAACCACTCCTAAAAAAGAAGCCGCAAGGACTTTTGAAGCCATCGAACTCGCAGGCGAGCCACTCGCGACCGTGAGCATGGAACACGACCGAGGCTATCGTATCCGCGCAACCTCCCACACCAAAAGCACCTTCAAATTCATCAATGCAGACGGCCGAGATGTCACGCGCCGACAACTATAGTCATGTTTTCTCTTTTCGAGCATTGATCAAGAATATTTAGCCGACTAAAGCACAATGCTGTAGGAGATTTTGAGGCGCACACGTTCTTTGTTTGTTCTTTGAAATGAGCAACGGACGCTGCTATAGCCTTCGATCTCTTCGAACTCACAGGCCTCTACATTTTCCGAACTAGTTCTGTGCTTTGCCACCACTTTTTGAATGGTAGAAATATTATTGTGCTGCCCTTCAAGGACATCGAGTGATTGTAAATACTTGAGCACGACATCTAAAAACATTTCGTGATTTTTGACGGCGCCGTCATGACGAATATCGAAGGTATAGCTTTCACCGAAATGAGCACAGCCTCCATGATTGACGGTCACGATTGTGTCTTCTTTTTGGAACGTAGCCTTTTCTTCAATGAAGTGCGCACCTTTCTTTATATCGATTGTTTTATACTTACTCGACTTGGTGTTTAGGATCCCCTTCGTCGGGCTCGCCGCGGTGCACTCCTCTCCTTCCGGGAGTTGGTTATCAGCTTTCGCCTGCACGATGGTCACTTCGGGCTTGAGCGTTTTTTCGACAGACTTCTTCGAATCGGTGGCGGTGCAACCCGACACAAAAACAATTCCGGCCAAAAAGGGGATGAGCAATCCTACGCCACATGTTTTCTGAGAAGTCGTATTCTGTCGTCGATTTATCATCTAAGCTTACTTCCTTTGAGAACTCTATCACGCCTCTCGTTTATGCACATTGGGCCATGCTTTTATTTACGATCATAATCTTCCAGGGTATTCTGCCGTTGGCAAGTGCTCATGGCTTACATCAGGAGCACGACAAATAGAAATCGGTGTGTTTGAGCACAACGAAAGGCCATTACAGTTTTTTCGCCAACTCGAATATGAGCCGTGCGAACGGCGAAAAGCACGAACCTGGTATCGTGACCGTTTATGGGTCGATTTGCAATCCTCTAAGTCGCCGCGCTAAATTCCAGCCATGGCGAGCCAAGGAAAAGCTGCAAAAGGCAGCCAGTATCTACTTCAGCATCACGTCGAGCATCATTCTGACCAGTTGAGTGCAACAATTACCGGCAGCTCTCCCAGCCTGCTCGCTTTTGCCGGCCAATTCGAATGGATTTCTCCTTTGAGCAGCCAAAATTACCAAGAATATCGCGACGACTTTTTGGACGCTTTGGGTCTCGGCCAATTCAATGCAGCTCGCGCTCAATTTTGGCCGAATGGAGGACCGCAATGGGATGGCTTAGCCAAGGTGAAAAACAAGCACCAAACCGGTTATGTCTTGGTCGAAGCCAAAGCTCACCCAGGTGAAACTCATTCAACGACTCAAGCCTCGAAAGAGAGCCTCAAAAAAATCAATGGTTCGCTGAAGGTCACGCAAATGCATCTGCAGATTCCACAGAAAAAGTGGACAGAAAATTATTATCAAACCGCAAATCGATTGGCATTCCTGTACTTCATGAATGTTCAGCTCGACCTGCCCACCTGGCTCGCATTCATAAACTTCACCGACGATCAAAGCCATATCCCAACCGACCTACAAACCTTCGTAACCCATTACCAAGAGCTATATAGCGAAATGGGGCTCCATCAAGCCAAGCAGCTCATGGACCGCGTCATCACCGTTTTTACTCCCGCTGGCTGAAACCATCCGAAACTCGAATGAGTTTATCTATTGTGACAAACACCGAGTACAAAGTTGTGCCATGCTGCGGTTTGCCGACGCCGGAAATGGCCTAAAACGATCGTGTTCCCTTATTGGATCGATTAGGTCGGCTGGGACTGCAAAAACCTTATGCAAAATGATAGGCTCGTCTACGAAGAAGACTGAAACTTGTCAGACACACTCATTACAATCGTCGAAGCTGCGGAGCGCATGGGCATCACGAAACCGCAGGCTGAATCTCTCGCCGCAGATGGTCAGCTCGCGAGTGCCGTCGAAATAGACGGTGATTGGTGGATAGACGAAGAAGACGTGGTCTTTCGCACTCAGGGGCCCAAACCTTCAGGAATAAGCTACCTTGATAGTGCGCAAGTCGTTCGAATGTCTACCGCAGCCAATCACGGCGCTGAAGCGATACAAAAGCAGAATGACCGCCCGCATTCAAGCCTCGCGAACTTCAAGTCTTCTCGTTATGACGACCTTGGTCTCCTTGGTTCTGGCGGAATGGGTGAAGTTCGACGCGTCAGAGACAAACATTTGGGCCGTGTGGTTGCTCTGAAAACAATTCTCTTTGAAAGCTCCGCAAGTCCCAAATCCCTCGCTCGTTTTATGGAAGAAGCTCAGGCCACGGCGCAACTTCAGCATCCAGGCATTATCCCAATTTATGATTTGGGACGTTTTCCAGATGGTCGCCTTTGGTTCACCATGAAAGAAGTCAGCGGTCGAACCTTGAGTGATGTCATTGAAGAAGTGCACGTCGCTAGCGCTTCTGGGTGGACCACGGCAGCTTCAGGCTGGAGTCTTCGTCGCCTGCTCGACGCCTTGCGACAAGTTTGTGAAGCCGTGACCTATGCGCACAGCCGAGGAGTTCTGCATCGGGATCTGAAGCCCGACAACATCATGCTGGGCGCACATGGCGAAGTTTTGGTTTTGGACTGGGGATTGACAAAACTTATTGATCAAGAAGAAGAATCACAAGACGTCAAGAGACCGGAATCCGTTCAAACACAGCGAGTTCAATCTAAGCTTCACCTCACCCAAGCCGGAAAAGTCATGGGCACGCCGGCCTTTATGTCTCCAGAACAGGCTGAAGGCCGTATTGCCGATTTGAACACCAAGACGGACATCTACGCCCTGGGGGCTATTCTTTATAACGTCCTCTCGGGGCGAGCGCCCTACTGCGGTGAAGATGGCAAAGAAGTTCTGAATATGGTGCGCGCTGGACCGCCTCCACGTTTGTCTTCGCAAGACCACCTTTGGACACGAGCGGAAACCAATCCGTCACCCTGGGCTGTGCCTAAAGGCGAGAGTAAACCACTCCCCCCAGCCTTGATCACTATTTGTGAACGCGCGATGGCCCGACAGCCAGACGAGCGATACCGAACGGCAGCGGACCTGGCTGCAGATCTCCAAGACTGGCTGAACGGCGCCAAGCGGCGCGACGAGGCGCTTTCGGTGGTCGCTCAGGCGGAGACTAGAACGACAGTAGCAGCCGAGCTCTACCAACAAGCAGAGACGCTCAGGACGAAAGCGGCTCAATTGTTGAGTAATGTTGAACCCTGGCAACCGGAGGCCGACAAAACCGCAGGATGGTCGCTCGAAGAAGAAGCGGCGTCATTAGAGCGCGAAGCCGAAATGGTGGCCCTAGAAGAAGAACGACTCGTTCATGCATCGCTCATTCACGCGCCTGACCTCCCTGAGGCTCACGCTAACCTCGCCGCTCGATACCAAGTCGTGCATCGTGCAGCGGAGTCTAATCGAGCAAATACGGCAAGAGTTGAGGCACTCTTGCGACAACATCTCGATGCTTTACCGGCCGACCATCCAGCTCGAGCCAGTCATACCAACTACCTGAAGGGTGACGGAGCGCTCTCTCTGGCCACTGAGCCCGCGGGGGCAGAAGTTGTTCTTTACAAATACACGGAACACAATCGACGGCTTGTTCCGGTATTCGAGCGAAACCTAGGCCTGACCCCTTTGGCTCAGGTGACACTTCCAATGGGGAGCTACCTTTGTATGCTGCGACACCCTGATCGTGCCGAAGTTCGATACCCGGTGTTGATTGAGCGCCAACAACACTGGGACGGGCTCCCTCCCGATGAAGAACGCTCTCACGCTATCCAACTTCCTTTGCAAAACAGTTTGGGGGTCAATGACTGTTTTGTTCCTGGTGGCTGGTTTTGGAGTGGAGGTGATCAAAATGCAGCGAATTCTCTGCCCCGACACCGGGTGTGGGTTGATGATTTTGTGATTCGGCGACACCCTGTGACCAACGCGCAGTATTTGGAATTCCTCGATAGCTTGGTGGCGATGGGCCGGGAAGAAGACGCCTTGCGATACGCGCCTAGAGAACGAGCTGGAATCGCAGGTCTCCAAGAGGGAGCACTTATCTTCGGATATGACGGGCAAAATTTTTCTCTCAAACCGGACGTCGATGGAGACGTCTGGGAGCCAGATGTCCCCGTTTTGATGGTCGACTGGTACGGAGCATGTGGATTTGCAGCCTGGGAAGCTGAACGCACTGGTTTACCTTGGACTCTGCCTCCAGAGCTCGCTTGGGAGAAGGCAGCACGAGGGGTTGATGGAAGATGCTTTCCTTGGGGCGACCATTTTGATCCCTCACGAGCATGCATGCGCGAGAGTCATTCTGGACGGCTTCTCCCTGCTTCGGTCGAAGCCTATCCCCTCGACGAAAGCCCCTACGGCGTTCGAGGCATGGCTGGCAATTCAGCGGATTGGTGTGCCGATTCCCGGCGGGAGGGTCCTGCATTGACGACACCGAGAGTAAGTATCGCATTGACAGATATAAAAGGAGATTCTGAAGCAAGAGTAACCCGGGGTGGGGGCTGGTACAGTGAGTTAGATCACCTTCGACTGGCCGATCGCTATTGGAATCACCCTCTGAGTCGTACGGTGAGTTTAGGTTTTCGGCTTGCTCGACCAATGACCTGAGCGGTTTCTAGGCCGAACCAGGTCGATTTATCCGCTGACCTACGTATGCGCATAGTTTTTCTTTGGTGAGAGCGACCGCAGCTGTGGCACTTTGAAAGCATGGATGTTCAGCCGCACACCATCGACCAATTGAGTCGTGAAAAGGATGTGCGATTACGCGACCTGTGGAAAGTGATCCCAAAAGATTGCTTCGAGATTAAACCCGCGAAATCATGGTTCACTTTTTTCCGCATCTGTTTTTGTATTTCCGCATTCTCGTACGCCATTTACCTCGTTCCCGTTGGGCGAGGACCAGAACTGCTCTGGCAAATTCCGGTCCTGTGCTGCTTGTGGCTCCTCCAAGGCTTTACCGTCACCGGACTCTTCGTATTAGGCCATGAATGTGGGCATCGCGCGTTTTCAAAGCGGAAATGGGTCAACCAAGTAATTGGTCACATCTGTTTCTCGCCACTATCGAACGCACTTCATACTTGGACGGTTACGCATGACCATCATCATGCACATACGCAGCGACGAGGCGAAGAAGTGGACTGGGCCGCGCACCTAAAGACGAAAGACGAGTTTGAGCAAACCAACTGGAAAAAAGACACTATCGTCCGGATTGGTTATGCCCTTCCCTTTGGCATTTTCTTTTGGATCATCAGCAATACCTTGCGACGAGGCTTTCTCGTGAGGCGACAAATCGGCGAACAAAAATTCCAAAAAGAAAAGACAACCTTATTGCTCTCAAACCTCATCATGATGACGACACTAGGCACAATCTACGCCGGTCTATACGCCTACGACGGAGTCTGGGGCATTCTCAAATACTACGCCATTCCTGGCTTTATAACGACGCTTTGTGGTGCGCTGATCATCACGGTTCAACACGCCAATCGCCACACTCTGTCCTATACCAAAGAAGGCTGGACGCCTTTACGAGGACAGCTGGTTTCTACGTTCGATGTGCGATTTCCAAGACTCTTGGAGTGGCTATGGCTAGACATTACTATCCACATTCCTCATCACATTGCTCCGTCCATGCCCTGGTACAATCTTCGCAGAGCAAGCCAAGCGATTTCCGAAGCTTTCCCCGAGTATTATCAAACGCAGAAGTTTTCTCGATGGCATCTTGAGTGGTTTGCTCAGACACCGTTTCTTCACGAGATAAAGGATAAAGGCGTATTCGTAATGGATTTACCGGACAACCGCGAATTCCTAGAAGCCTAAGCATCAAGAACATTTGCAATGCTTAGATGAAAAGCGATACCTTGAGGCATTCATGACGTCTCGCTTTCGTCCGGCATATAACACTCGGGGTATAGTGACCTCGAAACAGTGCAAACTGCTTTTGTCGTGTTTCCTTACGCTTATCGCCGCGTGCTCAGGAACCGACGATGAACCGGACCTCATGTGCCAAGACTGGTTCGCTGACGCCAGGCCTTGTAACGGCTCTAAAGAGTATTGTAACCGGCGATATAATGAGGTCTCGTACGTCACTACCCACAACGCAATGTCCAATGAGGATGACGAGTGGTTTGGACCCAACCAAAAAAGGAACATGAAATCGCAACTCTTCGACGGAGTGAGAGCCTTCATGATTGATACGCATTACAACAGCGAAACCGAAACCAGAGAACCAAGCTTGTGCCACGGCGGTTGTATTCTCGGCGCAATCGAGCTTGGCGAAGCACTCGCCATTTTTGAAAACTTCCTTAGATGTAATTCAAACCAAGTAGTCACCTTTATTGTCGAAGCCTATGTTTCGCCGGAGGATACGAAACAAGCCTTTGAAGACGCAGGCCTAATAAATTACGTATACGCTCACAACAAAGATCAGCCATGGCCTACCCTTCAAGAGCTGATTGATAACAATACTCGTCTTATTGTCTTGAGCGATGATGGCGAAGCCGACGGATGGTACATGAACGTGTGGGACCATGCGTTTGAGACACCATTTTCGGCCGACAACCCCGATGCCCTAGTTTGCACTCTTAATCGCGGTGACGTTGATAATAGTCTATTTATTCTCAACCACTTCCTGACAACAATTTTGGGTTCTGAAGAACTCGCCGAACAGATCAACTTCAACCCGTTTTTTAGCGAGCGCGCAGTGGCTTGCCAAAATGAGTTTATGCGTCTGCCGAATTTTGTCACGGTGGATTTCTATAGTGTTGGCGACGTGTTTGAGGTGACGAAGATGCTAAACGACACAAACTAGCTGACTCGTTTCGCTTCAAATCTATCTTTCGTTGTTAGAGGTCCTCTAATCCCCACTGCAGCTCTTCTAGCGCCGCTTTTCCACTCGACAGGAGTCGTATTCGCGCATATGGCAGGAGGCTTTCAGCGGCTTCTGAGCCCGTCGCTGCGCTCGAGGTTGGCACCCGATTCGCACTGCGACTTTTTCGAATTCTTTTTTCAATCTCTCGCGCTCTTTCTTTCGGTGCAAAATAGGCTTCAATGCCGTATTTCAAGCGAATGGACGAGGGACCGACGGCTTGAACGCGACCGCGAATGAATAAACCCCTGTTGGGTTCGGTTTTAGAAAGAGAACCAGCTTGGTGATAGCCATCTTTTTTCTTCAGACTTACGTAAAGAATATCTTGTATCTTTAGCGGCTTTAGCTCAGAGATACTCTCTTCGTTGCCCACTTCCTCGAGGTCATAATTGAGCGCCACGTAATTTCCGCGAAATAAACTTCGCGGGTCTACGGGGCGAATTTTAAGGATGGCAGGTTCCCCAAACCATAGCGGAGCGACGCTGGTAAGATATTCTCCACTGAGAACAAGCAACTGGAAAACAACCACCGCTACGAGACCACGAACGACGTTTGAGGAGTTCATGCTTTTTGCTCCTTCGTTTTTGCAGCAAATTTCTTCCAGAAACGTGCCGAGGCCATCAGAATACCGCCACATACCATGAACAAGACTGCGCCTCCGATGTAATCCCCAATTAAGTCGAAGTATCTAAACAGAGCAAGACAAAGTAAGACAGCAATTCCCATATAGAAGTAGGCAGTTGAGGTTTCATAGACAGCCTCAATGATTAGAGCCACTCCACAGACGACAGCAAGTAGGTTCGTTAAAATAGTCCAAATCCTGACAACTCCCGGGGTTGCATCTGCCCCAAAGCCAGCAGCATAAACGGCCACGCCCCAAAAAATCACGCATAAACCGGTTACACCTAATTTGATGATTGTCTCTCGGTCACTCTTTTCTCGAAGCTGATAAAACGCCGCGAAAATAAAACTTCCGACACCGAGAACAAGTGACAACACCAAAAGAAAGGGATGATCGTAACCGCTCGGATCAAGTAATTCTCGCCAGCTGGTCTCAAAAGTAAACATTAAGATGAGGACTAGACCAGCTCGAACGCCCCATAGACGAATAACTGCGCCATAGTTTTTCATGCGTTCACTCAAAGCTCTGCGCTCCATCCACGCCCCAATAATCACCGTGCTCATCGCGCAGGCAGTAGAGAAGACTACCGACTCGCCTGAAGTATCGAGGCCCCCTTTAGTGAGTCCCAACCACCAAGACGACAGAGTAACCAGCCATAGATTGATTCCGAAAACCGACGCGAAAAAAATTAAGATGCTTCCATGCAGCTTCGTTGCGTAATAAATACCCGCCAACATCACGAAGAAAAATGTCCATGGCATGAAGTCCATGCCTGCCTCGACAACGAACCAGAGATAACTTAAGAGTATACTCATCAGCATCAAGATAAAGCCCTTGGTCAGGAAGGCTAAAGGCAAAGTACCGAGCATCCACCAATAGAGGCCATCCGGAAAGTGTTCTCCTAAATGATAAATCTGAGCAATGAGCATGATCGAGGTTCCGTAGAAGATGGCCCCCAAAAAGAGCCAACGTTTGCCAGCTTTTGGTCTTTGCCCTCGATAGGCTCGCACCCCCATCAGATTTGTGCCCGTTGTAATACTGATCAAGCCCAACATTCGTACTGTTCGAGGAATCTGTTCCCAGTTCGCGGAAACCAAAACAATAACGGCCAAACCAATAAAGAGTGCCGCCAACGTCATCAAAACGTTGTAACCACGAGCGCTCTTATCTCCTGTCGGCAGACTTGTATCGTAAAGACGCAAGATTTTCTCGGCCTGTTCTTTGGTGATCAGTCTCTTATCTACCCAAGTCAACGCTTCGGAAGCGAGCTCATTTTTCAGCGCACGAAGAAGCTTCACGATGTTTGAAGGTTAGTATGATTCTAGTGAAGATGCTAGTCACCACGAGAGCCTCACACCCACGTGCACACGTGATGGTTCGTGAATTTCGTATGCACATCACGCCCATAGCGTCGTATTTTGTCTACTATAGCAGCTGAACAGACAGGGCCAATTTAAAGCCTTCGCCAAGGTCAGATTCATTCACCAAATTCAACCGCAACACCGGCTTGAAACAAGATTCCAGAAGCTGAAGCATCTGTACCCACGCCGGTCAGGGTTCGAAGAACTGGTACACCGAACGAAACTTCAGGAATGAAACGTACCCCATCAGAATATTTCCAGACAAAACCAAGACTCGAACCTAGATACAGCAAATTGATCGTCTCACTATTATCTTCCGACGTTAGCCAAGTTTGATTGATGAGCTTTGGCCCCAAAACAATTTGATTGCCTCCGCCGAGGTTATAGCCCGCGAGAAACGGCAGATAAAATGTCAGTATATGAAGGTCGCTGCCCTCACCTGTGGCCGTTCCGCTTATGCCTCCGATGTAGCCGAATCCTGGATTTATCGACAAATCCCAGCCGGAGTTCATGTCTTCTGAGCGCAGTAGAGCATACTTCACGTCCGCTTGAAGACCTGGCAACCACAGTTTCGCTCCTATTTCGATATTATCCGTGAGACCGTATCGGGCTGCCAATTCAATTTGCGGATTCTGGAGCGGTTCCCCGCCCAGACTAAAGACCGAATATTCCGGAGCTACAGCGAACCTGAGCTTCCCTTTATCGAGAGTACGAGCGGATTTCAGAGTCGATGTCGAGGGGCACCCGTATACCAAAAACAGGCAGCTTGCCGCCGCGAGAAAATAAATTCTTGTCCGTTTCATTGTTGGCTCAGATCCCATTTTGGTCGCCTCCAAGATTTACGGAACTCTTCGAGTGTGGAAAAGAATGCTGTGCTTGTTGCTTCGACGCCGTCGATAAAGGCAACAAACTCGAGTTGCTGTAGCGGTGTTCCGTATTCTTCGTCGAACTGTTTCACAATATCGGTCGGAGGCAAAGTCACTCGACCGAATACCGTAGAAGTCTTCAGATTGAGCCCTTCCCCTTCGTCTGACGTGAGTTGATAAGCTGTCCAGACCAATTCGCTGCACACAAGTTCTGACTGGGAGAGAAAGCTAAAATCAAAATCGTATGGTTTGCCGTGATGCTGAAAAGTATTCTCAACGGCCCAAGCTCTTTCCAACTTGGAACGCATGGGTCTCATGACGCCCAAATAATCTGCAAGTCCTGAATAATATAGACTCGTAAAGACGACGCCGTCAGATATCGACTCAATGACGCGATATTTTTCACCTTCTTTATCGAGTTCTAGATACTTTGCCCAGGCTTCTGGGTATTTGGTTTCGAGATACTGCGTAAATCCATTCGGGAACGCTGCTTGAACATCTGGATCTTCATCAAAAAATGCGGCGAGTTCCTCTGCACTCCCCAAAAAGAAAGCCGCGTGGGGCCAGAACCCGGGGAGCCCAAGATTGGACAAATACCAATTCCGCCGTTCGATCAAAAGGTCGCCAGGCTCGAGCATCGGCAACAATTCGTCCAGATTTTCCTTGGAAATAAGGCTTCGATCGGAGGACCTAATTTTTGTGTCACCTAGCCAAAGCGCGATATCGGTTTGAAGCGGCAAAACGATTTGATTCAATTCATTAGTAGCAATTTTGACCGCAACTTCTTCCATAATTCGCGTTCCATATTCTTCGAAGTTATCTTCCACATTTTCTGTCCACTGCTTCGCTTCAGTCGCAATCGACAGTAAAACCTCATCTTGTTCAAGGTTTTGATCCTGTAGTCGGTTCAAAAGCTTTTCGAATTGCTCAGAAAGGATACTGAATTTGAGATAGGTCTGAGGCGAAGCTAACCGAAAAAGCATCCGCTCATAGTGCCCCGCCGATAGCCCGTATTCCACGGCTTCTTCATTAAAAGCGACCGCAAACACCTCACGGTCGCGAGAGACGCCTAGTAAAACGAAGAATTCTCTCAACTGAGCAAGATATGCAACATATCCGATAAGGAATGCGCGAGCGCGATCATTTTGAACCTTTAGACGACCGCTATTGTCCAAGAAAATCGATTTATACGATTCATACGCAAGGTCGTGATCAACAAGAGCCGCCCATACGGGCATAATCGTTGCCCGTTCGTCTGCCGTTAGCGGCGCAGTCTCAGGTCGCTCGAAAAAGTCACGATTATTCTTGAGACCATTGACGAGCCATTGAGAATCCTGGAGCAATCGTCCGAGACCAACTGCATCATCTGCGGTTGGCGTTTTTCCTGGTGGTTTCGAGCAGGCACTCAAAACCGCAACGCCCACGAAAGCCACGAACAGCTTCTTCCATCGAATCATTGACCGGAAGTGTAATAACGAAAAAGAGGATGAGCAATCAGGTCAAACAGCTATTTTGATTCGCAAACTAGCGATAAGTTCGCTTCATTCACGAATACAAACTAATTTGAAGCAGGTTTAAAGCAAGCGTCATATCTCTGTTGTTTGAAGGCCGGGTCTTGCACCACGGCACCGTGACCATTTAACGTTTCTCCTTCTCGGTCTGTATAACTCGAGGCGGTAAATGATTCCCAATGCACGCCCTCTTCCAAGTTTAGTACGCCATATGCTATAACGAAATTGTCGTAATTATCATCATCGGCAGATGTCAGGGCTCGTATCTTTGAAACATCTACGACTTCAGAATTATCCAAAAACCAATCTGCAATTTGCTCCTGTGGAATCGAAGGAGCCCGGTCCGGTACATCATACGGCCCACCCAACAAGCAGGTGTGTTTACTGTCCCAGTATTTGGTGATGTACATGGCGT
>JAYZDF010000067.1:0-41810 GCA_036337945.1 Myxococcota bacterium
TGCATCCATATAGGGATTGAAGCTCGATTTTGCGTTCCAATCGAGTGGTCCTGTAGCAGACCAGCCGAAATCCGGTGCACCAGCCACAAAACCTTCGTTGATGATGCGGCCTGTCTTGTTGACCTGGACCCATCCACGGAAGTTTGAACTATTTGCGTCGCTGTTAGCCCGATAAGCGTATCTTCCGTTGATCCAAAGTAGTTTGTCACCGGCCTGTCGCTTCATAGGTCCTTCGATCCCTTTTAGCTCTACTTTCGGCGCTCCAGGTGGCCTTTCGTCACCCGTTTGGACATCGATATCAATTTTATTAACCCAGCGCATGCCATTAGATACGACAATTCCAAGTGAAGCATCGGTGGCGTACATCCCCTTGTTTTGGCTTACCCAGGTTGTGTATTGAGAGATCCTCATATCTTGCTGAGTCTCGCCGATGATATTGGAAATATCCGAGGTTGAAACACGAAGGTCTTTGCCATAGGACGTCGATATTTCAACTTCCCCTCGTATCGGAAAATCATCGGTCTGATTGATAACCTGTCGGTCTCCCTGTCGCGTGGCGGCACTCCATTTTATGGGTGAGCTTAGTTTGCCGGATATTGGTGTATCTGGGTTCGACTTGGTAAACACGGTGACTTGTTTTTCGTTCGCTTTTCGTTCGACTCTTTCGATATCTTTGACATCAATAGACTCCTCGCCAACCTTGATGGTTCCGAGCATAGGTCGCCCTGGAGCATCGTGTATTGAAATATAATCTGCCTTTATTCGTGTAGCGCCTGGTCCCGCTTCAAGACTCAGATCTTTGATGCGCCCTTCAATTCTTTCACCACTTTTCTTTACGATGACTTGCGGTTCGTCATTCCATCGAAATCCGCAGTACGTCTCGCCCGTTACGATATCTGGTACGTCCGCATCAATGAGCTTTTGCGCTTCATTCTGCGGGATTTCGATAGTCTGGTTTCCAACCTTTATCTTGACGACGTCAACATCGAGATCCGGGATTTGGAATTTCGATTTGTAGAGCCGTTGGGCAGTGTTCCGGTCACAAAAGCCCCACCACCACATATTTTGGCTACCTTCGGAAGTACCGTCACCTTTCACTCGGCCATTAGAGTCTACAAGCAAACCTATTACTTCACTTGGTTCAACCGTTGCGCCTTGCTGGTTTGTAAAAGTCGCCTGCCAAGACTCCGGTTTTCCATCGCTATCTCGATTAATGACCTTCTTGGCTTGTAAGATATTTCCATCCTTATCTTTGATGATCATGTGGTCACCGCGCTTCGGATTCACACGGACAAAGTTCTTGAAAGCATCTAGACAGTCGATTGGAAACTCAAAGTCTTTCGCAGGAGAAAGTTCTGCGATTTCTTTGTCGTTTGGAAAAAGAACTTTTCCCCAGTTAAGACCCGAAGAAGAAAACGGTGTTGATTCTGTCAAGTTGCCCCGTTTGTAGTGTCCGGATTCTTCCCCAATCATAAAACCAAGAGGCGATTTTTTCTCGAATGCCTCTGCTTTTTTTTCAAGGCCCTTTGCCTCGCGATATTGATCAACAAAGCTCATGGCCTTCGCCATCTTGTCGTTCATGCTGAGATGGGTCGTGTCGGCAGTCGGACTTGCATCGGGAAACTTGAGTGGAAACGAATTGGGGTTCAGGCCCAAAACGAGACTTTGAGCAGCATTCCATCCCGCGCCATTATAGTCCTTGAAGCCAAATTCGGCTGCGTAAGGAAGTTTTTCATAGGCATCTAACAGTGCGTGACCCGCGTTTTCGGTCTCTGGCTTTTCGCCGTTGGCCCATAAGGCATCAGCGTAAGACTTGAGAAGACCCAGCGTTTTGATGCCGCGCTGAGCAACCGAAAGATTCGAGTTTTCAAATTCGCGGCGGCGTTGTCTGTACTCTTTCGAAAATTCTTTGGCTAATTGGTCTGGGTGAACATTCGCGAGTCTTACGGCGGGCGTTCGTGAGACGCCTTCAGGAATTTCAATGTTGCCAGCGCTAACGGGATGGTTGACCGCAGTCGAGTGCACTTCACCTGGGTCGATGTCGAAGTCGATAAATACCTGGGGACGAGCATCCAGCTCAAAAAATCGTCCGTAGTGGTCATCATCGAGAATCGCTTTCATTGTGGCTTTCTCTTTGGCATCAATCTTTTGTTCGGTCGTGGGCGAGGGCGTTCCATCAAAATTGTGCTTGAGTGCATACTCCTTGAGTTTGGCCGCGCCTTCTGGTGTGACTTCGTCCAAACCGCGGTGGGCGAGTCCCGTTCCGTCATCTTTCCAGAAGTAATTGAAAAGACTTGTGTTTTTGAAATCAATGGGGTTAGGCATCTCTCTTTCTCTCTTTGTCCTACATGTAGGATAAGATGGTTTTCGTCTGAGACCGCTGGAGGTTGTGTCTTTTGTTCAATAATTTCGCGAAATTCGCAGGATATGATGGGAGTTGGCTGGGGGAACTTCTACTTCCACGGAGCCAGGTTCAGGCCGGTCATTGACCGGTTATTGGACGATCGAGGGCCGGAGAATGCGGTACATAATGTCGCTATCTTCGACACCATCATTATCGTAATCTGAGTTATCGTCCCAAACGACGTAACGCGTTCCTTCGATGCATATCAAATCGCTGTCCCTTGAGATCCCCGTATTTGGAAAGAACTCGTCGTCATCACTGACACTGACTAACGACGAGGTAGAGGTCCAAACCGAACCATTCCAGTACCGTTCAAAGATATCGAGATCAGTTCCATTCCCATTTATATCACCGTTGTCTTGCCAGCTAATATATACGTTTGAATCTGCGTCGGTCGAAATGCTTGGGAACTGACTTGCTCCATTGTAGGGGTCATCCTCCGATATGACGCTCAGCGTGCCAAGGGTGCTGCCTGTCACCATTCTTGCGAACACGTCAATGTCTGTTCCACTAGACGCAACATCACCCCCACCGTGCCACGCAATCCACACCGAGGTTGGAAAGCTTCGTCGGTCTACGACAATTTTTGGAGAGAATGTCGATGTGAAATTGCCCTCAGTGCTCACCAAAGTTGTGTCGCCCCAAATGCAGTTACCATTGACGTCTATGGCTGAGCCTCGGTAGTAGATGTCATCATTTTGATCGATATCCGCTGCGTCGATATCCCCATCATCCTGCCATGCGACATGTGGACAATCATCGGTACCTAAACTGATTCGCGGACGGACGGAATCCCCATCGCTGAAGTCATCGCTATTTAAGACAACAGGCGCGGAAAATCCGCCGTTGATAGTCCCGAATGAATAATAGATATCATTGTCCGGGAAACCGTCGTCGGCGAGGTCGCCATCGTCTTGCCATACGACGTGAACAATACCGGTCGATGCGACTGCAATATCTGGGAATAGTGAGTCGTCGGTTCCAGTACCCGCGCTCACCAGTATTTCTGAAGCACTCAGTGTCCCGTTATCATAGTGCCGATAAATAATATCGTCATCAAATCCGACGTCACCGATCGCGCCGTCTTCCTGCCAAACAATGTGTAGATCTGTGCCGATTCCGTTTGCGATACGAGGCCTTTTAGAGGTTCCGTCGTTCGCATTGTCGCTAACAAGGGTGGTTGAGGTTCCATTTACACCCGAATCGTACGTTCTCAGGATGATATCGTAGTCATTACCTCCGCCGAAACTAGGCGAGATGTCCTCCCACGCTATCGCGATGTCCCTTTGTTGACCGTAGCGCGCAATGGATGGTTGTAAACTACGCGCCAAACTTCCAAGACCGTTTGTCGGTGCTGGCTCCTCTGATACGAGTCTCGTTCCGTCGACGTCTTGAACAGTCACAGTGATGGTGGCGTTCGCGTTTGATTGGGCTTCAATTCCGGTCACTGAAGTATTGTCTGTCGACTCGTTGGGGTCACCCACACCAGCAATCGTAATCACCTGAGGTACATTGAAGTTCGCGTTCGTAAAGATGAGTTGCTGTGGCGCAACCACTGCAATAGCCGTGCTAGTAGAACTGAAAGAAACCGTAGTCGTTCCTACAGGTCTAAATGCCAACTGAACATCTATCGTCGCATTGGTGATTTCATAGATAGAAACTGATGATTGGCTCACGATAAGCGCCTGTTCGTCATCATCAACCACCGTTACTAGCAGTGCCTGGGGATCGTTTATTGATGCACTACTGAAAGTCAATGTCTCCTGATTGTTTGCAACATCATCATCGTGTGAAGCACTGAAGTTGACTGTTTGTGTTTGACTCCAGTTTGTTTGATCGAAGGTAAAACTCGTTGTGGTGGCTGCCACCAAAGCACTATTCGATGACGATACATTGACCACTGTAGTTTCGCTCACTGGGAATAGAAGACGAACAGTTGTTTGACCGGCAGCACCTTCGTCTACCGTAACTGAGGAGTCCCCAATAACAATGGTTTGCACTTCATCGTCATCAATCGTGATCGTTAGCTCCGCATCGTTGGCTGCACCTCCACCAGAAAGGTTGATTGTCACTGTTTCATCGCTCGCATCAGAATCTTGAACTGCTGTCACGGTTACGGTTTGAGGCGTGGTGTAATTGGAGGTGCCAAAAACTAATGAATTTGCCGAAACACTGGCCGCCGACACGTCACCGCTGGAAACGGTTACGGTCTCATTGATGACCGGGTCGAAAGCGAGTCTCGCCGTGAACGTCATTGTTTCTCCCTCATTGAGACTTACATTGGAAATATCGCTAATGATAATCTGCTGTTCATCGTCATCAGTGACGCTGACCACGACATCGCTGACTAAGCTTCCAAACGAAAACCGAAGAGAGGTAGATTCGTTTTGAGTGTCGAGATCATCTAGCGCCGAAATCGTAATCGTTTGTGGTTGATCGTAGTTGGAACTATCAAATGCCAAGGCGGACAGATCTATCGAAGCTATGCCTACCTGAAGAAAAGTTCCGTTAACTACCGCTGCTTGTGATGGGTCAAACGCTAGCCGCACCGTAACTGTCGTCGTTGAGTTTTCCGTTAGAGTAACACTTGGTCTAGAGATGACGATTGATTGTGTATCGTCATCGTCGACTGTTACTGTTACCGTTTCGTCCGACGGTGCAACAGGAGAGCTCAGGGTAAGGTTCGCGGATTCATCAAGAACATTGTTATCAGCGGGAGCGCTCACTGAAACCGTTTGGAACTGGTTATAATTTGCGGAGGTGAAGAACAGTTCACTACTACCGATGGTTACCGCCGCCGGATTACTGTTCCCGATGCTTACCGTTGCTGTGGCCAGTGGGTCAAATTGCAGCCGAACTTGAATTTGACTACTCCCGTCCTCTGATATCGAAATAGAATTGCTCGCCACCTCGATAACTTGCGTATCATCGTCATTGATCGATGCAGCGATCACAGGTGACGTTGCTGTGTCGGGACTGCTTAGAGTAACTGTGGTTGAATCATCACGAGTATCATTATCTTCATTCGCTGTGAGCGTTATATTTTGACCCGCCGCATAATTACCTGAATTGAAGAAGATCGTGCCTGTCGAAATCCCCAGCCTTGCCGAGTCGCCAGCATTCAATGTGACAGTTGTCGTCACAACAGGGTCAAAACGCAATGACACAGTGACATTTGTAGACGCTCCCTCTGACAAACTCACCGATGAAGGCGTAACTAAAATTTCCTGTGTGTCATTGTCTACGGTCGTGATTATTAGGGTCTCCGTTGCTGCGATATTGGAACTCGCTTCAAGGGATACGAGTTCACTCCTTGCATTATTGTCTTCGTTGGCTGTCAAGACGACGGTCCGGTTTTGGTCATAATTGGCCGGCGTGAATTCTACTGAGGTATTATCTAAAGAGACGGAAACAGTGTTCGAAAGATTAAATTGAACTGTCGACGCAGCATCAGGTTCAAATGCGAGACGAATAGTGAATGTCTGATTATTTCCTTCTGTAATCGCCATGCTCACTGGATTAATTATGAGCGCTTGGGTGTCGTCATCCGCAATATTAACACCGAAATTAGTGACAAGGCTGCTGTCCGTACTGGTTAAGGTAAAGTCGATAGTTTCATCTCGAGTATCTTGATCTTGAGCAGCACTTATCAGAACGTTCTGTTCCTGGTCGTAATTGCTTGAGTCGAACACTACGCTCGATAAATCTGCTTGAGCAGCGTTACTATCAGACGAAGCGATTTGGATCACGGTCGGGACAACTGGGTCAAAGGCTAACCTAACGCCGACCGTCGCGCTGGCTCCTTCATTCAATTGAATTGGTGTCCCGGAAACAACGATTGCTTGCGTATCATCATCGGCAATTGAAACGGAAACCGTCGTGGTTTCGGATACGTCAATACTGGACAGCGTGACCTGTGTATTTGCATCTCTTGCATCTAAATCTTGCAGCGCAGACAGCTGTAAAGTTTGCGGCGTTTGATAGTTACTTTCGGTAAAGGTTAGCTGCGTCGCTGAAAGGCCTAAGCCAGGGAAGCTATTTGCAAGATCAACGGTAAGTGGTGTCGTGGGATTGAAAGCAAGTGTGACCGCTAGGTTGGCGGAGCTTCCTTCGATTATAGACACCGGATTTTGGTCAACTACAATGAGTTGTGTATCGTCGTCATTTATATTTACTGTGACGATGGTGTTGTTTACAGCACCTGCTCCCGCAAGAGAAAGCGTCGTACTTTCATCCAGAACGTTGTCATCTTGTTGTGCGGTGACAATCACTGGCTGGTCTACGTTGTAATTTGACTCGTTGAAATATAACTCTGTAACACCTGTGCTAAGTGAGTTGTTGTTGCTGGATGAGAGAACCACAGTTGCAGTGCCCACGGGGCTAAAAGCAAGACGTACATCGATCGACTGCCCGTTTCCTTCAAGCAAGTTCAAAGAATTGTCTGAGACGATGATTGTTTGTTCGTCGTCGTCCAGAACGGTCAAATCTATTGCGCGAGGAGTGACTCCAGCTGACGACAGTGTAATTTGCGATGATTCGTCCAGATAGTCGTTATCATCTCGCGGACTCACCGTAATTGACTGTGTGACATTCCAGTCTGCCGGTGAAAATTCGAGGGTGGTACTTGATAATGCTGCGACGCCTGAGTCAGCGACGCTAAGATTAACCGTGACATTACTCTGTGGTTGACGAGTAAGGTTGACGTCGATTGTTTGTGCTGCACCTCCTTCTGTAAGAGTAACAGTTCGCGGGGTAGCTCGAATATTGAGAACATCGTTGTCGACAATGTTTACTGCGACAGACTCATCAGGCAGCCCTGCGATACTAAGTGTAATTGTCGTTGAGTTATTCAATGTGTCACTGTCCTCAAGGGCAAGGACTGCAATTGACTGTGGTGTTTGATAATTCGTCGGTGTGAAGGATACTGAAGATTGACCGAGCTCTATCGCTGTTGGATCAGCGCTTGTGAGCGTCACGTCGATATCTGATGTGGGCCCAAATCCAAGTGAGATAGACAAAAATACCGACGACCGTTCATTGACCGTTAGGGTGGTCGGACTGACTATGAGGGTTTGCGTGTCATCGTCTGTGATAACAACAGTTACCGTTTCCTCTGTCACGCCCGGTGCAGATAAACGAACGTTTGTTGATTCATCAGCGATATCGTTGTCGTGTAAGGCAGTAATACCCAGTGCCTGCGGTTGCGCATAATTTGAAGCCGTAAACAAAAACGTACTTGAGGAAACCTGAGCAGCCGAGGGGTCATCAGACACAATTGATACTGTTACATCTCCAGCAGGTTCGTAGGCGAGCCTTACGCTAATCGTTGCAGGTGTACCCTCATCTAATGTCAATGACTGAGAAGTTAGGACGATCGCTTGGGTATCGTTGTCTGTGACTGAGACGGTTACACTTGCCGCAGGTAAACCATTTGCGCTGAAACGCGCTTGAACACTTTCATTCGCCAAATTCGCATCTTCTTGCGCGATCAGCTGAACCTGCTGTGGAGTATCGTAATTCGATGGGCTGAAGCTTAGTTGGCTCACAGAAGTTGCTAAAGTATTAGGGTCTAAACTTAAGACATCCACGGTCACCGGATTTTGAGGTTGAAACGCTAAACTAACCAATACGTTTTCGCTTCCACCCTCGGTGATCGAGACAACTGAACGATCAATAACGAGTGCTTGGTCATCATCGTCTTGGATTGTCACTGGGATATCAAGATTCCCAATCAATGGTGATGATATTGAAAGTGTTACAAGTTCATTTTGAGTATCTTCATCTTGAAGCGCATTTACTGTGACTTCCTGAGGCGTGTTGTAGTTCGCTGTGGTAAACGTAAGCGTCGACATTGACGTAAATAGACCAGTCGGATCAGATACTGAAACCGTTGTAACGACGGGGGCGCTTGGCTCATAGGCAAGGCGGATATTTATCGTTTCATTGTCTCCTTCTTGCATAGCGAGTCTGCTCGCTGAGGAGATAAACGATTGTTGATCGTTGTCCTGAATCGATACGGTTACAATAGAATTTGAGACTCCGATTCCGCTTGCGATGATATTGATATTCTCATCCTCAACGTTGTCATCATCCGCAGCTGTGATTCGGATTGTTTGTGGTGTTCCATAGTTGTTTGGATCGAATGTCAATTGTGCCGTGTCGACTGTCGCAGCATTCTGGTCACTCGTTGCTAGATTTACTAGGAAGCTTGATGTTGGTGCGTAGGCTAAACGGGCCGTGAACCAGTCGCTTTGGCCTTCGTCTAAAGCGATACTCACCGGGTTCAGTATGATGCTTTGTACGTCATTTTCTACGACGGTAACCGAGAGAATGGCAATTGTGCCGTCGCTAAGGCGAAGTACTACATCGATAGATTCATCGAGTAGATCGCTGTCTTCAACTCCGGTCAAAGTAATAATTTGAGTTGAGCTGTAGTTCGTCGGAGTAAAAGTCAGACTATTTACGTTACTGGTAAGCGCTCCTAAATCAGGACTTGTAACCGTCAATAACTGAGTGGAAGACGGTTCATTACCCAAGCTGATAGCAATCGTTTCTGTTTGGCCTTCGACGATAGTGATTGGGTTATTTGAGATTATTATCGATTGAACATCATCGTCCGCAACATTTGTTTGTACAATTCGGGTCGTCAGTCCGGCGCTTGTAAGAGAAATCTCGACTTGAGCATCGAGTGTGTCTAAGTCTTCCAGAGCGCTTACATTGACGTCTTGAGGCATGTCCCAGTTTGTGGAAGTGAAGGTGAGCGTCGCACGGCTCACCTGAACCGCGCTTGTGTCTGCGGAACTGATACTGATGGTGCGGTCGGACACTGGATCTTGTGAAAGTCGAACTGTCACCGTCTCGCTCGTACCGCCTTCGAGGAGCGATAGAGAGGTCGGGTTCACTATTATCCCGAGTTGGTCGTCATCAGCGATCGTGGTGGGGACAACGAGGTTGGATATTCCAGCGGAAGGGGTGGAAAATGTTATATCTAAAGTGTTATCGGCCGTGTCGCTATCATGCGGAGCGAAAATAGCAACCGCTTGAGGGACCGAGAAATTTGCTGGCGTGAAGATGAGAGTACTAATCGGAGGATTTGCCAGTGCTGTATTGGGGCTCGCTACATTTATTTGAACAGTTGAGGAAGGTTGGTTGCTAAGCGAAATAGCAAGTGTAGACGTTGTTCCTTCATTAATCGTGAGTTGAGTCGGTGTAGCTACAATCGCAATTTGGTCATCATCGGAAACGGAGACAGTCGTTATTACATCCGTGGAGCCTGGTGATGCCAAGGTAATCGTCGTTGATTCATCGGTGATGTCTGTATCTTCCGCGCCCCAAACTTGAACAACTTGAGACGTCGCATAATTTGTCGGAGAAAACGTGAGCGTTTGTCGGTCTAAGAACGCGGCTCCTGAATTTGCGATTACAAGCGACACGTCTACAGGTTGCTGTGGCTGAAAACCTAATCGGATTTGGAGTTCGGCATTGCTTCCTTCTGTCACATTAATTGCGCTCGGCGACACGATGATCGATTGTGCATCATTATCTGTAACATTCGCTTGAACGAATGCTGTTGGGATAGATGTCGCCTCAATTGAAATAGGGACTGACTCACTAGTGAGGTTGATATCCTCGATCGCGTTCGCAGAGACCGTTTGAGGTGTCGCGTAATTGGTTGGAGTAAATACTAAGACAGTGGTCGAAAGCGTAAGGGTTGTGGGTTCTGAAGACGTCAAAGATACTGTAGTGTCCGAAGCTGGTTGATATCGAAGATTGACTGAGAATGTGTTTGAGGCGCCTTCCGTCACATTCAAAGCATTTGGATTGACGACAAAAGCTTGGCTGTCGTTATCAACTGAAACGACTTGAACAAGCGCGTCAGGAGTTTGCGCTGATGAAAGCTGAACAATGACGTTCTCATTGCTTGAATTAGGGTCTTCTGCTGCGCTAACCGAGATTGTCTGAGTCGTATCATACGTAGCTGGCGTGAAGGTTAGTTGGCTCGTGCTAAAGCTTAGATCTGACGAATTACTACTCAGAGTGACCGTAACATCGGAGTTTGGACGGGCTGATAAAACAATACCTAAGGTGTCCGAGCTTCCCTCTGGGATCGAAATCAATTGCCGGTCGGTCACAATTTGAAGAGAGTCATTGTCATTTACAGTGATTTGAATTGTTTCGTCTGACGTATTCGCCGCCGATAAAGTCAGAGAGGTATTTTCAGGTGTACTGTCCACGTCTTCAAGGGCGGTTACATTTAGCAGCTGCGGCGTATCATAATTTTGAGGAGTAAAAAGTAGTGACCCTGGCGAGGCTCCAATGGCTGTTGAGTCTGCGGGGCTCGCGAACACTCTAACGTCGTTAGCTGGTCGAAATGCAAGCTGAACGCTGAGGTTTGAGTTGTTCCCTTCGACGAGTCCAAGTGAATTCCGATCGACGAGGATTCGTTGGACGTCATCGTCAATTACCTCTAGGCTAATGTTAGAGGGTGGACTAATTTGCTCATTCAGCACGAGGGACAATAGTTCATTACTTACATCTTGATCCTGTAAAGCTGAGATCGAAATTATTTGCTGGCTAGTATAGTTCGTCGGCGTAAAGACAAGAGTGGTCGAAGAAAAGCCTACTTCACCAGCTGGTACAGCAGATACGGAAACAGTGGTTGTGGTTGCGGGAGCAAATGCGAGCCGTACCGCCATGGCTAAGCTGCCGCCTTCCGCAACAGTAGAGCTCGGTATTGAAGCGACGATAGCTTGCGAGTCGTCGTCAATCACTGATACATCAGCAAAAACCGGTTGTAATCCAGAGGTCGAGAATCTCACTCGTACTTGCTCAGCCAAAAGATCATTGTCTTGATTCCCTAAGACAGTCACGTTTTGAGTAATCGAAAAGTTGGCTGGCGTGAATACAAGTTCATTTGTTGAAACCGATAATGCGCCAGGGTCTTGCGAGTCTATGCTTACTCGAACCGTTCCCACCGGGATAAAAGCTAACCGTACGCCAATCGTGTCGGTATCCCCTTCGGTGAGAGATAAAACATCGGGCGTTAGCACAATGTTTTGTTCGTCGTCATCATCGACCGCAACCAAAACAGAGCGTGGTGTGAGTCCTGATGCGGTAATCGTTAGCTCGGGTGCTTCGTCTTGCGTGTCGTTGTCATCTAGTGGGGCAACGGTCACCGAAATGGGTGTGTTCCAATTCGTCGAAGTAAATTGAAATGAGCCAGGAGAAAAACTCACAGCAGTGGTATCGGAAGAAAACAGCGCAACATCCACGGGATTTGATGGAGGTTGAGTGAGTTGAACAGTGAAGCTGTCTGAAGCACCGCCCTCCGTGAGAGAAAGATTACTTCTATTCACCACGAGATTCAGTGCGTCGTCATCGACAGTGGTCACGGTTGCCGTTTTGCTTCTAAGTCCAGCTGAAGAAAGATTTACGAAGACCTGTTCATCGATGTTATTTGAGTCGTTTAGTGCTTCCACGTTCAGCGGCTGCGGAGTTGCGTAGTTTTGCGGTGTAAACGTCAGGAGGTTACTTGAAAGTGAAACAGCTAAAGGGTCAGAATTGGTAACATTCACTGTTACCGGTGAACTTGGCTCGTATTGCAGAGTGACCCCGATAGCCGTCTGCTGTCCTTCATTGATACTTAGTGTTTCCGGTTGAATGAGAACAGATTGAATATCGTCATCAATCACTTCTATCGATACGTTGACATCCGGCAGGTTCGGTGAGAGCAGGCTAAGGATAACGCTCTCGTCCAAAATGTCGTTGTCCGAGGCGGCGTCAATTGTGATGAATTGACTACTTGCGAAGTTTCCCGAGGTGAAAGTGAGTGTTGAGGGAGACAGTGATACAACATTTGAATTCGAGACGGAGGCCACAACAGTCACATCAGCAGCCGGAGCAAAAGCCAATCGAACACCAAGTTGTGCGCTTTGCTCTTCGTCGATGAAAAGAGCCGTTGAGTCGACGATAATTGTCTGCTGATCGTTGTCGTTCGTTGTAAAGCTGACCGGTACATCAGGCGCAGAAGCGGAGCTCAGAGTGATAGTTCCCGCTTCGGTATCTGTGTTCGCGTCTTCGAGCGCAGTGACTGTGATTAGCTGAGGTGTTGAATAATCAGATGGGGTGAAATTCAGAGAGGAACTAGAAACAGAGACTGCCTGATTATTAGTGTTGCTTATTGCCACCGTAACCGGTGTCCGTGGTTGATAAGCGAGACTAACCTCGATGGTCGATGAACCGCCTTCTGTAATCGTGAGAGACGTCGGTGACACAACGATGCTTTGAGTGTCATCATCTGAGATCGAAACGCTGATGACGCGATCAGGAATACCGGTGCCGGCGATCGTTAGTGTTGCACTATCGTCTTCGAAGTCGATATCTTGATTAGCGGCGAGGGTGACCGTCTGTGGCGAGCTAAAGTTTAAGGGCGTGAAAGTTAGGCTAGTTAGATTTGGTTGTAATCGAATAGAGTCACTTGTCTGAAGTGAAACTGTAATGTCTGTTGAGGGCTGAAAGAGCAGATTAACTTCGATTGTTCCACTGGTTCCTTCGGGAATCGTTAGGCTGGTTTGGTCAATGACTAGCGCTTGAGCGTCATTATCAATTGTTGTGATCGGTAGACTGGTGTTTACTGTTCCAGCAGCAAAGCTTACCAGGCCAGACTCAGATGCAACATTGAGGTCTTCGATTGCGGTAATTGTAATGGGCTTTGGCGTTGAATAATCTGCAGGGCTGAAGTTCAGGCTTGTATTAGCGGTTGTGATTGACTGAGGCGTATCAGAGGCAACGGCGAAGCTGATGCTAGCGTCAGGCTGAAAAGCAAGAGAAGCGAATACCGTTGCCGAGCCACCCTCGTTTATTGTGAGTGAGGCCTGATCAAGAACAAGTTGCTGAAGGTCATCATCGGTAATCGCGACGGAGATTGGGAGGTCACTCATGCCGTTTGATGAAAGAATTACGCTCGTGGTTTCGTCGGCGATATTGTTGTCCTGCATCCCGTTGATTTGAATACTCTGCGGTGTTTGATAATTCGCTGGCGTAAAGGTGAGAAATGTTGGGCTTGTGCTCGCGACCTGTGGATCAGTAGAGCTGATATAGACGCGTTGATCAGTTTCCGGCTGCGCTTGGAGACTTACAGACAGAGTTTCTGAGGTTCCTTCTGTAAGCGTCACGGAATTTGAAGAGACGACAATAGCTTGCTGGTCATCATCTTGAATATTGACTGATATAGTGTTCGGTGTCGCCGCGGGGTTTTCTAAAGTGAAGACACCACTTTCATCGACTGCATTATTATCCTGTAGTGCATTAATTGTTACAGTCTGAGGCACAGCATAGTTTGCAGGCGTGAATACGACAGTCCCCGGAGATGTAGAGAAGAGATTCGTATTCGCATTGTTGACGGTCACGGTAAAGTTCGTGTCTGGTTCTTGGCTTAAGCTTACCAATAGGCTGCCTGAACTCCCCTCAATGACTGTGACCTGGTTGTTGCTTACGATGATTGACTGTGTGTCGTCGTCGATCACATTGACCGAGATGTTTGTCGTCTGGCTTCCCGGCGTTTGGGCCGCTATGGTGACAGCCTCGTCAATCGTATTGTCGTCGTTGATACCTGATACCGTTACGGCAATAGGGGTCGCGAAATTTGTCGGAGTGAAGTTAATTGTGTTTGGCGAAACAGTCGCGGCTGAATTATTGGATGTGAGTGTAACGGTGACGGGCGCTGAAGGTTGGTATTCAAGTTGAATATTGACTTGGCGCTGTTGTCCTTCGTTTAGGCTAAGAGAACTAGGGGTCGCGAGCACGGTCTGTTGGTCATCGTCCGTTATACTGAAGGGAACGTTTACATCTGCGAGACCAGCAGCCGTGAGGAGCAAGTTTACCGAGTTATCAGCCATATCAACGTCGTGCTGGGAGAAGGCGGTAACGCTCTGTGGTTGATTGAAGTTGGTTGGCGTAAACAATAGCGAAACAGGGAAAACGTTGGCAAGATTCGCATCAGTACTCAAAATTAACACTCGGGTATCATTGGTAGGCTGATAGGAAAGCGATACGTCAAAAGTGGCGAAATTACCTTCGACAGCCGTTACGGTGGTTGGATTTACAACGATCTCTAGAACATCATCATCTACAACGCTGAAGGGCACATTTGTGGTTTGTACACTTGGAGCTTCGAGGCGTAGGATTCCATCGAAATTCTCAGTGTCTTGATCCTCAAGGCTTGAAACGAAGGCGGATTGAGCAAGCGAAAAATTAGTTGAGGTAAATGTGAATTGAGTTGGAACAATATTTCCGAGTTCAGTAGCATCGGTAGCGATCGAGACAGTTGTAGGGGTCTCGGGTTCAAACCCCAGCGAAATCTGCAGTTGTCCCGTTGTTCCTTCCGTGAAGACAAGATTATTGGGGTTCGCGACGATTACTTGAGAGTCGTCATCGCTTATCGTGATGGGAACTGCGACTTCAGGAATATCAATCCCTGAAAGCCTTACCGATGTTTGGTCATCACGTAAGTCCTGGTCATGTAATGCACTCACCACCAAACTTTGAGGTGTCGCGAAATTTTGAGGTGTGAAGACTATCGTAGTTGAGGAAGTCGTGACTCGATTCACATCATCGATACCAACTTGAATACTTACATCGCCCGCCGGTTGAAACGAGAGGTTTACCGAAAGCAGTTGCGAGCTTCCCTCGTCCAGAGCAATCTGAGCTAGATTCGTAACAATTCGTTGCCTGTCGTCATCTTCAATTAGGATATCAACAAGGTGATTACCGGCACCGGGGCTAGATAGCGTTACATTCGTTTGAATGTCCAAAATATCAGGATCGTCTAGGGCGTTGAGTTGTAGACTTTGTGGCTGGTCGTAGTTTTGGGGTGTGAAATTGAGCTGACTCGGTTGCACGGATAGTCCGGCTGGAGCCGAGGAAATTACTGTGACGATTGTGTTAGTTGGTGGTTCAAACGCCAAACGAACTGTGACCGAAGTAGAGCTCGTTTCGGCCATTGTTATTGTATTCGTGCTCGTTTGAATCTGTTGCTGGTCATCATCAATATAGCTCACAGCAATCGTTTGGTTACGTAGACCAATTCTTGAGGCAGTAATCGTAATTGATTCGTCAGCTAGGTCAGAATCGTTTGCGCCAACGAGCTGTAGAACTTGCGGAGTAGCATAGTTGGTAGGTGTAAAAGTGAATGCCGTTGGTTGGACGCTTATCCTTTGAGAGTCAGATGATTGTACGTTCACAGTCAGAGTCGAAGAGGGTTCGAAGGCGAGGCTGATTGCGATATCCTGGGTTCGTCCTTCAACAAGATTAAGGGCCGTCTGATCGAGAACAATGGACTGTATATCAGTATCAGGAACAATGACCGCGGCGGTAGCGTCTGCAATGTTTGGTGCAAAAGCGGTGACAGCGTGGGACTCGTTTGCGACGTTCAGGTCATCGGCTGCCGTGATTTTGACGACTTGAGGTACGTTGTAGTTCGTCGGTGTAAGTCGGATGCTTGTTGGCTGAAAGCTCAAGGCGATAGGATTAGAAGCCGCAAATCCGATCGTGACATCTTGTTCAGGCTGATATGCGAGTTCTACGGTGAGTTCTCCACTTGTACCTTCAGGGATAGATAGAGCGTTCGGAGTCAGTTCAATTTTTTGAGTGTCATCATCTTGAACTGCCGCGGTAACGTCTGTTCGGTCTGCATCAGGCGAGGTTAGTGAAATGATTACATTCTCATTGGCTGTGTTCACGTCTTGTAGGGCAATTATGCGGACATCTTGCGGCTGTGCGTAATTCTCTCGCGTAAAAATCAGCGTATCTGGAATCGTTGTTACGGCTCCTATCTGTTGACTTTGAATCTTTACTTCAAGGTCGCTACGAGGCTGAAAAGCAAGGCTGACCCCGATGGCTCTCTCTGTTCCCTCGGGAAGTGGAAATTGAGACTCGGTGACTTCGATTACCGCAGGGTCGTCATCATCGATGAGTGCAAGCGCTTCCACGGTAGCCCATCGATCGGTTTCAAAATTGATAGATACTTCTTCATTGTACACATCCGCATCTTGAATTGCTGCGACTGCTACAAATTGGGGGTCTTGCCAGTTCTCCGCTGTAAATAGGAGTGATTGCGGGCTCACAGTTAGAGCCGCCGTATTCGTTGAGCTCACTGCGACCACAAGGTCGCTTTGTGGAATACCAGACAAGCTTACAGCAACACTCGCTGTTTCGCCTTCGATAAGATTGACGAGTTTAGGCGTGACTCGAATAGGTTCTTCGCCTTGAATGACCGCCCGACCGAGTAGTTTTACCGTGATGATTTCTGCGTTATCTGCGTCACTTCGTATCAGAAGCTCCGCGGTAAAGTTTTCGATTTCTTGGGGATTGAAATAGATTTCGAGAAGCTCTGAACCACCAGAAGGTATTGCAAACTGTGTTTTGTCTATGGAGAACGGCGTATTCTCTGGCGATAGGCGAATATCACTTACGATAACAGACGCACCTGGTGCGGCGCTGAGTTCGAGATATTTCGTTGCGTACTCTTTTACGCCTAAGTCGCCGAAGTCGAGTCTCGTTGAACTTACGATCAGTTCCGAGTTGGGCGTGTTGAGTACGGTGTCTTCGCATCCAGCATTGATAGCGAAGACTGCACAGATCGACCAAAAAACCGAAGCTTTGCTTAAAGTAGTTAACAGCATTCGATTTTTGTTGGTTTTCGTCTTTGAATTCATATGTGACTTTTCCCCAGGGCAAAACTTCGCCCTATAGAAAAAACTTAGGAGTATCAGACGTGTGGCGCAAGTTCGTGACTCCCTTTGTCTCTCTTGTTTATTACACTTCCTGACAATGTCTTACACGAGAAGGCTGAGTATGTGAGTTCTTCCTCTGTAATCGGGGTCAAATTGTCGTTTCTTGGGTACACGTCCCGAGGAACACCGGGCAAACTCCTCGCTTAGGGATTCGTCGCACATCGTGTGCCTGTCTCGTTGCGATGTGCATGTAGTGACATGTAGTGAGGCGCGTAGGCATTGAACTGCGCACTGAACCACCGACTTCCCGAAGCACTCATGTGAAGGGATCGAGTCGAAAAGATGTTTTACCTCCTCTTGGTAGGGCGTCGATAGTTGAACCAGAGTCCTATATAGTTCATAGCTGACTTCACGAAGAACGTCTCCGGACGAAATGAGCGTAAACATATGAGTGAAGAAGAATTGGGAACCTATCAAATGCTCTGGGATTGCTCGGCTTGTGATACGCCGAAGTTGCTGGGGCTCACACATCGTTACTGTCCTAATTGTGGCTCTGCGCAAGACCCAAAACAACGGTATTTTCCTGAAGAAGGAGAGGGCGTATTGGTTGAAGATCACGTTTTTACCGGACGAGATAAGGTATGCCCAGCGTGCGACACACCGAACGCTGCTCAGTCGAGTCATTGTACGAGTTGCGGTTGCGGTCTTGACGAAGCTAAAGAGGTGAGCGTTCGAAGTGATCAGTCTGCAGAAGATGGAGAGACATTCGAAGATGACACTGCCAAGGCCGCGCGCACCGACTTTAAGGCGCAAAAACAGGCGAACCAGCCTGGAACGGCCTCTCAGCCTATCGAAGAGACTAGCTCAAATAGCGGCAAATTCATTGTTTTTGGCGGAATTGCCGCAATCATCATCGCGGTCATTGTTTTTTTCAGTTGGACAGAAGCTGTTAGCTTAACCGCCTCTAGTAAAGCATGGAGCCGCATTATTCATATTGAACAATTTCGTACCTTGTCTAAGTCTGCTTGGAAGACCGAGCTACCTGTAAAGGCTTATTCAGTCAGTTGCCGGCAAGAAAAAAAGGGGACCAAAAAAGTTCCCGATGGAGAGACCTGCACAACAGTGCGAAAAGACCAGGGCAATGGGACTTTCAAAAAAGTTAAGAAATGCAAGCCGAAATATAAAGCAGTTCCTACCTATGCGGATAAATGTCGATATAAGATTGACGCTTGGTCAAAAATTAGGTCGGTCAAAACGTCCCAGCAAGACACGCAAGAGCCTGTTTGGCCGCAGTTTCGTTTAGCAAAAGAAGGAAAGTGTCTTGGTTGTGAACGTGCTGGAGCGAAAGAGCAGGTCTACAAAGTTTTCTTCAAAACCAAGGATACCGAAGAGAGCTGCAGCTTTTCTCAAACGAAATGGGCATCCATTGAAAAAGGCAGTCAGTGGACTGCAGAAACACGGGTGTTGGGCGGTGGTCTTGATTGCGACACTCTCCAACCCGCTAAAACCTCTGGAAATTAACATGCTGAAATGGCGTCCATTATTGAGTGATACCGAAACTACAACCGTTGATTTCACGATTAGCTTAGTGAATAATATCAGGGCGGCTGAGGTCCCCGGTGGCGTCGTCCTGGCAATTCATGAAGAGGTGTTTAATGGACTCACATTTGTCCCTAATGTACACCTAGAGAAAACCCCTGAAATTCGACCTCAGATCGGCGTTTTATGGGCTTTGAGGCCAGGGAAGCCTGAGCTCTAAGCTTCTGCGGCCCGTATGGATTTAACGCACTGCGTTAGCTTCGGTAGGCTCTCGCGTCTTTGACCTCTGCAATTGTTCGAATCTGTAGGCGAAAGTGCCCGATTCTATGCAATACTAGCGCTAATGCACGGCTGGCTTTCGCGTAACCTTAGTTCGAACTTCGTCCGCCACGCGGCCCCAGCGATACCATTCCTTTTCGCTCTTAGTTTTTCAAGCGCTTGCGATGATGCGGGACCCACCGGTGTACTTTACAAAGTTGAGGCTGGACTGACTCGTGTGGAGACGCGCCTTATCCCAAGCGAAGCCATCGTCGGCTCTCCTATAAAAGTCCAGTGCGTTGGTATATACGAAGATACAAGAGAAGAGGTACTTACCGCCGAGAATTCTACCTTCTCTGTTAACCCGCTCGACTTGTTCGATATCTCCAATGACACCTTGGTAACTACCACAGCTGGAACATACTCTGTTGCCTGTGATGTAAAAGGCGTCACCGAACTAACACCCGCCTTGCTGACAATCAAACCTGGCGAACCAGCAAGAATTCGAACGGAGGTGGATCGCGAGATAGCGAACGCTGGAGATAAAATAAACGTCAACTGCGTAGTCGAAGACGAATACGGCAACGAGACGACTGCAAGAAATATTGCAGTCAGATCCCAACCATCACGTGGCGTGACTGTCGATGGGAAAGTCGTTTCCACCGAACTAGTTGGTGACTATCAATTAGAATGCACTGCACTTGGGCTTCAAAGAGAACCAAAGGATATTTCGGTCCTCGCAGGCCAAGCGACACGGGCTGCGGCAGAACTTTCAAGTTACGGAGTCATGGCTGGAACAAGAGTCGAGGTTACATGCCATTTGTCTGATGACTTTGGAAATGAAGCGGAAGGAAGCACAGAATTTTCGGTAGACTCTATGGTGCCGATGATAGACGCCGTCGGATTCACAGCCGAAACCTCAGGGCCATACTGGGTCACCTGTCTCGCTCCCCAGTTCCAGGTGGCAAGCGAGCCTGTCCTTCTGACTGTATATCCAAATTTGCCGGCATCAATTGAAATTCTCCAGCTGACCCCTCAAGCGGTTATTTATCGTCGAACGGACATTATTGACGTTGATGTTCTTGTCTTGGATATCTATGGCAACGAAATTACAAATTCTGATGTGGCATTTCGTGGCGCTCCCAGCGGTTCCATCTCCGATATTGGCTTCGGGCAAGCGATGCTGATGGGGGACGGCAACATTGAACTTATCGCAGACGTTATTTCGCCAACTCATAATGGGCAAGCCGTTGAAGACCGTGTTGCGGTGCTCGTCGATGGTTCGCCACCCGTTGTAGAGTTTCTATATCCCACGCGAGCAGAGTTGGTGGTTGGTCCGCCCAGTAGACCTCTTGTTGTGAGAGGTCGAGTAACCGACGCAATCAGCGGAATTTCTTCGCTTCTGGTCAATGGGGATGTCATCACCCCCGACGCGAATGGAAACTTTCAATTTACGATGAATCCTGACTGGGGCGTAAATCTCATCGAGGGCAATGCTCTCGATAATGTTGGCAATGAAAAATTCTTCGCTCAGTCCTATCAATACGCATCTGTTTACAAGCCTGTGAGTCCTTCACGTATTGAAGCGGGTCGCATGTATGATGGTATCATTGCTCATCTTGGGCAAGAAGCGCTTGATGATGGCGATAATGATATCGACGATTTGGCCCGTATCGCTGAATTAGCAATTGAAAATCTTGATATCAATTCATTTATTCCAAGCCCTATCACAACGTTTGATTCGGACTGCTCATTTTGGCCGTTCACGATTCGTGGAAGACTTCGACTTTATGTTGACAGCGTAAGTTTCAACACGCCTAGCGTGGAATTGACTGCTATAAATGGGGGCGTTGACGCTCGAGTTCGCATCAACAACTTTCAAATCGCGATTCGGACTGCTGGTGATGTCTGCGATATTCCAATCAATCTGAGCGGCAGCGCAAGCGCGAATCGGGTGGTTGTAAGTGGAGATATTCTTATCTCTGGTAATGGCAATAATATTCAGGTGGCAATGCCTTCACCCAATGTTAATATCAACGGTTTGAACGTGAATATTAATCTTCCGAGTATAATTAGCTGGGCGGTCAACGGGATTATCAATCTCTTTCGAAACCAGATTTCAAATCTTATTAGCAATGCGCTCGAAGATGTCATCAGCGACCAAATACCTGATGCTCTCAAAAATATTCTTGAGTCTTTATCCTTGTCGACGGGCTTCAATTTGCCTCCTCCCGTCAGCGTAGCTTTGAATATCGACTCTAATCTCGGGATGGTTCAATTCGATACAGGTGGTGGAGATCTTGGTTTGGACACGACCATATATTCTCAAGGAGTCATATCACCTGAACCCAGAGGTAGTATTATTCAGGAAAATCAGGTTTTACCGGCTTTTAATCCCGCCAATTCCCTGGGCGTTGCGATTGGTTATGACCTGATAAATCAGGTTCTTTATTCCTTATGGTACGGCGGAGGTTTGAATATCGACGCTCAGGATTTCTTGTCCGGCAATAACGGGCAAGGAAATGGAACAACAGTTGAAGCCAATCTCTCTGCACTATCACCTCCCGTTTTCAAGCTCACTCCAAATTCAGCCAATCCGGTCGAGATCCAGGTAGGCGATCTCAAACTTGACTTATTTGTAGATAATATTCCCAATACGGCCCCAATCAACGCGGTAGTTTATGCCACCTTATTTGTTGATGCCGACGTAAGGCTCGACCCATCTGGTACGATTGAGTTGGCAGCGGGACAAAATCTCAGACTAGCGCTTGAGTTTGATACCGACTTAGATTCGTTTCTAGACCTCAATCTTCTAATTGGGACTCTTGAGTCTGCTTTGAAATCTTTGCTCCCGCAGATCATCTCCCAAGCAATTGGCGGTATTCCCATTCCAACCTTCGATCTTACATCCCTTTCGGGCAACATCTTGCCGAGCGGTATTGTGTTAGGGCTTGGGAATCCAAGCTCAAGATTCGAGACGTCGTATCTCGTCCTAGAAGGCGACCTCGTTCAAGTCCCTTAGTAACTTCTCAATCATTTCAATCACTAGAAGGGTAGGTTTTCTCGAGGATCTTTTTTCTTTGGAGGCGGTGGAACCTTATCAAGTTTAATTTTGATGGTTCTCGCTCGATGAGGAGTCACCCGTAACTCTTTCGAGAAGTACCCTTGTTTCTTAAAGGACATGGTCACTGCAGTATTCGATTTTGGCAACTTCAGTTGCAGCGGTGTGACTCCCGATTTTTTCCCATTCACGAGAACTGTAACTCCATCCACGTTCGTTGCCTCAATTTTCAGGGTGACTGCGTCACTTATGGGAGTAGCCTCAGCTTTGACGGTCGATGGTGGAAAAAGAACCAGCCCACAGACAAGGGTCAATGCCATAAAGAAAGTGAACCGAACAAAATGCAGAGAATTATTCATACCTAATAGTGTTCTTACACGAAGTCTGAGCCTTCAGCCAAATATTCAAAACTCGGTTTCCGCCTAAGACCCCGATTTCACAGCAATAAGTTGATAATTAAATATTGAGTGAGTTGTCCTGGTAGCCTTGGTTTAGATGTTGGTTTATAGCCAAACATGCCGATGAAGACCCTTGTTTTCGAACATTTATTGAGCGGCAACACGATCTACTCTCCTGGCACCGTCACGGTTGACGATGCTGGAATGGTTGCGCATGTCTGTTCTACAGAGCTTCAGGGAAAAGAAGAAATTATCAAAGGCTTTGCTATTCCCGGGATGCCTAATCTTCATTCTCATGCATTTCAACGTGCCATGCTCGGTCACACAGAGTCTGGAAATCCATCTGTAAAAGATTCTTTCTGGACCTGGCGAGAGCTCATGTACACTTTAGTGCAAAAGCTTGAGCCAAGCGACATCCAGGCAATCGCTGAATTTCTCTATATGGAAATGTTGGAAGCAGGCTACACATCAGTAGGAGAATTTCATTATGTACATCATAAGCCGGGCGGCGAAAAGTACTCACCCGCTTCAACGCTCGGAGAAAGTATCCTTAAAGCGGGGCACTCAGCTGGAATAGGAATGACATTGTTGCCTGTTTTGTACCTTCATGGAGGCTTCAACCAGGCTCCGAGTAATAATCAGCTTAGGTTTGTGCATAAAGATCTCAAAGACTACTTGAAGCTTTTTCAAGGTCTAAAACAAATCACTGATTCGATGTCTGGTACTATACTCGGGGTAGCACCTCATAGCATTCGAGCGGTTGATTGTGAGACGCTTACCTCACTTCTCTCGAGTATTGACTCTGATACTCCTGTCCACATGCATATAGCGGAACAGCTTCTCGAGGTTCAGGACTCTCTGCAAATCCTTGGGGCGCGACCTGTTCAATGGCTTTTGGATAATTTTGAAGTGAATGAACGTTGGTGCCTCGTTCATGCGACTCATCTCACCGACCAAGAGAAAGCCGATTTGGCGGCTACCCAAGCCGTCGCCGGTTTGTGCCCATCTACGGAAGCCAATCTCGGCGATGGCATCTTCGACACTGAGTTTTTTCTCATGAAAGGAGGGCGAATCGGTATTGGTTCCGATAGTCATGTATGTGTTTCAGTTCCTGATGAGTTGAGGATTTTGGAGTACGGTCAACGACTAACTAAGCACCGACGAAATATACTCTGTGATGAAAACACGGCCTCGGTAGGCCAGAATCTTTATCTCAAAACCTGTCTTGGAGGTGCGCAAGCACTGAAGCAGCCAGTTGGGGCGATTGAAAAAGGAAAACGCGCGGATATCGTTCTACTTGATCATCAACATTCAAAAATATGTTCGGTGCCTGTTTCAAAAGCTCTGGATGCCTGGGTTTTTGGCCATGCAGCAGGTGCTTTACGCCGTGTAATGGTTGCTGGAAAGTGGATAGTTGAAGACGGTGAACATCTTTCTCGCCCTCGAATTGAAGCCCAGTACCGAAACGTCGTATCAAAGCTGTTTGGTTAGTCGGTTGAGTTTCCTGCGACGAAGTAATGAAGATAGTTGGTCTGTCCAATCGCCGTGGCAAAAGTTGATGTGCCAGTGAGTTTAGTCCAAGGACCCGCTTTATCATTTGCTTGATATATAAAAGTTGCGGTTGGCGTAACAGTATTTGCAACTGGGATTTCTATTTGTATAAGCTCTTGCGTTTCTAAAGGGTTTGGGAGAATTCGATAAATAGGACTCACAAGTGCGATTCCGTCAATTTGAGTGATTTCTTGAGATTTCTCGATGTATACCGAGCGTGTTTTGGTGAGAGCGTTCGCTGGAATTTGAATACATACGTTGTCGGCTCCGCAGTAGCTACCGCCTCGCGAACTTACCCCTTCACCGATGTTTTCGCTACACACCGTTCCACACGCAGTACATGATTCGTCAATACATTCGAAACCAGGAAAACATTCAATACTTTGCTCGCATGGTATTGGTTTAGCCCTCTGTGTTATTGGGCATCCGCAGTAAAAAAGGAGAGAGAACAGAAAAACGAAATACTTGTTGATGGAAATACTCATCTTAGTTTCCTATCAAGAGACCCGAGTTTCGATTTGCTACATCTGACCAGATAAATAAACGGCAACCTGTCCAAATTCCGACAGATTGGAGAGCTGACACCTGTGGACTCCCGTTGCTCGGGGTCCGCCATTGTTGGGTTATGGGTTCGAAGCTATCCAAGACCCCATCGGTATTTGAAATAGACCCACCGTAGACGAGAAGCTCGGTGCCGTTTGACGTAAATACACCTTCACCGGGACTAAACAAAATCCTCTGATTAGGTCTTGCAGGAATGACCGACCAACGATTTTGTTGAATGTCGTACTGGCACCAGCCCGCCTCACTTACGACGAGAACATGTTCGTCAATGACCACCGCGTCTACTCGCCCCGAACATTGAGGCATATTTCCAATCTTGGACCACGTGTTCGTGCTTGGCTTGTAAAAAGCGTAATCACTGAGCGGGCGAGATGAGCCGTCAAGTCCCCCAAGAACCATAATCCCTGTACTTGTCTTAACGGCCGCAGCCCCATATCGCGAACCTAACGAGCTCCGCCTCATACGGTGCCAGCTGTCAGAATCAGGAGAATAGAGTGCTCCGTCAGCCATCGTTGATTGAGAGTCTCGTCCTCCCCAAATCAACCATTCTGTTCCCGTCCATACGTGGGCAAAGTCGCTCCGAGTGTCCGGTGCGCGCAATCCCTGGTTCATTGCCCGCCATTCATCCAGGGCTGGCGAATATACCGCGCCGACCCCTGTTGATGTGTTTCCGCCACCCCAGACAAGGACATCTTTTCCGGTGAAGATAGCGCCGTGGCCGACTCGGCTGAGAATTGGTGCACCGCTCATGTTTATGTCTGTCCATTTGTTCTCGATGGGATCGAAGGCTAATACGGTATTCGTGCTTGAGGTTCCGATCCCTCCGATGATGAGCACCTTATGACCATCGAATACAGCGACGGATTCGGTACGCCCGCTAGCTGGTGCGTTTGTGGTGGCAGAAGGTTGATAAGGAGACAAGGTACAAGCTGTTCGGCTAATACGGCTGCCCGTGAAAGCAGATCGGGACTGTGGCAAAACCTCGCGTCTCAATGCGTGCCTGCACTGGCTCGCGATTGAGTCATAATGGCCACCTCGTGCTATTCTTGTCGTTCCGGAGATAGGTCCCTTCGGATCGATATTAATGTTCTGGTTGTAATAACTGGATGAATAATAGTCGAATACGAACTCTTGCACGTTTCCGACGGCGTCGTATAGCCCGAACTCATTCGCAGTTTTTTCACCAACTGGGTGGGTTTTTTGTTCTGAGTTCCCGCAGTACCATCCAGCAGAGTCGGTACTTGGTTCACTACATGTTGAGGTTCCTATAGAACCGGTGAATATTGCTGTTTTTGTGTTACCCCGCGCCGCACGTTCCCATTCCGATTCGGTCAAGAGTCTGTATCCTGTGCACGTGTCGTTAGCGTACTCCCACGAACCATTTCTCAACACGTAGCAAGGTTGGAGTGACGCCTGAATCGAGAGCTGATTTGTGTACTGAACAAACTCATCAAAAGTAACTTGCTCGGCCGGGCAAGCGCCACCGCATTCCTGGAATGCGCTGGGATTGACGCCGGAAAGAGATGTATATTCGCCTTGAGTGATCTCATTTGGGCCTACGTAGATCGGTCGGGGATGAAACACGGAGCGTTTAGGGCGTTCATTCGAAAGGGAGAAGGGCTCATTGGGCTCGCTTCCCATTTGATAGACACCAGCGTCAATCTTTACGAAGCTTCGACGAACAGGTCGAAATCCTAAATCATTAGATCGAGAAGATACCGGCAACCCTTCTCTTGCGGCGTTCCTGCATTGTAGAGCTGCGCTGTTCCATCCGCCCCCTCGAATTTCTTTAAGTGCAGTAGCATTTACGCCGGTAGGATCAACTGTCCGTCCAAAAAGTGTCGCGTAGTAATTTGGATCAAAATTAGTTTCCGTCCATTCTCGGACATTACCGTTCATGTCGTATAATCCAAATTGGTTGGGCTGTTTTTGAGCAACGTCGTGAATGCGTAAGCTGGAGTTATTGCAATACCACCCTCGAGGTTCCAGGTTTGTATCTGGTTCACATAAGTTCGACGTACTTTCATTGGGGGCGTCGGAGTAAGCGAGCAGCGAGTTTGCTCGGGCTGCGTATTCCCATTCTGCTGCCGTTGGGAGGCGAAAGCCCAAACAATGGACCCCTGCGAATTCCACATTGCTTCCATCGATAGAGTAACATCTTGGGAGTTGATGCCGATCAGAAAGTCGGTTGAGATACTCGGCAGCCTCAAAATAACTGACGGTTTCTATGGGGCAAGCGGGTCCGCATCCAGGAAAACTAGATGGTGATTGACCCATCAGTTTTTCCCATTCTCCGTGCGTGACCTCTGTGTTTTTCATAAAGAAATTACCGGTCAACGCAATGTCTGCTGGAGGTTGTTCGTTCGTTTGAGCACCGGCTGCTCCAACGGTTGAACCCATGGTAAATTCTGAAACGGTGATGAGTTCGTATGTGCTCTCAAAAACAGCAACAACAGTACCTGAGGATTCGGCTGTGATTATGCACGGCGCCTGACCAATGCAGATTCCCTCCCAGCCTATAAACCTTGAACCAGCAAGTGGTTCTGCAATCAGTTCAATTGTTTGTTGATGATCAAGTTCGACCGAGCAATTACCTGGGCAATCTATGGTGGCTGGAACCGAAGTAATACGTCCGCTTCCGAGTCCGCGTGAAGTTACATAGAGTGTGTGACGCTCAATTTCGAATCTCGCAACAACGGTCTCGAAGTTTGTCAGCGATAATACACACTCTTCGCTACCGGCGCATGCACCGGTCCATCCAGCAAAAATGGAGCCTGGTTCGTCTTGCGCAATGAGTGTCACTTGAGTCCCATGTGGAAAGCTTCGTACACACTCCGAAGGGCAATCGATGCCGTTTGGTTGCGATACAATATTTCCACGTCCTGGCCCCACGAGGTTTACTGTGACGTCGTATTCGGCGGGTCTGAAAATAGCTTCCACATTTTTATTCGAGTCCATTGTTAGTGTGCAGCTGCCGATTCCAGAACAATCGCCTGTCCAGCTTTCGTGTTCGAAACCTTCATCCTCAAGAGTTGTGAGAGTGATTTCGGTTCCTGCTGGTAGTTCTAACGCGCAGTCCGTCTCTGTTGTCGAACAATTGATTCCTGCAGGACTCGAAATGATCGCTCCTGCGCCCGTGATGGAAGCAGTCAGTGTAAATGTCTGAGTGCTGAACTCAGCACTGATGCTCGAGTAGTCTTCATTCAGCGTTATTCGGCACTCTTCAAGACCTGCACATTCACCCGACCATCCAGTAAAAGTTGAACCAGCCGCGGGTTCTGCTCGCAGCGCAAGAATTTGGCCACGCGGGAAATTTGCCTTGCAGGTTGGCCCACAATCAATGGCCGCCGGTAAAGAGATCACTCGTCCTACGCCGTTCCCTGTTTTCCCAATCTCAATTGAAACGGAGTCTGGCTCAAAAGATGCTGAAATTCTTCGATCCTGAGTCATTGATACGACACATTCGCCTTGCCCTACGCAATCACCTTTCCATTCGGCTAAGCGTGAGCCTTGCATCGGCGCTGCATGGACTCGAATGCGTCGACCATAGGGTAGAGAAGCTTTGCATGATGTGTCGTCGCTAATGTTCTCTGAGCAGTTTATCGTCGTACCTTGAACGGTTATGCGACCCATATCTGGTTGCTCGACGGAGACTTGGAGGAATTGCTGACGTGGGTTAAAGTTCGCGGTCACGCTTCGGTCTTCGGACATCGTCAGAATACACCTGCGTCTTTGGGAGTCGCTGATAGTAGAATTTTGTGTTGCGCAGTCTTCACCCCATTCACTGAACTCGAAACCTGCAAGAGGTGTCGCAATCAGTTCAATCACTCGACCCACAGGGAATACCTCGTCGCAGTTATCCGGACAGATAATCCCGTCGCTTCCGATAATCCCGACAAATCCAGATTCTTCTGAATTATTTGTGACCCGAAGATGAGCACCTTCAACCGCAGTGAGATCACACGCAGTCAGAACAACCAGCCCAACGATACTTAGGCACACTAATGTTAGGGATATACGTGACGACATGATGAAGTAGAGACGGCGAATACGAGACTACCTGAAAAAAAAGTTGCATTCACCCTTCAGACTTCACGGAAAGTGCCGAACAGCCAATTGATGGTCACGTCTGTTCGAGGAGCGAGAGGGTCGGAAACTCGTCGAATCGTTAAGGTGATTGATTCTCGTCGCGCCGTTGACCGAATAGAGCGAGTACTTACCCCCGATCGTGCGACAATTTCTAATGAAGGTCGAAAACGGTGGTCTCAACAACGTAGAGCTGCTGCGAGGCAGAACCGAAATACGCGGAGGGGAAGAGATTTTGAGTTGAACCGACGTGGATTGGGCAAAACCTTTAGGGTTTGGCCCGGCCGACGCAAGGCTCAGTCTGAACCGCATACCGTAGCTAGCGTACAGCAGCACGTCGCGGAAGGTGGGAAGGTTTCTGGGCAGATAAAATTCGACTACCCCATTCAAGTAGGCGGTCAACCCCGCCTAGTAGAAGGCGTTCTCAGGTTCGAGGCTGATGTTGAAAGCGGACGCCCAGTGGTCACCATACCATTAGACGAGAATATTTCATTTTCAGGCGGTCTCAACACGGTCTATCGAGTTCCGGATAGTACCGAAGTGAATTTGTTGTCTCAGGTCGCGGCGAACCAAGACGAGGAAACAACTGAGCTAGGTACCCATAAGCACCTGAAAGTACTGAAAAAAAATAACACAGCGAATGCATCGTCCACTCCACATCAGAAAGGAGCATCGGTGGTTCAAGGCCTTCGAGTCTCAAAGTTCTTGCGCAAATTTGCGCTGCAATCATACTCAACTTACGCGGCGAATGATAATTCCAGCCGAACAACACGGAGGTTTGTCGCCACAATCTAGTGTGATTGAAACATTATGATATCGGGTTCTCCGCATATCGAACAAAAAAGCTCGCTCTTTCGCCCAATGCATAAAAAACATGGGGTCTTGCTATTGACTCAAGAGTGATAAAGACGACCTATAGTGCCCAGTGAACCATTTTGGTTCCAAAGTGAGCACTGTGCGGATACGTTTGTTTCCATCGACCGAAAAAAGGTCAATCAGTGCGTGACGTACATCACTCGATCGGATACGATGCTCACGTAGCGACGTACTTTGGTTGGGCGGTGTGCCGCTTGAGAAGACTGTAAACAGCCGTTCTCACACGAGGGACCACGATGGAGTATTTCGCAACAGGTACTGATGGATAAGCGCGAATCGCAGCCATCAATACAAAAGGGACGTAAACCGAAGATGGCCGGACTTCAAGAAGCAGTTGCACAAATCGACGAGGCAGCTGATCCCAATGAACCAGAAGGAGCGGTAACTATGCTTCGCGAGGCTCAAATCAGACCCGAGAGTGCAAAACTTACGCAAGCGCCTACATCACGTCCACGTTCTTCCATCCATGACTCAACTCCGCCTGCCCGTATGGATTCAGGTCTTTTCGAATCCGCAATTCCTACTCGTGTGTACCGGATCGAAGGTTATGGCCCAACCCGTTGGGGTATGAGTGCTAGCGAAGTACAACATGTATGTCCCGGTGCCCAAGCGGTCACCCCTGAAAGACTCGAAGAACGTAAACGGGTCGCAAAGCTTCCCGCAGAGGTCACGTACCTTTTGGCTGACGACCGACTCTATGCAGCATCCATTACGTTCCGTTCCTCTTTAGACACCGGCATGGAGTACATTGCGAAGTTTAAGAATCTTCGTCGGTTACTTTCTAAAAAGTATGGTGAACCCATCGACTCGAAAACGACCTTTAATGCATGGCGTTCTTGTAACTCAGGCTTTGTCCTAGAGCATTCGAGCTATCATGGTGTTTTGGTCGAATCGGGACGAATGCAAATGAGCTGCGCTTGGGAAGTCGCTGAGACAAAAGTCTGGATGTATCTTGGCTGCAAAAAAACCCGTCAACCGACAATCACGATTGAATACGAATCGACTCATCTAAAAGAAGAAACAGTTCAGCTTGAAGAAGAGCAGCTTCTCGAAGACCTTTGATTCAAAAAACATAGCGCACTATGCTCTATGTCACCCAACATACAGTTATCCATTAGAGTAAGTTCAAAGTCCTGACTGGCTATTGAAATCGTTTGAAACTGTCTGCGAAGGAAGATCGGTAAGATGGAACAATTCGGAAGATATCAACTCCTGCATCAACTCGCGGTCGGTGGAATGGGGGAAATTTTTCTCGCGCGTTCATCTAGTATTAGTGGTTTCTCAAAAAACCTGGTCATCAAACGAATTCGTCCCGAAATGACATCGAACGTTCGATTGATCTCCATGTTTCTTAATGAAGCTCAAGTTTCGATTTCGCTTTCTCATCAAAACGTCATCCAGGTCTTCGACTTTGGGCAGTGCGACGAAACATATTTTTTGGCGATGGAACATGTTCACGGATGTGACCTAATTCAGCTCCTTAACCTTGAAAATGTTCTTGGCCGCGGTCTTTCGCCTGGGCTTGCTTTATATATTATGTCGGAAGTCTGCCGCGGTCTTGATTATGCGCATACCTCCATAGGTCCAAATGGACAGCCATTAAATCTAATTCATAGAGATATGAGCCCAGACAATATTATGCTCTCGAAAGACGGCGGTGTAAAAATTGCTGACTTTGGAATCTCAAATTTCGCGGACAAACTATCCGAACAAAAATCAAAGAAAATTGAAGGCAAGATTCCATACATGGCACCTGAGCAGGCGAGGGGGGAACCGACGGACGCACGTTCTGATGTTTTTGCTTGCGGGTTGGTGCTCTGGGAACTCTTAACAGGCGAACAAGCTCATCCCGGTGAAATTGACCGTGACATGCTGCTGCGGGTTCAGAACGGTCAAATTCAAAAGCCGAGTCGTCATAATCGTAAAGTTACCCGTCGCTTGGACAAGGTTGTGATGACCGCTCTTCATCCTGAACCACGAAAAAGATTTCAAACTGCGAGAGAATTTGGTGATGCTCTACGAAGTTTACTTACAAAAAAATACGATAATTGCGGAAGCCATGACTTGAGATTATTTTTGACCGAAAACAGAGCGGAACTTGGAATAATTGATCTTTCTGAAGTATGCCCAGCCGACGAAGCCGTATCCGTCAGCCCGTCTTTCCTTCAGGCGAGTGACGAACTCGAATCATTTGAGTATCCAGATCAAGCAAAGGGCATCGTTCGGGATTTCTGTAAGTCGCCCGATCTTAATCGATTGGTTGAACTTGCAGCCTTTATGGAAAATAGTGGCGACCTTCCTGCGGCCAGAGCGACTTACCGAATTGCTGTTTTAAAGTTTGCGCAACAAGGTATGTTTGCTCAAGCTCTGAGCTTATCTATCCGGGCACACCAACTAATGCCTGAAGATGAAACATTCCTTGAGGAGATGGCGTTACTCACCTCCTTTATTGGCTATTCTAATCAAAGACTCATTCCACACTTCTTTCGGGACTCTACCGGCTTTTCGGAATTACTTAGCTATGTCGTAGTCGCGAGCCTCAGCCAAATCGCAACATCAGTAGTTCCTTGCCCCTGGCTTTCGACCCTGTCACCATCTGCCTTCGCTCAACTCATTCGCTTAGCGAAGGTACAGCAGTATTCGATGACAGACCCCATCATCAGCCAAGGTGAAACAGGGGACAGCATGTTTCTTATCGTAAAGGGACGAACGCTTGTTCATACCTTATCGTCGTCCGGTGAAAAAATATTTCTCGCTTCGCTTGCGGAAGGTGAATACTTCGGTGAGCAGGGATTTTTTGGAACGTCTGTTCGTAACGCGACTGTTGAAGCTATGGAATCTGTTGAGGTTATCGAATTTGACCGAACACTCATGAGAAACGTTATTCAAACAAATCCGAAGGCCGAAGCAACTTTGATAGAACTCTACAAAGCACGAGTAGTCGACGGTATTCTTGCCCGTTCAGAAGTTTTTAGTGTCTTGTCAGCAGAAAGCAGAAAGAACTTACTTACTCAACTCGATGATTTATCAGTCCCGGCCGGCGAGATCTTTATTACGCAAGGCGAACTCAGCCGAGAAGCGTATATTGTGAAGAGTGGTCACGCCGAGATTTACACCCAACAAGAAGGCGAAGAAGTTCGCATCGCCGAGCTTGGTCCAGGAACAATCATTGGCGAAGTTGCTGCGCTTGCCAAAATACCTCGAACAGCAACGGTTCGAGCGACCGAGTCGATGGAGTTGTTTCGCATTACCGAGGAGATGATGGAAAGAATGAAAGAATCCTCTCCTCAGCTTATAAGAAAGATTGATACGCTTGCTGGTAACAGGCAGCAGTCAATGTCTGAAATAAAGATTGAAGGATAAGAACCTATAATTTGTCTAAGGTATGTTCTCAACGAAATTGAGGCTAAATAATTAACGATCAATCATACATTTTTTCTATTTCATCACTGTATTTTTCATTTACGACCCGACGTTTGAGCTTCATCGTTGGGGTCAGCTCTCCGCTTTCTGGCGTGAATTCGGTCTGAATTACAGTCCATTTTTTTATTGTTTGAACTCGAGCGAGTTTTTCGTTCACCTCGTTAATCTGGCTTTGCAAAAATGAGCTAAATCCTTCGCACGCTGCTGCAGTTGGGACGTCTGTCGCGTTACTTCCGGCTTTTTCAAGTTCAGTGAGGAGATTTTCAGCATCGAGAGTGAGTAAGGCGCTCAGATATTTTCGGCGGTCTCCAATGACGACAGCTTGAGCGACCACCGGAATAGATTTCAAGGCGGCTTCGATCAGCTGTGGCGCAATATTTTCTCCTCCAGCTGTAATGATAAGTTCTTTTTTTCTATCCGTGATTTGTAAGAAACCATCTTCATCGATTGTTCCTATGTCTCCAGAATGAAGCCAGCCTTCTTGATCTAGAGCACTCGCTGTCGCTTCCGGATTTTTCATGTAACCAGCGAATACATGCGGTCCGCGCATACAGACCTCTCCGTCTTCTGCAATGCGGATTTCCGTACCGGGAAGAGCGAAGCCTGCTTTACCTGTTTTGAATCTTTCAGGCGTTGAGACTGTGGCTGGGCCTGTACACTCGCTCATTCCATAGACCTCCATCAGGGGGATATCGAGGCTAAGAAAAAACTCAAGAGTGTCTTTCGAAATTGGTGCCGCAGACGTCACCATGATTCGACAACGGTCAAGGCCCAATTTCTCACGAACCTTCGAAAAAACTAATTTGTGGGCTAGCGGATAAAGTAGTGGCCGATTTTCGCCCGCCTGTATCGCATAACCGGTTTTTAGGCCTATATCTCTGGCCCAAGCAGCGATCTTCTTTTTTATATTCGAGTTTTGAGCGCCAGCCGCCATCATCTTCGCCTGAATTTTTTCCCATACCCGAGGCACACCAAGAAAGTAGTTGGGACGTATCTCTCGAAGGTTGTCACCGAGTTTCTCCAGGCTTTCTGCGAAGGCTACTGAACCGCCAGTGAGCATTGGACCGTGTATTGAAAGCATTTGTTCAGCGACATGGCTAAGTGGTAAATATGTAATACCGCAATCGCCCTCTCGCATGTCTACACAATCAACGCCCGCTTGTGCAGTCCAAGTTGCGTTATTGTGCGTAATCATGACTGCTTTCGGATCGCCAGTTGTTCCTGATGTATAAATGAGGGTGCAGGTATCCTCCAGCTTTTGATTTTTCATCCGCTCATTGAGCTCAGAGTCATTTTGCTCAGCAGCAAGTCGTTTTAGATCACTCCACGAATAAACATCATCAGAACTATCTTCGCCATACATCAAGACAATTGCTTTGAGGTGAGGAAGTTGGTCCTGAATTTTTTTGAACTTCGCCAATTGAGCTGCATCTTCAACAACTGCAATTTGCGCCTCGCAGTGGTGCGCAATGTATTGACACTGCTCGGCGCTATTCGTTGTATAGATCCCTGCCGGAATGCCACCTGCAAAGATTGCCCCTACGTCCGCGTAGAACCACTGAGGACAATTATACCCGATTATCGCGACGCCTTTGCCTGGCTCCAAACCCATTTTGATCAGTGCTTTGGCTGTAGTGAGTACATGATTTTCGTATTCTGCCCCTGAAATATCTTGCCATTTTCCATTGATCTTATGCTTCAAGGCGATGTCATTAGCGTACCTTTGCGCGGCAGTTTTGAAGGTTTCAATAACGGTTTTGCTCATTTAGAATTCCTGATTTCTTGTTCGTGCTACTCGCGGACTCTTTCTATTGAACGAAGTACAGATTCTGCAGTGCACGGGATCTTGAGCTCTGTATCAAAAGCTGAGGATGAATTGAACCCAGCAATCGCTTTTCTTAGTGCAGCAATAATTCCGATTCCTAACATAAATGGCGGTTCACCCACGGCTTTGCTACCGTGAATGACATTGTGTTGAGGAGCGCGCTCGAGCAACTGGACATGAAATGCTTCGGGCGCGTCGCTAAAGGCTGGGATTTTGTAGGTGTCTGGTGAGTATGTTTTCAAATGACCCGAATCCGACCAAACCATCTCCTCGCAGCTCAACCAACCGAAACCTTGAATGAATGCCCCTTCGACCTGTCCTCGATCGATAGAAGGTACCAACGAATCTCCTACATCATGCAAGATATCAACGCGCTTAAGTTTATACTCACCGGTCAATCCATTGACCTCGACTTCTAAAACGGCTCCGCCATAGGCGAAATAATGGAAAGGTTTTCCGGCCCCTTTGTCACGATCATAAAAAATGTCAGGCGTAGCGTAGTATCCCGTGGCGGAGAGGGAAACCTGCGAGTTGTAAGCAGTTTGTACTAAGTCAGAGAATTCAACCGCGTTTCCATTCGGCGCTTTAGCTTGATTGTTTACAAAAGAAATCTCATGAGCATGTGAAGTGTCAACGGCGAGCATCTTCGACGCGACTTTCCTCAGACGTGCTTTCAGTGTTTTACAAGCTTCGCGAACAGCTTGGCCATTTAGATCCGAACCACTTGATGCCGCCGTCGCGGATGTATTTGGTACTTTGTCGGTAGCCGTGTCCATTAATCGAATTCGATCTTTACTGACGCCAAATTCGTGCGCGCAGATCGTGAGCATCTTGGTATGAAGCCCTTGGCCCATTTCCGTTCCGCCATGATTGAGCTGAATAGAACCATCACTGTAAATAAGCACGAGGGCTCCAGCTTGATTCAAAACAGAGTGCGTAAACGAAATCCCGAATTTCACAGGTTGAAATGCTATGCCCCGTTTTACCCAGGAACTCTCATCGTTGAATTTCTGAATATCGTTTTGCCTTTCAGTGTAAGATGAGGATTTCATCAATTCCTCAAAAATTCTTTGGAGCCGACAATCTTCGATAACTTGACCGTAGGGCGCTATGTTTCTGGGAGCGTCACCATAGAAGTTTCTTTGACGAACGAGAGTCGAATCTAAATTTAGCGTCTGTCCAATTCGATTAATAACTTCCTCAATAACGACTACTCCTTGAGGACCGCCAAATCCGCGAAACGCGGTATTCGATACAAGATTCGTCTTAGCAACTCGACCCGTGAACTCGAGGCTCGGAATGTAATAGCTATTATCGAGATGGAACAAGCATCGATCTAAAATCGCTTGCGATAGGTCGCAGCTCCAACCACCGTCCGCAAATGTCTTAACCTTGAGGCCTTCGATCATACCTTCATCCGAAAATGCGACTTCGTATTCAGAGTAGAAGGGGTGCCTTTTTCCGGTTTGAGTCATATCTTGGTCGCGATTGAACCATACTTTTACTGGGCACTTCGTCACGATTGCCCCAAGAGCCGCGAGCGCTGCCACAGGGGCGGCCTGCGTCTCCTTTCCGCCGAAGCCGCCGCCCATCCGCCTGGTTTCCACAACGATTCGTTCTCTAGGTATTCCAAGAACTTCTCCTATTTTTGCTTGGACCTCCGAAGGATGTTGGGTGGACGAGTGAATGTGCAGTGTTCCTTGTTCGTCGGGGATGGCCAGCGCGGCCTGACTTTCAAGATAGAAATGATCTTGTCCGCCTGTGGAGACTTTACCTTTGAGCACGTGCTTCGCGTCCGCTAAAGTCTTATCTATATCGCCGCGACGGATGATGTGTGGCGGCGTCAGGTACGAGTCTTGGGCGATGGCTTGTTCTATTGTAAGTACCGGCTTTTCCTCTCGGTACTCGATTTCGATGAGTTTGGCGGCATTTCTGCAGTGCTTGAGACTATTTCCAACAATCAATGCCAAATGCTGGCCTACACACTGAACTTCGGACTCAGCCAAAAGAGGTTCGTCATGCGCCACCGGTGCAATATCGTTTATACCAGGAATATCTTTAGCGGTGAGAACCGCGCGTATTCCTTCCGCTTGTTTGGCTTGGTCGACACTGAGCTTTGTGAGCTTACCCTTTGCGATGGGCGATACAAAAATGAGCCCCACAAGAGCATGGCGGTTTGTGGGGATGTCATCGACGTAGATTGCTTCGCCTGTAGTGTGCCGATACCCGCTTTCGTGAATTGAATGTTGGTGTAATGGAGATGCTTTTTTGTCCGTCACGACAAGCCTCCAATTTGAACGGTTGCAACTGGCCTCACAGGAAGAGCATCAGGTGAAGTTTCGTTCGATTCGAGTTGGAAGGCTCGCAGCAAATTTTTTGCTACGGTCGTGCGGTACCAAGCGGAACCTCGGTGATCACTCAAAGGCTTGAAGTCCTGCTCTAGTTCTTCAACTGCGGCGGACACTGTGTCTTGATTCCAAACTTTTCCAAGAACGGCTTTTTCAACATTCGCAGCTCGCTTTGGAGTAGCCGCCATACCCCCAAAACAGAACCGTGCAGTATTGATCGTGTTGTGTTCCGACAATTCCACGAATAGCCCCGCCGACACCGTGCTAATGTCCAATTCCTGCCGTTTTGAAACTTTATAAGCGATGACCCTCGAGTTCTTGCCTGGTTTAGGAAACCGAATTTTTCCGAGGATTTCGCCCTTCTTGAGTGCAGTTTTCCTGTAGTCGACGAAAAAATCTTCGAGGGGAATGGCGCGTTCTCCTGCTCGACTCAAAATTACCGCCTCAGCACCCAAAGCGATGAGAATAGGAGGAAGGTCACCGATAGGTGAAGCTGTGCAAAGGTTTCCTCCGAGTGTTGCTCGATTCTTTATTTGGCGAGCGCCAAAAAATCTAAGCATTCGTCCAACGGCCGGAACAAGCGGTGCAATACTTTCTTCCAGTTCGCTTAGCGTGAGCGTGCTACCCATTTCAACAAAGTTATCTTGATCGCGAAAGAAACGAAGTTCATCGATACTCTCGAGTGAAACAAGAAACGGTAGCGTCTGGAATTTCTTGGTAATTAGCAGAGACAAGTCTGTGCCTCCACTGATGATTTGAGCTTCGCTCTCGTTTTCTAGTATATCCCAAAGTTTATCGAGTCGAGCGGGTGCGATGTACCGTTCGCCCAAATGAGAATAGTTGATTACACCAGAGCGAACAGGCGCCTCTTCGAGGCGATTGGCAAACCGGTCCGTGGGTTGCAGACCTGCTATTTTCTTCGTGGCATCGAGAATCGGTCGATAGCCAGTACATCGACATAGGTTACCGCACATTTGGTCGTTTAGCTTCCAGTCTTCGTCGAGATCATTTCGGTAACAAGCCTCGAACATGGACATGATAATTCCAGGAGTACAATAACCGCACTGCGACCCTAACTCTTCCACAAGACTGTCTTGCACAGGGTGATAGCCGTCTGGATCCTGGAGACCTTCCACCGTCACGACTTCTTTTCCATGAACCATCGGCAAGAGAACTAAGCAGCTGTTTATCGCTCGATAAGATTTCTTCTCGGCGTCCAAGATTGCCACTGTACAAGCGCCGCAATCGCCCTCCGCACATCCCTCTTTTGTACCAGTCTGGTCTAATTCGTTCCGTAAGAACTGAAGAAGGGTTGTATTTGGCGAAACTTGGTCAGTACACACGACTTGACCATTGACCGTGAATTCAATCTTTTCCATAGATACTCAGCGCAGTTACCGTGTTGGTAATTGACCACGGAAGACGAAAGGAAGCAACTCAAGTGGACAGGGATACCCTTAACAAACAACGGCTTCTCGTTTTGCGGGATGTAATGACCCTACTCGATGTCGATTGGTCGTTCGACCATGCAGCGGAGCCCGTTCATACCTTGTTCGAGTGGACCGCAACTGAGTCGTCTCGAACGTTTCGGTGTAATGCTACCACCAACTTGTCTTCTCTTCGTTTTACAGTGCAGGCTTGTCTGCAAGGCGAACCTACATCACAGAGGTTGGGGTCGCTGGACGAACTCAATGCGAAGTGGGGAATCGGCAGAGTGTACTATGATTCGGAGCAACAACATTTCGACATTTCTGGCGGTTTATTTCTTGGAACAGGCCTTCCGGCACCGGTAATTTTGCGTGATCTTCTGGGACACTTGGTGGAAGGAACATCGCAAGTTCAGAAAATGAACGTGCCGCGCTTCAACGTCACGCACGAGCCTGAAAACCCAGCCTCCCTGCAAAATATCTTTGATGTTTTGGTACAAACCGGTCTTCAACCTCAACATCGTCCGCAGCTCAACAGGGTCGGAGTGCGAGTTGCGCTGAGTGCAAATCAAGATTTTGTTTTTGAGTTCGAATTGGATGATAGTAATTGTCTCCGAGTGGGTGTTCTCGAGAACAACCCGGTCGCTTTAGTAAATGACGACTCAGTGATTGAGTATTTACAAAATGTGAATCGTGGTTTGGACTTTGGCACTGTCTATTTTGACCGAGCGAACGGAAGATTTGTATTCTTGATGGCGATTCCACTGGCATGGTTTCCGATAGACAGTCAGATAATTCGATGGATAATGCAGCAGTCGATCTCAGTTATGACAAAGTTACAGTTAGATATGGAGCGTTTCGCATGAACCGTTTCTTGATATTGTTGCTCAGTTTTTTTCTTTCTTGCGGTAGCGCTGAACCCATAGATAGCGAATTACCAGACAGCGGAACAGCGGGTTCTACAGGTGGAAACGGAAGCACCTCCGCAAGCTTGGTGCTCGGTACAGGCGAGACAGCATTCGCGCCGGTGACGGAAGGTCAAGTCCTTGCTTTGATTCTTGGTCCTCAAGGTACTGGACGACTGGGCGGGTATCATATTTGGGGTGGCTTGGAAGCAAGGGGCTTAGATGCATCGAATCGCGTGAATCTCAAATTTACTTTGGTCAAGGAACTGGATGGACAACTCATGACGAATTCAGAGTGGAATAAAATGCTTCAACCTGCACAAACGGGAGCACAGTTTTACGCACTTCCACTCATAGTGAGAGATTGTTGCTCTGCTCGAGGAGAACTGCTTGAAATGCGTGCGACCGCCACAGATCAAAACGGAGTCTCTGTGACCTCATCTGTCACCATACAGGCCGGTTCTCGCTGTAGCGACGCGGAGGGAAATGATATATGTCCTTAGAGACTAGGTGCTCAGACATGCGAACTGATGTTATTAACAAACCCATTATTGTTCTAGGTAGCTCAGAATAATGTCTAGACCAGTTGTTTTACTGCACGGTTTTACTGGTCGGAGTCAATCATGGGACCCCGTTCGTAATCGCCTCAATGATGGGATTCAGGTTATTGCCCCAAACTTGATTGGTCATAGCGGCATTATCCCAGATGAGCCAAAGCTTGATTTTGAACAGTATGTTGAACGACTAGCGATTCGTTTGAAATTGCTTGGAGCCGAGGGAGCTCATCTCGTGGGTTATTCAATGGGCGGACGCGTAGCGTTATCGCTGTTGATTAATCACCCAGAGCTCTTTTCTTCCGCATCTCTCATTGGCGTTCATCCTGGTCTGTCAAAGAAGAGAGAACATGCCGAACGTATAAAGCTGGAGCACGGATGGATACAAAAACTGCGAGATGAAGGAATCGAAAGTTTCGTAGAATATTGGGAGCAGTACCCATTGTTTGAAAGCCAGAATCAACTTGGTGTTGAAACGCTTATTAATCAGAGAATCCTTCGACTGAGTCAAAAAGAAGAGGGGCTTATGCGTGCAATTGAGGTGCTAGGACTATCAAGTATGCCTAATTATGAGCTCAAAGCGAGTGAGATTCAGGTGCCTGTTGAGGTCTTGGTTGGTGAGTACGACCATACGTTCCAAAATCGTGGAGAATTGCTCGCAGCAATGATCCCGCAAGGTGAAATGCTGATAATTGAAGCCACAGGCCATAATGTTGTGCTAGAACGCCCAGACGTTGTTGCGCAGCAGATTAACTCATGGACATCACAGGCTTCTTCTTAGCTTTGTTTTTTTGGGACATCCCTCGTTTGGCTGCGGCGACAGTCAAAATTTACAAACAAATCTAATCACTGATTCGGGTGGCGAAATGTCTGAAACTCCAGCACGTCTGGACGCTGGAATATCTTCTCCGAAAACTGATGCTTCTTTACCTGCTGCGGACGCGGGTATAACTCCGATTGCTTCCGGAGCAGTTATTTATCAGACAGGCCGTATTCATTCCGTGTTGACTTCGTCCATGGTCACGAAGTGGCAAGCACTTTTGAGTCGGAACACGATGAACTCAGATCGATCATTTATAAAGGTTGGCGACTCAATCACAGTCAGTAATCAATTCATGAAGTGCTTTGAGAGTGACAATCTTGATCTTGATCAGTTTTCACCGTTAGCGCCGACCGTTACCCACTTTCGCTCCGCGTCATCTGAGCAAGAATCTCCTTATTTGCGCGAAAGCGAAGCAGCTGAAGTCGGTCGAACAGCGCAGTGGGTACTTTCTGGCTCACCCTCACCACTTGAACGCGAAATGGTTGCGATGAACCCATCCTATGGCGTCGTTATGTTTGGAACCAATGACGTAGGCATTTTATCCCGAGTCGATTTTGCGGATGCCATGATGCAAGTCGTGCAAAACCTGATGAGCCAAGGCATTTTGCCTATTTTGAATACCGTCCCACCTCGACCTAGCTCACAAACGGCTGACCAGAACACAAAAATATTCAACGAGATTATTCGAGGAATTGCTCAGGCCCGCGAAATTCCTTTGATTGATTTTAATCTCAGCTTAGCGGGGCTTCCTGAGTTTGGTTTAGCAGGCGATGCAATCCATCCATCCACGTATCGAACCAACGCAGGATTGAGAGCCTGTACCTTCAGCGAAAATGGCCTCAAGTATGGATATAATCAACGGAATCTGCGAACGTTAGAAGCATTGCATCGGCTTCGCTCAGCAATATTTGTGGGTGAGACAGACTTCTTAGAGTCAGATATTCCTCGAATCGAAGGGGCAGGAACGTCAACGGCTCCCGTTATGATTACCAGTCTACCGTTTAGTGATCTTCGGAATACGACCGAATCATCGAGT